>CAWEQG010000013.1:0-473424 GCA_963811135.1 uncultured Solirubrobacterales bacterium | reverse complement strand
GACCTCGTCGCCGTGGTGGTTGATGATCTTCACGGCGATCGTTCCGGTAGCCGGCGGAGCAAACGGACGGCTACGGGTCCGGTAGAGCGACGCCCAGGCCTCCTCGTCGATCTCGGCTTTGAGCGCCTGGCGCAGGCGCTTGTACGGGTCGTTGGCTCCCGTGAAGTAGGCGTCGCGGACGAAGAAGCTCTCGCCGTTGTAGTTGGTGTCGATGAACCAGCAGGCGATCGCGTCCGTGTCATCGGAGCGGATCTCGCCGGTTGTCGGGTCATAGACGTCGACGCCGCGCACTTCGACTTCGATCATGCCGTCGCTGGTGCGATCGATCTGCACGTCGGGTTCGCCGAAGACCGTGAACAGGTTCCCGGCGCCGGTCTGCTTCAGCAGGTCTTCACCCATCGAGAGGTCAGGGTTCATGCGGACGAGCAGCACCGGCAGCTTGCCGAACTTGCGTTCCTCCGCCGTCACTGCCCATCCTCCACTGTGTCGGGTCGAAATTCCTGCGCGGTTTCCGGGCTGGCGGCGTCGAAGGCGAACCCGCAGACGAGCAGCAGGTCGAAGCCCGACGCCCTTGACCGCCTCCTTGGCCGCCTCGCGAACATGGTCGGCGCCGACCGTGCCGTATTCGGGTCCGAGCGAGACCGCGACCTGGCGCATCTCGCCGTCCGTGTCCGTGAACGTGCCCCGAGCGGCGATCCACTCACCGGCGAATGGCTCCAACGAGTCGAACTTGAGTCGCTGCTCGCGAACCTGGTTCTGAACCCCGGCCTTGAGCAGGTTGCTCAGTACGGTGCTCTCGAAGGACTCCGCCGACGGCCGGCACATCGCTCGGCGCCGGGCCGGCCTCGTCTGAGATCACGCGGTGCGGCGACAGGCTCTCGACGGTGAACGGCCCGCAGACACGGACGATCCGGCGATCCTCGTACGGCTGGTCGAACAGCAGCTCCTGGTCGCTGTGGCGAGCGATCGCCTGCTCGATTTCCGCGTGCGGCATGCCCTCACGGATGTCGGGATTCTGGGCGATATCGCGGAGCATGATGTGCGGGACCCGCCGGTAGACGAAGCCCTTGCGAACGTCGTCGGCGAACGCCGTCTGCGCGCAGGGCGACCGATGAGCTCCTCCTCCTTGCGCGCGCCCGCTGGCGAGTCTGCGAGTAGGTAGTACGGCAGCCCAGCGCGGCCAGTCGGGTGCGCGTCAGCGCGATGGCCACCCGAGATGTGTCGATAGTGATCCAACGTCGACCCCATTGCTCGGCGACGACGGCGGTCGTCCCACTTCCATTGGTCGGGTCTAGCACGAGGTCACCGGGATCGGTGGTCATCAGTATGCAGCGCTCTACGACTTTTGTGTTCGTCTGTACGACGTATACCTTCGGTCCGCTCGGCTCCGGATCCCCGATGTCCATCCAAGATTTGTCAGGTGAGAACGCAGGAAAGTCATCGATGAACCGCACGTACGAGAGCGTCTTGCTGGTGCCTGCACGCGGCGCGCAAGACGTAGGCGCTCCATGCCCGCCTCGTTTGTCTTCCACCGAGCGTGCCGGGATCGACTGGCGCGCTCGTCGACCGTCGACCTTGAACCATGAGGCCGCACCTTCACCTTTTTGGCGGCCCATGCTCGGCTCGTGAGATTGTCAAGACGGTACGGCCTCGCGCCCGTCGGCAGAGTCGACGGGTCTGCCGTTCTGTCCGGCGTCATGGGCCGCCTGGTCCCGTCGCTCAGCTCGACTCTGGTCATACTTAGCCGCGCCCTGGCCACCAAGTGTCTTTGTGTTCGAATAGAGCTGCCGGTACTTCGCCTGCGCGCGCTCCTTCGCGTACCAGACGATGTAGTCGAGCGTTCCCGGCAGGAAGTCGGCCGTTGCGCCCGCGGTCTTGGCGAACGTGATCTGCTGATGAAGTTTTCCGCGCCAAAGACCTCGTCCAGCACGGATCGCACGAGGTGGACGTTCTCGTCGCCGATCTGCACGAAGACGATGCCGGTCTCCGCGAGCAGCTCGCGGGCCACGGCCAATCGATCGCGCAGGTAGGCGAGATAGGAGTGGATCCCGTGCTTCCATGTGTCGCGGAACGCCCGGATCTGCTCGGGCTGGCGGCGTGACGTCCTCGAGCTTGCCGTCCCGGACATCGCGCTTCCGCGTGGAGACCTGCCAGTTGGACCCGAACTTGATCCCGTATGGCGGGTCGATGATAGATCGTCTGGACCTTGCCCCTGAGCCCCTCCTTCTCGGCGAGCGAGGTCATCACGAGCAGCGAGTCGCCGAGGATCAGGCGGTTCGACCAATTCTGCTCGTGCCGGTAGAAGTCGACGAGCTCCTCGAACTCGATGCCGTTGAAGTCGTCGAACAGGCTCAGCTCGGGCTCGGGTTCATCCGTCGGCGGCGTCTGGCGGAGGTTCTCGATCAGCGCCGCGGGGCTGGATCTTCTCCTGGATGTAGATCGGCACCGTCGGCACCGCGAGGTCCCCGCGTCCTGCTCGTCCTTGCCCTCCAGACGAGCTGCGGGTCGAGCGACGCGATCGCGCGGATAGAGGTCGGCTTCGGGCGCTTCTCCTCGTCCTCGACGAACCGCGGAGCTCGTTGGTCGGGATGTTCGTCCGCTTGTCCTTGTGGCGGATCGTCTCAACCGGCGTCGGCGCCCTTCTTGCTTCTCGGTCCCTTGGGCGGAGTCATGCCGGCACGGACTCCATGCTCGTCTGGTGGATGAGGTCGCGGATCGCCGATTGCACGGCCCATGGGTCGCCGATCTCGATGAACTCCCAGCGGCCGAACTCGCCGAGGTTGTTGACGGCCGGTACCCAGAGAGTTCGCGCGGCCGTCGCACTTCGCCTGCTTGGCGTCGAGCGCTTGGCCGGAGACCTCGACGATCAGGTTGAGCAGGTCGTCTTCGCCGTGGCCGTCGTCGATCCGCACGATGAAGTCGGGAAGGTACTCGTGCGGGCGTCCCTGGTGCGTGTATGGGATCACGAACCCGAGATGGTCGTTCTTTACATAGGCGCGACTTCGTCCATCTCCTCGAGTCGCTCGGCCACCGTGTGCTCCCAGTCCGGAGTCGGCGACCACGTCGGAGACGTGGCAGCGCTTGGGATTGGTGGGCATGACGCGCTTGGACGTGTCGAAGTCGACGGCGCGCGTCGATCCGACTCGGTCGTAGGGCGCGAGCCTGGCTTGAGGCGACGCTGCCCCTCGTCGGCGCGCACGATCGCGGCCTGGATGTGCTCGCTCGCGCGCTCGGCATGCTGGGCGAGCAGGAGCATTTGAACGAACGTGTTGTCCTTGAGCGTGACCCAGGCGCCCATCCAGTCGCGTGTGATCCGCAGCAGCTGCGGGAACAGCCACGGCTGGTCGGGGTAGTCGCGCTCGAGGACCCGCTTGGCGATCGCGAACGCGACCTCCTGTGGGCGGCGCTGTCGGAGCTCGTCGAGCGTGTGCGTCTTCTTCTCGCCGACGATCGGATGCACTCAGTCTTGGAGGGCACGTCCTTGGTCGACAGCGTCATGCCGACTGGCGTCGGTGAACACCGCGGTGAGGCGCTGCCCTTCGATCTCGTGTCGATATCCGGTCACGCGCGGGAATGTGATCTCCCTGTCGGCACGCTCCTCGAGGGCCGGACGCGATGCACCGTGGCGGCGGCGCGGGACCGGCGCTGCCGCCCGTCGGGATGAAGCTGAAGGGCACGCCGTACACCTCGGCGTACTCCGGCACGAACCGGCCGTCGTCGCCGACCGCGTAGCGAGCGGCGGCGTAGCCCGCGCCCGACCACCTGCTCGCAGAGCAGCTGCGTCCCGAACGCCCGGACGCCGAGGATGTGCGTCACGGTGTTGGCGTCCCAGCCCTCGGTCAGCATCGACACGGAGACGACGCATCGGATGTGCTCCCCGAGGCTTCCCGGGCTTGCCGACCGTGTTCATGATCTCGCGCAGCAGATCCTCGTCGGTCAGCTCGTCCGCGTCACGACCGGGGAAGCGCTGGCGGTACTCCTCCTTGAACTCGCTCGATCTCGGCGGCGGCCGCCTTCTTGAACTCGGTCGACATCGCCTCCCCGGACTCCAGCTGCGCGGAGTCGACGAGGATGCTGTTCGGCCGCGCGAGCCAGTTGCCATCCTCGTCGACGTTGCGAGAACAGCGGGAGCGCGCCCTTGACCGGCGACCGTCTTGCCGTCGTTGCCGATCTGGCGCTCCCAGCCGGCAATCCAGTCGAAGACGAGCTTGGAGACGCTCGTGTTGTTGCAGACGACGATGAAGACCGGCGGCGTGGTGCCGGCCCGGTGTTCGGCTTCCATCGCCCGCCACTGCTCAAAGGACTGCTCGTAGTTCTCGTAGAGCGTGCGAAGCGCGGCCTCCAGAGCAGCGGGAAGTCGGCGCTGGTCGGTGAGGTTCTGCTGGCGCACGCCTCGCTTTGGCAGGTCTCTGCGGATGTGCGTCCAGAGGTTGCGGAAGGTCGGCGTGTCGGCGCCCGCGTTGTCGGACACCGGGACGCGCGGCACCTTGACGATCCCCGCCTCGATCGCGTCGATGAGCGCGAAGTCCGACACGACCCATGGGAAAAGGCGCCCTCGGGATAGCCTGAGCCCGCGAGAAGAAAGGCGTGGCGGACAGGTCGTAGACGATCTTGATGCCGTACTTGGCGTTGATCGCCTCCAGGCCGCTGATCCAGATCCGAGCGTCCTCCTCGCGCTCCTTGACCTCTTGTTTGCTCTCGGCCGTGCGCGCGTCGGGCAAGAAGTCCTCGGCTTCCCCGCCGATGCGATGCCGGTAGCAGTGGTGGGCCTCGTCGTTGATGACGATGATCCCCCGCTTGCCTCCGAGCGTTCGGCAGACTCGGCGAGCCATCTGCTCCGGGGTCTCCTGAAGCAGGTTGGGCGATCCGGTGCGGCCGGCCAGCACCTGCTTGGTGACCTTGGGCGTGCCGGAGCGGTCGCGCAGCAGGAAGCCGTGGAAGTTGGTGACCACGATGCGCGCCTGACCGAGCCGCTCCTGTTCACCGGGTGGGATCAGGTCGCGCTCTCGGTAGTAGTTGCCGGGCTCTCGGGCAGGAGCACGCGCAGCCGATCGCGGATCGTGATGCCGGGCGACACGAGCAGGAAGGCGTCGGAGAAGCGCGCGTCCTGTTTGTTGGCGGCTTTGTTCAGCGCCTGCCAGGCGATCAGCATCGCCATGACGACGGTCTTGCCGGTCCGGTCGCCATCTTCACGGCAACGCGGAACAGGCCGGGATTGGCGTCGGTCGCCGCCTCCCGGAGGAAGTTCGCGATCCACGCGTCCTGGTGGGCGCCCTTGTTGATGATCTCGCCGATGTAGATGGCGGTCTCGGCCGCTTCGATCTGGGCGAAAAAGAGCTTGCGGTCGCGTGTCGAATCGGTCCAGTACTCGAGCAGTCGTCTGGTCGTGGGGGTTACGCCCTGCCATCCGCCGCGGCGCCAGAGACCAACACGCTCGCGGATCCGGTTGATCGTTCGGTTTTCCTCGATCCGGTCCGAGGTCCACTCGGTCTCGAATTGCAGCTGGTCGCCGCCGCGCTTGCTCTTCGGTATCGGCATGAAATACGACGAGACACGACGCCCGTCTACGATCTCGTTCGTGATTCCATCCGCTCGAACTTCCAGTGGCGCTCGGGCTCGTCGAACGGCGAGTTGAGGATGGGGTTGTCGATGACGGCGTCAGCCATGGCGTGGTGGCGTCCTCCGTTGTGGCGAACGGCCGCTCAAAGCCTATGCCGCCAGCACAGCCCCGACGCCGCACCATCGGCCTCCCGGTAGCAACGGCGCAATTTGTCCGGTTTACGTTAGACGCGGTTCGGCGTGTCTGGCGCTGGCGCGCCGGGCGTCGCCGGGGTTCTCAGGGGCCGGTGCCCGTCGGGACAGCTGGCGAGGTCGAACGGGTAGTGGCCGTAGAGGTGGATGTGCTGGTGCGGCAGCGGGGAGAGCTAGAGCCTGACCGAAGCTCAGACTGCCGCGTGAGCGGCGTCACCCTCCGCCTCGTCCTCGCCGGGCAATATCGTCTGATCCTCACCGGGAGGACCAGAGGCGAAGCGAGTGGCCGTTCTGTACACCCTCGAAACGACGGTCGTCCAGCGCGAGACGGGCACGGCCGCGGACGTCCTGCACCGTGCCGCGCGAGGCGCTGGGGATGTACGCGGGCGACTTTGCGTGAAACGGCGCGACCCGGTCGACGCGCTCGGCTTGATCCGCGGCGTCCCGATCAGATCAGCCGACGATCTTCAGGACGTCTTCTTCGCCTCGATGAGCGGGCGCGTCGTGCCGTTCGGCGAGGGTTCGTTCGATCGCTGGCGGCCGCAGCGCCAGGCGCGCGATCGTTTCCGCCGAGGCGATGTTCGCCGAGCAGCTCGCGATGACCGAGGTCGTCCCCGTGCCGGGCTCGATCCGCGGGACGACGCTCGCGCGGCTCGTAACTCAGGGCAGTGCGTGGACGGTGTCGGTCGGCGAGGGCATCACGCACGACCCGCTCCGCGGGCTCGCGGTCCTCGTCGCGAGCGAGGTCGGCATCACGATCGCGCAGCTCGCGGGCGCGTTCCGCTCGACGGGGGTTGTCTGGGTGAAGTGGAAGATGCGCCAGCGGCTCGGCATCCCACCGAACTGGCTACCGCCCGAGGATCGTCCATGACGTCGACAAGCGACGCGACGGCAAAGCAGTCGGCTGGGTCGCGCGACGTCGGGGGTAGATACAGGACTCACGGCGCTCCGGCGGGATCCTTGTCAGCCGAGTGGTTGGGCGCTCACGCGGGCAAACCGTTGCCGCGCTCTTGCGGAATGCTGCGCAAGCGCTGGGCGGTGTCACCCGCTCGAGAATTAGCCCCAGCACCGATTCCGCGGGACCATTCGAGATAGACAACGTTCCTTGTTCGAGAACGGCCGCATCGGAGAGCGACCAGGTACGACGCCGGGGCCTGCTCCGCTACCCGATCAACGCTGGCACGACACTTGTGCAGCTGTGGGTCGGTCCTGCATGTGCGAGTGCGATCGAGTACCTGACTGATTTCTGGTGGCACGCTTCCGTCTATCACCAAATCGACCTTAGCCGGACACCGTTCTCGTCTTGGACCCACAGCAGGCCAATAGCGAAGCGAGCTCGCGACGACGTTCCATGGGTGACGCGGTCCTCCATGGGCCTCGCCTCTTCTTTCTCGGAGCCGGTTTCTCAAGGCCTGCTGGCCTGCCGCTCGCTGATGATCTCCAGCCCGTCCTAAATCAAGTTCGCCTTTCAGCCGGGGTAGGAGGGACCAAGCTGGACAAGTCGATTGACCGGTACCGCTCCTACCTTGCCGCCACCACTGGCGAGTCGCCTGAGAAGCTGAACTTCGAAGAGTTGGCAACCTATCTAGACCACGAACACGTTCTCGGGCTGCGTGGCAGCGACACCTGGTCTGACGAGGGCAACGAGGACCAGCTGATGCTCCGCTGGGGCATCGGAGCGGTTCTGAACCGGATGACGCCGCGCCCGGATGCGGTTCCTGATCTCTACATCGACTTCGCCCGGCGGCTGCGTGGCGGAGATGTCGTCGTGACGTTCAACTACGACCTCATCCTTGAGCGATCACTTGAGGCTGCAGGCGTGCCCTACCGTCGCTTCCCCCATCGCTACAGCGCGTGCTACCCCACGTTCTCGTATGTCGACTCTGACCGAGACGAGGAGGAGGTGGTCGTCCTCAAGGATTCATGGGTCAATCGACTGGGTCAGCCGCGCGCATTTCCACAAGTACTACGAACTCCCGAGATCGGACCTTGATGACGACTCACGCACAGGGCTCCGCGACCGTAACAAGGTATTCGGTTCGTCACCATGCACGCTCACTCATGCTCTTGTCGAGGGACCGAGGCCCAACGACGATCCGCTCAGCGACGTCTACGTCCTCGCGCAGCCGGACCCCTACTATGCCGAGTTCAACACGTGGTGGAGCGCCGCACCGCTACTTCTACGCCCTCCCAGGCCAAGCTTTACTACGGCGCCCCGCTCCGTGAATTCTGGAACGGGATAACCCGCAGTTCGACGACGTGGGGGGCGCTCGCTGTCATCGGCTACTCGCTCCCTCTCGGCGACCCGTATACCAAACAGGTCCTGTACGAGCTCTCCACTGGGCACTCGCATGCGTTGGAACATCCCGACTCCTGGCCCTGGTCGCAGTCACGAATCAAGGTTGTCGACTACCGAACAACGAGGCCGGGGAGACGCCAGTTCTTTGAGAGCTACCGCTTCCTTGATCATAAGCACACTGAGTTCGACTTCGGCGGCCTCTCACGCAGGTCCATCGCGGAGGTCTTCCGCGCGGATGCAGTCGCGTGAAAGCACTCGCCACAGAGGGTCCATGCTCCCAGACGCCCCCGTACTTCAGGCCTTCAGGCGGTCGCGGGGGCTCGGCTGGTGTCCGCGGGCCGCGCCGACCCTCCCCGCACGGCGACAGCGGCGCGGCTCAGATCAACCCACCGCCGATCGATGAGTTCACATAAGCCATCCCGTAGAAGTGCACTATTTCCAGGGATTCTATACATAATGACGGTTATAGAGCGCTCCTGCGGCGCTGTTCAGCAGAAGAGCGCACTCCGCCGAGAGCCAGCGTCACGTCTGGCCGCACCCGCAGACTCGGGGCGCCCAGACCAGCTCCAACGACTCGCCGGCCGCAACGCTTGTAAGGCCCTGAGAAGCTGCCAGCTGATCGCAGCCCGGCCGGTGCATCGTATTCGTCGCGACGTCGTAGACCAGCTCCTCGTCGGCGATCCAGCGCAACGCGGGTAACGAGCACTCGTGGTTGTGGTCCGTCGGCCTCGGCACGATCGCCGAGTCTGCCACTGGCCCGAGTGGCTGGCGCCACGGGTTCTCGATGATCGACCCATGCTGCACGTCCTCCAGCCCGGCGCGGGCAGGGACGTAGATCGCCGCTGCCGGTGACGTCCCAGCCGTCGCCGGTCGCGATCGGGCGGGTGGCTCGCAGCGGCATCACCGGCTCCTTCGGCCAGACGTGTCGCTGGCTGACGCGGAACACGACGGCCGGATGCCTGGCTGCTGGAACAGGCGTCGGCGCCGTACCGTCCGGCTTGTCCTGGCTAGACGCCTACCTAATCCGCAGGCGACGGCGATGCCGCACGGTCGGGAAGCTCGCAGACCGCCTCCAGCGCGCCGTCTAGCAAGACCCTCAGCTGCTCGAGCAGCTCTTGTTCGCGCCGATCCCAGGCGCTTACCTCGGCCTCCAGCTGCTCGGCGCTTCGTGCGTGCTCGCGCTCGGCCTGGCCGTCGTCGAGCGCTCGTTCCAGCAGCGCCCGCGCCTCGCGTCCGGAAGGTGCGCGGTCAGCGCGTGAACCTCTGAGGGCGGTGTGGCGAGCAGCTGATCGACATCGCGAGCGAGCCCGATGTCGAGCGTGCCGAGGTAGCGGTCGACGAGCAGCCGATGCTCGCCCTCGTCCTCTGAATCGCCGAGCTGGTCGGCCTCGAGGAACATGCGCACCAGCGGGTGGTCCCAGAAGCAGCACCATCCGCGCCAGTGCCCGGTCGTTGTGAGCGTGCCGTCGGAGAACATCAGCTCATCGCCGAAAGGCCACCACCAGGGCGCGACCAGCTGGCCGGAACCGAACGCCATCAACAGCGTCAGATAACCAAAGGTCGTATCTCGGCCATGAGCTCGTCGTCGCGCCCCGATCGCAGCCCGGACATCACCGAACTCCGCGCAGGGCGATGACGGCGCGACGTGAGATTCTCTACCCCGTGACCTCGGCCCGAAGTTCGGCTGTTCGCCATCGGCGCCGTCCGTCGACGCCCCCGCGGCAGCGGTGGTTCGTGGACCCGGGGACGTGGGACCCGGAGCGGGTCGTTGCGGCGTGCCGCGAGTGGGCGGCGCGAACCGGCGCGCCGCCGTCGTACTACGACTGGGGGCCCCGGGAACGAGTGCCGGCGGGATCGTCGACCCTCGCCGACAAGTGGGAGCGGGAGCACCCGGCATGGCCGTCGACGGCCGTCGTACACCGCCATCTCGGAGGCTTCCGTGGGCTGCTGCTGGCTGCGGGGTTCAAGGCCCTGCCGCCGATCCAGATTCCGTTCGCCGAGCGCGTCGCGACGGCTGGCCGCTTGCGAGCCGATCATGTGCCGTGGGCGGAGATCGCCGAGCTGCTCGGCGTTGCGGTTGACACAGCCCGCCGCTACATGAACGCCCACCTGTGCGCGTGCGGGGAGCCGATCCTCGCAAGGGAGGCCGAGCTGTGTCGACGCTGCTCGAGCCGCAATCGGACGCGATGGGGTCGCGTGTTCACCGACGCGGAGATCGTCGAGGCCATCCGCGCGTGGGCTCGACTGGAGGGTCGAGCCCCGGCGATCGTCGACTGGCGGCCGAGCGATCAGGGCGGCCATCCGCGCTGGGAGCGCGAGTGCCCGCGTTTCCCACCGCGGAGTCACGTGATCTCCCGGTACGGGTCGTGGAACGCGGCGCTGCAGGCCTGCGGATTGGATCGCCCGCGACCGCGCTCATGGAGCGACGAGGAGATCATCGAGGCGCTCGTTTCCTGGACCGCGGCGCATGAGTTGGTGCCGTCCTCGACCGAGTGGGACGCCAGTCCCGACCGGGAGGTCATCGCCAGCCGGTTCGGGGGGTGGAACGCCGCGCTAGCCGCGGCTGGGCTCGAGCCGCGGTTCGTCCGGCGCGCGTGGACCAACGAGGAGCTGCTCGAGGGGCTGCGCCGGTACGCGCGCGATCACGGCCGCCCCCCTCGGTCGATGGATCGCGTGGGGTCGCTGGGCCGTTACCCGTCGCCCGCGCTCGTTGTGACCCGGTTCGGTTCGTGGCGCGAAGCGCTCCTGGCCGCGGGCCTGGAGCCAGGGAACCCGCCGCCCACGACCGAAGAGCGGATTGTCGAGGCGCTGCGCGCCTACCGCGAAAGGCATGGCGGCTCGCCAAGCTCAAGCGCGTGGAAGGCCGTGGGCGGGCTGCCCGCGGCCGAGACGATCATCCGCCATTGCGGGTCGTGGCGCGCCGCGCTCACGCTGGCGGGGCTGCCGGCACCGGCGCCGGCGCCGCGCCGGCCGAGCGACAGCGAGGTCCTCGCGGCGCTGCGCTCTTATGTGCGAGAGGTCGGTGCCGCGCCGACGATCCATGCGTGGACGGCCGATCGGCGCCGGCCGGGAGTGAAGCTGATCCGCAGCCGGTTCGGGTCCTGGGCCGCGGCCCTCGATCACGCCGGGATCGCCCGATAGCGTCAGCGAGTGATCCGCCAAAGCTCCGCACCTCCCTCTCCGTCTCGCTGGCTCAGACACCGCTCGCGCGGACCGGCCCGACGACTGCCCCGCTGACGCTCACCTCTGCGTTCGGTTCCAGCTGCTCTGAGCCGGCTGTTGATCTGCCGCTCTGCCCACGCTCCCGGCGCGAGGTCGCGGCGCTCGATGTCCTGGACCGCGAGCTCGACGTAGCGGACTTGCGCGGCGGTCGGGAACCGGGCGCCGTAGCTGGCGACGGTCTCGATCACGTGGTTGACGCGGCCGCGGTTGTCGCTGGAGACGCTGGCGGCGGCGGCGACCACCACGGGGGCGATCGCCTGCGCTGCGTGCTCGGCGTACCGCGCCGCGGCGGTGTCGGTCATCCGCGCCGGCGGGCGCTAGCGCGGCCGCGACCTTGGACGTCGAGGCTCCCGCCGGCGTCCTCCATCAGGACCGCTGCCGCCTCGGCGGCTGCGTGGTGGGGGCGCAGCTCGGTCCGGTCCGCCTCCAGGCAGCCGCGGCGGGTGACCGCCGTCAGCGCCTCCGGGCCGTGCTGGGCCAGCCAAGAGGCCGGGTCCTCGCCCCTGGGCCAGCTCACGATCGCGGCCTCGCGCCCGTGCTGGGCGATTCGCGCGGCGAGCAGCGCGGCGGCGCGCTGTCCGGCCTGGTCGCCGTCGAGTGCGATCACCGGCGCGCGGGGGTGCATCGCCAGGATCTGCTCGATCTGGCTGGCGCTGAACGCCAGCCCGGAGGTACAGACCGGCTGGAAGCGGTCACCGAGACCCGCGGCCCGGGCCGCGGCGGCGATCGCGAGCGCGTCGAGCGCTCCTTCGACGATCACCACCTGCCCGTCCTCGGCCAGCTGCACCCGCTCGGGGGTGTACAGCGCCGTGCTCTTGTCGTACACGACCGTGCGGGGCGGGTTGAGGTACTTGGCCGCCATCCTGCGCTCGTCGCCGAGCGTCGAGCGGCCGAGCAGCCCGATGACCGCCCCCTGGTCGTCTTTGACGGCCAGCACGATGCGATGCTGGAAGGCGTCGGTGACCGGCTCGTGGTCCCGCCGGCGGGCCAGGCCGGCGTCGACGAGCTCGTCGTCGGTGAACCCGCGCTTGCGGAGATGGGCCACCAGCTGGTCAGGGTTGTAGGGGGTGTGGCCGGCGACGTCGCCGAGCTCGCCGACGTCGATCCCGCGGTCTGCGAGGTAGGCGGCGGCCTTCTCCGCCAGCCGCGGCAGCGTGTAGTAGCGCCAGGCGGCGGCCAGCGCCGCGCGGACTCGCTCGGGCGGGGTGCGCTCGAGGTCGGGTTGCTCGATGCGGTGCTGCTGGCGCACCTCGCTGCGCAGCGTCGAGACAGCGCCGCTGGGCGGGTCCGGGAATCGGCCGCTGTCGGCGTCGAGCATCGCCAGGGCGGTGCGCGTGTCGACACCGTAGATGTCGCGAACCCACTGGATCACGTCGCCGGTGGCGCCGCACCCGAAGCAGTGGTAGCGGTCCTGGTCGAGGTGCAGCAGCATCGACGGGGTGCTGTCGTCGTGCCCCGGCATCGGGCAGGCGACGAACACGTCGCCGCTGCTGTCAGCCAGCGGGTAGCCCGTGCGCGCGGCCACGATGGCGAGCGGGTGCCGCGCCCGCACGGCGGCGAAGTCGACGCTCATAGCTCAGGTCCGCTCTCCGGTTGGGCGATCTCGATGTCGACCTCGGCCGGTCCGGTGGCGATCGCCGGGCGGCCGGTCAGCTGCGCCTGGCGAAGCGCCTGGAGCACGGTCGGGCTCGCGCCGTCGTGCGCCGCCTCCGCGGCTCCCCGCGGCGACCAGCAAGAGATGTATGCGCCGCGCCACGGGAACTGTGCCCGGGAGATCACCGGCGCCTTGCCGGTCTCTCGGGCCGCCGCGGCGGCGTGCTGGTCGGCGAGCCTGAGCCACAGCGCAAAGCGCTGATCGCCGTCCGCCCGGTTCAGATACTCGGCCTGGTCCGGGAGCTTTGCGACGTGGGCGAGGCTGCGTCGCACGTCCTGCGGTTTCGGGACGCGGTCCAGCCAGGTCGGATAGCGGGGCTCGGCCAACCCTCACCCCTCCGCGAGGTCTCGCGCCACGCCCTCGCCCCGGGTTGGGCTCAGCAGGTTCCCGTCTCTCATGGCTCCTCGCCGACGGAGCGCCCGCGCCCGCCTTCCTCGCCCATGCCTTCTTGACTGCCATTCAGCCGCCTCCTAGCGCTCATGGCACAGGCCTTACGCCCGCGCCTTTCGCTACTGGCTGTCGGCTGGTCCACTGCCACCGCCGCTCACTCGCTCAGCTCGCGGTCCTGACGGCGCTGGCGCTCGGCCTGCAGGTGCGCCTCCCAGGCCTCTTCGTCGATCAGCCACGGTTGGCGCGAGGTCGGGCGGTGATCCTGCCCGCACCCGCAGTAGGTGGTCCACTCCCGCAGGCGCGCCTCGATGAACTGAAACTCGCGGTGCCAGCTCGTCGCGGCCTGGCCCGGGGATGACTCCGCGTACGACATCCGTTCGTGGTCGCGCAGCGCCTGGAGCGCCTCGACGTGGCCGTTGTGCCGCCACCAGCAGGGTGGGATCGCCTTGTGGTCGAGATGTTCGAAGCGCTCGAGCAGCTCCTGCACCCATGCGCGGAGGTCGCGGAACTCGCGCTCGATGTCCGCCGCGGGGATCGCCGGCCAGTACAGCGGTCCCGCGAACAGGCCCTCCTCGAGGTCCGGTGGGCCGTCGGCGGCGAACAGCCGGCCGAGTGCGCTGGCGCCGTCGTCCTCGTCGTCCTCGCCGAACTCGATCTCACCGGCCGGCTCGTCCGGGCCCGGGTCCTCCGGCGATTCGAACTCGTCCTCGGGCTGCTCGCTCACCTATCGGCTCCTCTCCGCACGCGTCCTCGTGCGCAGGTACGCGACGATCAGGTCGGTCGCCTGCTCGCGCCGAAGCCTGCGCCAGGCGGGGTTGCGCTCCATCAGGGCGTGTAAGGCATCGTGGTGGTCGCGGCACATCGGGACCAGATCCTGCCACGTCTCGACGCCCAGCCGCGCGTACGTGCGGTGGTGCAGGTCTCCGTGGCGCAGCGTCCACTTGACGCCGCACACGACGCAGACGGGCTCCTGCCCGTCGTTGGCGGCCGTGAATTCCTGCACCCACCGCTCGCGGCGGCGGAACCAGGCGGCCGAATCCATGTACCCGCCGTACAGCTCGCGGCGCTGCACCCGTCGCCGCGACCAGCGCAGCCCCGGGCGTGGATTACGCATGGTGGCCGAGCTCGCGCGACGCCTCGGCGCGGATGGTCTCCTCGATCCCGAGCCGCCCGTGCTCGATCGCCCTCGCGTCTCGCCGGTCGCTCCACGGGGTCATCTGCATGACGATCGGGCGTGCCGAGCGGAGCAGCAGCAGTGCCCGTCCGAACGGCAGCCGGCGGATCATCGCCGGCTCCAGGATCGCGCGGTCGCGATCGCTCTCCGAGTAGCTCGCCTCCCACTGCCCTCGCTGCCAGGATCGGGACCGCTCCGTGGTCGTGTGCTCGCCGATCATCCGTGACAGGTCCGAGAGGTCGTCCGCGTTGCTGGACCCGCCCAGGACGATCTTCACGATCGCGCTGTCCCAGATCGCCTCTGCCTCGTCGCGGCCCCACTTCGCTCGGGCCTGCGCGAGCGACTGCAGCACCGCCATCGTGGTGATGCCGGTGCCGCCGCCCTCGGACATCAGCGCAGGGAGCGACGGGAGCGGGTAGTTCGCCGCCTCATCGAGGATCAATCCCAGCGGCGGGTCCAGCCGCGCGCCCGGGGACGTGGCCGCCAATCGGCGGGCCTCGTCGACGACGTCCTCGATCAGGGCGGAGACCAGTCCTGCGGTCGCGGACGCGCCGCTCGCGGTCCCCAGCAGGAACAGCGTGCCGCGGCGGCGCAGGAACTCGGCAGGGTGAAAGTGGTCCGCTCGGGCGGGCGAGACCGCCTCGAGCACCCTCGGGTCGGCCAGCGCGGCGAACGCGTTGCCGACCATCGCCCACACGCTGTCGCGCTGGCGCTGGTCGGCGGAGACGATCGCGTCCAATGCTTTGTCCCACGTGCGGATGGCCCGCTCGTTGCCCGCGAGGATGTTGACCGCCTCACGGGCGATCGCCGGACTCAACGACCACTCATACAGCGACGCAGGGGGCCTCTCGCCTACCGCGGCGGCGTGCAGCAGGCAGCGGATCGCGGTCTGGGTCTGCTGTCTCCAGAAGTTCCCCTCCTGCACGCCCTCGTCGGCGCTGGCGGTCAGCGCCGCGGCGCGGATCAGCGCCGTCTGCGGTCGCTCGCACCCGCGCACGGGAGACCACCGCAACGCGCTCGGCACGCCCGCGGCGAGTCCCTGCGGGTCGAACACGCCGACGGGCCGGCCTCCGGTCTGACGGGCGGTCATCGTCGCCGAGAGGTTGTCCGCGCGGGTACTGGTGGTGATCACCGCCCCGGGGTAATCGAGGATCGCTGGGATCACCAGGTGGTAGCCCTTGCCCGACCGCGGCGGGCCCAGCACCGTGATCGAGTCCTCCACGCTTGCCCAGCACCGCACGCCACGGGCGAACCCGATCGCGATCCCCACGTCCTCGGGTGCCGGGTTGCCCACCGAGGGGCGCAGCGTGCCAGCACGGCGCAGCAGCGCCTTCGCGGACCCGGCGCGCTTAACCTCTCTGCGCGACGCGAGCCCCTCCGCTTTCTCCGGATCATCGCGTCGTCTGCGCGGGCTGTGGCCGTCCAAGTGGTGAACCAGCCACCACACGCCGGCGCCCAGCGTCACGGCGGCGATCAGCGCCAGCAGTTGCAGGAGCCAGTAGACGACGGGCGAGCCCACGTTTGCGTGCCACGCCGCCGAGGGGTTGCCGAAGTGCCCCAAGGCGGTGAACTCGGCCAGCACGTGGCCGTGCAGGTGCTCGGTGCCGGCGATGATCGCGGCCAGCCGGCCTGCCCAGTACAGGAGGAATCCGAGCGCTGCCAGGCACGCCAGCGGAACGAGCCAGAACTCCTCGGAGCTGCCGCGGTTGTAGTTGTAGTTGTTGTTGTAGTAGTTCACGCCAGCCGTCCCATTTCGATCTGCCTCGTGAGGGACGACGCCTGACTGCGGGCCTCGCCCCGCTCATCTCCAAGCCGCTCCTCGGCCACCGGGATCCCCCTTTCGACCGGGGTGTTCGCTACGGCCACGCTGCGGCGCGGCCCCTCTAACACTCCGGGGTGGCTGGTCCGGTGCCACCTGTCGATCGTCCCCCGACGCACCCGTACGCGGGAGCTGCCCGAGGCCTCCCGCGACGTGTCGCTAGAGGCCCCACCGCTGCTAGCAAGTGAGCTTGTTAGCTTTCTGTCCGGCTGGCGCGCGATCCTTCCCTCGCCATGACCGTTACCACCCCCGCCACGCCCCTCAATGCGCTCCTGCTCGACCTCGGCGAGGTGATCGCGCGCCTGGACCGGCGCCGCCACACCCTCCCGGCTCGTCTGGACGTGGCGCTCGGGGACCGATGCTGGGCGGCGCAGATCCTCGCCGACCCGCTCTATCGACCGCTCACCGGTCGCGGCCAGACGCTTGTCGAGGCCCTCGAAGACCTTCACGCCAACACGCAGACGCTCAGCTGGAGTTTTCGATCGGCGTCAAGCAGCGCAAGCCGATCCGCGCGCTGATCGACCTGATCCCCGAAGCGGACTGGATCACGCTCGCGACTATCCCGAGGCGGGAGGCGCAGATCGCCGAGACCAAGCTCCATGGTTGGAGGCTGATCGCGCGTCGCACACGTCTGGTCGGCACGCAGGCCGACCTGTTCCCCAACTGGCAGTACTTCGCGTTCGCGACCAACCGCACCGAGCCGCTGCTCCTGGTTGAGGCCGAGCATCGCGAGCACGCCGTCGTCGAACTCGCGATCCGCGATCTCAAAGACCAAGCGCTTCAGCACTTCCCCTCCGGCCAGTTCGCCGCCAACAGCGCCTGGACGGTGATCGCCGCGCTCGCGCACAACCTCGGGCGGTGGACCAGCCAGATCGGCCTGCCCCACGACCGCACCCGGACCGCCGCCACCCGCCGCGCAGGCTGTTCCGAATCCCCGGACGACTACACGCACCGCCCGGCAATGGACACTCCGGATGCCCGCCCGCTGGCCCTGGCAACAAGACTTCGACGACGCGCTCACACGCATCCGCGCGCTCCCCGCCCTCACCTGACCCGCCCCCCCGGGCACACCGACACCGATCAGCGACTCCGCCGGCAACGGCCAGCAGGCCCCTGCCCGAAAACGACACCCAAACCGCAACAACGAGGCTCACGAACGCCCAGACCCGCACACCACAACCCCGAACACCGCCCGCCGCGCCACTACGGCTCCCCCACACAAAGCTATTGGTGATTTGGCGCAAGGTCCGACGCTGACCGCACCTAGAGCTCCAGCCCGCCGGGCGGAGTATGGCTGTGAGCCTCGGGAGGGGTCGACACGGGCGGCCGCGGCCTCGCCTCGGTAGCGGGCCGCCTCGCGCCCGGGCCCACGCGACTTGTCGCGCGGCGGGTGCGGCTCGAGCCGCGACGTGTCGTCGCGCTCGCCGACGTCGTCGACTGCCGACGTGTCGCCCGGGCCGCGCTCGGCCGGCGCCGACGTGTCCGCCGAGGCCGGCGCGGACTGCGCCGCGGCACGCATCTGCTCGGTGATCGTCGCCAGCTCGGCGCGGTGGGCCTGCAGTTCCGCGGCGTACTTGAACGGCCGCTCCAGCCCCTCGCGGGCGCGGGCTATGTCCTGGGCGGCCTGCTGGCGGCTGACGATCGTGCGGGTGCGCCGCTGCTCGAGGTCGCCGATCCGGTGCTCGAGCTGGCGCAGCAGCGTGAGCGGGCTCTCGCCCAGATGCCTGAGCGTGGCGTGCGCCGACTCCGCCGGGACTCCCTCCAGGGCGAGGTGCGCCTCGCGGCCGCCGTTGACGTAGTCGACCTTGACGACCCCGTTGACCTGGAAGCCGCCGAGCTGCCCGATCGGCGCCAGTGCGGCCGAGCGGCGCGGTCTGCGCCCAGCGGATCAGCGCCTCTGCGGCGGCCGTTCGTTCGGTGTAGTGGACAGCGCCGATCGTCATGGCGAACTTCTCGCCGCGGGTGTCCACTCGGCGGGCGATCGCCCGCTCGATCGCCTCAACGTCATAGCCGCGGGCTTTCTCGCGTTCAACAGCCGATGCGAGCGTGTAGCGCAGCTGCTCGCGGTTCTTGACCCACGCGCGCTCCAGCCGCTCCAGCCGCGTGACCTCGTTGGACACACGGGCGTGCTCGAGGATCAGCGGGTCGCCGGAGGCGAGCGCCTTGACCTCGGTGTAGCTGAGCGCCTGGTCGCCGATGTCCTCGATCGAGCGCACGTCGAGCCTGCCGCGCGTGACCTGGGCGATGAACTTCGCTTTGCGCTCCACGGTCTGCCAGCTGTAGGCGTCGAAGGAGCGCTCGACGACGTAGCGGTAGATCTCGACGCGCGGGTTCTGGTTGCCCTGGCGCAGGATGCGCCCCTCGCGTTGCTCGATGTCCGCCGGCCGCCACGGGCAGTCGAGATGGTGAAGCGCCACGGCGCGCGTCTGGATGTTCGTCCCGACGCCCATCTTCTCCGTCGAGCCGATCAGGACGGCGACGTGCCCGGCGCGGCACGCGGCGAACAGCCGGCCCTTCTCGGCGTCGTTGCGTGCTTCGTGGACGAATCGGATCTGCTGCTCCGGGACCCCCTCGGCCGCCAGCAGCGCGCGGAGCTCCGCGTAGGCGTTCCATCGCTCCGCCGGAGTGGACAGGTCGCAGAACACGATCTGCAAGCCTCCCGGCGTCGGGGACGGCTGACCGCTGTCCGGGTCGAGGTAGGTGTTGCCGCGGTTCTCGCGCCACAGCCGCGCGATAACGGTCGTTGCACGCTCGAGCTTGCACTCGCCTGCGGTGCGCCTACCGGACACCAGGCGCATGTCGAGCGCGGCGCGGCGGCCGTCGCCGCTGATCTTCAGCATGTTGTCCTCGCTGGGGTCAACGCCCCGGCCGCGCACCTTCTCGGCCCGGTCGGCGAGCTCGCGCAGGTAGGCCGTGATCTCGAGGCCGGCGGGGATCACCACGGTCTTCGGTGCGCGTCGCTCGGCGCCGTCCTCGGCCTGGTGGGGCTTGAGCTCCGGGGTGGGCAGGCTGAGGTCCTCGGCGGTCTTGACGTCGGCGAACACGTGCCACATGCGCAGCATCTCGGGCACGTTCTGGAATCGGGCGAACCGGGTGTTCATGCGGTAGTTGCCGCCGCCGGTCGGGGCCATCTCGATCTCGGTGACGGTCTGGCCGAACGTCGCGGCCCAGTCGTCGAAGTGCTCGACGCCGGCCGCCGCCATCAGGTCCGGGCGCAGGTAGCGCTGCATCACGTGCGCCTCGGTGATGCTGTTGGCGATCGGTGTCGCGGTCGCGAGCGTGGCGACGCGGTGACCGTGCCGAGAGCGCAGCCATTCCAGCTTCATGTGCAGGTCGGTCGCCCGCTTTGATCCGTCGATCTGCGCGTCGCGGATGTTCGAGACGGTCTCGAGGTTCTTGTAGCCGTGAGCCTCGTCCACGAACACGTAGTCGATCCCCGTCTCTTCGAAGCTGATCCCGACGTCCTTGATCGCGTCGGTCTGCTTCTTGAGCCGCTCCTCGCGGGCCAGCAGCATCTTCTCCAGCCGCTTGACGGTCAGGCTCCGTCCCTCACGCCCGCGGGCGGCGGTCAACGCCACTCGCAGCTGCTCGACCTCGCGCCGCAGGTACCACGCCTGCGTGTCCGGTGAGAGCGGGATCCGCTCGAACGCCGAGCGGGTCATCAGCACCCCGTCCCAATCGTTCGCTGCCGCTCGCGCGACGAACTGCCGGCGCTTGTCGCCCGCCAGGTCGTCGCTGGAGGCCGCCAGGATCCGGGCCTGCGGGTAGAGCTGCAGCCACTCGCGGGTGAACTGCTCCAGCATGTGGTTCGGGACCACGATCACCGGCTTGCGGACCATCCCGAGGCGCCGCAGCTCGCCGGCGCCGATGATCATCGTCCGCCGTCTTTCCCGCGCCGACCTGGTGGAACAGGCCGACCGCCGGCTCGGACAGGATCCGCGCGACGGCGGCGCGTTGGTGGGGCATCGGCGTGAACGTCCGGACCAGGCCGGGCAGGCTCAGCCGCTCGCCTTCCGCGCTGTAGTCGCGCAGCACGATCGAGTTGAACCGGCGGTTGTACTCGGCCAGCAGCCGCTCGGCGCGCTCGGGGTCCTCCCAGCACCATTCGGCGAACCGTTCCTTGATCGCCTCGGCCTTCTCCTGGGCCGCGGCGGTCTCCACCGGATTCACGACCCGGCGGCCGTCGTCGACCTCGTCCGTGACCTGCACCACCCGCTGCTCAAGCAGCGCCTTGGCGATCGCGGGCGCCGCCATCCGGCTGGTGCCCCATTCGCTGCGCGCGGCGATGCTTGCGTTGTTGCCGCGCACTCCCCACACGCCGCCGCCGGCGCGCTCGACCTCGAGCGTGGGATCGCGCAGGATCTCGCGCAGGAACTCCCGGTGCTCGTCCTCGGAGATCCAGGCGGCGCCGAGCTGGGGGCGGACCTCGTCGGCGCCCAGGTCCGCTGGGAGCACGCGCTGCAGCGCGGTCACGTTCGCCGCCAGCTCCGGGCGCGCGACCGCGGCCAGCCGGGCGGCATCGAGCTTCTCGCGCACGTTCCCGGACAGGTACTCGGCCGCCGGGAGCAGCTGCCCGTCGGGCGTCTCGTACACCAGCTCGCCCAGCTGTGCCCGCGCGCCCTCGGGCGTGTCTCCGAGCAGCTGCGCGATCGTCTCAAGCTCAACGCGCCCGCGGGAGTCCAGGCAGATCGCCAGGGCGTCCTGTGGGGTGTCGGCGCCGAGAACCGGCGCGCGGGGCGCGACGACTCGCTCTCGCAGCAGCGCCGCCGGCTGCGCATGGCCGGTCTCCTCGTCGAACACCTCGAGGCCGATCACGAGCGGTGCGAACGGGTCGCCGCGCAGCGCCCTGACCGCCGGCGGCATGATCCGTGCGGTTCGCTCCTCGCCGGTCTCCGGGTCGATCCGGCCGGTGCGGCGTTCGGTGAAGCGGTTGATCGGCCCCCACCGGCGCACGTACTCCTGATAGTCGCCGCGGAGCAGCGCTCGCTCGGTGTCGATCGCCGGCGTGTCCGTGAAGCTCTCCGCCTCCGCGCGCAGCAGTCGTCTCGCGCGGTCGCGCAGCCCGCACAGAGCGCGGAGCTCGGCCCGGATCGTCCGCGCCGTCGCGAACGGGACCTGCAGTCCGTCCTGCACCACCGCGAACTCGCCGCTGGGCAGCGGCACCAGGTGCCCGTCCCACAGCCCTTCCGGTGCCTCTACCAACTCCGGCTCCGGCTCGGCGAACAGGACGCCGCCATCAACCCCGCCCGTCTCCCTCTGCAGCAGGTCTTCCGCCCGAGGCCCGACCGGTCGCGTGCCGGCGACGGTCTCAGCCACCCGCGCGCCCCAGGCGCGGATCCGCGCGGCGACCGCCGCGGCGCTCGGATCGCCGTCGACGACGAGCTCGTGGTTCTCATACAGGCCGCGGGCGAGCTTCAGCTCGCCGAGCACCTGCTCCGGGTGCTGGGCCAGGTAGCTGTTCAGCCGCAGGTCGTGGCCGTCGACGTCGACGAGCTCGGTCCTGACCCAGCTGTCGTCGGCTGGCTGTGCGCTCTCGGGGCGGCGCCGCAGGACCAGCAGGTCCGTGACGGCCTCCGTGCCCGCTACGCGCCTGTGCGCGCCGCTGGGCAGCCTCACAGCGCCGATCAGGTCAGCCAGGGAGCTGATCTCGCGCCGGGCGGCCGGGTTCGCTGCGTCGAGCGTGTACCGGCTGCTCAGCAGCACCGCGAGGCCGCCCGGCCTCGTCAGCGCCAGGCTCTTGACGATGAAGTGGTTGTGGATCGAGTGGCCCGCTCGGTTGTGCTGCGGGTCATACAGGCTGACCTTCCCGAACGGCACGTTGCCGATCGCCAGGTCAAAGCTGCCTGCCGCCAGCCGGCGGCTGTTCTCGGCGAACGATCGGTTGATGATCCTCGCGTCCGGGTACAGCTCCTGCGCGATCGTCGCCGTCGTGCCGTCGAGCTCCACGCCGACCATCTCCATGCCCTCGGGCGCCAGGCCGATGAACACGCCGGCGCCGCAGCCGGGCTCGAGCGCCCTGCCGCGCGCAACGCCGAGCCCCCTGGCGACGTCCCACATCGCCGCGGCGATCTCGGGGTGGGTGTAATGGGCGTTCAACGTGGTGCGCCGCGCCTCGGCGTACCCGTCCTCGCCGACCAGGCTGGCCAGCTCGGCGCGCTCCTCGGCCCACTCGGCGCGCTGCTCGTCGAACAGCTCTGGGCACGCGCCCCACCCGGACCACCGGGCCAGGACCCCGTCGCGCTCCGCTGCCGTCGCGTCGCGCTCCTGCGCGCGAAGCTCGTCGATCAGTCGGATGACCGCGAGGTTCGCGCGGGCGCGGCCCTGTGCGCCCGACGGCGGCAGCCGGTCCTCATCGGCGCTCGGCCGAAACGGCGCTACTCGTCGGCCGGGTCCTCCCAGGCCAGCGACCGCCACTCCGCCGGCAGCGGCGTCTCCGTCTCGTCCGGCTCCGGGATCATCGCCTCCCGGATGAGGTCGGACTCCGCGTTGAACCGCGCGCTCGAGAGCCGGGCCGTCTTCTCCAGATAGCTCTCGCCCGGGCGGTCCGGTCCGGCCAGCGCGGTCGCCAGCGCGTCGATCTCCTGCTCCAGCTCCCGCCCCTTCTCGGCGAAGAAGCTCTCCGGGTCCGGGATTGCCGCGAACCGCTCCGGGTCCGCCCGCCTCCATTGGCGCATCAGCAGCGCGCCGTACCTGTTCATCACGCGCTCCTTCCGGCTCTGCCCACAGGGCGTCGAACGACAGCTGATCGTCGCCGAGGGCACCACCACGACTACGTCGGGGCATGATCCACGACGTCTCGCCATGACCGCACCGTACCGCGCCAGGCGGTCACCGCCGCTCTGCCGTCCCGGCCCGCCGGCGGTCCGCCAGCCGCGCGTACGTCAGCGCCCGCTCGTCGGTGTAAGGCGGATCGATCGCGCCCGCCTGGACCTCCATCGCGAACAGGCACATGCCCTTCACCGTCAGCATCGCCGGCTCGCTCAGACCGTCCATGATCCGCGCCTCGCCGTCCACAACGAGCGCCACCACGTCCCCGTTCAAGCGGATCACTTGGCCCTTGCTCATCGCTCCACACCTCCGTTCTCGCTCAGCTTGTAGCCCCTGCCCCGCACGGTGCGCACGACGTCGTCGACCCCGGCGGCACGGAACTTCTGCGCCATTCGGTGCACGTGCGAGTCCAGCGCCCGGCTGGTTCGCAGGTCAGGACCGCCCCACACCTCCCAGGAGATCTCGTTGCGGGTGAACACGCGCCCGGGCTTCTGCGCCAACAGCACCAGCACGTCCATCTCCCGCCCCGCCAGCCGCACCGGCTTCCCGGCGTACCTGACCTCCCGCCCAGCCGCGTCGATCTCCAGCGCGCCCACCCGCACCGGTTCAGGCACGTCGGGCACGGTGTCGCGGCGACAGAGCGCTGCGACGCTTGCCGACACCAGCAGCGACGAGGCCGCGCGGGCGACCGTCAGATCGGCGCCCGCGGTCAGCGCGCTGATCATCTGCGCCTCGCTGTCGGCGGTGGCGATCACCCGCATCTTCGGGTTCACGCCGACCAGGCGACCGGCGCGGACGTCCCGCAGGATCTCCAGGGCGGGCGCCGCCGAACCGGCGAACTCCCCGAGCACGAGCACCTCAGCACCGGGAAGCATCTGCTTCGCCTCCACCGTGCGCAACGCCGCACGCGCGTCCCATCCATCCAGCGCCAGCTGCTCCACCCGCGCCGAGGCTCGCCGCTCCATCCCGTCCGCGATCAACACGTAGCCACGCATCGTCTAAGCCCCTGCCAGCTCGGCCCCGCCGGCCAGACCTCCGCCCCCGGGGCCCGTCGGCCCGCCGCCCGGCGAACCACCCGGCCTACTCGGCCCGCCTGGCGCACCGCCACCCCGAGCCACCGGAGCCTCCCCCGCCCGGCGAGCCCGGCGGCCCGCTCGGTCCACCGGCCGATCCCCCATCGCTTCCACCGCCGCCGGACCCACCGCCGGGGGCGCTGTCGGGTCCCGGAGATTGACTGGCTCCTGCGCCCCCGCTCGCGTCCTGCCGCCGCGGCGTGCCGGAGTCACCGGCGCCATCCGACCCGCTGCTGTCCTGGCGCGGCTGTGCACTCTGCCGCCCGCTGTCCTGCTGCTCACCGGCCGGGCTCCCGCCGTTCTGTCCCAGGGCGCTGGCCGTCTGGTTCCTACCCGACTCATACGCGCTCTCCGCTGTTCCGGTGACCCCATCCCCCGGCGAGCTCGACCCCCCGTCGTCTCGTCCGCCGCCGCCGCGCCGCGACCCGCCACCGCCCGACGACCCGTTGCCGCCCGACCGCCCGGACTCCCCGATCCGTTTCCGGACGAGCCGCTCGACGAGCCTGCCCGCCGCGACGGCCAACCCGCCGACGCCCCTCTGAGCACCCGCATACATCCGCTGTGGAGCGGCGATCGCCGCCTGACCGCCCGCCTGAACCGCCTGGGCGCGCTGATGAAGCTCCCACTGCATGCTGCTGCCCGCCCAATGCACGAACTGCAACGCCAGCCACGGCGCGAACCCCGCAACGGCCATCACCAGCAGCCCCGTCATCATCTGCGTGATCTCCTGCGTGGTGGCGCTGCCGACCTTACCCAGCCCCAGCTCGATCTGCAGACCCGACCCCGAACAGGATCACCAGCACCAGCTTCGAGAACACCAGCGCGGCCGTGAACTCGATCCACCGCTTGACCCAGCTGCTCGTCACGTCAAACGGCGACCCGCCGAACGCGATCGGCGCGAACACCGCGCCGATGATCAGCAGCATCTTGCGCACCATCAACGCCAGCCACACCACCAGGCTGCTGACCAGCATGATCAACGCGCACAACAGCATCGCCGCCGACCCGAGCGCGCCGCCCGTCAACGTGTTCGCATGAATCACCTGGTTCCCCAGGTCCGACCATGCCGACGTACCCGCGAGCACCTGCATCGCCCCCGTGCTCATCGAATCGACCGCCGACAGCAGCGAGTCTGTGATCACGAAACTGGCAAACGTCCCGATCATCGCGATCATCACGCCGCGCACACCCCGCCCGAGCCCCCCAAAATCCTGGCGCAGCGCGCACACGATCACCTGCAACAGCAGCATCGTGACGCACACCAAGACCCCGAGCTCCACCGTCACCTGAAGCACCCCGTTCCACTGCCCACCGGAGAGCTTCAGCGCCGTAGCAGCGTCCAACTGCTGCCACACCCAGCTCGTCGCGTGCTCCGCGAAGTGCGCGAAATCGGTCGCGACCTGATCGAAGACGTCGCCGGCGACGCCACTTGCAACGCTTCCAGCAACACCGGCCGCGCAGGACACCGGATGGGTCACGCAATCGACCACACCCATCTAATTGACCCCCCACTGATCTATCCCGAACGAGCCGTATCCAGGATGGTGAAGCGCTGATGCCAGAAACAGCTGGAACGAGAAGTGCTTGGTAGTGGTCTTGCCGCTCCTGGTCGTCGCTGATAACCCCGGTGACGTCCTTCACAGTCAGTAGAGGATCGGCAGACGTAAAGCCTTGGCTCACGAATCCCGACCACGTCGGATCCGGGTTTACGAATACGTTGTAGACGTGCTGCGTGACGCCAGCGGTCGCCAGCGTCGTCCACTGAGTCGCAGTCGGCACGGGACCCGCTTGGTCACCGATCGCGGCAGGCTCCATCAGTTCGCCGTACAGCGTGTGCTCGGCGGCCGCCATCGGCACGCCCGGCAGCATTTCCGCCGCGGCCTCAGCTTGGAGCCAGCGAGCCAGGTCTAGACGCGGACTGCGTCCTGTAGTCCCGATCGAGCAGCTCCTCCGTAAAGGCCACTGCGTAGCCCTGGTCGCTCTGAGTCACACTTGCAGACACGGCGGGGTAGGCCGTAGTCCACGCAGGCGCCGGCGGCGTCAGCGCCTCAAGCGCGGCCATCGCCGATCCCGACTGGCCCATCGCACTCGCAAGCTTCTCGTCGATTGGCGAACTCGGAACGTTCGTGGCGTACGCCGGGTGGTAGTTCGGGTCGGGAGTCGTCACCCCAGCTGCCGCCGTCGTCGTTCCGGCCGACGGCGACGTCGTCGTGCTGTGCGCAGCAGCGGGCTTTGCGCTCGGGCTGCTGCTCCCGCTGCTCGAGACGCCTTTGATCACCAGGAACGCGAACGCAGCGGCGATGACCGCGGATGCGGCGATGAACGCCTTGGGGTTGGCGCGGTAGATGTCCTGTAGGTCGATTCTCACTACTGTTCTCTCCCTTGGTGGGGTCAACGTTCTCGGCCGCGTGGTCCATTGCCACCGCCGCTGGCCTGTCATGTCGCCCGCCCGCGCATCCGCGCGCTGGTGTCGTAGACCCCGAGCTCGGCCGGGGTGAGGTCGTGGGAGACCACGAACGCGCGCTCGCCGATCCGCCACAGCCCCTCTCCGCGTTTGAGGTCCGGCAGCTGCGCGATCTCGGTCTGGCTGAGCGCGATCGCCGCGCCCGTCTTCTCCGCCTCTCCGCTCTCCTGCGCGTACACGATTCGCGTGGACGTGTCAGCCAGGAGCCCGAGTGCAAGGTTCCGCGCGGAGCTGTTCGACTCACCGACGGCGTCGAGATCGGATAGACGGTGGATGACCATGAGGTTTGCGATCCCCCAGTGCCGTGAGAGCTTCCATTGGCTCTGCATCCGCGCGAGCAGCGCGGCCAGCTTCATCAGCCGCCACGCCTCGTCGTAGACGACCAGGCGCTGTCCGCCGTCGGGGTCGGCGAGCGCGGCCTCCATCCACGCTGAGGCGCAGCTCATGGCGAGCGCGATCAGGGTGTCGTTGCCGGACATGCGCGACATGTCCATGGTCAGCATCGGCAGCGACGGGTCAAACCGCGTGGTCGAGGGCCCGTCGAACAGGCCGGCCAGATCGCCGCTGACCACTCGGTTGAGCGCGTGCGCCGCGGCGCGGCCGTCCTGGAGGAGCTGGTCGACGCTGGAACCGTTGACCTCCTCGGTGGGGTACATCATCCGATGGACGACCTGCGGGAGGATCGGTGTCTCCTGCTCGCGGACGACGGCGTCGACGGCGGCGAACAGCGCGGTCATCTCCACGCTCTCGCAGGTCTCTGCCGAGTGCCTGCTCGGTGAGCGCGCGGACGAGGTCGCGCCGGCGGTTGGTCACCACGCTGCGCCACATCTCGTCGTCCATCGGCTGGCGACCGCCTTCCGAGTCGATCCAGTAGGCGGGACGCGGGCCCTCGTCGAGCGGATTGATTCGCGTCGTCATGCCCGGCCCCAGCGCGATCGACGCCCCATCCACCGCTCGCGCCACCGGCGTCCACTCGCCCTTGGGGTCGCCGGGCACGTACACCTTGCGTCCGAACGCGATCGACCGCGTCGACAGGCTCTTGGCCAGCGCGGATTTGCCGCGGCCGATGATCCCCGCCAGCAGCATGTTCGGATTTGTGATGACCTCGCGGTCATAGAGGTTCCAGACGTCAAAGCAGAACGCGGCGCCGCTCCATGAGTCGTGGCCGATCAGCGCGCCCTCGCTCCCGAGTCCGGCCTCGGCCAAGAACGGGTAGGCGACCGACAGGGTGTCGGTCGTGGCGCGGTGAGGCTCGACCTTCAGCCTGAACAGCGACCGGCCCGCGTGCGGCCCCTTCTCGCCGGTGGCTGGTAGGTAGGAGGCATCTTTGCGCGCCTGCTTCTCGGCCTCCATTGCCGCTCGCCGCTCGCGCATGAGCACCTTTCGCCAGGCGCCTTCGCGCTCCCGCGCCACCCTTCTGACGACTGCGCCGCTCCCTGCGGCGGACCTTCGGCGGCATGTAGCCGGCGCCGACCACGGGCCGGCTGCGGAACACGATGTCGGGGTCGGGCAGGAGCTCCTGTGATGCCTCGTCCTGGTCCTCTGCAGCCGTCTGCGTCCTCAGGCGGCGCGTCCTCGACGGGCGTCGGCCTCCGGGCGGCCGAGCCCCGTCCAGGGGTTCGCCACCGTGGGCGCCGAGCTCTGCTGTCGCCTCCTCGAGGGCGGCCGGCTCAGGGGCGCTCTTCCTGGATCCCAGCCTCACCCATGGGTTCTCCGCGGTGCCGCTCACAGAGTGAACCTGCCGACGGGGAGCGCGGCGGCGACGAATGCTTGGGCTTGGCGGCCGAACAGCACGCGTGTCTCACAGCCGGCCTGGCTGGCCGCCCGTTCGACTCGCTTGGTTGCCGCATCGAGCTCGGTCTCCGTCGCCGCGGAGATCACGATCCATCCCGTGAACTCGATGTCCGCGTGGCCGCTGATCAGCGCCCGCTCACGGTCAACGACGTCGTTGTACTCCTGCGCGTCCGAGAGCCTCTCGACCTGGCCGATCTTGCGCTTCTGGCGCCAGTCGGCCTCCATCGCGCTCTTCTCTCGATGGATCTGCCGCAGCGCCTCGCCGGTTCCCTTCGGCCGTAGCGCGAGGCACAGCGTCTTTCGCACACCCGGCGTGAAGATCACGCTGTGCAGGAAGTGGGCGGGCACCTCGATCCGCGGCCACTCCGAGATCCACAGCACCCGCGACCAACCCGAGTCGTGGTGGAGTCGATCCCACATCTCATCCACTCCCAGCGGCCCGGCGTGCGACAGATTGGCGCCGGGCGCGTCGGGCTGGAACTGGCCGCCCAGGCCCGGGTCATAGGCGCTACGAATCATGTGGGCGATCTCGCTCTCCCCCAGCCAGTGCTCCACCTTCAGCTCCGCAGCGCGCAGCACGTACTCGAGCGCGGCCATGTCGTCGCGGAGCACCCTCGCCGCGCCCTTGAGCCCGCCGCCGGCCGCCTTGACCGCGGCGCCGGCCTTCTGCATGTCCAGCGACAGCGTGAGCGTTGTGCGGTGCGTCGAGGCGCCGGTGGCGCTGCTGGCCAGGAACCCTTCGTACTCCTGCTCAGCCCAGCCGTTTCGCCCTGAGCCGTGTTCCTCGTAGTAGTCGGCGATGCCCTTGCCGCTGTCGGGGATCGTCGACTCGAGGATCTGCAACCCGCCGCACGCCACGGACTGGGCAAGCGATGCGGTCGCTCGCCCCCACATGAGCACCCGATGGCGCTGCGCGTCCGGCGAGAGCAGAGCGTAGGCGGGATGGCTGACCTTGAGCGTTCCGCACAGCGTGGCGCGGTGCGGGTCGTGGATCATGCAGATCTTCCCCTCCGGCTCGATGAACAGCCGCAGCGGCGCCGCGTCGCCTGCCAGCGCCAGCGTCCCCGCCGGCCGGGGCTTGTCCGGGCGCGCCCGGTAGCGGGTCTGCCCGGCCTGCTTGCGGAACATCCAGTGGCTGATCACCGGCGTCCACTCGATCGCGTAGACGCCGCTCACCCGCACGAACGCGAGCGCGGCGAACGGTGCCAGCACCAGCAGCCCGAGCAGGACGCTGCCCGCCAGCAGGCCGATCAGCAGCGCCGCAGCGCCCGCCCCGAGCGCGCCGAAGCGCCACGCCGAGAACCCCAGCATCACGCCCCGGGTGGGACGACGGGCGAAACGCCCCGTGGGTGCTGATGCCACCGGCATCTACGCTCTCACCGCCCGAGCGCCTCTCGGTTCTCCTGTCGACCCCGCATCAGATCTGCGCGCCGATGTTGAAGAAGAAGTTGACGATCGCCATCGCGCCGCCGCACAGAACCGCGCTGCTCGACGAGACGCAGCACTCCGGTCTTGCCGCGCCCGGCGACCTGCGGGTTCGCCGAGTGGTTGCCGACCGCCCACACCATCGCCGACAGGGCCAGGCCCGGCCACCGACGCGATCACGCCGAGCGGTGATCAGCGCCCCGACGATCGTCTCGCTCTGGGTGAGCCCTGGCAGCCCGCTGCTGTTGGCGCTGATGTTCACGCCCGAGCCGCCGCCGGCCGCAAGCGCATTGGTGACGCCGACCGTCAGCGACGCCGCCAGACCGGTGATGGCCGCGGCCGCGCTGCGCGCGATTCTCTTGAGTTTCTGCATCTGATGTCTGCTCCTCGCTTCGTTTGCACTTTCGTCCGGCCGCCGCAGCGACGGCCCGCCCACTTCGTCCTCCTCGGTGGTCCACTGCCACCCGCCCCGCCGGTGCGGGACGCCCGTGCCCTGCTCATTCCTGAATGGCCATTACCTCCCAGCCCGCCGGTAGGTCACCGACGATCAGCGGCAGCGTGTAGGTGACCGCCCCGTCTGTGACCTGGACTGCCGCCTGCCACTCCCCGGCCGCGTACGGCTTCAGCGCCAGCGCCACCACCTTCGGGTGGCGCCGCTCGACGTCCGGCGGCACCTCCGGCCGGTTCGCCGCCAGGTCCCTCCGCTCGCCGGCAGTGACGTCCTGGACGGGAGCCGACGACGGCTGGCCGTAGCTGTAGGGCAGATACCACGCCAGGAAGCCCATGACCGCGGCCTTCACCGTCGGGCGCTGGCTGTTGCTCGTCACCACGGGCTTGACCGCCGGCCCGCTCTCGTCCGCGTCCTCGTAGGAACGAGACCCGGGCGGTGGCGTCTGCGTCTGCGTCGTCCCGCTCGGCCGCCGCGGCCGCGGCCCTCCGGCCTGGGAGCTGCCGCCGGCACCCTGGAGCACGCTGCCCACAACGGCGATGGCGAGGAGCACGGCGAACCCCGCCACGATCTTCAGCCCGTGCTCTCGCCAGAGCTCCATCAGCACCCGCTCCCGTCGATCCGGCTGCCTTGAAGACCGGACGGCGCGTGGGTGGCCACGAGCAGCCTGTTCATGTCCTCGCCGCATCCGGTCGGGTACGCGCCCGGATCGTTTGACAGGCCCAGGCTGACCGCGTCCTGATGCAGGTCCGCGGCCCGCGGCGAAGGGCCTGGCCCGTCCGCCCAGCCGATCTCGATGCATCCGACGAACGTGCCGATCTGCTGGCCCGCTCTGCACGGTCGCGCCAGCGCTGACCGTTGGGACGATGCCCTCGGTGATGTAGATCCACTTGCCCTTGTCGGACCCGTCGGTGAGCTGCTCCACCACCGCGCCGGCGCCGCCTCCCGAGCACGAGTACGGGCCCCAGCCCGGTTCCCTGCGCCTGCGAGTAGCTGATCGTCCCGTCGCCCACGGCGTCGATCGGTCCCGACGCCGTGTAGTCCACGCCCATATCGATCCGCAGCGGCGTAAGGCCCTGGCTTTGCGCCCACGGATTCGCGTACCCCTGGGCGTCCACCGTGCCGCAGTCCCCCGACCCTCCCGGCACGCCCGGCGCCGCCGGCGGTCGCGCTCGCCGACGTCGAGCTCTGACCGGTGGTCGAGGTCTGGCCGCTCGGCCCGTCGATCGACGGCGCCGGCGAAGCTGTCGAGGTCGCTGTGCTGGTCGTCAGCCCGACGAGCGTCGGCGGCTGCTTACCGCCGTAGAAGCTCGCGATGTCGCTCGCCAGCTTCGCCAGGCCGTTCGAGCCCATGTACGAGTCCGCGTAGTCGGTGACCTGCTGGACGTACCAACCGGCGTGGTTGTAGGAGAACACCGCGTTCTGCCAGTCCCCTGGCGCGCCGGAATCCGCCAAGTAGAGCGCAGCGCCGTAGATCGCGTCGGCCGCGTTGTAGACCGACGGAGGGCTCGTACCGCCGGCCAGCGACGCCGGAATCCGCCCCACCACGCCGCCCCACGTGTTGCCCGCCTGCCCATCCACCCCGATCTGCATCGGACCCGCGGCCCCGTACGGGTTGGTGCCCGAGTCGACGCCGGGGAGCATCGAGGAACCGAAGCCCGACTCCACGTGGTTGATCCCGGCCAGATACGCGTACCCGTCCGGCCCGAGATTCGCCGCCGCCGCGGCCTGGATGTAGTACTGGATCATCGGCGGCTGTCCCGCCGCCGACGGTCCCGCGCCGCACCCGCTCGAGGGGTTGTTGGCCCCGGAGCCGATGAGGATCACGATCCCGATCACCAGCGCTCCCGTCCCGCCGGCAGCGATGAAGACCACGCGGCGGATCACGAGACCGTCCAGCTCGTCGCCAACCGTCGCTGGCCGGTGTTGCACCCAGACGCACTCATACCCCTTCCCGCGGCGCGGTCCACTGCCACCCCTCGCCCCGCCCCGTCGGACCGCCCAGCCAGCGCTGGTCCCGGCCCGGGCCGCGTCCCTGTAGGGGCAGCGGCGCTGCCCGGCCTTCCTGCGCCTCGCGTTGGCCGGCATCGTGGTCCCCAACCTCCTGATCGCTGATCGCCCTCCCGGCCCCCTCGCCCCCTAGACCGGCGCTCGCGGGTCACCCAGCAGCGCCTCGATGACAGCCCTCGCGTCGGCGATCGCCTCCTCAGGGCGCCATCCCCGGTCGGCGGTGATCTCCACCGCAAACCCCTGAGCGAGCGAGACCAGGACCGCCGCGACAGAGGTCGCGTGCCCGCTCAGCACCACGATCCCCGCACGCTGCTTGTCGCCCAATAACCGTGCGAACACGTCGCGGTACTCGCGGCGCAGGTCCGCGCGGTGGCCAGCGACCTCCTCATCATCGATCGCCAGCCGAGTGATTTCCGCCATCAGCTCGTGCGTGCCTCGCAGCTGCCGCTCGTCCAGGAACGCCGTCAGCGCCGCGTGCAGCGCGTCCACCAGCTCGCCCCGCGTCTGCGCGGGTTCCACCTTCGCGCGCAGCACCCGCGATCCGCTGCGCGTGGTCGTAGCGCAGCACCTCGATCAGCAGTCGTCCCTTGCTCCCGAAGTACCACAGCGGCGCCGCCACCGATTGCCGACACGCCTGGGCGATCTCCCGGATGTTGGCCGCTGCGATGCCCCGCTCGGCGATCAACTCGCGCGTCTTGCGAATCATCTTCTGCGCCGGCGCGCTAGCGATCCGATGCTCACGCTCAGCGGTCGTCGTCCGCTTGCGCTGCCTTCCCCCCGCGGACTCCTTGTGCCCACTCATCGCAGTCGAACTAAACGCCGTTTCTGCCCTGCGTGTCCACCCTATACGCGCAGCCCCTGTCTCGTCTCGCAAGACACACCGCTTTCCGGCACTATACGGCGAACAGTGACGCACGCGCCCTGTGCCTCGAAACCCCGCTATTTCCACGATTTCTGGCGCCATGTCCGGGTTCGATCGGAGAGCCTATCGAACTTTACGGCGTTAAGCCTCTGGTATCCTCCGCCCGCATGACCGACACCACGCCGACTGGCGATGCTTTTCCTCGCTCCTCCGTGATGCGGGCACAGCTCCAGCGACATCGACGGAGGGGGCGTGGCCGTCACCCTCGAGCTTCCCGGCGGCACCTCACACCAGACTGAGCGCACCTGACCCCACCGAAGCCCGTGGCGAGCTGCTCGCCGCCGCACGCCACTTCCTCAGAGAAGAGGGCCACGGCTTCGGGCGCCTCGCCGTCATCGACGGTGAGCGCGAGTGGGAGCTAGCGCTCCCCGCCGACGCCAGCCAGGAGCCGGTCATCCTCACCGAGACGCCGCGGCCGCGCTCCAACAATGGCCACGCTCTCCATCGACAACCCACCGCCGCCACCCACCCCCCAACGCCCCCGCCCAGCCCGGCGGTCGATCACTCCCACGTGCTTGACCGCCGGGCGCTCTACGCGCCGCGTCGCGGCGTGCTCGGCCGCCTCGGCGACCGCCTGGAGCACCTGCTCAAGGACCAAGCGGAGCGCCGCGAGGACGACATCGACGCGCAGCTGAACCGCCGCTGGGTCGTCCACGACACCAACATCATCGTCATCGCGTCCAGCAAGGGCGGCGTCGCCAAGACCACAAACACGATCCAGCTTGGCACTTGCCTCGCCACGTACCTGCCCAACCAGCGCGTCGCTGCCATCGACTTCAACGTGGGCGGCGGGGCGCTCGGCGCCGCCGCCGCCGAGGACCGCCAGGCGGCCCACACGATGTTCGAGCTGCACCGCGACCGCAGCCGCATCACCCGCCACAGCCTCTTGCAGCCTTACGTCTCAAGCCTCCCGTCCGGGCTGGACCTCCTCACCGTCCCGCCCCAGCCGGAGCTCGCCCTCGAGATCACCCCCCAGCACTACCAGGAGCTGTTCGACGAGCTCCTCGTCGACAGCTACGACCTGCTGCTGCTCGACACCAGCCCCGACATCATGAACCCCGTCACGCGCTGGGCTCTGGCCAGCGGGACGCAGCTGGTCATCTCGACCGAGCAGGGGTTCATGACCGGCTCGGTCGTCCAGCACGCCCTCGGCTACCTCCTCTCGCATCCCGCCGCCGGTGCCGGTGAGAAGACGATCGCCGTCATCAACAAGGTCCTCAACGATGCCCGCGCCGGCTCGGCCGACGAGACCGAACGCGCGCTGCGGTCAGCCAACGCCACCATGCCCGTGGTCCGCATCCCCTACGACCTCGACCTTCGGGCGCTGATCGACTCCGGCCACTACGACCTCAGTCTGGTCAAGCAGCGCTCGACGAGGCTCCCCATCAAGGAGATGGCCCTCGAGGTCTGCAAGCGGCTCGTCTGATGAGGCTCGCTGACAACAGGCGGCGAGCGCTCGCCGCTGCCATCCTCCTCATCGCTCTCCTTGCGCTCGGGTTCCTGCTCGGCACCGCCACCACGGCCAGCAACGGCAGTCCAGTCAGCTCCGAACAGCTGACCGTCGCTGAGCGTCAGGCGCAGACCGCGCGCATCGCCCAGACCAGCGCGCAGAGCACCGCGGTTGCCGCACGCGCCGCCGCGGCCACCTCGAGCGCCCACGCAGCCCGGCTGGCCGCCCAGCTTGCGCTCGTCCGTTCCTGCGTCGCTCCGCGCCACACGGCCGTCATGCGCTGCGTGCGCGCCGCGCTCCGGTAGCTCAACCATGCCGGCTCGCGTCCAGCGCGCCAGGCCCGCCGCCCGCTTGCGTCTCATGGTGGCAATGGACCAGCGACGCACACAGCAGCGTGACCAGCCCACACGACGAAGGGCATCGGCCGTCGCCATGACCGTCCCGGACACGTTCCCCGACAGCGCCACCGTGCGCGCCGTGCTCGTTCGCAGCGAGTGGGGCCACTACCGTGCCACCCTCACGCTGCCCGGCGGCAGGACCCAGACGATCACCAGCGACGAGCTGGACGGTGCCCGCGCCCAGGTGATCGACGCGACCCGCACCTATCTGGCCGCCGAGCTCCGGCATCCCGGACGCCTCCACGTCGAAGATCCCGAGGGCCGCTGGCTGCTCGGAGTCCCCCACGACGGGGGAGATCTCGTCCCGCTCCCCGACCTGCCGGCCGCGCCGCCGCTCACCCCCCGGCCGGCTGGCGCCTACGCCCGTGCTGCCCTCCCGTCCCGCGCCTCCCGGCCGCCGCCGCGCGCGAGCTGCCCGCCCCTCGGTGCGCCGGCCGCCGCCGTCCTCCAGCCGCCGGGTCGTGGCCGTCGCCGCGCTCGCGGTCGCCGTCCTGCTTGTCGCCGGGATCGTCGACCTCACGCACTCCACCCGCTCCCCGCGGCGCGCACCAGCCGCCGCGCCGTCACGCAACCGCCCCGCCTCCACCCACATCACTGCCGCGCCCGTCACGACCGCCCCCAGCGTTCCGGCCGCCACGCCCGTGGCGTCCCCGCCCCCGCGCCGCGCCCCGGCGTCGAAGCATCCGAAGCCCACGCGCCGTCCCTCCTCGCCGCCCCGTCATCCATCCCCGCGCAAGCACGCCGCGGCCGTCCACCACGCCCCCGCGGTCGCGCCCGCGCCGACCTCCAGTTCAACGCCTACCCCGGCCCGATCCTCGCCGCCCGCTGACTCCCGCCGGTCCACCCACTCACGGTCCCCCTCTCGCGCCGGCGGTGGCGTCCGCCTTCCGGTTCCCGGCGGCCCACCGCCCCTCTAGACCGGACGCGCAACCGCACGTCATGAAAGGACTCCCGTTGGCCGACCGACGACGTCTCCGCCGCCGCACCGCGGTCCTGCTGCTCACCGTGACCGCCGCGCTCGCGCTCACCGCCGCTGTCGCCCACCTCGCGGCTGCCAGCAGCGCCCCGCTACCCCGGCTCGGCCTCTCGTGGAGCGTCGTCAAGCGGCGCTGCTGGACCGCCACCACGCGGACCCGCGTCCGCCGACACGGAAGGCTCCGGATCGAGAAGCGACGGGTTCGCAAATGCGGCCAGCGCCCGGTCCGCGTGCACGGCCAAGTGCTTCACCTCGCGTGGCGACAGCACGGCGAGCTGTTCGGCCGCCTCACCCTGTCCGGCAAGCCGATCGCGGGCGCGTTGGTCACCATCGCGTGGACGATCCCCAACTGGCAAAGCGGCACCGGCGCCGTGATCACCGGCCGCAACGGGCGCTTCTCCGCCTACATGCCCGGCCCGTCGAAGCTCGTCACGGTCAGCTACCAGTATGCCCCGGGCGCCGTGATCGCGGCCAGCCGCCGGATCGCCGCTCGCGCCTGGCTCTCGCTGCACGTCGGCCGGCTGATCGCCGGTCACCGCGCCCGCTTCTACGGCGCGCTCGCCGGGCACTACATCCCCCGCGACCTGTACATCCAGTTCTGGTATTGGGCCGGCGCCTCCGGCTGGCAGCCCTTCTCGCACCTGGCGATCGTCAACCCCCAGACCGGCCGCTGGGCCACCCGCATCCCGATCCCGCCCGCCACCGCCGGCTACACGTACATCATCCGCGCGACCGTCGTGCGCTCGCCGGACTGGCCCTGGGCGCCCACCAGCAGCGGCACCGTCGTCCGCTACGTCTCCTAGCCGCCTGCGCCGGACTCCTGCCGCGTGTCACCGCAGCCACACCGCCCGCTGTCGCCCGTCTGGCGCCCGGTCCTTCGCCGGGCCCCGACGTTGCTTGATCGACCTCAACCCGATCGTGCGGCCCCGCCGGCCGATCACTTCAAGGTCGCGCCGCTCCCTTCCCCTCACTGCGTTCGGTTCCGCTTGCCGGACGCAGCCGCTGTCCCGGTTCTCGCTCTCCAGCAACCCGGTCCCACAGGAGGAACCATGAGCACCAGCCCAACCAACAACACCAACCTGATCGGCTACCTCGCCGGCGACCCGGCCCTCAAGACGCTGCCCACCGGCACATCCGTCGCCGAGCTTCGAGTCGGCGTAAGCCAGGCCGGCAACAGCCGCGACGACGCCGGCTTCTTCGACGTCGCCGTCTACGGCAAGGCGGGCGAGGCCGCCGCCAAGTACCTCAAGAAGGGCAGCCACGTCGCGGTCCACGGCACTCTGCAGCATCGGACCTGGAAGGCCAAGGACGACACGTCGCGCAGCGCCGTGCGGATCGTCGGCAATGTCCAGTTCCTGGATCGCAAGACCAGCGACGACGAGCACGCCGCCGCGGCGATCGCCGCCTCCATCCCCGCCGACGTCGCGCCTGAGGTCGATGACATCCCCTTCTGATCGCCGCCCCCACAGGCCCGGCGCCCCTTCGGCGCCGGGCCTCTCCCCACGCACGCGTTCATGAGCCGCCGCCTAAACATCAGTCCCGAGGTCGCCGCTCAGCTGCCGCCCGACCAGCTCTCGCACCTCGAAACCTACGCCGAGGAGAACGAGAACCCGTGCGTGTTCTGCGACCGGCCAATCTACTACGGTCAGCTCGCCGAAGTCGTCCTGCTCCGGGACGGGCGCTTCACATTGAGCGCGCTCGCGCATCCAGCCTGCGCGCCATCAGGCATCTACGACTTCCCCGGTGTAGCCACCGCGTTTCACCACGTGGCCGTCCAGGTGGCAACCGACGGCTTCGAGAACATGCTCACCTCGCTCGGCGTCCGCCACGTCGGCTCTCCCCAGGCGCTCCTCCTGCTCGAGCCGCACACGATCTTCGCCAGTGCCGGTCACAGCGGCCTGGAGCAGTACGCCACTCGTATCGGCCTCGCACCTATCGCTGCGCCGAGCCTGCGAGAGGCCGCCGCGCCACGCGCTCCGAACACCCACCACCTCAGCGTCGGCGCCGACACCGTCCAGATCATTCACCCCGAGGGCGTCGAGACGGCAGAGGCAGACCCCACCGTCCTGCAGCTGGTCTGGGTCTCCGCCGCCGACGCCCACGACGACGAGGTCCTCGTCATCCTCGGGCGCGGCCTACACCTCAGCTGCCAGGCCAGCACCGAAGCCGGCGAATTCGTCGCTCAACTCGACGAGGCGATCCGGACCCAGCCGATCAGGGGCGCCGTCATGCCCATCCGCTTCTGCCGCCGCGACCTCTACCCCGGTGCCGCACTCGAACCGCAGCACACCCGCCGGCGGCTTCTGGCCCTGGGGCAGCCGGTGACCTCGCGGTCAACATGCTCGCTTGCCAACAAGCTGACACAGGCCGGCGGCCAGTCCTCTCGCCGCCCACCGGTCTAGCTGGGCGCCCACCGCACCGCCTCCAGTTCTTACGACGGAGGGGCCGGTGGTCCCCCGGCGATTGGCGAATCTCACGTGCCGGAAACGATTGCGACCGGGGCCCTGCTTTTCAGTTGCCGGGGTACTGCTGCAATCGCGGTTTGGAAGAGCCAGTGACCGCGATGCGCCAGCTCCTGCTGGTCGTCCGCTGGGGAGGCGCGGCGCCGCGAGCGGCCGGTCGTCTGCCAGCAGCCGCCGGTTGTGCCGAGCGCACAGTTCGGCGATCGCCGGCAGTCACCGCCGCGTGGCCGACGCAACTGCTGCAACCGTGGCATTGCGATGACACGGTTCCTCGCCGGCGGACGATCGCATTCCGCCGGAGGCCTCGTGTGGTGTTTGCAGGACCGAGCAAGCGCTCGCTCCTTCTCTCGCGGTTCCCAATCAAACGTGCCATGTTGACCGCTCTCATGCGAGGTCCGAGAAACGCCTACCAATAGCACCACAGCTCATTGATCATCCCGATCTGACGACACGCACAAATCGGCGGGCGGGAGAGTCGAGTCTTCCGGGTTGACTTGTGTGCGTCTCAGTCTCAGCTGGGACGGTCGCTGGTGTTCGGGGTGCTCAAATCCCGATCGCCGCCGTAGGTCGGCGCGGGCGAGTGAGCCGGAAACGTGCTTGGGGTCCAGTGCGCCTGTCCGGTACCCGCGGCGGCCCCGATGTCGCTTCAGCAAACGCTCAGATTGGTCCCGGTGTTCTAGGCGGTGCGACAGGGTAGCCCGCCGCCATGGCTCACAATCCCCCGCCAGGTCCGACGAAACGGGACCTTCGTCGCGCCGACGTCGCTACCGAATAAGGACAATGCGGAGAGCCTCTGTCCTCGAGCGGAGGCTCAAGGCGCGACGGTATTGCCCAATGCCGTGTGTGCCGGGTTGCATGCTCAGCCCCTCTCTGTCAACGTCCGGCGAGACGCTCACCATCGAGGTATCTATGAACCTTGAGGGCGAGAACGGAGAACGCCAGGATGTTGGAGATGACCAGGAATGGAGCCCGGGCTTCGGATGAGGCCGCCGCCGGCCGCGAAGAGCGGCGAGCCGTAGGCGAGCCGCGATTCGGGGCTGGCGGGCGCGCCGCTCGCGCGGGGGTGCCTGACCCTGAGCTCGTCGAGCAGGCCAAGCGCCGGACGTTCACGGCGGAGTACAAGGCGCGGATCCTGGCCGAGGCGGATGCGTGCACCAGGCCGGGCGAGGTGGGCGAGCTGCTCAGGCGTGAGGGGCTGTACACGTCGCATCTGACGTACTGGCGCAAGCAGCGCAAGGCGGGCGCGCTGAGAGAGCTTGGCCGTCCGCGCGGACGCAAGCCGACCGACAAGCGCGACCAGGAGATCGCGGAGCTGCGCCGTCGCGCCGAGCGCGCGGAGGCGGAGCTTCAGAAGGCCAAGAAGGTGATCGAGATCCAGGGAAACGTCTCAGCGCTCTTGGAGCAGATGCTCGGTACCGAGGGCGAGAGCGCGAGCACCGAGCGATGATCTGCGAGACCGTCGAGGAGCTGACGCCGATTATCGGCACCAGGCCCGCGTGCCGGGCGGTGGGCGCGTCGGTGGCGACGGTGTACCGCCACCGCCGGCCCTGCGGGCCCAGGCCGCCCAAGCCGCGACCGACGCCCGCTAGGGCGCTGTCAGAGCCAGAGCGCGCGCGGGTGCTCGAGGTGCTGCACTCCGAGCGGTTCGTCGACACATCGCCGGAGGAGACCTACGCGACACTGCTGGACGAGGGCACCTATCTGTGCTCGACGCGAACGATGTACCGGCTGTTGGAGGCCAAGCACGGTGGCGTGCGCGAGCGCCGCGACCAGCTGACCCATCCCGCCTACGCCAAGCCCGAGCTGCTCGCCGAGCGACCGAACGAGCTGTGGTCGTGGGACATCTCCAAGCTGAAGGGCCCGGCGAAGTGGACGTGGTTCTACCTGTACGTGATCCTCGACGTGTTCAGCCGCTACGTTGTCGGCTGGACCGTGCAATACCGCGAGACGGCCCAGGTCGCCAGGGCGCTGATCGAGCAGACGACCGAGCAGCAGCGGGTCGGTCGCGACGTGCTCACGGTGCACGCCGATCGCGGCGGTCCGATGCGCTCCAAGCCGGTCGCGTTCCTGCTCGCCGACCTCGGCGTGACCAAGACGCACAGCCGGCCATACACCTCAACTGATAACCCCTACAGCGAAGCCGGCTTCAAGACGCTCAAGTACCGGCCCGAGTTCCCCGAGCGGTTCGACGACATCGACCACGCCCGCGCTCACTGCCGGACGTTCTTCGACTGGTACAACCACCAGCACCGGCACTCCGGGATCGGCCTGATGACACCAGCCGCCATCCACCACGGACAGGCGCAGCAGCTCCACGCCGCCCGTGCCCATGTGCTCGACGCCGCCTACGAGCGTCACCCCGAGCGGTTCGTCCGCAAGCCACCAGTTCCTCCCGAGCTGCCCGCCGCCGCATGGATCAACAAGCCCCCAGACACGAAGGAGGTCGCTCACTAAATCCATAAGCAAGGCGTCTCACCGGGCTTGACAGGCTCCGAGCGACGTGGCCGGTTTTGTGAGGAACGGATCCTGAGCAATGGACGTCCTGGTGTCGCTCTTGGGTCCACAAAAGCGCGGTGCAAGCCAACCATGAACTGTTAGGGGACGACGACCGCGTTCTACTCCAGCCGCTCGTGCTCGAATGCGCGGCCATGTTGCCGCAGCCACGAACGACGAGACCCTCAGGAGCCGCACCGCTGGGGCCGACACCTTTTGCTGTGTCGGATTGCGGCATAACACGCGGTCGGGCTCCACGCGCGCCGAGACGTCCATTCGTGTTGCGACGCAACTTCACCACGGCTCGCCACGAGACGCGATTTGCGCGGCAAGCGCAACCCAGAGGCGATCTGTGGATCGCCGCCAGGATCCGGCGCCGCGTCTTCCCCCAGTCCGCGCTAAGCGGCTCGTTGGCGATCACGCCTGGGTACGGTGCTATGGCAGGAGCAGGTCTCGACGCTCGCGCTCGAAGCACGCCCATCGTCGACCTTCTAAAGGCTTAAGTCCTACGTTGCCTCGCGGAGTGGCAGTCGTATACTTCGCGCGGTGGAGCCGATCACGCTTGCTGTCGTCGGGGCGACGGTTCTTGCGGAGGGGATCAAGTTTCTTTACTCGCAGGCCGGGGAGGCGATCAAGCGCTGGCACGACCGGCGCGACGAGCCGGTGCCCGTGGTGGCTGGCGCGCCCGTTGAAGGTAAGCTAGGGGCCGCGAAGATTGAACCGGCGGCGATGGAGCGGCTAGAGGGCGAGATCGTCGAGTTGCGGCGAGCGCTGGCTCCATACGTCGACGACGTGGCGCCTGCGACCGTGGATCCGAGCAACGCGCACCTGATCGAGGTGGCTGAGGGTCTGCGCCGCTCACTGGAGGCCGTGCTCGGCCAGCGGATTCGTTTCAAGGGCGAAACTGGCGAGCCCTCGGGCCCGCTGGTGGAGGGTGAGGTGAATGTGGACGACGTGCTCGGCTACGTCGCGGGGGTTCGAGCTCGCAGCATCGAGGCGGGTGTGGTGCGTGGGACGGTGAGGACAACGACGGTGGGGTCAGGAGGCCAAGCAGTCGGCGTGGACCTCGACGACATCGGCGGCCGCTGATCGAGTTGATCATGGGCTCGGTTCACCTCCTCTCCGACGCACTGATCCGCTCCCGTTTGACGATCACGCGCTCATCAGTGACGCCGATGGCTGTCCGCTCGGTCGATGTCGAGCTGGCACGATTGTTCGTCGCATACGCGTATAGGCTCGCGGAATCGAATGCGGCGTCAAGGTGGTGACCTCATGTTTGAGGGTCGGCGTAAAGCAGTCACGATGGGCTGAGCAACGACAGCGAGCAGGCGGTGGCAAGTCGAGCAATCCCAGCTGGTGATGAGTTTGTGGGCCGCGAGTGGGTCCTTGACCGTGTCGACGCCTGGCTGGCACGTGATCAGCCTTCGTTGTTGATCATCGGCGACCCGGGTACTGGCAAGACGGCGCTGGCGGCACACATTTGCCGCCATCAGCGAGGGCAGCGTTCGCCACGAATGGTCGCTCGCGGCTGGAGGAGGGAGCAGTTGGGTACACGCACTTCTGCCGCGCGCTGGACCCGGCGGTACTCGACCCCGTGAAGTTCGTCGAGTCGCTTGCTCGCAGCTTGGCTAGCCGATTCGAGCCGTACGCGCGCGCGTTGCTGGAGTTGGGTGATCAGCGTATCGAGATCCGCGGCCAGGTTGAGGTTGGGCATGCCGCGCTCCGGAGCGCAAATCGCCGGAGTGCGTATCGAGAACCTGCGTGTTGGGGACTTGTCGGCCGCTCTCGCGTTCGAGCGCCGTTGTGCGTCGACCCCTCTCGCAGCTCAAAGAGGCTGTTGCGCCACGTCTTGTCGTCCTCGTCGATGCGCTGGACGAGGCGCTTACGCTGCGCAGGTGACGAGACACTCGTGACGGTCTTGTCCGACGTTCTCTCCGTCGGCGAACTGCCGAGTTTTCTTCGCTTCTTGCTGACGAGCCGGCCTGACGATCGCGTGGTCGGGCGTCTTCCCGGACCGAGGTTCGACCTGCTCGACGACGCTCCAGCCGATGTCGACGACGTGCGACTCTACGCCGAGATCCGGCTGGCATCGCTCGAGCAGCGCGAGAGCCGGGAGCTGGCAAGCCGCGTCGCGCGCACAGGCGAAGGCAACTTTCTCTACGCCCGCTACGTGATCGAAGATCTCCTAGCCCATCCTGTGCTTCCCCAAGGTGGGCAAATACGACTGCCGGCGGGTCTGGAGGAGCACTACCGGGAGTTTCTAAGACGTGAATTGACGCGCAGTGACGAAACCTGGGAGGACCGCTACCGGCCCCTCCTCGGGCTGCTCACGATCGCCCAGGGCGACGGTCTCACCCGGGAGCTGCTGACTGGTGCCACCAACTTGCCGGGCTCGCGCGTCGACGCAGCGCTCCGCCGACTCGGCCAATACCTCGAAGGCTCCTTTCCCGAGGGACCGTTTCGCATTTATCATCAATCGTTTCGCGACTTCCTAGCCCGCGACTCACACTACGGCGTGTATCCGGATGAAGCAGAACGCGCTCTTACCGATCGTCTAATCGCCATCACCCCGATGTTGCCCGGCGGTCAGCGTGACTGGTCGAAAGGATCCGACTACGCCCGCGTCCACCTCGCCACACACGCCGCCGCCGCCGGTGTCCTCGACCATCTACTCCAGGACCCTGGCTACTTGGTGGCCGCTGACCCCGACCGGTTGATCGTCGCCCTTCCATCGGTCACCACACCTTCCGCCCGCCTTCCCAGACGCGTGTTCCGCGGTGCATTCGATGCACTACGGAGAAGCCCCCCCGTGGAGCGCGCGAGCTACCTAGAGATGGCAGCGCGCGAGGCAGGCGCCGACGACTTTGCCGACGAGGTGGCTTCGCTAGAGCCAGCGCGTCCCTGGTCAGCCCGCTGGGCGCACTGGCAAGCTGTCTCTGAGCACTTCATCGCTTTCCAGCAAGCCTGCGATGTGTTGACTCTGGCGATTGGTGAGCTCGAGGGCGAGCCCATTGTGCTCAGCGGCGGCACCGACGGAACGCTGCGCGTCTGGCATCTCGCCACCGGCGTCCAGCGAGCCGAGCCGCTCACGGGCCACGACGGCGCTGTGTTGGCGGTGGCGCTTGGCGAGCTTGAGGGCGAGCCGATCGCGGTCAGCGGTGGCGCCGATGCGACGCTGCGTGTCTGGGACCTCACCACGGGCGTTCAGCGAGGCGGGCCGCTTACAGGCCACCGCGGCAAGGTGTCGGCGGTGGCGCTCGGCGAGCTGGAGGGGACGCCGATCGCGGTCGCTGGCGGGCACCGGACGCTGCGTGTCTGGGACCTCACCACGGGCGTTCAGCGAGGGAACCCGCTTAGAGCCCACCGCGGCGATGTCTTGGCGGTGGCGCTCGGCGAGCTGCAGGGGACGCCGATCGCCGTCAGCGGCGGCGATGATGGGACGCTGCGTGTCTGGGACCTCACCACGGGTTACCAGCACGAGAACTCGCGCCGTGGCGGCGGCGACGCTGTGCTGGCGGTGGCGCTCGGCCAGCTTGACGGCGAGCCGATCGCCGTCAGCGGTGGCGACGATGGGACGCTGCGTGTCTGGGACCTCACCACGGACGGCCGGCGCGGCTGGTCGCTCGTGGCCCACCCTCGCGGGGTATTGGCGGTGGCGCTCGGCGACCTGGAGGGCGATCGGGTCGTGCTCAGCGGGGGCGCCGACGCGACGCTACGCGTCTGGGACCTCGCCACGGGGAAATCTCGCGGCGAGCCGCTCACGGGGCACGACCGGCCGGTGCGAGCGGTAGCGCTCGGGCTGCTTGACGGCGAGCCGATCGCGGTCAGCGGCGGCGAGGACCGGACCGTGCGTGTCTGGTACCTAGCCTCGGGCGTCCCAGGAGGCAAGCCAAGCGGTGGTCACGATGGCTGGGTGGCAGCGGTGACGCTTGGGCAGCTGGAGGGACTTCCGATCGCGCTCACTGGCGGCAGCGACGGGGCTCTGCGCATCTGGGACCTCGCCACCGGCGTCGACTGCGGCTGGTCGAGGACCCGCAACCGCGAGGTCTTGGCGGTTGCGCTCGGCGAGGTGAACGGCGAGCCGATTGTGATCAGCGGCGGCAGCGACGGAACAATGCGTATCTGGGACCCGATCTCGGGCGTCCAGCGCGGCGTAGCCGCGCACGGGGTCTTCGCATCCCGGGTGCTTGCTGTGGCCTTCTCCCAACTGAACGGCCAGCCGATCGCGGTCACCGGCGGCGACGATGGGATTCTGCGCGTCTGGGAACTCGGCCGGGCACCGGGCGCGTGGCTCATAGGTCACGAGGGAGCGGTGCGCGCAGTCGCGCTTGGCAATCTCGGGGACGAACCGATCGCGCTCAGCGGCGGCGACGACGGGACGGTGCGTGTCTGGGACCTCACCACGGGAACCCAGCGCGGCGAGCCGCTGAGAAGCCACCTCGGTCAGGTCTTCGCAGTCGCAATCAGCGAATTCGGCGACGAGCCCATCGCCGTCAGCGGCGGCGCTGATGGGACGCTGCGCGTTTGGGACCTCACCACGGGAACCCAGCGCGGCGAGCCGCTCACGGGACACGACCGCTGGGTGTTGGGGGTGGCGGTTGGTGAGCAGGAGGGTGAACCGATCATGCTCAGTGGCGGCGACGACGGGACGCTGCGCGTCTGGGACGTGGGGAAGAAGTGCAAGTTAACGCTAAGGGTTGGCTCCCCCGTTCTCGCCGTAGCTTTCACTCCGCCGTCGACGGCACTTATCGGCGCAGCCGGCGGTCTTATGCTCATCGACTTCGCCCAACAACCTCTCGAAGGCCGCTGACCACCCACGTGCTTAGACGCCAGCGCCCGGGAATGCCCTTTGTTCTGAAGCACTATTTGGAAGGGTGATTGTTGCCCAGAGACACGCGGATTCCAGGGACGCCCTATTGATCGGACGCAGATTGGGCGCCAGCACGGGCCGCTCAGAGCTTGTCGATGAGATCCGGGCTGCCGCCGACCGAGATCGGGCGCACTCCCGTCTTGCACTCCGTTATCGTGGCCAAAGCAGGTCTGCTGCCATTCGCCCGGGCGAACCTCCTCCTCGCTAAAGGTGCGCATTTTCGGCCGTCGATCCTCCGGCTCTATCGCCGGTCACGTCGGCGGCCCTGCTTTCCCGCGGAAGGAGGAGCGAGCGCTTGCTCGCTTCCGCAAACACCACACGAGGCCTTCGGCGGAATGCGATCGTCCGCCGGCGAGGAACCGTGTCATCGCAATGCCACGTACGCGATCGCCGAGGCCGCGGCCGGTGCGGCGATCGCCTTTTCCGGGAGCGATAGTCCGGATGCTGGCGCGCCGATGCGTGTGCGACCGTGCGATCGTCCGAGTTGGCTGCGTCAGGATCAAGAGCCAAGGCTAGGAACCGCCCCGACCGACGCCATGAGGCGTATTAGCTGGTCAGGACGTAGTCATCTTCGGCCGTCACCCCGCGTCCGCAGGAGGGCGTCGACGGCCCGGTAGCGCGGCCGCGACGTCCGGACCGCGTCGGTTCCAATCGATTTGCAGGGTAAATCCCCATAGCGCCTGCTATCGAGCGCGTGTGGTGTCCCCCCGCGCGTCCTGGAGCCGTGCCTCGCTCAGGCTGGTAGCACACAGATGACCCGGTTCTCAGGAATCGCGGTGGTCGAGCGGCAGCGTGCGGTAGCCGGCCGCGGCGAGCCATGATCGGGCGCGGCCGCGCTGGCGCTCCTCGGACAGTGCGTGCCATCGCTCGAGCTCGCCGGGCCAGCGGGCGAGTTCGTCCTTGAAGCGGCGAAACGCGCCACGGCCTTTGATCGCGATCGCCAGGCGCTTGGCGCGGCCAGGGTCCTCGACAAACGCGATGAACAGCTCCATGTCCCGGTAGCCCTCGCGTGAGCCCTCGCCGTGGACCGGCAGCCACCGCTCGGGATCATCAGTGGTGTCCTCGTCTTCCTCTCCGGTCTCCAGGGCGTACTCGATCGCTGCCTGAGGCCAGACCTCACCGGTCCTGAGATCGATCCGGCCTCCGGCACTGAGTGGGTCGCCTTCGAGGATGCCGGCCAGCTCCTCGAGGTCGACGGGCAGGGCCCGCAGCATCGCCGCCGGTCCGCTGCCGAGCTGAGCATCAAGCTGGTCGGCCAGCTCATCATCCCCGTCCCAGCCTCGCTGCCGCAGGCCAACCACGAGATCGCGAGCCAGCTCGCGCGGCTCCGTCCACGCGCTGCATGACGGCCGCGATGAGACCGTCGCCAGCCAGCTGCAGCGAATCATCGTCGACACCGACGCCGAGGAGCAGGGCGACCACAGCCGGCCCGTCACCGCGATATACCGCCGCCGGCAGGGCGGAGCGCTGCTCCTTGGACTCCATCTCGCTCTGCGTAGTGTCCCGCTCCCCGGCCCAACCCGCGGCCCATCATCCGGGGCGTAACGCGCGCAGGCTGGCGAGCGCGAACCTCATGTCCTCCGCTGGCGCCAGGTCTGTGGATGTCACAGACGGGACGTCGGGCCGGCTCAGCACGCCGGGACGCCTCGCCCGAGTCGCCGATCTCCCGCCCCGACCCTCGCGATACAGCTGGCGAGCGCTCCAGCCGCGACGCACCTGATTCGCGTTCTCCGAAGTGGATGCGGCCGCTTCCGGTCCACGCTTCTGCGGATTCTTCGAAGCCACGCCGGCCAGGCCGATGCATCCGTTGGGGAAGCGCGGCGCTGCGAGCCTGCGGTCGTCTGTCAGAAGCCGCCGGTTGTGCCGAGCGCACAGTTCGGTGATCGCCGGCGGTCCCGACTACGCAGCCGGCGCGACTATCGGAACCGTGGGATTCTGACACCCGCGCGCCCACGTCGAAAGGGATTCACAGGACAGCCTGGTGGCATTGCAGCAGTGTCGACGGCCGCGCCGAGGTGATCGCTTTCCGTCTCCTGCTTGCTGCCGAGAGGGATCGCGGCTAGCGGTGGGAGGGGTCTGTCGGCGAGGAGGAGGACTTCCACCGCGCTGCCGTCTCAGTTCCGCTCGTCGCCGCAAGCAGGGCCAACGAGGTTGATGAACAAGCCGCCGGTTCTGCCTACGGAACCCGACATTTCTGCACGGCGCCGACCCTCTCTCGCAGCGGACAGTGGCCGGTGTTTCCCCCTGCGGAATCCGATCCTCCGCCTGACGCCGACCGGCGCCGGCGATCCGCGGCGGCCGAGCAGGTCTCCGGGCGATCCCCCTCAAGGGACGTCGCTGACCGCACGGTCCGCGAGGCAGATCCCGTTGCACTGAAGCCAATGGACGCTGCCCCCGTCGTTGTCCCACATCGCTCGCGCCAGACCGAGCATCACGTACGTCTCAACGCCTCCGGCGAGCCGACGTCCCACGTCCTTCACGACGTCCGACTTGAGCGTCTTGTGGTCAGATTCGTAGAACCGGACGTCGGTTACCCGCAGCTTCGCCTTGATCTCGCCGTCATCGACGATGACGTACAGGTTTCCGAAGTCGGTCAGGAGGATGGGAGACGCCCCCTCGAGGACGGCGAGCGAGCGCTCGCCTCGACCCGCAGGGACGGCGAACTTCCGGGATCGCACCTCGACGATGCTCTTGCCAAAGGCCGCTGTCATCGTCGGATCTGCGACTTCCGCCAGAGCCGCCAGGTAAAGATCATCAGACAGGTCTTCCACGTGGCGCGCGCTCGTCGTAACGAAGCGGTGGTCCTCGATCTCCGGCGGTGCTCCCTCTGGCACGACCTCCCCGAGATCGACCAGCGCGCCCGGCCCGAACGGCCCACCCTCGGATCGGAGCAGGGTCCGAGTGATGAGATCGGTCGAAGGGGTCGTCGGTCGGATGGGCGCGAATGTCGACGCGTCGAGCCCGGCGATGCAAATTCGGGGTTTGCTCATCCTGGTGACGTGGTTGACGATGATCTGCACGCGTCAGAGATGAACCGGCTGGACGTCGGGCCAGCGTGAGGCGAGGAACTCGACTACGAGACGCCGATGGCAGTGTTCGGCGGTCGCCTCGCTGCACAGCAATGCGGTGCGTTTCTCGAAGTCAGCACGGTCGAGGACCACATCGATCCTACGGCGCTCCATGAGCGCTAGGAACCCGCGCTCGTAGGTGCCCCAGTCGCCCTTGTGTTTCTTGTAGGCGTCGAGCAGGTCCTTTGTGGGGGCGAGCAGCGGCTGATGTTGGTAGGTCGCCCCAACGAGCTCACGAAGAAAATAAGGTAGATCAGCGGCTTTGGCGAAGCCTGCGAGCTGCGAGGTGTTGTTTAGGCGGACATCGAGAAGCCGCTGAAGTCCAGCATCGGCTAGCCGACGGAAGAAGTGCTCAGCCGTCGTCTGTGTGAAACCGATCGTGCAGATCTCCATAACGGAGCATCATCCCCGAAGAGCGCTGCCTGGTCATCGGATTTCTGTACCGGGACCGAATGCTCGATCTCGGTCCGTCCGTCCGGAAGGATGTGGTGCAGCTCGGCACCGCGCTCGCAGAGGACCTTGCCTATGAGCAGCCGGCGGTGGCACTCGTCAGGCCGTCCGCAACTGCACATCAGGGCGAGGCGGCGGCAGCTGGCTCCGGAGAGAATCGCTCGACGGCTGCCTGGAACGGTGGCTGTGCGGCCATGTCGCCGTACAGGGCGTGCCCAGCAGCGTCGTAGTGGTCCTCACGCTGCGGGCGCCCGCCGAGCTCCGAGCCGAGAAAGAGGTAGCGGACACCCCGCAGCTCGATGGCCGCCTGGAGTTCCTCGCGATTGAACTGCGGCGCGACTTGTGAGTATGGGTACGAGCGAACATCGACGAGGAAGTCGATCCGGGCCGCCCGGACGAGCGCAACAAACGTCTCGAAGTCGTGGTTCGAGTGTCCGACGGTCCAGATGGCTGGTCGCGACGACATAGTCGTAATGCTACGCAGACGGGAGGACGCCGCGCTGCCGTTCGCCGGCGACGCCACGAACGCGCTCGGCGGCGTCGGCGACACTATGACGACGATCACCCGGATGAGTTCCAGAGGTCTGGGGGCGGCTCGGGCATGACGCCATCCCAGTCCGCGTACGGGGGAGGCTCGGCCGGGTCTATATCGTCGGGCTCGACGACGACTTCGACGCGGTAGGGCTCGTGTGCGCCCGAGTCATCGAGATCGAAGTGGAGGGTGAGCCATCGAGATCGAAGTGGAGGGTGAGCCATCCGGTGGGCCGGTCGACGCTGAACACTTCGCAGACTGCCCCTGAGGGCACTTCCCACGACCGCCCGTCTCCACGCTTGGCCGACGGCCCTTGCGCAGTCCCGTACTGCGACTCGCGGAGCCGTACCCAGTCACCGACCCGGACGGTCTCCACGCGGCGAATCCTACGGCTACATCGGCCGCTTTACGAGTCCGATGACGGAGTTGCGGACTCTGCAACCGCGTTGCCCGTTGGAGCGTGGGCGGCCCAGTCGAGGACGCATGGAGCCGCTATGCGGACCCCGGGTTGCGCATAGTCGATGCTGGGTTGGTGTGTAGCCCAATCCAGCGGACGTGCCACGGTTGACGGACGGCTCATACTGTTTGTGGGGTTACGGACGGGGCAGAAGCCAGCGTCGAGAGAAGATGCTTCATGGAGCGGCGGGTCTATGTCGAGGAGTGGCAGGCGCACTACGGTTCGCCCCTTCACATCGACAGTGATCTGCCGGACGATGCGTCGGCTGAAATCGTCGAGCGGTCTGGGACGTTCGCGATCTCTCCGGAACGAACTGATCCACCCGAACGGCTCGCCTTCGTCGACGGCGTGCGCCGAGGAGATGCCTACCTATACCTCGAGGATCCGGAGACCGGGGCGCTCGCGCATGGCGTCGCGGGAGCGCACGCCCGCGGCGCAGCGCTTAGCGAGGGCGGCCAGATCCGTTGCGACTACGTCGAGACAACACGGCTGGTGATCTGGGGCTCGGGACACAGTGCGGCGTTGCCCGAAGCCCGCGCCGGCTACCGCTGGCAGAGCGCCTCGGTCGCCGACAGCGATCACGACGCTCCACTGCGCGAGCTGCAGCGGAGGATGCGCCAAAGCGAGGGGCGGCTCGCCGAGCAGCTCGCCAGCGACGGCTGGACGGTCGTGTGTGACGGACCGCTCAGCTTCGTGCGCTCAACGGACCTGCCGGTCTGCGGTTACGTGAAGACACACCGCCGACCGCTGCTCACGGCGGAGGAGCACGGCAAGGTGGCCACATTGGCTGGGGGACAGCGTAGCCCGCTGTTCGTGGTCTCGGATCGCTACAGCTGCTATCTCCGGTTGATCGAGCGCATGGTCACACACGGCCCGTGGCACGGCGTCGCCAGGCTCGAGTTCCCGCAGAGCACTGGTTTGGACGAGGCTCAGCGCGTCGCGGACGAGCTCGCCGCGACGCTGCCACGTTTCGCCGGCGTGAGTCATATCGATCCACGCGCACCACAGAACCTGCAGCCGATCGGGGCGCTCGAAGAGCAACTCCGACGCCGACTGGGCCACCCACGGCAGGCGGCGATGGCCGTGCGCGAGGCCGCATGCTTGCTACGAGAGCGACGACCAACCGCGATCATGGACAGGAGCTCATGACTGAAACCTCGTCTGTCTCTGACGAAGCGTTGACCGACGCGCCCGTGCTTGGCCTCGTAGACGGATCGGTTCCCGCCACGACCGACCGCTTCGTCGTCTGCCTGAGCGACGACGCGGTCGTCCAGCTCGACGATCTCGTGTGTCTCACCGACGAGCTACCTGACGGACGCACAGTCAGCCATTACGGGATCGTTATCGAGCAGAGCGACTACTACGAGGGCGCGCAGTGGGCGACTGATACGGCGCGGATCGCGCCTCCCGTGCCGGATTCAAACCGCGCTCAACAGTCGCGTCAAGCTCGACATCGCCGCAGTAGCGCAAGAAGAGCTTCTTCGCGGTCTCGACGTCCCCGTCGGTCAGACCGGTGAGGATCACGTCAGTCCCCACCATCGCGGGGTCCCGCGGGGCTGCGACGACCGCATGGAGCGTGTGCACGTCCTCAAACCCGTGCTTGCCGGCGCTGGCAAAGGTGATGATCGCGTGCTTGCTGCGAATCGTGACGTCGACGGCGTGGCGATCGAACGTCGCGATCGCGTCCTTGAGCCCGACGCCGAACTTGCCGATTACCAGCCGATGCTTTCGCAGCTTCTCGACGTCCTCGTTCTGGGTGAAGTGCTCGTAGCGCAGGCCCCGACCGAAGTCACGAATGTGCCAGCCACCGTCGGGATCCTGGACCACGTCGGGTTCTGCGGTGTTCGTCAGCGCCTGCTCGTCCAGCGCGTTGGCAATGATCTCGCGCACGGCTTCGCTCACTGTCCAGTGCTCGAGCACCCGCTGGATGTTGAGGTCGAAGAGACGCGGTGCCAGAGCAACCGGCGATTGTGTCCGGCGTGCAACGTCTTCGAGCTGACTCATCGCCCGTGAGTCTTACAACGCGCGGCTCTGGCGGCAAGCCGCCCGGTCACGCGACGCCGACCGCTGACCCCCCGGACGCGCCTACGTCGTCGATGAGAGTGCGCGTTACGCCACCACATCCCGACCCGACCGCAGCGCCTGCGACGGGCGCGATTTGGGAGGCCCCTCGGGATCTCGCGGCTCCGCCGAGTACGGCATGGATTTCATGGATGATCGCACTCGTCGCTGAGCCGAAGCGGTCGGCTGCGACTGCTCCGAGGACGTTCCGCTCACGTCGCGGGTCGCACTTGCGGCCTTGCGGCGCTAGGCCAGCCGAGCCGATTCTGCGTATGCACGTGCACGTGTTCCGCGGGCACGACGTCCGCCCTGGTTTCGGCGACGAGCGGAACTGAGACGGCAGCGCAGCGGACGTCCTCCTCGTCGCCGACAGGCCCCTCCGACCGCTAGCCGCGATCTCGTTCGGCGGCAAGCACGAGACGGAAAGCGGTCACCGCGGCTCGGCCGTCGACACTGCTGCAATGCCTATAGGTCACGGTTGCAGCAGTTGCGTCGGCCACGCGGCGGTGACTGCCGGCGATCGCCGAACTGTGCGCTCGGCACAACCGGCGGCTGCTGGCAGACGACCGGCCGCTCGCGTCGCCGCGCCTCCCGAGGGGAAGATCGCGACAACCCTCGGCGCGGCCCTTGCGACCCTCGCTTCCGCGTCGAGGAGCAGTCGCCTCCATTGTCGGCTAGCCCGCGCGGCCGCCGAAGCGTGCGCAAGGGATGGGGTACGCCGTTGTAACGCTCCACTCGAAGGTCCCGGACAACGCTCGTCGGGACCGAGCAGCTCAGGGCGCTGGCGCGAGCTCCAGGCGTTCATCTCGTTTGCGGGTGTGGGCAGCCCAACTCTGCGCGCGGCGGCGCGGACTGCCAACACCAGCGACTTATGTTCGCCGTTGGCCCGGTACGATCAACCGCCCTCGCACGCTTGGCGGCCGGGTGATCGCGGACTCGCGGGGCGCGACCCGGCGGCAGATGTCCAATCGGGATGATGGTGGCGTAGGCCGGGCCGCGCGCTTTGGTGGCAATGGACCACGTGGCCGCGAACGGTGATGACCGACTTCGGCAAGACGGCAAGCCTCCTTGATCCGCATGAGACCCCAGAGACCATCGAAGCCGTTCACGCGATCCGCGACGTTCTGACGCCGAAGGAGATCGCTGACCGCTCGAGCTTTTCCTATCAGGCGATCCTGCGCGCGATCAGACGCGGCGACCTGCGCGCCTACGAACCCGTACCCGGCCGCTACCGGATCGCGATCGCCGAATACGAGCGCTGGCTGCAGACCCCCAGACGCCAAGAGCCCGACACCTCCCACAGGCCCGATCCGAAACCCCGCCATCGCGCTCGCGCGAACGACACAGATCCTGGAAGCTTCGCTCGCCTGACCGCGATCGAAGGAGGCACCTGATGGACCTGCGCAAGAAGCCCAACGGCCGCTGGGAGCTGCGCTGGCGCGAAGCCGGCCGCAAACGCGGCCGCACGTTTGACCGAAAACGCGACGCCGAGCAGTTCGCCACCCATCTCCAGCGCCGCCGCCAACTCGGACAGGCAGCGATCCCCGACGACATCGCCCTGCGGGAACTCGTCGAGGTCTACTGGCGGCTGCACGCCGTCCCGAACCTCGCGAAATCGACGCGCGACTTCTACAAGCTCTCCTGGGTCAACCACATCATGCCCCGCCTCGGCGACTACCCCGTCCGGGAGCTCACGCCCAAACGCCTCACCCGCTTCCGTGAAGAGCTCGAGCGTGCTGGCGTAGGCCAGGCGACCGTCCTCAGGTGCATGCGGATCGTTCAGTCGATTCTGTCGTTCGCGATCACCGAGGAGCTCGTCGAGTTCAACGCGATGGCCGCCGTGCGCAAACCGCGCTACGAGCGAGCGCGCGAGCCGCGCATCTTCCTCCCCGGCGAGGTCGAGCAGATCCGCGCCAACCTCAAGCGCCTGCGCGACCGCACGCTCGTGTCCGTGCTCGCCTACTCAGGCCCGCGGCCTGAGGAGGTCGTCTGCCGGCTCATCTGGGACGATATCGGCCAGCGCGCGATCCGCTACCGCGACACCAAGCGTCACCGCGTCCGCTTCACGCCGCTGCTCGCCCCGCTCGCCGAGGACCTCCGCGAATGGTTCCTCGCGTCCGGCCGGCCTGATAACAAGACTCCTGTGTTCCCCGCGCACGACGGCAAGTTCTGGGACAAGCATGACTGGGCGAACTGGCGCCGGCGGATCTGGCAGGGGAGAGCCGCAGAGCCGGCGACCACCCGCAACCCCGGCCGGGCAGCGCAGCCGGGGGCCGCGCCAGCCGGGACGCGTCCACGGGACCTGCGTTCGAGCTACGTCACGCTCCGCGTCTACGAGGGCGTCCCGCTTACCACGATCTCAAGAGAGGTCGGCACGAGCGTGCTGATGATCGAGCGGCACTACGCCGGCGTGATCGAGAACTGGGACGGCCACCGCGTCCCCGCTGAGGCCCAGATCAGGGCCGCGCGTGCAGCTGATGGACGCGGAATGGACGTACTGGCGATTCAAGGCATGGCCTCCGGTGACTGAAAAGCCCTGCAAATCGCGAAGTGGGCGATCCAGGACTCGAACCTGGGACCTCTTCCTTATCAGAGAAGCGCTCTAACCGACTGAGCTAATCGCCCGGCGTTGCGAGTGATTCTAACCCGGCTGCCGCGGCCGGCGTTCGCGTCGTCCAGGCCGGCGTTCGGGTGCGGGCGGGGCGCCGGCGGAGTCAGGACACCGCGCGGACGCGCAGGCGCCGGGCGGTGTCGAGTGCGTCGTCGAGCGATTCGAAGCTGATCTGCACGCGGTAGCCCGCGGCCTTGGCGGGAGCCACGTCTACGTCGCGGCCGAGGGCGGCACCCAGCGCATCGGCGATCAGCTCGATCGCGGCGGCCTGGTCGGGATGAAGGCCGGGCTTGGACCGTGGGCCGCGGCGGGCGGCCGGCGCCGCGACCGCGCGGGCGCGGGACTCGAGCTCGCGGACCGACCAGCGGTGACGAGCCGCGTCGCGAGCCAGGCTCCGGCGGGCGGCGTGGTCGTCGGTTAGCAGGAGGGCGCGGCCATGACCTTCGGTCAGGTGGCCCTTTTCGAGGAGTTCGAGGACCTCGTCCGGGAGGTCGAGCAGGCGGATGAGGTTGGAGACGGCGACTCGGCTGCGGCCGACGCGGACGCCCACCTCCTCGCGGGTCAGGCCGATCTCCTCGACGAGCGCGGCACAGGCGCGAGCCTCTTCGACCGGATTGAGGTCCTCGCGGGCCATGTTCTCGATCAGCGCCACCTCGAGTGAGGCGGCGTCGTCATGGCGGCGTACCACGGCGGGGATCGATCCGAGCTCGGCCAGGCGGGCCGCGCGCCAGCGACGCTCGCCGGCGATCAGCTCATAGCGGCCGCTGGGCAGCGGCCGGACCAGCACCGGCTGCAATACGCCGCGAGCGCGGATCGAGCCGGCCAGGGCCATCAGCGCGTCCTCGTCGAACGCGTGACGCGGCTGATGGGGACTGGGATCGATCATGTCGACCGGGACCGGGCGCAACTCCTGAAGCTCGTCCCGAGGCGCGACGGACAGGATCGCGGCCAGGCCGCGGCCCATTCCCTTCGGTCGCTCAGCCACGCGCGGCCACCTCCTTTGCCAGCTCGAAGTACGCGTCGGCGCCCGCGCAGTGGGGGTCGTGGTGGATCACCGGCTTGCCGAAGCTGGGCGCTTCGCCGATGCGGACGTTGCGCGGGATCACCGTGTCGAACACGAGCTCGGGGAAATGCTGGCGCACCTCGCGCTCGACGTCCTGGGCGAGTCGGGTGCGGCCATCGTGCATCGTCAACAGCATCCCGGCCACAGTAAGCCATGGGTTGAGCTCGCGCTGGACGAGCGAGAGCGTGTCGAGCAGGCCGGCCAGTCCTTCCAGTGCGAAGTACTCGGCCTGGACCGGGACGATCACCCGGTCAGCCGCCACGAGCGCGTTGACCGTCAGCGGCCCGAGCGACGGCGGACAGTCGAGCAGCGTGAACGCGTAACGCTCGCGAACCCCTACGAGCGCCTCGCGCAGGCGCGTCTCGGAGCCGGCGAGGCGGGGAAGCTCGACGTTGGCGCCGGCGAGGTCGGGGCCAGCCGGGACGACCGAGAGCCGGTCGATTCCGCTCGGCCGCACGACGTCCGCGAGGTCGGCCGAGCCGACCAGAACGTCGTAGATGGTTCCCGGATCGGTCTTGTCGAGGCCGAGTCCGATCGTGGCGTTGGCCTGTGGATCGATGTCGATCAGCAGGGTCTCGTAGCCCGCCTCGGCGACGCACGCGGCCAGGTTGACGGCAGTGGTCGTCTTGCCCACTCCGCCCTTCTGGTTGGCGATTGCGTAGACGGTCCCCATCGGAACGTGAAGCTACCGGCGGGAGCGGTCAGATCCGGTCGTGCACGCGTCATTGCGAGCCGAGCGGACGCTTCAGCGCCATGCCCGGGCGGCGCGGGAACCCCGGCGGAGTGTCTATAACCTTCGACATGAGGTGTAGATATCGATGCTCGGCGCCGGGAAATGGCTGCATATGACGGATCTCGACCGGCTCGAGCCCAAGACGGGCGGCGGCCCGAGCGGCAGCCTCCTCGTCGCCAGGATTGCGCCGGCCGCGCCATGCCACCAGCGTGCCGTCCAACGCCAGCAGCGGCGCCGCGTACTCGACCACAACCGGCAACGGCGCGAGGGCGCGCGCCGTGATCACGTCGAAGGCCGCGAGACCGTCCGGCCAGGTCTCGGCCCGCGTGTTCACGACTCGAGCGTTCGTTGCCCGGGTGGCCAGAACGGCTCGCTCGAGGAACGCACACCGCCGAGAGGCGCTCTCCACGAGCGCGACGCTGACCTCCGGGAGCGCGATGGCGAGCGGTAGGCCGGGCAGGCCGGCGCCGGAGCCGAGATCCGCCAGACATCGGGCGGCGCGGATCTGGTCGATCTCGAGTCCGACGAGCGAGTCGGCCAGGTGGTCGTCGATCGCCTTGCGCGGGTCTCGCACGGCGGTCGGGGCCAGGGGATCCTCGACGAGGAGGCGATGCAGCTTGCGCAGTTGGGCGATCGCCTCGCCCGGCAGGCCGTAGCGGTTCGCCAGCGCTTCGAACGAAGCGTCGAGATCGCCCGCTGCGCTGCGGCCGGGCATCGGATCAGCCGAGCATCTCCAGGCGACCGCGCTCGCGCGCGATGTACGCCGAGTAGCGCTGGCACATCTCCTCGAACCGTTCACTGGCGTGCCCGTCGATGCCGGCGTGGATCCGGCCCTCGAGCAGCGGCAGCACGTCACGCACGAGCGCGGTGCCGCGCGCCATCCACTGGTAGTAGGAACGGCCGCCGTGGTGGTAGGGGCCGTACAGCCGGGTCTCCGGGAAGCGCTCCATCAGCCACGCGAACAGCGCCTCGTGACGCACGTGCATCCGCACCGTGATCTGGGGCTGCTTCCCGTCGCCGCCGAACGAGGCCTCGCCGATCATTAGGCCCACGAGCAGGCCGTGGTCGAAGTCCGAGAGCTCGGTCACAACCGGTGTTGTACACGCTCGGCCTGTTTCACCGCGAAAAGAAACGTGAAACGAGGACGCGCGCGGGAGGGCGCGGGGGCGTGCTAGTGGACGAGCGGCGCGACGACCAACCGGCGGTCGGGCTCCTCGCCCTCGCTGTAGGTCTCGACGTCGTGCCGGGTCTTGAGGTGCTCGTGGACGACCTTGCGCTCCAGCGCGGTCATCGCCTCGAGGGTCACGGGCCGGCGATCGTGGACGGCGGCTTCGGCGGCCTGGTCAGCCGCGGCGCGGAGGGCCACCGCGCGCCGCTCGCGGTAACCGGCGGCGTCCACCACCACCCGCTTGCGGGTCGCGGCGCCGCGACAGGCGATGCGGTAAGCGATGTGCTGGATCGCGTCGATCATCTGACCGTGGCGGCCGATCAGGAGGCCGAGGTCCTCGCCCTCGAGTTGGGCGCGGACCTCCTCGGCGTCCTCCTCGACGTGCACGGTGGCGTCGACGCCGACGGCGTCGATGATGCGCTCGAGCAATTCGTGCACGCGGGAGCTGGCCACGCTGTTCTCGGCCGACACGGTCTACCTCCTGCGTCCGGACCGTTTCTTCTTCTTGCGCGGCGGCGGCGGCGGGGCGGCGGCGCGGCGGGCCGAAGAGCCGGCGCCGACGGGTTCGCGCTCCTCCTCCGCAGGCTTGGTTCGTCCGCGCAGCAGGTTGCCCAGCCCACCGCCCGAGGAGCCGTTCGGGCCGGGCGGGGAGTCCCCGCCGCCCGGACCGCGTCCGTCCCCATCGCTGGGGCCGGTCTCGGGCGCCGGCGGCGTGGGATGTCCGATCATTCTTCGTACGGCGTACTGCTGACCCATCGTCCACAGGTTGGTCGTGATCCAGTACACGAGCAGCCCAGCCGGGAAGTTGATGACGATGACGACGAAGAACAGTGGCAGGAACAGCATCAGCTTCCGCTGGGTGGGGTCCATCATCGGACTCGACATCATCAGGCTGGAGGCGAGCTGCGACCCGACGTAGAGGAGCAGCAGGACTATCAGCACCCAGCCGGTCGCCTTGTCGGTCAGGTCGGGGATGAACAGGAAGCCGGCGCCGTTGTTGGGCCCACAGGGAATCGTGTGCCCCATCGCCTCGTGAAGGGAGACGTGGTGGGTCGCGGCGTATTGCGCCCAATAGTGCGCCTGGGTCGTCGGACAGATGTTCTTCCGCAGGTCCTGGCGCAGCATGTAGAAGAGCGAGATGAAGACCGGCAACTGCGCCGCGAGCGGGAGGCAGGAGCCGAGCGGATTGATCTCGTTCTCCTTGTAGAACTTCATCATCTCCTGCTGCTGGCGCTGCTTGTCCTCCTTGTACTTCGTCTGAATCGCCTTCAGCTGGGGCTGAAGCTGCTGCATCTTCTGCATCGAGTGGAACTGCTTGACGGTCAGCGGCAGCAAAATCGCCCGCATGACGATCGTCAGGAGGACGATCGAGAAGCCCCATGAGATCCCCACGTTGTTGTGGAAGAACTTGAGGACCGCCTCGAAGATGTCGATCAGCGGCTGGAAGATGTTGGCGGAGAGGAACATGGATCAGGCGCTGGGAACCGAAGCGCGAGGCCTGAACAGCCGCTGGTCCTCGACGGGGTCAAATCCCCCATGACTCCAGGGATTGCACCTGAGCAGCCGCCAGCCGGCCAGGACAAGCCCTCTGAGTATGCCGAATCTGCGGATCGCCTGCGCGGCGTACTCGGAGCACGAGGGGTAGTACTTGCAGCGCTGCCCGAACAGCGGTGAGAGGAGCCGCTGGTAGACCCGAATCGGCAGGATTGCCAGCGACCGCAGAAGGGTCATCGTCGCCGTCCGATCCGGGCCGAGCTCACGCTTGTTCCCCGGTCTCGGAACCGTTGCGAGAGCCGTGCGAGTCGGCCACGCGCTCAAGCAACTGGCTCAACGCCCGGCGCATTCCGTCGAGACCCTCACGTTCAGCTAGACCGTTTGCCTCGTGCCGGGCCACGACGACGACGTCGGTTCCGGCCGGCAGCCGCCCGCCCTCGAGATCGAACGCCTCACGAAGCAGGCGCTTGACCTTGTTGCGCTGAACGGCGCCTCCGACCTTTCGCGACACCGACAGGCCGAGCCGGGGCCGCTCGGACTCACCACGTGGGAACACGTAGAGCACGAGCTCGCGGCCGGCGTGAGACCGGCCGTGGCGGAATACGCGGTCGAAGTCGGCGCTGCGCGACAGCCTCATTCGCCCGGCCCGCGGACGCGCGCCCGGCATTCCAGCCATCACACGGTCAGGCGCTTGCGACCCTTGTCGCGCCGGCGCTTGAGCGTGAGCCGGCCGGCTCGCGTGCGCATGCGGGCGCGGAACCCGTGCGTGCGGGCGCGCTTGCGCTTCTTCGGCTGATAGGTGCGTTTCATAGCTCACGAGCCCGAGGCGGGATCAACGCCAGTATACGCAGCCCCGATTTCGACCGATCAGCTTGGCGCGGAAAGGCGCCGAGTGGCCTCAAATCCAGTCGAGGCCAGGGTATTTTCGCGCCGAAGCGCTTTTTCTCGCGCTTTGCGTCAAGGCCCGCTGGGGCGCCGATCGCGCCAGAGCGCCGCTGATATATTCGCCGCCCCGGGCGCGCCGTTTACGCCCCCCCTCATCAATCCTCCCGCTTCGTCCCGCAAGGGGTTGCTTGTCGCTGTCCGCGCACCTTGAGCCCACCGCTGCCTGGCGCGAGCTCCGTGCGGAGCTCCGGCAGGCCGTAGGCGAATCCACCTTCGAGATCTGGCTCGAGCCGCTCGAGCTTGTCGCGCTCCGCGACGGCAAGCTTCTCGTCGACGCGCCGACTGCGACCCAGGACTGGCTGTCCAAGCGCTTTGGCCGGTTGCTCGAGAGCTATGCCCGCCGCGTCTTTGGCAACGACGTGGAGGTGGAGCTCGCCAGCCACGGCGTCGAGCGGCCCGAGGAGCCGAGCGGGCGGGGCGCTCAGCCCCTCAACCTCGACGCCGGCGCGCTCAACCCGCGCTACAGCTTCGAGCAGTTCATCATCGGCGACGGAAATCGTCTGGCCCATGCCGCCGCGCTGGCGGTCGCCGAGCTCCCGGGCCAGGCCTACAACCCGCTCTTCCTCCACGCCCCGCCCGGTCTCGGGAAAACCCACCTCCTCCACGCGATCGGAAACTACGTCCGTGCCTTCGGCAGCGGCGCCCGAGTGCGCTACACGACGGTGGAGGCGTTCACCAACCAGTTCATCCGCGCGCTCGGGTCGCGGTCGCTCGACCGCTTCAAGCAGGCCTACCGCGACGCCGACGTCCTACTCATCGACGACGTCCAGTTCCTGGCCAGCAAGGCCAAGACCGAGGAGGAGTTCTTCCACACATTCAACGCCGTCTACGAGACCGGACGACAGCTCGTGCTCACGTGCGACCGGCTCCCCCGGCAACTCGTCTCCGTCGAGGAACGACTCAGGGAACGCTTCGAGTCGGGCCTGGTTGCCACGATGCGCCCGCCTGACTTCGCCACCCGGGCAGCCATCCTGCGCAAGCGGGCCGCGCTTGACCGCCTCCACATCGAGGACCAGACGGTCCTGGAGCTGATCGCCGACCGGGTCACCGACAACGTCCGGCAACTCGAGGGAGCGCTGATCAGGGTCGTGGCCTACCACTCGCTCACGCACCGCCCGATCGATGTGCGCCTGACCGAGGACGTCCTCGACGAGATCCACCCGCGTGCGCAGCGAACGGCCACCTCGATCGCCGACGTCCAAGAGGCCGTCGCGCGCTACTACGGGGTCACGGTGACCGAGCTCAAGTCGGCCAGCCGCGCCGCGCGGCTGAGCTGGCCGCGCCATCTTGCCATCCACCTCGCACGGCAGCTGACCGGCGCTTCGCTCCAAGCCATCGGCGAGGCGTTCGGAGGCCGCAACCACGCCACCGTGCTCCATGCCTGCAAGCGTGTCGAGGAGCGTGTGGGCAACGATCAACAGACTGTTCACGACCTCGAGGAGCTCGCCGAAACCCTCTCTCGGGGCCAATGACGACCGCCTCAGTTGACAGACTTGCCTGTTCTTTGCTCACGCCAGTCTTCCCGCTCGATGCGGCCATTCGAGCTGTTTTCCACATCTTCAACCGCCCTATGACTTCTACATCCCATCTGAGGTATTCATCGTGAAGATCTCCTTGGAGCGCGACACCCTGCTCCGACAACTACAAACGGTGAGCCGGGTGGCCTCGACGCGCAGCGCGATCCAGGCACTCTCGGGAGTCCAACTGGCCGCCGAGTCCGGTGGCTGCGAACTGCGTGCGACCGATATGGACGTCGGCTTGCGGGTGCCGGTGGAGGCCGAGGTGGTCCGTGAGGGGGTCGTCGTCCTGCCCGCGCGGCTGCTCCTCGACGTGGTCCGGCTCCTGCCCGCGACCGAGGTGTCGCTCGAGCTCCGCGCGGCCGAGCAGGACGTCGAGCTGATCTCCGGTAACGCCACCTTCCACATCCGCACGCTGCGGTCGGAGGATTTCCCACCCTTCCCCCAGCCGGAGCCCGACTCCGCCGTCGAGCTTCCCGTGGAGGCGTTTGTCGCGACCGCGCTCAAGGTGGCCAACTCCGCCTCGCGCGACGAGACGCGCCCGGTGCTCACCGGCATCCTCGTATCGGCCTCTGACCGCGAGCTCCGCATGGTCGCCACCGACTCCTACCGCCTGAGCGTCAAGGAGACGGCACTCGAGTCGCCCCTGCCGTCCGGCTTCGAGGTCAACGTGCCGGCGCGAGCTCTCCAGGAGCTCGCGCGGGTGGCCGGCCACGCCGAGGAGGAGCAGCTCCGGATCAGCGTGCGCCAGAACCAGATCCTGTTCGAGCTGGGCGGGATCACCCTCTCCTCCCGCCTGATCGACGGTCAGTTCCCCAACTACCGCCAGCTCTTGCCCGAGACGTTCGAGCACGAGCTTCGCATGGCCGGGCCGGAGCTGACCGAGGTCGTGCGCCGCATCAGCCTGCTGGCCCAGAAGAACGCGCCATTGCGGCTGGCCTTCAAGCCCGGTGAGCTGACCATCTCGGCTCAGACCCCGGACATCGGGGAGGCGCTCGAGTCGCTGCCGGTCTCCTTCCAGGGCGAGCCGCTCGAGATCGGCTTCAACCCCGACTTCCTGCGAGCTGGGCTCGAAGCGATCGAGGAGGGCGACGTCATCCTGAAGCTGATCAGCCCGCTGCGCCCCGGACTGATCGAATCCGGGGACGAGAGCCGGTTCCGCTACCTGATCATGCCGATCCGGCTGAACGTGTAGGTCATTCGATGTGCAGGTACTGACGCTCAGCTTGCGCGACTTCCGCGGCTACCACGACGCCCGCGTCGAGCTGGGCGAGGGGTTGACCGTGGTGACCGGCCCCAACGGCGCCGGCAAGACAAACCTCCTGGAGGGCCTGTACTTCGCCTGCACCGGCCGCTCCTGTCGGACCAGCAACGAGCGCGAGGTGATCCGCTTCGGCGCCGGCACCACCCGGACGGTCCTCGTCTGCGAGGGCGAGGACGGCATCCACGAGCTGACAGTCGGCTTCTCGGCCGGCCAGCCAAAGGTGATGCGGGCCGACGGCGCAAACGTGGAGCGCCTGCTCGATCTGAGCAGCCGTCCGCTCGTCAGCGTGTTCCTTCCCGACCGGCTCGAGCTGATCAAGGGTGCCCCCGCGGTCCGCCGCGCCCATCTCGACCAGTTCATCGCCGCACTGTGGCCGGTCCGCGCGACCACGCGCCGACTCTACGGGCAGGCCCTGGCCCAGCGAAATGCGCTGATCGCGCGGATCCGTGCCGGACGTGCCGGCCGGGGCTCGCTTGCGACGTGGGACGCCCAGCTCGCGCGCCACGGCATCGCGGTGATGGACGACCGCCGCCGTGCGATCGATCTGATCGCCCCGCCGTTCCGGCGCATCGCGATCGATCTTGGCCTTTCCGGGGAGCCAGACGTGTCCTACCGGCCCCGGTCAAAAGCGAGCGCCGAGGAAGAGCTGGCCGCGGAGTTGGCCGAGCGACTCGACCTCGATCTCGACCGAGGCTTCAGCGGCCACGGCCCCCACCGGGATGACCTGGCCAGCGAGCACGACGGGCACGACCTGCGCGCATACGGCTCGCAGGGTCAGCAGCGGCTGACCCTGCTCGCGCTGCTTCTCGCCGAGCGCGAGGTGATCGCCGCCCATCGCTCGACCCCGCCGATCATGCTGCTCGACGACGTGATGAGCGAGCTCGATCGCAACCGCCGCCAGGCGCTGGTCGACCTGCTGCGCTCGACCCCGGGGCAGTCGGTGATCACCACCACCGACCTCGAGCACGTTCCCGGCGCCGGCGACTCCGACGTGACTCACTTCGCGGTGTCCGACGGACGCCTGCTGACGATGGCGGTGGAATGACGCACTACCGGCGAAGCCCCCGCCCGTTCGCGCTGGCTCTAGATGGGATCCGCGACGAGCTCGAGCCCGACAGCCTGCTGGCCGAGGCACAGCGTGCCTGGCGCGACGCCGTCGGCGCGGCGATCGCGCAGGAGGCTCAGCCGACGGGGGTGCGCGCCGGCGTGCTCACCGTGTCGTGCTCCGCCTCGGTTTGGGCCCAGGAGCTCGACCTGATGGCCCCCGCACTCCTCGCGCGGCTGAACCAACTCCTCCGCTCGGGGCAGCTGACCCGGCTTCGCTGCGTTGCTCTGCCGCCGAGGTTGTGAGGCCGCCGAGGTTGTGGGACCGGCGAGGTTGTAAGGCCGGCGGCGGGTGTGCAGCCCCGCCGCCGGCCTCGCTTCGATCCCCCACCGGGTGGCTCGTAAAGGTTTGGGTCGCCGTCAGCCCAGCGGGACGGTGCTCCAGGTGCCCATGTTCCAGGTGCCGAGGCTGGAGTCGACGCTGCCGCCGCCGTTGGCGGTGCAGGTCTTGCAGGTGTAGCTCGAGCCGGCGAAGCCCGCGCGCAGGGCGCCGTTCGCGCGGCTCCAGGTGGCCAGGCTCCACGTGCCGAGCGTGGTGTTGACCACACCGGTGGCGGTGTTCAGCAGGCCGCTCGGCGTCAGGCCCTGATCGGCGACGGTCGGGTTCCAGTCGAGCACCGCCCTGACCGCGTCGGGCTCGCGCAACGAGGAGTTCGCGCTCACCGCCGCGCTGGTCAGATCGCCCTTGACCTGATCGGGCGTCCAGCGCGGGTGAACCTGAAGCAGGTCGGCCACGAGGCCGGCGATCATCGGCGCCGCCATCGACGTACCGCTCGTCTGGATGTACTGGCCTCCCGCGACCTGGCAGGAGCAGCTTGCGCTGGCGAATACGCTGTTCGGCGCCAGCACCGAGACGATGTGCGCCCCGGGCGCGTACACGTCGGGCTTCGAGACGCCGTCCTGCGTCGTGCCCTGGCTCGACCAGGAGGCGACCGCGTCGTCACCCGGATTCGCGGTCCCGCTCTCGTCCACGCCGCCGACGGTGATCACGTAGGGGTCGTTGGCGGGTGAGTACTGGACCGCGTCCGAGGCGGTGCCACGGTTGCCGGCCGCGGCCACGACGACAATCCCGTGCATCCAGGTGGCCTCGACGGCGGCGTCAAGCGGATCGGTCTTGTAGGACTGCGGGGTGGCGGAGTCGAGCGACAGGTTGACGACGCGGATGTTGTATTGCGCCTGGTGCTCGACGGCGAACTGCAAGCCGTAGATGACCTGGAGCACGGTGGTCGTGCCGCTCTCGTCGGCGACCTTGATCGAGATCAGGTTCGCGTTCGGCGCCACGCCGACGTACTGGCCGTGCAGCGGATCCGAGGCGGCGCGATGCCCGCCGTTGCCGGCGATGATGCCGGCGACGTCCGTGCCGTGGCCGTAGCCGTCACCCGCGTTGCTCGCGTTCGAGTTGTCGACCGCGCTCACGATCACGCGTGAGTGGTTACCGTCAGTGGAGGCGAAGTCCGGGAGGGAGCCGTCGACGCCGGTGTCGATCAACGCGACCCCCACGCCTGTCCCGGTCACCCCGAACTTCCAGAGCGGCGTCACATCCAGCGTCTGGTCGTAAGTGGTCTGGAGCTGCGCGCCCGACACACTCTGACTACCCGGCATTACCGGGATATGTGCGGTGGGCAGGCTCTCCGGAGTCACCGTGGTGTTCAGTGACACCGCGTGTACATCCGGATTGGCGGCGAGCGCCCGCGCCTGCGCGGCGGTGGCCTGAATGGCCAGGCCGTGGATGATCGGCAATGTGCCGATGATGCGGCCGTGGGCACGGGCGTCAGCCTCACCCTTGGCCTGGGCGACCGCGGGATTGAACTGGACGATCGCCTGCACGCTCTGGCCCGGACGGTGCACGGCCAGGGTCGCGATCCGCGGATCGAGCGAGGCGGAGGATCCGGACGCCGGGACCGAAGCACCGGAGTCACCGGTAAGCACCGGGTTCACCTGTCCGCTGGCGATCGCAAGCGCGACGCCCACGGCGAGGGCCAGCACGGCCGCGCCGGCGAGCGCGGACATCCAGCGCATACGCTCGACGATCTGGACAGAACGTGTCATTTCCGGGCAACCTCCGTGTCGCATAGCACTTACCAGTGACCAACAACTGGCGGCTGGGCCATCTCGCATCCTGCGAGACCCCTGGCTTTGCGTCCCCGCCTCGCGACGGGTTTGCCCTGAGCAGTCTGTTACTCGAACTGGTGGCTGGGCCGTCTCACCAATCGGCGAGACCCCTGGCTTTGCGACCCCGCCTCGCGACGGGTTTGCCCTGAGTCAGTCCTTGTTGGCAGGGTCATCGGCCAAAACCTGCACAACCCTGATAGCGACTGGACGTTTGTACTAGGACCTACGCGGCCGAGGGAAGCGCGAGCTCGTGGTCAACGGGCTGCGGCCGTCCGAGGTGGAAGCCCTGCCCAAGGTCGCACTCGAGCACGACCAGGGCGTCGGCCTGCTCCTGGGATTCGATGCCCTCGGCGATCACCGTCACCCCGAGCGTCCGGGCCAGCTCGATGATCATGCGCACGAACGAGGACTCGCGTCCGCCGCGGGCCAGGCCGTCGACGAACGACTTGGCGATCTTCAGCATGTCGAACGGCAGGGTGTGCAGGTAGCTGAGCGAGGAGTAGCCGGTGCCGAAGTCGTCGAGGGCGAAGCGGACGCCGAGGCCGCGCAGCTCGGCGATGGTGGCCGACACGCGGTCGGTTTCGTCGAGCAGCACCGTCTCGGTGATCTCGAAGACCAGGCTGCAAGGATCCACCTGGGAGCTCGCGAGCGTCGCCCGTACCCTCCGGACAAGTTCGGGGTCGCGCAGTTCGACCGCGGAGAGGTTGACGTGCACTGCGACGTCGTTTCGCGCGGAGGGATCGGCGGCGCGACGCGACTGCCAGCGGGCGGCTTGTCGGCAGGCCTCCTCGAGCACGTACTGGCCAAGCGACAGGATCAGACCCGTCTCCTCGGCCAGCGGGACGAACTCCGAGGGCCCGACCAGGCCACGGCGAGGATGCTGCCAGCGGACCAGCGCCTCCTCGGCGACCAGCCGGCCGGTGTCCAGATCGACGATCGGCTGGAAGTACAGGGTGAGCTCCTGGCGCTCGATGGCCAGCCGCAGCTCCTCCTTGAGTCCGTGGCGCTCGAGCACCGCGGCGCCCATGCTCGGGTGGAAGACCTGAAAGTGGCCCTTGCCGTTGGTCTTGGCCCGGTACATGGCGACGTCCGCGTCGCGGATCAGTGCCTCGGCCGTGAACTCGTCATCGCCGTGGCTGGTCGCGATCCCCACGCTCACGTATACGGCGACGCTTTCCGATCCGACGCCGACAGGCGGCACGAACGCCTCCATGATCCGCCGTGCCACGTTGACGGCGGCCGCTTCGGCGTCGTGCGAATCGCGGACCATCACCGCGAACTCGTCGCCACCCAGGCGCGCGACCAGGTCCTCGGGCCGCAGGCAGGAGCGCAGGCGCGAGGCGACCGCGATGAGCAGCTCGTCGCCGGCGGCGTGCCCGAGGCTGTCGTTGATCGTCTTGAAGTCGTCGAGGTCGACGAACAGGACGGCCAGCTCGCCGCGTCGATCGGCGATCGCCTCCCGAACCTTGTCGGTGAACAGCGAGCGGTTGGCCAGGCTGGTCAGCGGGTCGTGGTAGGCCTGGTGGTGGAGCTGCTCCTGGAGCACGCTGAGCTGGGTGACCGCCTGCTCGAGACGGTCGTACTGGAGGGCCACGCTGGCGTTGCCGGCCAGCGTGTCGAGCAGGCGCAGGTCGTCGCGATCGAACGAGCGGACGACGCCGAAACGGTTGGCCAGCATGATCGCGCCGATCACGCGCTCCTCACCGGGCAGCGGCGCGACCATCGCGTGGGTGACACCGCGCGCTTCGAGGTAGCGCTGGAGACGGCCGCCGCCGAACGGGCTGTCGAGCGTGATCGCGGTGCCGGTGCGCTCGAGCAGCCGGCGCATCTCGTCGGCCACCTCCGAATCGACCGGCTCCATGAGCTCGCGGTAGCTGCCGGGCCCGAGCAGCGTGCGCAGCGAGGGATTCTCCTCGGAGCCGAACAGGATGATCTCGGCCAGCTCGGCCCGGAACGCCTCGAGCGAGCGGACCAGGAGCCCCTCCAAGGCATGCGCGATCTCGCGGGAGCGAGCGAGCGTCCGGTTGGCCTCGTAGAGGAACTCGAGGCGCTTGTGCCGCTCGCGCTCGGACAGGTAGGCCCGATAGGCCGCGAACAACGTCACCGCGGGGATGAGCAGCAAGGGGAGCGCGTGGGCATCGGCGGCGGTGATCACCGCGCCGCACAACCCGAGGCTCGCGTTGCTCGTGGTCACGACCAGGTCCATGCCGAGCATGCGCATCCAGGTCGAAAGCCGCACGAGGCCCTCGGAGAGCGAGATCGCCGCGGCGATCAGCGAGGAGGCGACGATCGATGACGCCTGGGTGGCGATCAGCGCCGAGACCCAGGTGCGCGTGTCGACGTGTCCGGTGTCCACCGCGAGCAGATGCACGATGAGGATCGCGATGCAGGCGTGCAGTGCGAGTTGGCCGATGTTGAAGGCGAACTTGACCGGCGGCAGGCGGCGGTCAAACAGCAGGACCAGGCCGCAGCCGAGCAGGCATCCGATCACGAACGACTCGGCGCCGCAGAAGATCACGCCGAAGACGAGCGGAATGTCTCCCAGCGAGAACGAGTGCGCGCCACGCCGGAAGTGCAGGTGGACCACGCAGCGCTCGGCCACGGCGAAGGCGATGCCGATCGCCCACCACGGCAGGTGCGGGTGGGAAAGCGGACTCAGCCCGTGCACCGGGCCGGCGTAGAGCGCCGCGGCCGTTGCGATCACGGCCAGGTTGAGCGCCCAGACCGGATGGATCCGGCGGGCACGGCTCAGCGCCCCCGCTGCGCGCGACGAGGCGTTCGGCTGGGATTCAGTGGCGGTCTGCTGCGCGGTCATCCGTCAAAGTGCCGACCGATTAGCCGGCAAGCCCCTTCGCACAAGCATCGGCGCGTGCGCCAAAAAGTTGAGTGGTGGCGTGGTTCAGCGGCCACCCGCACGGGGCCCTGAGGGCCGGTTGGCACCCCGACGTGATCAGGCAAAGAAGGACGTCTTCGCGAGCGCGCGACGACCTCCGTCGGACCCGTGTCCGATCACCTCTCGCCACGGCCCAAACCCGACTGTCACAGCATTGCAAATCCTTTCCGTTTTGCGAGGTTTGCAGGCAAAATGCGGAGCGGTCAGGTGCCGTTTCGGCGCCTCTCTGTGCTATCCTTATGTGCACAATCTTTGACGCCCCGGAGCGCGCGCCAGGTTGCGCGGAACCGGGGCGTCTCGATGTCATCGGAGGATCGTGGCAACAGACGACGGCGCCACCGCGCGCCCCAACAATCAAGGTAGTTATGACGCCCAGGACATCACCGTCCTGGAAGGGCTCGAGGCGGTTCGCCGGCGCCCTGGCATGTACATCGGCTCAACCGGGCTGCGCGGGCTGCACCACCTCGCCTACGAGGTCGTCGACAACTCGGTCGACGAGGCGCTGGCCGGCCGCTGTGACCGCGTCGAGATCACGATCCATCCCGACAACTCCGTCACAGTCGTGGACAACGGCGCCGGCATCCCGGTCGGGATCATGGAGAAGGAGCAGCGTCCGGCCGTGGAGGTCGTGCTCACCGTGCTGCACGCCGGCGGGAAGTTCGGCGAGGGCGGCGGCTACAAGGTCTCCGGCGGTCTGCACGGGGTCGGCGTGTCGGTCGTCAACGCGCTGTCCGAGCGCCTGGACGTCGAGGTGCGGCGCGACGGCTTCGTGTGGACGCAGTCCTACGAGCGCGGCGTGCCGCAGGGCGACCTCGAGAAGGGCGAGCCAACCAAGGAGACCGGGACCACGATCCGTTTCCTGGCCGACGCCGACGTGTTCGAGACGCTCGACTATGACTTCACCACGCTCGAGGAGCGCATGCGCGACACCGCGTTCCTGACTCGCGGCCTGCGCCTCACGTTGGTCGACAAGCGCGGCGAGGGCCACAGGGCCGAGTTCCACTACGAGGGTGGGATCGTCGACTTCGTCAAGTACCTGAACCGCAACAAGGAGTCGCTGACCAACAAGGTCATCTCGTTCGAAGGCGAGAGCGACGAGGGCGCGCTCGAGGTCGCGATGCAGTGGAACACCACCTATCAGGAGTCGGTGTTCTCCTTCGCCAACAACATCAACACGATCGAGGGCGGATCGCATCTCAGCGGCTTCCGCTCCGCCCTGACCAACGCGCTCAACAACTACGCGCGCGACAAGGGCGAGTTGAAGGAGAAGGACGACAACCTGACCGGCGAGGACGTGCGCGAGGGTCTCACCGCGGTGATCTCGGCCAAGTTGACCGATCCGCAATTCGAGGGCCAGACCAAGACCAAGCTCGGCAATCCCGGGATGCAAGGCTTCGTGCACTCGGTGGTGTACGCCCGGCTCACCGAGTTCCTCGAGGAGAACCCCCAGGATGCCCGTCGTGTGATCCGCAAGAGCGTGGATGCCGCCCGAGCCCGGGCGGCGGCGCGTAAGGCGCGCGACCTGACCCGGCGCAAGTCGGCGCTAGAGAACTCGGCGCTGCCCGGCAAGCTGGCCGACTGCTCGGTCAAGGACCCATCGTTGGCCGAGCTGTTCATCGTCGAGGGCGACTCCGCCGGCGGCTCGGCGGTCAGCGCCCGCGACCGTAGTACCCAGGCCATCCTGCCGCTGCGCGGGAAGATCCTCAACGTCGAGAAGAGCCGGATCGACAAGGTCCTCCAGAACCAGGAGATCCAGGCGCTGATCACCGCGATCGGCACCGGGGTGCGCGACGAGTTCGACATCGCCAAGGCGCGCTACCACAAGATCGTGCTGCTGACCGACGCCGACGTCGACGGCGCGCACATCCGCACGCTCGCGCTGACGCTCCTGTTCCGCGAGATGCAGCCGCTGATCGAGGCCGGCTACGTGTACATCGCCAAGCCGCCGCTGTATCGCCTGACCCGGGGTCAGAAGCATCGCTACATCGAGCGCGAGTCCGAGCTCGAGGAGATCCTGCTCGGCGACAAGTTCGAGAAGATCGACGTGTTCGACCGCTACAACAAGCCGCTGAAGCTGACCGACACGCGCTGGAAGCGCTTCAACCGGCTCCTCAAGCAGTACGACGGCTGGGCCTCCGCGCTGCGCGCTGCGCACGGCCATGGCGTGATCAACTTCCTCCAGCAGGCCCGCCTGCTCGAGGAGCAGGTGACCGACGTCGAGACGCTCCTGCGCCACATCGCCAAGGACGGCCAGAACGGCGAGTCCCACCAGGCAGACCTCGTCTCGCAGGACGAGCACGAGGTCGTGATCCGCACCGTCGAGGCCAAGACCGGCCTGGCCACCACCCATCACATCCCCCGGGCCACGCTCGATGCCGAGGAGTACCACCGCCTGGCCGAGGTGCACTCCGAGCTCGTCGCGCTGGTCGGCACGCCGCCGTTTCACATCCAGCTCGGTGAGCACAGCAGGGACGCCGCCAACTTCGACGAGCTGCGCGACGCAGTGCTGTTGGTCGCCCAGCGCGGCATCGAGTACTACCGGTTCAAGGGACTGGGCGAGATGGACGCGCATGAGCTGCGGGAGACCACGATGGATCCCGCCAGCCGGACCCTGGTCCAGGTCACGATGGAGGACGCCGCGTCGGCCGACCTCGTGTTCTCGATGCTGATGGGCGACCAGGTCGAGCCGCGGCGGGCGTTCATCGAGGAGAACGCGCGGCTCGTGTCCAACCTCGACGTGTAGGAGGCACGCATGTCATCGATCGACACCATCAGCGGCGGCAACATCGAGCCTCGCGGGCTCGAGGAGGAGATGCGCTCGGCGTATCTCGACTACGCGATGTCGGTGATCGTCGGGCGTGCGCTGCCGAGCGTGCAGGACGGCCTGAAGCCCGTCCACCGACGGATCCTCTACGCGATGAACGAGCTGGGCCTGCGGCCGCCGCGCCGGCACGTCAAGTGCGCGACGATCGTCGGCGAGGTGATGGGCAAGTACCACCCTCACGGCGACTCCGCGATCTACGACACGCTGGCGCGGATGGCGCAGGACTTCTCGATGCGCTATCCGCTGGTCGACGGGCACGGGAACTTCGGAAACATCGACGGCTGGGGCGCCGCGGCGATGCGCTACACCGAGGCACGGCTCGACTCGCTGGCCACCGAGATGCTGCGCGACATCGACCAGGACACGGTCGACTTCGAGCCTAACTTCGACGGGTCCAGGCAGCAGCCGGTGGTCCTCCCCTCGCGCTTCCCGAACCTGCTGGTCAACGGCGGCTCCGGGATCGCGGTCGGCATGGCCACCAACATCCCGCCGCACAACCTGCGCGAGGTCGTGGCGGCCACGCTCGCGTACATCGCCGACCCGGATATCCAGGTCGAGGGGTTGATGAAGCACATCAAGGGCCCCGACTTCCCGACCGCGGGCACGATCCTCGGGCGCGAGGGCATCCGCGACGCGTACGCCACCGGCCGCGGCCGCATCCGAGTGCAGGCCAAGGCGCACATCGAGCCGATCGGGCAGGGCAAGGAGGCGATCATCGTCTCGGAGCTGCCGTTCCAGGTCCGCAAGGGCGGCGACGGCGGCGTGATCGAGAAGATCGCCACGCTCGTCCACGAGAAGAAGATCCCCGAGATCACCGACATCCGCGACGAGTCGGACCGCAACGGGATGCGGATCGTGATCGAGCTCAAGCGCGACGCGATCCCCAAGGTCGTGCTCAACAAGCTGTTCAAGCACACGCCGATGCAGCAGACGTTCGGCGTGAACATGGTCGCCCTGGTCGACAACGTGCCTCGCACGCTCTCGCTGCGCGAGGTGATCGGCCACTACGTCGACCACCAGCGCACCGTCATCGTCCGCCGCACCAAGTACGAGCTGCGCCGTGCCGAGGAGCGGGCCCACGTGTTGGAGGGGCTGCTGATCGCGCTGGCCAATCTGGACGAGGTGATCGCGCTGATCCGCGGGTCCCAGACGCCGGAGGCGGCGCGCGCCGGCCTCGTCGAGCGCTTCGAGCTGACCGTGGTGCAGGCGCAGGCCATCCTCCAGCTGACCCTGAGCCGCCTGACCGCGCTCGAGGCGGACAAGATCAAGCAGGAGCACAAGGACCTCATGGAGCGGATCAAGGAGCTGCGCGAGATCCTGGGCGACGAGGGCAGGGTCATGGCGCTGATCAAGGAGGAGCTGAGCGAGATCGCCGAGACCTACGGTGATGACCGGCGCACCGAGATCGTGCATGCCGAGGGCGAGATCGACATCGAGGACCTGATCGCTGACCAGCAGATGGTGATCTCGATAACCCACTCGGGCTACATCAAGTCGCTGCCGCTCTCCACTTACCGCCAGCAGCGCCGCGGCGGCGTGGGCGTGACCGGGATGGAGATGAAGGAGGACGACTACATCGAGCACCTCTTCGTCTCCTCGACGCACGACTACCTGCTGTTCTTCACCAACCGCGGCAAGGTCTACCGGCTCAAGGTCTACGAGCTGCCCGAGGCCTCACGCACCGCCCGCGGCCGAGCGCTGGTCAACCTGCTGCCGCTTCGCGAGGGCGAGCGGGTGCAGTCGGTCCTCTCCACGCGCGACTTCGGCGAGGGCAAGTACCTGGTGTTCGCCACCCGCAACGGAATGGTCAAGAAGACCGAGTTCCCCGCTTACAACACGCCGATCAAGGCCGACGGGATCATCGCGATCAACATCCGCGACGACGACGAGTTGATCGCGGTGCGCCGCACGAGCGGCCACGACGACATCATCATGGTGTCGCGCTCGGGCCAGGCCGCCCGGTTCTCCGAGCAGCAGGTCAGGGCGATGGGCCGCGATACGAGCGGCGTGCGCGGCATGAACGTCTCGCAGGCCGGCAATGCGGTGCTGGCCATGGACGTCGCACGCGACGACCAGGAGCTGCTCGTGGTCACCGAGAACGGCTACGGCAAGCGCACCCCGATCTCGGACTACCCGGTCAAGGGCCGCGGCACGATGGGCGTCAAGACCATCACGCTGACCGAGAACAAGGGCGCTCTGGCCGGTGCGCTGGTCGTGCGCGAGCACCAGGAGCTCGTGTTCATCTCCCAGAACGGGATGGTCCAGCGCACCTCGGTGCGCGGTATCAACCGCTACGGCCGGGCCTCCCAGGGCGTCCGCGTGATGAACATCCGCGACGACGATCAGGTCAGCGCGGTCGCGCTGGTGGTCGAGTCCGAGGCGTCGACCGCGGCCCAGGTGGCCGAGGACCCGTTGGCCGAGCCGCCGGTTCTCGACGAGCCGCCGGTTGTCGACGACTCGGTTGCCGACGATGCGGCCGACGACGATTCGGCCGATGGCGATTCGGTCGACGACGACCCGGTCGACGACGAATAGCTGGACTCGAAGCCCCCGGCCGGCTGGCCGCGGGGCTTCGCCGAGGGTCCGCTCGCACGGGGGCGTTTCTCAAGCGCGGTCCTGAGCGCTCCGATAAGCCGGACAATGGCACCGGACCGGTCACACCCGCGCGGTCGCGCACCGCACACGGCTGCGGTCGCCGAACCGAGCAATCGTCACAGGCGGCTGCGGCTACCCCTTGGCCCCCTCGGACTGGCGCTGGTGGCGGCCTGGCTGGTCGTGATCGCGGTGGCGGCCGGGGTGCTGGACAGCTCCCAGGACTCGAGCCGCGCTGCGGTGCTCGCCCGTCTCCAGGCCCGGACGAAGTACGCGGCAAGCTTCATCTCGATCTACTCGCACGATCTGCTCGCCCGTGAGCGCGCGGCGGCGCAGAGCTGGCTGACCAGCCCGCGCGTCAGCCGTGATGCACTCGTGCGCGTGGCGTCGGCGCTGGAGCTGCGCGGGGCGGTACTCCTCGATCCCGCCGGCCGGCCGATCGCCACGCGGTCCGCGGGTCCCGGCTCGATCGACGGGTTGCTGCCGGCTCGGGCGCGCGACGCGGTGGGCGGTACCGGCCGATCGGGCATCTGGCTGGAGCAGCATGGGGCGCCGGTAATCGGCTTCGCGGTCCGCTACCCGACGGCAGGCGGTCCACGCGTCTTCGCCGGCGCGCTCGCGATGGCGGGAACCGTCGTGCCGACCGTCCTGGGCAACGTGCTGGCCACTTCAGGCTGGCAGGCCGATGTGGTCGACCCGGACGGCAGCCGGCTCGTGGCCGGCCGGCCCGGCGGCGGCCGCGATGGCCGCGTGCAGTTCAGCGCCGCGGTCGACGGCACCCCATGGCGTGTCGTGGTTTCCGCCTCGCAGAGCAAGCTGTACGGCCTGATCAATGGCCCGGACCGGTGGATCCCGTGGGCGGCGCTGGTCGCCCTCACCGCGGCGGGACTCGCCCTGATCGTCCTCGTGGCGCGTCTCGCTCGCCAGCGCACGCGGCTCACGGAGCTCAATGGCGAGCTGGCCCGGCTGGCGGCGGTGGATTCGCTCACCGGCCTGCGCAACCGTCGGGCGATCGAGCAACACCTGCATGACGCGCTCAGCGCGGCGCGCCGGCACCAGCTGCCGCTGTCGCTCCTCCTCGTCGACGTCGACCACTTCAAGACCATCAACGACCGCCTTGGCCACCGCGTCGGCGACGCCGTGCTGGCCCACACGGCGCAGGTCCTCGACCGGGCGCTGCGGGCGGAGGACGCGATCGGCCGCTGGGGCGGGGAGGAGTTCCTGGTCGTCCTGCCCGGCGCCGACGAGGACGGCGCGGTGCGCGCCACCGAGCGCCTCCGCGAGGCGTTGGCTGCCCGTCAGCCGGAAGAGGCCCTCGCTCATGGGCTGCCGGTGACCGTGACGATCGGGGTGGCCGAGTGGCGCGACGAGGAGATGTCGGAGCTGGTGAGCCGCGCGGATGGCGCGCTGTACGGGGGCAAGGCAGCCGGTCGAGACACGGCGCGCGTGTCGCCGAGTGCGGGGGCCGTTGTCGAGTCGGAAGCAGGCGCGCGCGCCTGACGCAGCCCGCCCGCCGGTCCCGGGCGAAGATCCTCCGGCCGATCTCTGTCGCCCCCCGCCAGGTCCGTGGCGCCATCCGGTAATCTCCTCATCACCAGAGAAAGGAGGTGGTCCGACTGTCTGAAAGTCCTTGCGGGACCCTGGAGGTGTCCGGCCGCTAAGTCCGGAGGCTGACCCCGCTTAGCGGAGTCCCCCCGAGGCACCGCCGGCACGAGCGCCGGGATTAGTCCCTCCGGCACGCACCAGCTCGTTCCGGTTCAAGCCAGCCAAAATGTGAAGGGCGCCGTTGTCGAACGGCGCCCTTCGCGTTTTTTGGGTGGTGGGGTGGGTGGTTGGCGGTCCCGTGGGTCCAGCGTCCCGGTGCGCCGGCGGGACGAGCGCGGCTGGTGTCTTGGCCGCGGGCGCGAGGGACGCTGGACCCACGTGGCCGCCACCCCTGGGCCACTCGGGGCGTCGGCCGACAAGCGGCGCTGGGTGAGAGCCGAGCGGGTCGATGGCTGGCGTGACCCGTCGGCACGCCCGTGGTGCGCGCCCGGTGGCTACGCGGCCAGGTACGCCTGCCAGGCCACGGGGATCGTGGGGCTGGCGACGTGGATGAAGACGTGGGCGCTCGGGGTGCGGGGTGGCCTGCGCAGCTGCATGCCGACCTGGCGCAGGAGGGCGTCGCCCTTCCGCCGGTTGCAGGGGGCGCAGGAGGCGACGATGTTGTCCCAGCTCGAGCCGCCGCCCTTGGAACGGGGGATCACGTGATCGACGGTGAGGTTCGAGCGCGAACCGCAGTACTGGCAGGTCCAGTTGTCGCGGGCGAACACGGCGCGACGGGTGATCTTGCGCCGGTGGGTGTCGCGCGGGATGCGCACATAGGTGACCAGGCGGATCACGACCGGACGGGACATGGTCCGGGTCGCGGAGTGAAGCTCCCAGTCCGCGTGCTCGATGACCTCCGCCTTGTCCTTCAGCAACAGCACGACCGCGCGGCGAACCGTGCACACGTTGATCGGTTCGTACGTCGCGTTCAATACGAGCACCCGGCCACCCTCACGTCCGCGTCGCTGGTGCTCTGGAGGCGACGCGGACCATGCTGGCGCTGGTACTGAGGAGGGCATGGCAGGCGCCAGTTTACCGACGCGCTCCCCGGACCGAACAGGGTTCACGGGCGATCCGCAACGTCTTCACATGACGCTCACACGGGGTCACACGACTGCCGCCGGGAACGAGCCCAGCACGCGCAGCACCTCGACGTGCGCGCGCAGGCCGGTCAGGGCGTCGGCCACGTGCGGCTCGATGTCCCGTCCCTCCAGGTCGAGGAAGAACATGTAGCGCCCGAGGCCCTGCTTGCGGGGCCGGGACTCGATCCGGGTGAGGTTGACGTCGCGGGTGGCGAACTCCGAGAGGCAGTGCACGAGCCAGCCAGGTGCCTCCGAGCCCACGCCCCAGAAGACGACCGCGGTCTTCCACGGGCCGAGCGCCGGGTCGGCGGACCCGGCTCGGCCCACCCCACCGGGCGGCGCGCCGAGCGGTCCCAGCCAGACGAAACGGGTCTCGTTGTCGGGCACGTCCTCCACGCCGGCGCGCAGCACGTGGCAGTGGTAGCGCTCCGCAGCCAGGCGGTTGCCGAGCGCCGCCCATGGCCCGTCGTGCTCGGCCACCGTGCGCACCGCCTCGGCCGTGGACGCTCCCGCCAGCACGGTGGCGTGCGGCAGCCGCGAGCGGATGAACCGGGCGCACTGGGCCGTGGCCTGGGGGTGGGAGACGACGGTCTGGATCTCCGAGAGCTCGAGCGGCGTGCGGGCGATCAGGCAGTGGCGGATCGGGTGGATCACCTCGCCCAGGATGGCCACGTCCTCGGTCTCCATGGCCAGCGCGTCGAGCGTCGCGTTGACCGATCCCTCGAGCGAGTTCTCGATCGGGACCAGGGCCCGCTGGGCGGACCCGAAGTGGACGGCCATAACCGTGTCGTAGATCGTGGGCAGGGGGACCGGGTCGAGGCCGTCCTGGCCGGCGGTGGCGCTGATCAGCGCCTCCTGCGTGAAGGTCCCCTCCGGCCCGAAGTAGGCGACGCGCATCCCCGGGAAGTCAGCCGCTAGCCCGATTGGTGCCGGCCGTCGGGCTCGAGCGCGCGGCGGATCGCCTCGTCCTCCTCGGGAGAGAGCTCGAGTTCCGGCTCGCCCTCGCGGACCTCCTTGGCGTACAGGCGGGCCTGGTCGCGGTGGTGGATCGAGGACAGCACCAGCCCCGAGCGGTTGGCGTCGAGCAGGGCGATCGAGGTGGACTGGCGGCCCGACATCTCGCCGTAGGCGTCGTAGCGGATCAGCGCCCGGTGGGCCATGGCACCGTCGATGCGGCGCTCGGCCGTCTCCATCCGGTGATCGAGCCGCTCGGCGGCATCCTGCACGTAGCCCGAGAGCTCCTGGAACTGGGCCTGAAGGGACGCCGCATGCGCCACCAGGTCCTGCTCGTGGCCACCCAGGACGACCCGTTGAGCGGCCCGGACGCGGCGCAGCTTGAGCGCCAGGATCGCGGAGAGGAGAAGGGCCAGCAGCGCGACCGCGCCGGCGGCCATTGCCACGATGCCAGCCGTGCTGGTCAGGTTGTGCACTGCCGACAGGATACGGTCAGGCCGGCCATCACCGGGACCTGGGCGGACGGCCGCGGCCCGGGAGCTGACCTCCGCGGGTCGGGCCTCGCCCGCCCCGCGCCGGGCTTACTGGAAGGTAACCGGGAACGTCTGCGAGTTGTTGGTCTTGTTCTTCTCGCCCGGGACCGGGACGATCGTGGCGGTCAGCTGCACGGAGCCCCTGGGCGGGATCGAGCTCAGCGTCACCTGGCAGCTCGTCGACTCGCCCGCGGTGGTCTGGGGCACGGTCGTCTGACCGCTCACCTTCGAGCCGGCGATCTTCACCTGGCATTTCACGCCCGTCTCGGTGTTCGTCCCGGTGTTGGCGAAGTTCAGGGTGAACGTCGGCGCGGGACTGGCCGGGATCGAGTTCGCGGAGCCGGTCTGCAGCTGTGTTCCGCCCACGCTGACCGAGTTCAGCTGATGGCCGTGCAAGCCAGGGGCGATCGGTTTGTTCTGCGCCGTAGAGGGCACCGGCGCCTTCAGCGTGTTGGCCACCGTCGTCGGGTCCAGCCATCCGATCGAGGGCAGGAACTGATCCGAGTTGATCTGCTGTCCGCTCAGGCCGCCCACGTCGATGCCCGCGGCCTTCAGCGCTCCGATGATCTCGGGCACCGTGTAGTTCTTGTAGAGCACGTCGGAGGAATAGAAGCGGGCCATGTCGGCGGCGATCGAGGTGACCGCGCCCTGGGCGGTCTGGGACTGCAGGGCCGGCTGGACCTCGCCGGCGATGCCGCGGATCCCGTCGGCGCGCATCTGGAGCGCGAGCACGAAGTTCTGATGGGCGCCCTTGACCTCGTCGGGGACGCTCAGCCCCTTGGCCTTGCTGAGCTGGCTGTTGGCATCGCTCAGCGCCTGGTTGAGGCTCTCCTGGAGCGCAGTGGGGTTGCTGGTCGGGCCGGACAGCGTGTTGAAGAAGCGTTGGCCCGTGGCGACCGACTGGGCGTTCAGCGACGCGACGCTGTTGTTGTAGTCCTTGAGCGCGCTGTTGCGAGCGTTCACCTGGCAGCTGTTGACGAGGACCGCGATCAGCACGATCGCGAGCACCACCACGCCGGCCAGGACAATCCGGCGGATCAGGATCGCCTGATCGTTCGACGACCGTGGGCGTCGAGGACCACCGGTCGACCGACGTCGGCGCGGGGCCGTCCGCGGCGCTGTACGAGTCTCCTCCGGCTCGTCGAAGAACGACACGCTGCTCGCTCCTTGCGGGAATCGGAAATGAGCAGTATGACCGCCACAACGGCGGTAACAACCTCCTGAACGCCGGATGCCGCAGGGGAAGACCCCGGTTTCCTCGAAAAAGCTCTCGTGCGGACACGGATTTGGCCCGGCTCGCAGGTCCCGAGCGGGCGTGAGCAGCCCCCGAGCGGGCGTGAGCAGGTCCCGAGCGGGCGTGGGAAGGCCCCGACCGAGCGTACGCAGGCCCTGGCGGGGCGTGGGCCGGACGCGCGCCGGCGCGCCGATCCGATGGCGGACGCCCAGGACCGCCCGGTGCGTGCGCGCGATCTGCGTCCCGCGTCCGACGCCCCGCTTGTCCTCGGCCGCTACCGCCTGCGCCGGCGCCTGGGCACGGGCGGCTTCGCCACCGTGTGGCGGGCCCACGACGAGCGCCTCGACCGCCAGGTGGCGGTCAAGATCCTCCCTCGCGAGCGCGTGATCGGCGGGCGCTTCGAGCGGGAGGCGCGGGCGGCGGCCCGGCTCGCCCACCCGGGGATCGTGACCCTGTACGAGGCGGCGGTCGACGACGAGGGCGCCTACCTCGTCTCCGAGTTGGTCTACGGCGCGACGCTCGACGAGCTCCTGGCCGACGGCCGGCTGTCGGACCGCGACATCCTGCGCATCGGGATCGTGCTGTGCGATGCGCTCGCCCACGCCCATGCCCAGGGCGTGATCCACCGCGACGTCAAGCCGTCCAACGTGCTGGTTCCGGAGCGGCCGACCAGCCCGGCCCAGCTCGCCCGGCTGACCGACTTCGGGGTCGCCCGGGTCACGGGCGGAGACACCCTGACGCGCACCGGCGACATCATCGGGACCGAGGCGTACATGGCACCCGAGCAGGCCCAGGGCCTGCCCGCCGGCGCCGCCGCCGATCTGTTCTCGCTCGCGCTTGTCCTCTATGAGGCGCTGAGCGGCACCAATCCGCTGCGTGACGCTGCCAGGAGCGCGCGCAGCCGCGCCGCCCATCTGCCGCCGCTGCGCCGCCAGCGCCGCGAGCTCCCGCGCGAGCTCGGCCGGTCGGTCGATCTGGCCCTGCGCCCGCGCCCGAGCGAGCGGGGGACCCTGGCCGAGCTGCGGACCGCCCTGGTGGCGAGCGTCGCGCGGGTGGCTGACGAGCCCGGCGTGGTGGAGGACCCGTGGCCGAACCGGGCGCTGACGCGCCGGCCCGCGGACCGGGAGCCCACTGCCCGGAAGCCGACCGCCGGCGAGCCGACCGCCCGAGACCGCCACACCTCGATCCCCCTGCCCAGGCGCGCTATCGCCGCCGTGGCAGCTGCCGCCCTGGCCGCCTATCTACAGAGCCACGTACCGGGCGCCTCGCCCCTGCCGGCCGCGCTCACGGCGGTCCTCGCCGGTGCCGCGGTTGCCGTCCTCCCCCGCGCCGGCTGGCTCACCCTCGCGCTGATCACCGCCTCGTCGCTGATCCTCCACTCCCGCCCGGGTGCGGCGCTGGCGCTCCTGGCCGGCGCGGCGATCCCGGTGCTGACCGCGCCCCGCGACGGCCCGGCCTGGCCCCTGGCGGCCGCCGCGCCCGCCCTGAACGCGGTCGGACTTGCGGCCGCCTGGCCCGCGCTGGCCGGGCTCGGGCGCAAGGCCCACCACCGGGCTGCGCTGGCCGCGACCGGATACCTCTGGACCGTGCTGTGGACCCGCGCGATCACCACCACCACGAGCCTGCACGACGGGTTCCACCACGTGCTCGCTCCGCTGGCCACGACCGGCACGCTGATCGCGGCCGCCGTTTGGGCCGCGGCGGCCGTCACCCTCCCCCTCACCTACAGTCGGCGCTGGCCCGCGCTCGAGTGCTTGCGCCTCGCCCTGTGGGCCACCGCACTCGCGCTCGCTACGCTCGCCGCCCAGCACGCTGCCGGTGCGATCCCGGTCGCCACCGTCCTCCTCGGTGCGGGCGTCGGAGCCCTCGTGGCGCTTGTCACGAGGCGGTCCAGGACCGCCCTGCGAGCGGCCAGATCGGGGAACGATCTTCCGACAACGTCGTAGCATGAGATCCGCCTACGACGGGACGTCGCGGCTCACCCATGAGCGTTCTGAAGAACCTGGAGAACAAGATCGCGGGCCTTGTCGAAGGCACGTTCAGCCGTGCCTTCCGCTCGGAGGTTCGGCCCGTCGAGATCGCGCGCAAGCTCGCTCGCGAGATGGAGGAGCACAAGTCGTTCTCGGTGTCGCGCACGTACGCGCCCAACGAGTACCGGGTGTTCCTGTCCCCGCGCGATCGGGAGCGTTTTGCCGGCTACGAGGCGGCGCTGACCGCGGAGCTGGGCGGCTACCTGCTCGAGCACGCGCGGCGCGAGCGCCTGACGCTCCTCTCGCGGCCGGTGATCGAGTTCGAGACCGACGATCGGCTCGGGCTCGGCGAGTTCGGCATCCAGACCCGCGTGGCCCAGCCCGACGACGAGCCGGTGAGTGCCCCGGCCGAGGCTCAGTCGGGCCGCACGATGGTCTACTCGAATGCCGAGCGCGTCGCCGAGCCGCTCGAGGAGCGCGGGCGCGCGCGTGCCCAGACGCCCTTGCTGCTGATCGACGGCAAGCGGGTGGTGGTCAACCCGGCCGGCGCCACGATCGGCCGCAGCCGGCAGGCGGACGTCGTGCTGAACGATCCCAACGTCTCCCGCGAGCACGCGGAGATCCGTCCCCGCGGCGGGTCGTGGGTGATCACCGACCTTGGCTCGACCAACGGCTCACAGCTCAACGGGCGCCGGATCGAGGGGTCGGAGGTGCTCCGCTCCGGCGACGAGATCGAGCTCGGCGCCTCGCTCATGACGTTCACCCTCGAGTAGCGCGACCCAAGATGCTCGCGCCCGTCTCAGTAGGTCTCAAGTTTGGCTTTCTCATCGTCCTCTACCTGTTCCTGTTGTGGGTGGCCTGGAGCGCGCTGCGCGATCTGCGGCGGGGCCGCGGCGGAGTGGTGCGCGCCGACCCGGCGGCCCGCTACGACGCGACCGGCATGTACGACGCCGCGAGCAGCCTGGTCGAACCGGAAGAGGACGGGTTCGTACCGCGTCTGTTCGTCGAACGGGCACCGGGCCACGAGAGTGGGAGCGCGTATGAAATTCCCAGCCAGGGCGCTACTCTCGGCCGCGGAGACGTCGAGATCAGGCTCGACGATCCGTTCGCTTCCGCGCACCACGCCCGCATCTCGCGGGAGGGCCACGTCGTCGTGATCGAGGACCTCGGATCCACCAACGGCACCTACCTGAATGAAGAGCCCCTGAGCGGCCCGCAGCCGCTGCATCCCGGCGACCGCATCCGGATCGGCGACTCCGAGTTCTCCTACCAGCAATGACCGCCACCCTCGCCAGCCCGCCGATCGAGCCCCGGGAAGGGGAGCGATGATCCTGCGCGCGTCAGAGACGACCTGCAAGACCGACACCGGCCGGCAGCGGCGGGACAACGAGGACAGCGCCTTCGCCCGCGCCCCGGTGTTCGTGGTGGCCGACGGAATGGGCGGCGCACAGGCCGGCGAGGTGGCCTCGCGCCTGGCGATCGAGGCGTTCGAACGCGGCGTGCCCGGCGACGGCAACCCTGAGGAGCGGCTGGCCACCGTCGTCCGCGAGGCCAACCATCAGATCTACGAGCGTTCCCGGGCGGACCGCGGGCGGGCCGGCATGGGGACCACGCTGACCGCCGCATATGTCGACGACGCGCACGTGGCGATCGCCCACGTCGGCGACAGCCGCGCCTACCTGTTCCGCGACGGGACGCTCCAGCGCCTGACCCAGGATCACTCGCTGGTCGACGAGTTGGTGCGCCGCGGCAAGCTGACCGAGGAGCAGGCCGCCGAGCACCCGCAGCGCTCGATCATCACCCGCGCGCTCGGCCCCGAGCCCGATGTCGAGGTCGACACCTGGACCTACCCGGCGCGGCCGGGAGACGTGGTCCTTCTCTGCTCGGACGGCCTGACCTCGATGATCTCCGAGGAGCGGGTCAAGGGCGTCCTGGAGTCCCACGACAACCTCGACGCGGCGGCCGACGCGCTGATCGCCGAGGCCAACGAAGCGGGCGGGCGAGACAACATCACGGTCGTCCTGTTCCGGCTCGAGGAGGTCGGCGACGACGAAGACGGAGCGAACGACGAGACGATGGTGGGGATCGCGGTGCCGCGCGCACCGGCCGCCGATCCCGAGGCCGACGGCGGTCATGAGGCCGATCACGCGCCGAGCGCGGCCCAGGCCCAGGGGCGGAGCGCGGTGGCCGTCGCTGCGCCACCGGCGTCCGTGCGGCCGGCCCTCCAGCGCTCGCCACCCCGCGGCCGCCGGCTCGAGCCGCTTCCACCGGTGGCGCACCGCCCCGAGCGGCGCTTCGCAAAGCCGCTCGCCGCGCTCCTGGCCACCGTGATCGTGCTGGCTCTGATCGGCGGCGCCGGCTACCTGGCCAGCCGCCAGCTGTACTTCGTCGGTACCAACGCGCAGGGGATCGTCACGATTTATCGCGGGTTCCCGTACGACCTGCCGTTCGGCGTGCCTCTGTACGAGACCTACTACGTCTCGGGAGTGCCGGCCTCGACCATTCCGGCGGCGAGGCGCGTCCAGCTGCTCAACAACAACCTGCGATCGCAGTCGGATGCGACCTCGCTCGTCATGGACTTGGAGCAGGGCAGGATCTCACCGTGAGAGGGATTGGGGGCCCACTCATCGGCGGGGGCGCCGCAGGCTCGAACTTTCGGGCGGCAGCCAGGTGAGCGCGCGCAACCGCGAGCTCCTCGGTCTGATCCCCGCCTCGCTGCTCGTCACCGCGGGCTTCGCCGGCGTGTTCATCCAGCGCTCGAACGCGCTCTCGAACGTCTCGCTGACCTACGGCGCCCTGTTCCTCGGCCTGTGCATCGCTGCCCACATATTCATTCGGATCACACTCCCCCGGGCCGACCCCTACATGTTCCCGCTGGTCGCGGTACTGGCCAGCTTCGGCCTCGTCATGGTCTACCGGATCGACTCGACGCTGGCCCGTCAGCAGGCGCAGTGGTTCGTGCTCGGGCTGATCCTGTTCGCCGCCACGATCCTCCTGTTCCGCGACTACCGCAAACTCGAGCGCTATCGCTACACGATCGTCTTGATCTCGCTGGGGCTGCTGGTGCTCCCCCGCCTCCCGGGCATCGGCTACGCCGCCAACGGCGCATACCTGGGCGTGCGGATTCCCGGGCTGTTCGTGTTCCAGCCGGCCGAGTTCGCCAAGATCGGTCTGGTCATCTTCCTGGCCAGCTACCTGCGCGACACGCGGCAGGTGCTCGTGCAGGGCGGGCGGCGCTTCCTCGGGATCACCTTTCCGCCACTCAAGCAGTTCGGCCCGGTCGTGGTGATCTGGGGCCTGGCCATGGGCACTCTGGTCGTGCTGAGCGACACCGGCTCCTCGATCATGTTCTACGGCGGCCTGGTCGCGATGCTCTACGTCGCGACCAACCGGCTGTCGTTCGTCGTCATCGGCCTCGTCGCCGCGGCCATCGGCTTCTGGTACCTCGGCACGCACATACCCCACATCCACGCCCGGGTCGAGACCTGGCTTCATCCGTTGAACCCCACGCTGTACCACCGGCCGCTCGGCAGCTACCAGGTTGCGAACTCGATATTCGCCCAGGCGGCGGGCGGGCTGTTCGGCCAGGGCTTCGGGCAGGCCGCGCTGACCCTCCCGGGCGGCGGGCCGCTGCTGCCCGCCCCGCAGACCGACATGATCTACGCCGTCATCACCGCCGAGCTCGGCCTGTTCGGCGCGGTGGCCGTGCTCATCACCTACCTGCTGTTCATCGCTCGCGGCTTCAAGACGGCGATGCTCGCGCGAGACTCGTTCTCGACGCTGCTCGCGGTCGGGTTGAGCTCGATGTTCGCGCTCCAGGTGTTCGTGATCGTTGGCGGGGTGACGAGGGTGATCCCGCTCACCGGCGTGACGCTGCCGTTCATCTCGTACGGAGGGTCGTCGATCGTCGCGAACCTCGTTCTCCTGGCGCTGCTGTTGCTGATCTCGGACCGCGCTCGGAGGCCGGAGTGAACGCCCCGATCACCCGGTTGTTCGGCATTGTCGTCGTGCTGTTCGGGGTGCTCGTGGCGTTCACCTCGCGCTGGACCGTCTTTCAGGCGTCCTCGCTCAAGAACAACACGCTCAACGTGCGCACGCTGCTCGACGAGCTGAAGATCAAGCGGGGCCGGCTCCTGGCCGCAGACGGCACGGTGCTCGCCAAGTCGGTGCCGGCGCCCGGGGGCACGTGGAGTCGAACCTATCCGCCCGGAAGGCTGTTCGCCCAGCCGGTGGGATTCTCGATCGCGGCCAAGGGCGAGGCGATCGGACTCGAGCAGTCCGCCGGGCCGGACCTGCGGGGCGTTCAGACCGGACTGGACTCGATCTTCGGTCAACTGAGCCCACGCCCGGTTGGGGACGACGTCTACACGACGCTCGATCCCAAGGGACAGCGGGCCGCCGTTCAGGCGCTTGCCGGGATGCACGGCTCGGTGGTCGCCCTTGACCCGAGCACGGGCGCGGTCAAGGTCATGTACGCCAACCCCGGCTACGACAACAACAACCCGCCGAAAACGGGCAGCTCGACCGACACAACTTTCAACCGCGTGACCCAGGGGCATTACGCTCCGGGTTCCACGTTCAAGATCGTGACTGCGACGGCGGCGATCGACACCGGCATGTACACCCCGAACTCGGTGATCAACGGCAACTCGCCGATCACGGTCTCGGGCGTGCCGCTGGCCAACGACGGCGGCAAGAGCTGGGGTCCGCAGACGCTCACGACCGCGATGACGTATTCGATCAATACGATCTTCGCCCAGGTCGCCGAGCACGTCGGGCGGGGGACCATGACCGACTACATGAAGCGGTTCGGCTTCTATTCCAAGCTGCCGCTCGACTACCCGTCGTTCCAGATGGCGGTCAGCCAGCCGTATGTGACTCCGACGCGTGCGTTCAAGCCGGCCAGCCCCGACGAGGACATCGGACGGATCGGCATCGGCGAGGGCGGGGTGCTCGTGACCCCGCTCCAGATGGCGATGGTCGCCGCTGCGGTGGCCAACGGCGGCACGCTGATGAAGCCGCACCTGATCGACCGGGTCGTCGACCAGGACGGCCGCACGGTCAGGACGACCAGCCCGAGCGTGTTCAACCAGGTGATGAAGCCCTCGACGGCCGCGGACGTGACCAAGATGATGGAGAAGGTGGTCGAGGAAGGGACCGGCACCGCCGTCCAGCTCGGCGGGATCAGCGTCGCCGGCAAGACCGGAACCGCGCAGATCGGCCCGAACGGCTCGAACCTGACCCAGCCGGCGTTCGTGGCGTTCGCCCCGTCGGATCACCCCAAGATCGCGATCGCGGTCATGATCGACGAGTCCAACGGCGGCTTCGGCGGCTCGGTCGCCGCTCCGATCGCCAAGACGGTGCTCCAGGCGCTTCTCGCGGGCGGTGGGTGATGGCAGGTCTGGGCCAGGGCACGATCGTCGACGACCGCTACAAGATCCTCTCGCGGCTCGGCGCCGGCGGCATGGCCGACGTGTTCCTGGCCGAGGACGAGCAGCTCGGCCGGAACGTGGCTTTGAAGCTTCTCTACCAGCGGTTTGCCGAGGACCCAGGGTTCGTGGAGCGGTTCCGTCGCGAGGCGCAGGCCGCCGCAGGCCTGCAGCACCCGAACGTGGTCAGCGTGTACGACCGCGGCTCTTACGACGGCACGTACTACATCGCGATGGAGTACCTGCCCGGCCGCTCGCTCAAGCAGCTGATCCGCCAGGAGGCGCCGCTCGATCCGATCCGCGCGATCGACATCACGCTGCAGATCCTCAAGGCGGCCCGCTTCGCACACCGGCGCGGCGTGATCCACCGCGATCTGAAGCCGCACAACGTGATCGTCGACGACGCCGACAACGCCAAGGTGACCGACTTCGGCATCGCCCGTGCCGGCGCCTCCGACATGACCGAGACGGGCTCGATCATGGGCACCGCGCAGTACCTCTCGCCCGAGCAGGCCCAGGGTCACGCGGTCAGCGCCGGCTCGGATCTGTACTCGATCGGCGTCGTCCTGTACGAGATGCTCACCGGCCGCGTGCCGTTCGACGCCGAGTCGGCGGTGACGATCGCGCTCAAGCACGTCTCGGAGGCGCCACCCCCGATGACCGTGTTCAACCCCGACATCCCCCCCGAGCTCGAGCAGATCGTGATGTGGGCCCTGAACAAGAACCCCGTCGACCGCCCGGCCAACGCGGACCAGTTCATCACCGCGCTCGAGCAGGCGCGCGTCTCGGTCCAGTCGGGCGAGCGCGGGCAGCGCACCGCGAGCATCGCGGCGCTGGCCGGAGTGGCGGCGGGTCGCTACGCCGCGGCGGCGGCCCCGGTGTCGACGCCGCCGGCGGCGCCCCCGCCGCGCGGGACCGGGACGTTCGACGCGGTCGACGGAGGCACCGACCCGCTGCTCGAGGAGGACCCGCCCCACCGGCGGCCGCTCTGGCCCTGGCTTGTCGCGCTGCTCGTGCTGCTCCTGGCCGGCGGCGGCGTGGCCGCCTACCTGGTGCTCCGCCCGGTCAAGCAGGTGGTTCCCGGCGTGGTCGGGGAGCCTTTCACCACAGCGCAGGCCCAGCTTCAGAACGCCGGCTTCACGGTCAGCCAGATCAATGTCACGAACTCGAAGGTGGCGGGCACGGTGATCGGTCAGAACCCGCTGTCCGGAGCCAAGGCCAAGCAGGGCTCGAACGTGTCGCTCACGGTGTCCTCGGGCCCGGGGAACACGACCGTACCGACCGTCGTCGGCGAGACGCTCCAGCAGGCCAAGTCCTCGATCGAGATCGCCAACCTGAAGGTGGGCAAGGTCGTCCACCAGACGAGCACGCAGTACGCCTCGGGTCAGGTGATCGCCACCAGCCCGGATGCCGGAGCGACGCCACCCGTGGGCACGGCGGTGACGATCTTCCTCTCCAAGGGACCGCCCCCCGTCCAGGTCCCCGACGTGACCACCGAGGACGCGGGTACGGCCAAGGCGACGCTCCAGGGCCGGGGCTTCAACGTCACCACCACCAGCCAGGTGACGACCACGGCCGCCCCGAACACCGTGCTCAGCCAGAGCCCGGTCGGCGGCAAGTCCGCCGCCAGCGGCTCGACGGTGAACCTGGTGGTGGCCAAGGCGCCGCCCACGGTAGCCGTCCCGAACGTGGTCGGCCAGACGCCGGGCGCGGCCAAGGCGGCGCTCGGCGCTGCCGGCTTCCCGGCCACCGTGCAGCAGCAGCCGGTGACCGACCAGGCTCAGAACAACCTCGTCCAGAGCCAGAATCCGGCCGCCTCAACCCAGGCCAAGAAGGGCACGCCCATCACGATCGTGGTCGGCAAGTACACGGCCACCCCGACGACGACCACGAGCACGACCACGCCGACCACCCCGACCACGCCGACGGGCACCACGTCGGCTCCGAAGAAGAAGAAGTGACGGCCGTGCGTGTCGCAGTGCTCGGAGGAGGCCGCTCCTCCGAGCACGAGGTGTCGCTCGCGTCGGCCGCCTCGGTCCGCTCCGGTCTCGCCGCGGCCGGGCACGAGCCGATCGCGATCGACATCGGGCGCGACGGCGTGTGGCGGCGCGACGGCGCCGAGATCGCGTTGATGCCCGGGCGCGGCCTGGAGGGGGTCGACGTGGTGTTTCCCGTCCTGCACGGTCCCTTCGGCGAGGACGGCACCGTGCAGGGCCTGCTCGAGTGCCTGGACGTCCCTTACGTGGGAGCCGGTGTGCTCGCCTCTGCGCTGTGTATGGACAAGGTGATGTTCAAGGAGCTGATGGCGAGCGCCGGCCTGCCCCAGGTCGAGTATCGCGCCGTCCGGGCCGAGGAGCTCGTGTCCGATCGCGCCGCCGTGCTCGCGCGGCTGGCCGGGCTCGGCCTGCCGGTGTTCGTCAAGCCGGCCCGGCTCGGGTCATCGGTGGGCATCGTCCGGGTCGACGACCCGGCTGCGGTTCGGGCCGCGCTGGAAACCGCGTTCGAACACGACCCGCTGGCGATCGTGGAAGCGGCCGCGCGGGGACTCGAGGTCGAGTGCTCGGTGATCGGCGACGGCGACCCAGTCGCCTCCGAGCCAGGTGAGATCGTGCTGGCCGCCGGCGAGACCGGCTGGTACGACTACGAGGCCAAGTACACGCCGGGCGGGATGCAGCTCGTCGTGCCGGCGCGAGTGCCGGGGTGGATGCGGGAGCGCATCCAGGAGATGGCGATCGAGGCCTTCCGGCGGACCGGATGCAGCGGGCTCGCGCGGGTCGATTTCTTCGTCGAAGGCGAGCGCGTGCTGCTCAACGAGCTCAACACGATGCCCGGCTTCACCGCGACGAGCGTGTTCGCGTCGTTGTTCGAGGCCAGCGGCGTCCCATACGCCGAGCTGCTCGACCGTCTGGTGCAGATCGCGCTTGAGCGCCACGCCGCGGGTGAAGGTCACCGCCACTGAGCTGGCCCCGCCACGCCGGAGACCACTAATCTGGCGGGCGTGAGCGAGATCGAATCAGTCGCAATCGTCGGGGGCGGGTTCATGGGTACGGGTATCGCCGAGACGGCGGCGGTGTGCGGAGTGCCGGTGGTCGTGCGCGACGTGGACGAGGCGGCGTTGTCGCGCGCCGGGGAGAGGATCGAGACCTCGCTCGCGCGGGCCGTCCGCGGCGGCAAGCTCGACGACGCCAAGGCCCGCGGCGCGCGTGAGCGGATCGAGCTGACCACGCACCTGGAGGCGATCGGCGAGGCGGATCTGGTGGTCGAGGCGGTGCCCGAGGTCGCGCGGCTCAAGCTGGAGGTCATGGAGGCGATCGACGGCGTGGCCCGCGACGACGCGGTCGTCGCGTCGAACACCTCCTCGATACCGATCGCGGAGCTCGCCCAGAACATCCGGGATCCCAGCCGGGTGCTCGGACTGCACTTCTTCTCGCCGGTGCCCGTGATGGGGCTGGTCGAGATCGTGATCGCCCTCGACACCAGCGAGCAGACGGTGGCGACCGCCAAGGCCTTCGCCGAGCGGATCGGGAAGGTCCCGATCGAGACCAAGGACCGCTCCGGCTTCATCGTCAACATGCTGCTCGTCCCGTACCTGATGGCCGCCGTGCGGATGTTCGAGGAGGGCTTCGCCTCCCGCGAGGACATCGACCAGGGCATGAAGCTCGGCTGCGGTCACCCGATGGGGCCGCTCACCCTGTGCGACTTCATCGGCCTGGACGTCTTGTATGCGGTCTGCAACTCGCTGTATGAGGAGTTCAAGCGCGACGAGTACGCGCCGCCACCGCTCATGAAGCGGATGGTGGCCAGCGGCCGGCTCGGGCGGAAGTCCGGGCGCGGCTTCTACGACTACGGGTAATTCGGCGCCAATCCGCCCAGGTAGGTCGAGGTAGCGAGGCCGAATTCCCTTAGGAAATCCGGCTCCGGTCCGCATTCGAAGCTGCATCCGGTCTCAAGCCGGATTTCCCATCTACCGCGTGAGCCGGTATAGCGCCACCTCGTTCAGCGCGGCGTATATCTGCCGCGGCGGCAGCGTCTTGATCCACACCAGGTAGTACCGGTAGCGGGTGCCCGTGCCCAGCGGGATCTTCTGCTGGCGCTGCACGGAGGGCACGTCGGCCAGCTGGGTCCAGCCGCCGGGGCCCTTGTTGAACACGAACGGATCGGGCGGCGAGTTGCTGCCCCAGATCTGGGCGCGGAAGCCCGGGGTCCGGGTGTAGACCACCATCTCCCGGGCCAGGATCGGGCGGCCCGCGTCGACGTACAGCCCGACCCCGTCCTTCTGGAGCGAGCCGTTGTAGTAGTGCTCGGTGAGCCAGGCGGTGGTGGTGCTCCCGTCGATGGCGTACCCGACCAGGTTGGGGTTCTGGTTCTTTGGCCCGTTGATCGCGTCCGGGTTGTAGTCGTGCGCGCAACTCGGGCAGGGGCGGAACTGCGTCAGCTGCGGTGCGGGAGCCGGCGCATTGAGCTTCGGCGCCTCGTGGTGGGTGCGGGTGGCCAGCCAGGCGACGGCGCCCCCGGCGACGAGGAGCACGACGAGCATCAGGATCAGGACGCGAGAGCGGTGGCGGATCCCGAACGGGATCCGGAGCCGGGTCTGGGAGGGCAGCGTGCGCAGCACGCTGGTCACCTCGCCGGTGGCGCTGCCGGCGCGGGCGGTCTCGATGGCCAGCACGTCCTCCAGGTCGGCGATCAGCTCGGCGTCGTCGGCGTAGCGGTCCTCGACCCGCTTGGCGGTGGCCCCGTCGATCACGGAGGCGAGCGCCGCCGAGACCTCGGGCCGCTTGTACTGGACGTCCGGGATCTGCTCGCGGACGTGCTTCATGGCCACCGCGACCTGGTTCTCGCCCTTGAACGGGACCTCGCCGGTGAGCATCTCGTAGAGGACGATGCCGAGCGAGTACAGGTCGGACTGGCCGGTGACCGGGCGGCCCAGGGCCTGCTCGGGCGAGACGTAGTCGGTCGTGCCGAGCACGCGGCCGTCGGCGGTCAGCCCCTCCTCGTCCAGCGTGCGGGCGATCCCGAAGTCGGTGACCTTGGCCGAGCCCTCCTCGTCGATCAGCACGTTCTGGGGCTTGACGTCGCGGTGGACGATGTGGCGGGCATGGGCGGTGCCGAGCGCCCGGGCGATCTCGATCGCGTAGGCCACCGCCTCGGTGATCGGCAGGCGGCCGTTGCGCCGGATGCGCTCCTTGAGCGTCTCGCCCTCCACGTACTCGAACACGATGTAGGGCCGCCCGTCGTCCTCGCCGTAGTCGATCACGCCCACGATGTGGGGGTGCGAGAGCTGGGCCACCGCCCGCGCCTCGCGCCGGAAACGCTCGAGCTGGTCGGAGTCGTGGGCGATCTCGCGGTGCATCAGCTTGATCGCGACCTGGCGCTGGAGGGTCTCGTCCGTGGCGCGGTAGACCGTCGACATCCCGCCCGCGCCGATCCGAGCCTCGAGCCGGTATCGGCCGTTGAGCGTGGTGCCTAGCAGCGTGCTCATCAGATGGTCTCTATTTTGCGCCACAACGCCGTGGTCCACACCTACTACTACACCGATCCGATGTGCCCTTGGTCCTGGGCGCTCGAGCCCGCCCTGCGCAAGCTGGCCGTCGAGTTCGCCGACGGGCTCGAGGTGAGGTTCGTGATGTGCGGGATGGCCCGCGAGGTGGGCGATCCCTCACACGTGATCGGCGAGATGCTCGAGGCCTCCGATCAGAGCGGGATGCCCGTCGACGCACGTCTGTGGCTGGCCGCCCCACCGCGCAGCTCTCATCCGGCCTGTCTGGCCGTCAAGGCGGCGGCCGAGCAGGGCGAGGTGGGCGGGGTGGGCGGGGTCGGCGGGGTCCTGAGTCGATACGTGCGCCGCCTGCGCGAGGGCCTGTTGTGCCGCCGGCGCAAGCTCGACACGGCCGATGCGCTGATCGAGGAGGCACGGGCGGTGCCGGGGCTGGACGTCGAACGGCTGCGGCTGGGCCTGGCCTCCCACGGGGTGCTCGAGGCGTTCGCCGCGGACATCGAGCGCTGCGGGGCGGTCTCGCCCGAGCACTACTCCTCGGGCTCGGACCGGATCAAGCTGCCCTCGCTGGAGTTCGTGGGCGCCGATGGGGCGGTGCACGGCGTCTACGGCCCGGCTGATTACGGTGCGCTGCGGCGCGCGGCCGTGGCCGCCGGGGCGGTGGCGTCGGGCGCTTCTGGGCCGCTCCCGGTGGACGAGGCTTTGCGGCGCTTCGGCACCATGTCCACCTCCGAGGTGGCCGCCGTGTGCGATCTCCCGGGCCCGCGCGCGCCGGCCGAGCTGTGGCGGCTGGCCCTGGAGTGGCGGGTCCGGCCCGAGCGGCTCGGCACCGGCTACCTCTGGTCGCTCGCCTAGCAGCGCGAGCAAATTGCCACTCGACCCCTCCCGGGGAGATGAATGGCCATTCACTCGCGTGTGGCGCGAGTGAACGACCATTCACCCGGCCGGGGGGTGGCGAGTGGCGGATTGGTCGCGGTCGTGGGCAAGGCGGCGGGCGATCAGGGCGGCCAGCGCGATCCGGTAGAGCGCGTAGGGCAGCAGCGAGCTGTCGCGCTCCAGAGCGCGGATCAGGCGAGTCGAGCCCAGCGTTGAGACGAACGCGGCCAGCGCGCCGGCGGCGAACGGCACGGCGGCATCGGGCGGAAGCCCTCGCGCGTGCAGCCGGACGCCCTTGAGCAGCGTCGCGCCGGCGATGATCGGCAGCGCCGCGTGGCGCGAGAGCCGGTTGGCGTCGACCCGGGTGAAGCGCCGCCACCGGGCGGCGGCCAGCGTGGCGCCGTTGCGCGAGACGCCCGGGATCAGCGAGCAGGCCTGCGCGACCCCCAGCCACAGCGCATCGGACGTGCCGGCGTCCCCGGACGGGCGCTCCTGGGGCGTCCGATCGGCCACGGCCATGGCCACGGCGCCGGCGAGAAGGCCGGCCGCAACGGTCGGCGGGGTCCCCAGGTGGCCCTCGATCCAGCGCTCGTACCGGTAACCGATGAGCGCCGGCGGGGCGAACGAGAGCCCGATCTGCCACATCCGGCGCGGGCTCAGCCCCCGCACCGCATCCTCGACCTCGCCTCGCAGGCTGATCAGCAGCGCGGCCGCGGTGCCGGTGTGGAGCGCCACCTCGAAGGACTTGCGCAGCTCGTCGTCGAGCCGGCAGTACTTCCACCCGGCCAGCCACGGCACCACCGCGATGTGGCCGGACGAAGAGATCGGCAGCAGCTCGGCCGGGCCGTGCAACGCGCCGAGGGCGACCGCCTGCCAGACCGGAAACTCGTGATCGGCGGGGGGCGTGTGCGCTGGCAGATCCTCGACCGAGCCGACCGCGCGCAGCACGGTCGCCTACGCCACGGCGGTCGGGTCGCCGCGCCGGGAGCGCGTGATGCGGACGATCAGCCAGGCGATCGCCGCGACCAGCAAGGCCGCTGCGATGTAGTCGACGTACTCTAGGTTGTGGCGCCAGCTCTGCCAGTTGCTGCCGACCGCGTTGCCGAGGACCCCCAGCGCGCTGATCCAGATGATCGAGCCGATCGTGGCGAAGGCCAGGAAGCGCCCGTACCCCATCCTGGCCACGCCCGCGGCATACGGAAACGCCGCTCGCGCGAACGGGATGCAGCGGGACACCACGATCACGGGCGCGCCGAAGCGCTCGAACCAGCGATGGGCGCGGTCCAGGCGCTGCTGGGAGATGTGCAGCTTGTTGCCGTGGCGCTCGACGAGCTCCTCGCGGCCCCAGTAGCCGATCGCGTACGCAATCGAGGCGCCGAGCATGTCGCCGAGCACGCCGAAGACGATGATCTCGAACAGCGAGAGGTGGCCCTCGGAGACGTTGAAGCCCGCGAACAGCATCGTCGGCTCGGACCCCGGCACGCCGATCACTCCCGAGGTCAGAGTCAGCAGCGCGACGCCCGCCACACCCAGGTCGCGGATGATGTGCGTGGCCAGGGTGACCAGCGAGTCGGTGACGGAGGCAAGGGCTAGCAGCACCGCGGGCAAGCGTAGCGATCGGCCGGCAATCGGCCATTTGGGCCGCATTAGGGTTTACTCACCCGGCTCTCCATGAGGATCTGGATCGACCTGACGAACTCACCTCACGTCCTGGTCATGCGGCCGGTGATCGACAGGCTGCGCGAGCGCGGGCACGAGGTCGAGGTCACCGCGCGGGACTTCGCCCAGACCCTCGATCTCTGTAAGCGGTTCGAGATGCCCCACACCGCGATCGGGCGACACCGCGGGGGCAGGATCGGCGCCAAGGCGCGCGGGCTGGCTGAGCGGTCGATCGCCCTGACCCGGTGGGCGCGCGGCCGGCGCTTCGATCGCGCCCTGGGCCACGGCTCCAACGACATCACGATCGCGGCGGCGCTGCTGCGCATTCCGAGTGCCACCACGTTCGACTACGAGTGGGCCACCGTCCAGCACAACGTCAACTGCCGGCTGGCCGCCGCGGTGGTCGTCCCCGACGCGATCCCGCCCGAGCGCCTGTACCGCTATGGCGCGCGGGGCAAGATCCACGCCTATCCGGGGCTCAAGGAGGAGTACTACCTGGCCGACTTCGAGCCCGATCCCGCGATCCTCGGCGAGCTTGGGCTCGACCCCGCCCGACCGGTCGCCGTCGTGCGCACGCCACCGGCGGTGTCGCTCTACCACCGCTTCGAGAACGACCTGTTCGCGCGCGTGCTCCACCGGCTGGCCGACGTGCAGACGGTCGTACTGCCGCGGACCGCCGAGCAACGCGTCGAGCTGTCCGCCACCGGCGGCTTGATCGTCCCCGAGCGGGCGATCGACGCCCAGTCGCTGGTCGCCTACGCCGACCTTGTGGTGTCGGCCGGCGGGACCATGAACCGCGAGGCGGTGGCGCTCGGCACGCCCGTCTACACGGTGTTCGAGGGACGCCCCGGGGCGGTCGACGAACGCCTGATCGCGCAGGGGCGGCTGCGGCGCCTGACCGACCCCGAGCAGCTCGAGATCGTCAAGCGCGCGCCGACCGGCCCCGACGCTCAGCGCGTTCGACGCGATCCGGGGCTGCTGGCGGACCTGCTGATCGGGGCGCAACCTTGAGTCACCGGCCCGTGTTACCGTGCTGAACCGCCTGAGGAGGTCGCCCGTGTCTGGATTGCAGTCCAAGCTCCGTTTGTCCGTCGCCGCCGCCGTACTCGCCTGCGCGGCGTTCGTGAGCACGACCGCCGCCCAGGCGGCTCCGATTGGCGCGTTCACCACCAAGGGCGCGTGGACGTTCGTGTCGGCACCCAAGCTGCACCCGCCGAAGCTGAGCACCGACCAGAAGACCCAACCGGGGCTCGCCCCGGGCTACTTCATGACCGGGGTGTTCAAGAACGTCCTGGCCAAGGGCCCGATGATCGGTGAGAGCGGCCCGTTGATCCTCGACCACAACCTCCAGCCGGTCTGGTTCAACCCGATCGGCACGGCTGCACTGGCGGCGAACCTTCGGGTCCAGACGTATCAGGGCAAGCCCGTGCTCAGCTGGTGGCAGGGCACGGTCAGCGGCACCGGCGCGACGACCAGCGGCGAGGACGTGGTGGTCGACCAGCACTACCGGCACGTGGCGACGCTCAGGGGCGCCGGCGGATGGACCATCTCCGAGCACGAGATGATCATCAGCGGATCGAACGCCTGGGTCACCGCGTACAAGAACGTGCCCGCCGACCTGACCCCGTACGGCGGCTCGGCCAACGGCGTGGTGCTCGACTCCGCGGTCCAGGAGTACGACCTGAAGACCGGTCAGCTGCTCTACACCTGGGACGCGCTGAACCCGGGCGGCACCCCGAACATCCCGCTCTCGCAGTCGGAGCAGAAGCCGTTCCCCGGCATCCCCTGGGACGCCTACCACATCAACTCGATCCAGCTGACCGGCAACGAGACCTTCCTGGTCTCGATGCGCAACACGTGGACGGTGTACCTGGTCAACCGGATCACGAACGCGGTCGATTGGACCGTGAGCGGGAACCCCAAGAACAGCACGTTCGCGCTTCCGGCCAACGCCCAGTTCCAGTGGCAGCACGACGTCGAGCTGCACAACGGCAACGTGCTCAGCGCGTTCGACGACCACTGCTGCGGGATCAAGGCGATCTCGGGCGGCAAGGCGCAGTTCGCCACTCCGGACGGGCCGAGCCGCGGGCTGGTCATCAAGCTCGACCTGACCAAGCACACCGGCAGCTTCGTGAGCCAGTACGTCCGGGCCAAGAACTTCAACTCGGCCTTCCTGGGCAACGCTCAGCTGCTGCCCGGCGGCAACGTGGCCCTCGGATGGGGCTCGACGCCGTTCTTCTCCGAGGACAACAGCAAGGGCAAGGTGCTGCTCGACGGCGTGTGGCCGTTCCCCGACCTGAACTACCGCACGTACGTTCAGCAGTGGGTGGGCATCCCGTTCTTCCCGCCGAGTGGCGCGGTCCGCAACAATCAGGGCAAAGCCACCGTGTACGCGAGCTGGGACGGCGATACCCAGGTCGTGAGCTGGAGGGTCCTGGCCGGTACGAGCGCCAAGAGCCTGAAGGCGGTCGCCAGCAACACCAAGACCGGCTTTGAGACCACGATCCCGCTTACGAGTTCCTTCAAGGTCTACGAGGTCCAGGCGCTCGACGCGCGCCGCCACGTCCTCGGGACCTCGACGCCGTTCCCGACCCAGAGCTCGGGGAATTCTGGGCTGCCGGGCGCCTACTAGGGCTTCGGCTTACCGTCGCGTCATCGCCATCGCGGTCGTGCTGTGCCTGGGCGGCGCCGCGTCCGCGACCGCGAAGACCAAGCCGAAGCCCGCGCCCAAGCCGCCCCCGCCCCCGCCCCCGGTGTACGTGTTCCCGGTGCCGGGCAGCCATTTCGCCTCGCCGAGCACCCAGATAACCTTTCGCGGCCTGCCCGCCGCGCGGCTCGGCACGATCACGGTCACCGGGTCGGTCAGCGGCGCCCATACCGGCACGGTGCAGGGCGACTCCGACGGAGACGGTGCCAGCTTCATCCCGTCCGCTCCGTTCACCGCGGGTGAGACCGTCACGGTGGGCACCTCGCTGAACCTCGAGGGCTCCCACAACAGCACCTACCAGTTCCAGGTCGACACGCCGGCCGCCCCGGTGCCGTTCGAGCACCGTCCGGCCGCGCCCCGCGTGAACGGCGACGTCTGGTGGTACCGCACGCAGCCGAATCTCACCCCCGCGGCGGTGAGGATCACCAAGCCGGACCCCGACGCGACGGGGGACATCTTCCTCGCCCCCCAGGTCGGCCCGTTGCAGCAGGGCCCGGAGATCATCGGACCGAACGGCGGCCTGATCTGGTTCGACCCGGTGCCGCAGGACGACGCCGCCACCGACTTCAGGGTGCAGACCTATCAGGGGAGGCCCGTGCTGACCTGGTGGCAGGGCAACGAGAGCGCCGGAGTGGGCATCGGCCAGGACATCATCATGAACAGCTCCTACCAGGTGGTGAAGACCATCTCCGCGGGCAACGGCCAGTCGGCCGACCTGCACGAGTTCCAGCTCACGCCGCAGGGAACGGCGCTGATCACCGCCGAGACCCCCGTGTACACCGACGGCACCGCGGTGCACGGGGTGGTCGGCGAGGTGGTGCTCGATTCGATCGTCCAGGAGATCGACATTCCCACCGGGCTGGTCCTGTTCCAGTGGGACAGCCTGGACCATGTGCCGCTCACGGCCAGCTACACGGTGCCCCCCAACGCGCCCAAGAAGAAGGGCAAGGCACCGCTGCCCAACTTCTCCTGGGACCCGTACGACTACTTCCATCTCAACTCGGTGGGCCTCGACCGTGACGGCAACATGGTGATCTCGTCCCGCAACACGTGGGCCGTGTACAAGGTCAACCACCGCACCGGGGCGATTATGTGGACGCTGGGCGGGAAGAGCTCGAGCTTCAAGCTCGTCGCCGGCGCGTCGTTCGCCTTCCAGCACGACGTGCGCGTCCGCGCCGCGGGCGATCAGACCGTGACCATGTTCGACGACGGCGCCGGGCCGCCGTACGTGCACTCCCAGTCGCGCGCGCTCACGCTCCACCTGAACTTCAAGCGCATGACCGCGACCGTGGTCCGCCAGTTGGGGCACTCCCCGCCGCTGCTCTCGGCCTACGAGGGCGACGACCAGCAGTTGCCCGGCGCCGACGACTTCATCGGCTGGGGCCAGCAGCCGTACTTCAGCCAGTACAACGTGAAGGGCAAGCTGGTCTTCGACGGGCGGTTCGTCGACTCCAACCTGACCTACCGGGCCTATCGCTTCGTCTGGAACGGGACACCGGCCACGCCGCCGTCGGTCGTCGCCTCGAGCCACGGCCGCAAGATGACGGTCTGGGTGAGCTGGAACGGGGCGACCGGCGTCCGCGACTGGCGCGTCTTCGGCGGCAACCAGCCGACCAAGCTTCCCGCGGTGGCGACCACCGCCAACCAGGGTTTTGAGACCGCCATAACCGCTCCGGCCCGTGGCTACGTGGCCGTGGAGGCGCTCGGCGCCAAGGGGCGTCCCCTGTCCCGCTCCCCGGTCGTGCAGGTCGCCGGCTGACGTGCTCGCCGGTCTTTCCGCTTACCGGCTAACCGGTTCTTAGCGCCGGTTTGACGCCATTGCAGACTAGAATCACCCCCCGCATGCGCCGGCGGATCAGATCCGCGGCCTTCCCCGTTCACCGCCACTCGGTGCCGCAGCTGCTCGTGGACGGGATTCTGGTCGCGCTCGCTTACTACCTCGCTTTCCGTCTGAGGTTCACGGACGGCTTCAGGGGCTCCAACGAGAAATACGCCCACCTGCTCGGCCACACCCTGCCCTGGGCCGTCCCGGTCACGCTGATCGTCCTGGCCCTGTTCGGCCAGTACCAGAGGTTGTGGACGTTCGTGAGCCAGCGCGACTACGAGGCGGTAGTCAAGGGCCTCGTCGTGGCGACGCTGGTGATCGTCGGCGCGATCGCCTTCCTGCACCCGGTGACGGCCATGGTGGAGGGCGAGGCGACGCCGGTCAACCTGCCGGGCAGCGTGATCGCGCTGTTCTTCCTGCTCGCGCTGGCGTTTCTGATCGGCGCCAGGTTCCTGGTGCACCTGGTCGTGGAAGGACGCGTGCGGAGCTTCCGCGCGGCCAAGGGCGCGCGGGATGCGCTGATCGTGGGCGGAGGGGACGGTGGCCGGCTGGTCGTCCGCGAGCTGATTCGCAACCCGCAGCTCCGGCTGCGCCCGGTCGGGTTCGTCGACGACGACCCCCGCAAGTTGGGCATGAAAGACGAGCACGGGCTGAAGGTGCTGGGCACCACCGAGTCGGACGATCTGGCGCGCGTTCTCGACGAGGTCGAGCCCGACGAGGTCGTGATCGCGATCCCCTCGGCCCCGGGGACGCTCCGCGCCCGGGTGGTGGCGGCCAGCCGCGCGCGCGGCATTCCGGTCCGCACGACGCCGACCGTGTTCGAGCTGCTCAGAGACAGCGCCGGGCACCTGAACGTCACCCGCCAGCTGCGCGAGGTCCGGGTCGAGGACATCCTCGGCCGCGAGCCGGTGCGGATGGAGATCGAGCGGGTCGGCGCCTACCTCGCCGGGCAGGTCGTGATGGTCACGGGCGCGGGCGGATCGATCGGCGCCGAGCTGTGCCGGCAGATAGCCCGGGTGGCGCCGCGGGCCCTGGTTCTGGTCGACCACGCGGAGGACAACCTGTTCGAGATCCTGCGCGAGCTCGAGGACGAGCGCCACTTCCGCATGGCGGTTCCCGTGCTAGCCGATTGCAGGGAAGAGGAGCGGATGCGCGAAGTCCTTTCCGAGCACCGGCCGAGCATCGTGTTCCACGCGGCCGCCTACAAGCACGTGACCATGATGGAAGTCAATCCCGTCGAGGCGATCCGCAACAACGCGCTGGCCACCCGCGTGATGGCTCGGATCGCCGCCGAGACCGGGGTGGGCACGTTCGTCCTGGTCTCGACCGACAAGGCGGTCAAGCCCGCCACCGTGATGGGGGCCTCGAAGGCGCTCGCCGAGTGGGCGGTCGAGGCGGCCGCCTGGCGTTATTCGAGCACCCGGTACGCCACCGTGCGGTTCGGCAACGTCCTTGGCTCCTCGGGCTCGGTCGTCCCGATCTTCCGCCGCCAGATCGCCGCCGGCGGCCCCGTGACGGTCACCGACCCGCGGATGAAGCGCTATTTCATGACGATCCCGGAGGCCGTGCAGCTGATCATCCGCGCCGGCTCGCTGAGCGAGCGCAGTGGCGAGGTGTTCGTGCTCGAGATGGGCGAGCCGGTGCCGATCATCGATCTGGCCCGCACCATGGTCCGGCTCTCCGGCCTGGAGCCCGAGCGCGACATCGCGATCGAGATCATCGGCGCCCGGCCGGGCGAGAAGCTGCACGAGGACCTGTTCAACCCGTACGAGCGCCTGCAGCCCACGCCGGCCCAGAAGATCCTGCGGGCGGCGCGCGAGCCGCTCGATCCCGAGAGCGTGGAGCGAATCTTCACCGAGATCAACCTGCTGGTGCTGGAGGGCGACGCGGCCGCACTCGCCCATCACGTGGCCAAGCTCTCGAGCTCCCGGGAGGCGGATCCGCGCCGGCCCCTGCAACTGGCAAATCCCAGACTCCCCCGTCTGCCGACGTAGACTGGCACCCGCGCATGGTCTCGATCCCGTTCGGCCTCTCGGTCCACCACTTCATCTCCTCGGTCGGCGCCGACGTCGGCTTCGCCTCGCTGATCGGCCTGGCCCTGCTGGTCCTGCTGTTCTTCTCCCAGGCGCGCGAGACGGCGACGCTGCGGGCACGAGCCGACGAGGCCGGCCAGAGGATCGAGGAGCTCGAAGGCGAGCTGGCCGACATGGCCGACCAGATCGCGGCGCTGCCGGCCGAGATCTCCGTGCGGGCGGCCAGCCCGCGGGTCGCAGCCGCCTACGGCGCGGTCGAGCCCGGCGTAGGCGCCGGGGCCGGCGGCACCCCCGCGACCCTGCCGCCCGCGGCGCCGGCCGGAGTGGCGGCCCCGGCGCTGGCGGCGGCCACCCGACTGATCCCCGAACCCGACTACGCGCAGCCCGTGTACGGGCCGGCCACCGCGGCCGGGAATGGGAACGGCTCGGCGCGGCCTGTGGTGGCCGCCTCGGCCGCGACCGTGGAGCGACCCGTCCCGGCGCGTGCGGAGAGCGCGCCACGCCCGGTGGCGGCGCCGCCGCGGGTCGGCGTCGGCGGCGGCGCGGGAGGCCGGGGAACGGGCGCGGGCCAGCCCCGCCCGGCGGGGCCGGGTCAAGGTCGTCCGTCCGGCCCTGGTCAGGGACGTCCCCCGGGCGCCGGTCAGCCCCGGTACGCAGGATCGTCGCGCCCGTCTGGAGCGCCGGTGCGCTCGGCGCCGCGTCGCTCGCGCGGCCGGATCGTGCTCGGGGTGCTGTTGGGAGCGGTCGCCGTGGCGGCGGTCGTCGGCGGGGTGATCGCTCTCACCGGCGGCGGCAAGTCCCCCTCGAGCGTCAGCCACTCCTCGAGCAGCGCCACGCTGGCCAACACCAGCCACCGAACCGCGTCGAGTGGCCTCGCCGCGGTTCAGGCCTCGACGGTGACCGTCTCGGTGCTCAACGGGACCGACATGCAGGGGCTGGCCGGTCACGTGGCGCAGCAACTCGCCGGGGTCGGCTATCGCAAGGGATCGGTCACCAACGCGTCGGACCAGACGCAGGCGAGCACGGTCGTCGCCTACGTGGGCTCCGCCGACCGGCCTGACGCGCTGGCGGTCGCCAATACGCTCAAGCTCAGCAAGGCCTCGGTGCAGCCGATCGACGCGAACACCAAGGCGATCGCCTGCCCGCCCTCCCAGGCCTGCACGTCCATGGTCGTGGTGATCGTGGGCAAAGATCTCGCCACCCATTAGCGCCCGAGTGGTCCCCTTGCGAGACCTGCTCGATCTCCCGGAGCGGAGCTCCAAGCCGCGGAGCACCGGCGTCACCCACGTGATCGACCGCGGCCTGTCGATCGCCGAGATCGAGGGGATGATGGAGGTGGCCGGCGAGTTCGTCGACATCGTCAAGCTCGGCTGGGGGACGGCACTGGCGACGGGCAACCTGGAGCGCAAGCTCGAGCGCTACCGCGCGCACGGGATTCCCGTCGTCCTCGGCGGGACCCTGACCGAGCTGGCCATCAGCCGGGGACGCCTCGACGAGTTGATCGCCTGGGTGCAGGACCTCGGCCTGTCGTACTTCGAGATCTCCGACGGGACGATCGCCCTCGAGCACCAGCACAAGCTCGAGCTGATCGAGCGCCTGGCCGAGGACTTCACGGTGCTGTCCGAGGTCGGCTCCAAGGACGACACGGGCGCGATCACGCCGCCCTACGTGTGGGTCGAGCAGATGCGGGCCGAGCTGGCCGCGGGCGCGTGGAAGGTGATCGCCGAGGGCCGCGAAGCCGGTACCGCCGGCATCTTCCGGCCGAGCGGCGAGGTCCGGGAGGGACTGATCGGCGAGATCGTGCACGAGATCGCGCCGGCCGGGATCATGTTCGACGCGCCACGCAAGGACCAGCAGGTGTGGTTCGTACGCCGCTTCGGACCCGAGGTCAACCTGAGCAACGTGCCGGTGGGCGAGGTGCTGGCACTCGAGACGCTGCGGCTCGGGCTGCGCTCGGACACGCTGGGCATCGGTGGGCGGTGAGCTCGCGCGCCGCAGACCCCCTGCGTGGGGTGCTGCTGGCCCGCCACGGCCAGACCGACGACAACCTGCCGCCGCTGCGCTTCCAGGGCTTTCGCGACACGCCGCTCAACGACACCGGGCGCGCGCAGGCGCATGAGCTGGCCGAGAAGATCGCGGCCCGACCCGATCCGGTGCTCGCTCTGTGGTCGTCTGATCTGAGCCGGGCGCGCGAGACGGCGGAGATCGTCGGGACGCGAATCGGGCTCGAGCCACGGCTCGATCCGCGGCTGCGCGAGGCCAACCGCGGCGAATGGGAAGGCCACCTGTTCCCGGACATCGAGCGGTCGGATCCCAAGCGGTACGCCGCCTGGATGCGCGGCGGGGCCTCGTGGCGCTTCCCAGGGGGCGAGTCGCTCCAGGAGCAGCAGGATCGGGTGATGGCCGCGCTCTCGGATATCGCGGCGGCCGGCGAGCTACCGGCGCTCGCGGTGTGCCACGGCGGGTCGATCCGGGTCGCGCTGTGCAGTCGGGATCCGCGCGGTCTCGACGCCTTCCATGCGTTCGAGGTCCCCAACGTGACCGTCGTCGAGCTGGGAGCAGGAGTCGGCCGTGGCCACGACTAGCCCGTCCATCTGAGGAGCCGGAGTCGCCGGTGGCGACCAATACCAGTCGGCTTCCCACCATCGCGTTCGCGGTGCTGGTCGCGGCGACGATCGTGGCCTTCTTCGTCACCCAGCACCTCAAGGTCAAGACGCCGCTGATCCAGGGCACGCCGCGCCCGGTGCCCGGGGTGATCAACCCGCTTCACGGGGTGAGTTGCGGCAATTGGAACAGCGGGTCGACGACGATCTCGTTCTACCTCCAGAACCGCGGCGACGTCGTCGACGTCTATGTGATCGACGCGGACGGGAACATCGTGCGCACGGTGGCCTCCGGGCGCCATATGCGCAAGGACACGCGCAATCCCGACGGCGTCTTCCACTGGGACGGGCGGCTGGCGGACGGGCGGGTGGCACCGGACGGCACGTACTACTTCCGCGTGTCGCTGCGGCACCAGGGGCGGACGATCGACCTGACCGGGGTGCCGGTCAAGGTTCTCACGACCCCGCCGCACCCGGTCGTGGTGAGCGTGTCGCCGCAGGTGATCCCGTCTGCCTCCGGGAGCTCGAACGTGACGATCCGCTACACCGGCAACGGGACCCGGAGCGCCACGGTCCTGGTCTACCGGATCGGCGGGCCCGGCGGCCCGCGGCTGGTCAAGACGTTCGTGACCGGCTGGGACAAGCATTCGGCTGTCTGGGACGGCACGATCAACGGCCGGCCCGCACCGCGTGGCACGTACCTGGTCGGCCTCGAGGTGACCGACGCGGCGTGCAATACCGCCCGCTGGCCGGCGCGGCTCCCGTCATCCGCCGAGTTGGGCCCGGCCGGCGTGACCGTGCAGTAGTCATGCGGTCCGCACGCTGACCGCTCGCCCGGCCGTCGCGCGCGGCCCGTACCGTTTGCCGGTGTGACGGCCTACCTCAAGCGCCTGGTGAGCTCGCTGGCGGCCTACCAGGTCGCCGACGTGGTCTCGAAGTTCATCGCGGTGCTGCTGCTGCCGGTGTACACGCGCTACATCGCGCCGGCCGGCTATGGCGTGGTCGAGCTGCTCGGCAACGGCGTGATCCTGATCAGCATCCTGGTCCGCTTCGGGATGATCGAGTCGTTCCTGCGCTTCTACTTCTCCGACGAGGATCAGGCGCGGCGCGACGCCCTGGCCCGACGCTCGGTGGGCTTTCTGCTGCTGACCACCACGGTCGTCTCGCTGGTGCTTGCGGCTGCCGCCATCCCGCTGTCGAAGATCGTGCTGGGCTACCGCGACCCGACCACGTTTCGCATCGCGGTTCTCGGCCTGTGGGCGTTCACCAACCTCGAGCTGGCCTACGCGCTGCTCCGGGTCGAGGAGCGGCTGCGCACCTACGCCACCGCGTCGCTGATCAACGTCGGGCTGACGATCGGGGCGTCGCTGGCGCTCGTGGTCGGGCTCGGGGAGGGGGCGCGCGGGCTGCTGCTCGGCAACTACGGCGCCTCGACGGTGGTGCTGCTGGGTCTGTGGTGGACGATGCGCTCTCGCCTGCTCGCGCGTCACCCGCGCGCCGAGTCCCACGGCGTGCTGCTCCGCTTCGGCCTGCCCACCGTTCCGGCCGAGGCGTCGGTCTACGCGCTCAGCATCATCGACCGCTACTACATCTTCCACCACCGCTCGGCCTCGCTGGCCGGCCTGTACTCGATCGCGGTCAAGCTGGCCGGCGCGGTCGCGTTCATCGTGCGGGCCTTCCAGTACGCCTGGCCGCCGCTCGCCTATTCGGTCCGCGATGATGCCGAGGCCGCCCGACTGTATGGACTCGTGACCACCTACTACCTGCTCGTGAGCGGCATGGTCGTGGCCGGCCTCGCCCTCCTCGGGCGCTGGGTGCTGCGCCTGCTGGCCACGCCGCCCTTCTTCGGCGCTTACCGAGCGCTGCCCTGGGTCGCCCTCGGGTGGGCGCTGTACGGGCTGTGGGTGGTGTTCCTGGTCATCGCCGGGCGGGCCAACGTGACCACCCGCAACTTCCCGGCCGCGCTGTCCGGCCTGGTCGTCAATGTGATCCTGTTGCTCGTCCTGGTGCCGACGCTGGGCATCGCCGGCGCCGGCGTCGCGCTGTGCGGGGCCTACGTGGTGATGATCGCGGTCATGCATCTGCTCACGCGGCGGGCCTTCGCGGCGGCCTTCGAGTGGCGGCGCCTGGCCCAGCTGGCGCTCGTGCTGGGCGGGATGGCGGCCGCGGGCGAACTGCTGCTCCCGACCCATGGGGTCCTCGGCTTCATCACCCGCGCGCTCGTGCTGGCCGCCATGCCCTGCGTGCTGCTCGTCACGAGGTTCGCGCACCCCCAGGAGCTGGAGCAGGCGCGAACGCTGCTGAGCCGGGCCACCAGGAGGTTGGCGCGTGAGCCGGCCTGAGGGCCGCGCGCCGGTGGCGCGCCCCGCGGTCAGCGTCGTGATGCCGTTCGCCGGCGATGAGCGGGCTGCCCAGGCGGCGGTCGACGCGTTGCTGGTCCTCGACCTGCGTCCCGGCGACGAGCTGATCCTGGCCGACAACTCGGGCACCGCGGTGGCGCGCGGCGGGGTGGCGGTGATCCGGGCCAGCGGGGAGCGCTCGCCGGCCCACGCCCGCAACGCGGGCGCCGCACGTGCCCACGGCGAATGGATCCTGTTCCTGGACGCCGACTGCCGCGCCCCGGCGGGTCTGCTCGACGCCTACTTCGGCGCGCCGGTGGCCGACGACGTGGGCGCGCTGGCCGGCGAGGTGATCCCGTTGCCCGGGGGCGACACGCTCGCGGCGCGCTACGGATCGGCCCGCAGCTTCCTCTCCCAGCAGGCGCATCTCAGCCATCCCTACCGCCCGCGCGCGGTGGCGGCCAACCTGCTGGTCCGGCGGGCCGCCTTCGAGCAGATCGGCGGCTTTTACGAGGGCATGCGCGCGGCCGAGGACACCGACTTCAGCTGGCGTCTGCAACAGGCCGGCTGGCGTCTCGAGCTGCGCCGGCGCGCCAAGGTCGAGCACCGCTACCGGGGAACGGTGGCCGAACTGCGCCGCCAGTGGCGCGGCTACGCGGCAGGCCGCGCCTGGCTGGCCCGCCGCTACGAAGGGTTCGCACCCGAGCCGGCCGTGGCCCGGGTGGCCGGCCGGCTGCGCCACCGCGGACGGCTCGCGATCGGCTCCGGCGAGGGCCTCAGCGGCGCCGGCGCGCCGGCGCCGCCCGGACGGGGTGCGCCGCCGATCGTGGACGTCGGGCGGTTCGAACGGGGCCGCTACCTGGCCCTCGACGCGCTCCTGTCGGCCGAGGAGCTGGCCGGGCTGGCGCTGTCCAACCGCCCCGCCGGGCGCCGGCGCACGCCGGCCGACGTGGTCGTGGTGGCCGACCGCTTCCCGGTGCGGGGAGATCCTCGCGTGGAGCTCGTGCGAGCGCTCGAGCGCGCCCGCGTCGAGGCCACGGCCCGTCCCGAGTTGCCCGACGGCGCCCTGGCCCGCGAGCTCCAGGTCGACTACCGCGAGGACGACGGGATCGCCGCCCGCGCCGGCGCACTGCTGGCGCTCGTGCTGCTGCACCCGCTGCGTGCCGGCGCCGATCTGGTGGCCCGCCGACCCGGCGAGCCTGGTCTGTCGGCGCTGGCGCCCGCTGTGCTCCGCCTGAAGCGCGATCGCGGCGCCCGCGTGCTCGCCCTCGGCGGCGAGGAGATCCGCGCCACCGCGCGCCGGCTTGCGCGGCTGGCCGGCCGGCCGCTCGACGAGAACCCGCGCCGGCGTTGATGCGACCGCGACGGCGCGAGGCTGCGGACCGTTGATGCGACCGCGACGGCGCGAGGCTGCGGACCGCTGATGCGAGCCCACATCGTCGACCCCTCGGCGTTCACGCCCCCGTACGACCACGCGCTGGCGAGCGCGCTGGCCGGCGCGGGAGTGGAGGTCGAGCTGATCACCAGCCGCTTCGGCTACGCGCCGGTTCCCTCCCCCGACGGCTACGCGGTGCGCGAGCTGTTCTACCGCCGTGCGATCGGCGCCCCCGGGTCACGGGCGCGACGGGCCGGCAAGCTGCTCGAGCACGTGCCTGACATGCTCCGCTACCGGACGGTCGCGCGGGCCGCCGACGTGGTGCACTTCCAGTGGCTGGCTGTCCAGGCGCTCGACCGCCATCTGCTTCCCGACCGGCCGACCGTCCTGACCGCCCACGACCTCCTCCCGCGCGAGCCCCGCCGCGGGCAGACGCGGGCCCAGCGCCGGCTCTACGACGCGATCGACGCGATCGTCGTGCACTCGGGCTACGGCCGCGAGCTGCTGGTGGGAAGGCTCGGGATCGATCCGGCCAAGGTCAGGGTCATTCACCACGGCGCGTTCAAGCACCTCACCGCCCAGGCGGGTGAGGTGCCGCTGCCCGACGAGCTGCGTGCGGTCGATGGACCCGTCGTGCTGTTCTTCGGCCTGCTGCGCCCGTACAAGGGCGTCGAGACGCTGCTGGAGGCGTGGCGTGGCGTCGCCGGGGGCATCTCCGGGGCCGAGCTGTGGGTGGTAGGCCGGCCGCGCATGCCGCTCGAGCCGTTACGGGCGCGCGCGCCGGCAAGCGTCCGCTTCGTCCCGCGCTTCGTCTCCGACGCCGAGCTGCCCGCGTTCTTCCGCCGGGCCGACATCGTCGTCCTTCCGTATTCGCGGACCGAGCGGCTGGACTGGTCGGGGGTCCTGGCCACCGCGCTGGCCTTCGGCAAGCCGATCGTGGTCAGCGACGTGGGCGGGTTCGGCGAGGTGGCGGCCGCCGGCGCCGCGCGGTTGGTTGCCCCCGACGACCCCGCCGCCCTTCACGTGACGATCGCGGGGCTGCTCGCCGATCAACAGGCGCGCGAGGGGCTCGCCTGGGGGGCGCTGGCCGCGGCCAAGGGGGCGTACTCGTGGGAGGCGGCGGCCCGCGAGACGCTGGCCCTCTACCGCGACCTGGTTCCATGAGGCCCCGTCGATGACCGTCGTCGCGATCGTATTCTGGGCCTCGATCGGCCTGATCCTTTATGCCCACGCTGGCTATCCGGCGCTGCTCGGGCTGCTTGCGTCGCTGCACGGCCGGGGGGCGCGTGCGGGCGATCGCGCCGCGGCGGGGGTGGACCAGCTCCCATCGGTCTCTGTGATCGTGGCCGCCTACGCCGAACAGGACGTGATCGCCGACCGGGTGGCCAACATCCGTGCGCTCGACTACCCGGCCGAGCGGGTCGAGCTGATCGTGGCCTGCGACGGCTCGCCGGACGCCACGGCAGATCGGGCGCGGGCGGCGGGCGCCGATCTCGTGCTGGAGCTTCCGCGCGGGGGCAAGATCCGCGCCCAGGATGCCGGCGTGGAGCGGGCCCGAGGGGAGATCGTCGCCTTCTCGGACGCCAACGTGACGTGGGAGCCGGATGCGCTCAGGCGCCTGGTCGCGCCGTTCGCCAACCCGCGCGTGGGCTACGTGTGCGGCGAGGTCCAGCTGGTCGACCCGCGGGGGTCCAACCAGGAGGGGCTCTACTGGCGCTACGAGCTGGCATTGCGCTCGCTCGAGTCGCGGCTGCGGTCGGTCACCGGCGGAAACGGTGCGATCTACGCCACCCGGCGCGAGTCCTACCTGGTCGTGGACCCGATCATGGGCCACGACCTGTCGTTCCCGTTCAACATGGTCAAGCGGGGCTGGCTCGCGGTGGCCGTCCGCGAGGCGCAGGCGAGCGAGAAGATGGTCCCCACGATCGAGGGCGAGTTCGCCCGCAAGCGGCGGATGATGAGCCACACGTGGCCGATCGTGCTGCGGGGCGGGATGCTCTCGCCCCGGGGCTATGACCCGTTGTACGCGCTGATGATCGTCTCGCACCGCATCCTGCGCTACCTGACGCCGTTCCTGCATGTGATCGTGCTCGTGACCAACCTCCTGCTGCTCGGCTCCGGATGGGTGTACGTCGCTGCGCTTGCGCTCCAGGTGGCGGTCCTGGCGGCCGCCGCGCTGGCCGGCCTGGTGCGCGCCCGACCGATGCTGATCGCCCGCTATTACGTCCTCACCACGGCCTCGCTGGCCGCCGGGCTGTGGGACTGGCTCGTGCACGGCACCTCGGCGGGCTGGGAGCCGGCGGAGGGGACGCGATGAGCGTCAAGCGATTGCTGGATCTGGTCATCGCGGTGCCCGTGGCCGTGGTGAGCGCCCCGTTCGTGGGGCTGCTGGCGCTGGCCATCCGGCTCGAGACCCCGGGCCATCCGATCTACACCCAGACCCGCGTGGGCCAGGACGGCGAGCTGTTCGCGATCTACAAGCTACGCACGATGGTGCGCGGCGCCGAGTTCACCGGGGCCGGCCTGGCCATCCAGGAGGGCGATGAGCGGGTCACCCGGGTCGGGGCGTTCCTGCGCCGCACCTCGCTCGATGAGCTCCCCAACCTGTGGAACGTCCTGCGCGGCGAGATGTCGATCGTCGGCCCCCGGCCGACCCTGGCCGTGCAGGTCGAGCAGTACACCGAACGGCAGCGTCGCCGGCTCGAGGTCAAGCCGGGCATCACCGGCTGGGCCCAGGTGAACGGCCGCGCCTCGCTGCCCTGGCCCGAGCGGATCGAGCTGGACATCTGGTACGTCGAGCACCGCTCGTTGCGGCTCGATCTGGAGATCCTCGCTCGCACCGCGCGGATGGTGCTGTCCGGCGAGGGGATCTACAAGGGCGAGCGGGGCGGCTGGGTGCCCCCGACCGAGTCGCGCGAATCAGGGGGGTCGAGGCGGCTATGACCGGGTCCGCTCGTGACATGGCCGTCGTCCTCACCGGCGTCGGCAAGCGCTACGACATCGTGTCGGCCTTCGCCCAGCACGCCACCGTGGTGGCGGCCGACCCCAATCCGCTGGCGCCGGCCCAGTACGCGGCCCATCACCGCCACGCCGTGCCGCGCATCGAGGACCCCGAGTACGTGCCGACGCTGGCCGCGCTGTGCGAGCGCTACGGCGCCCGTGCCGTCGTGCCGCTCACCGACCTCGACCTCGAGGTGCTCGGGCAGGCCCGGGTGGACGGTCACTTGCCCGCCTTCGTGCCCGACCCCGAGATCGCCCGGGCCACCTTCGACAAGTACGAGGCCCACCTCCTGCTCGAGCGCCTCGGCCTGCCCTCGCCGCCGACGGTCGTGCCCGGCGACCCGGTCGAGAGCTACCCGGTCATGGTCAAGCCGCGGTGGGGCTCGGGCGCGCGCTCGATCCACCGGGCCGACGACGCCCGCGCGGCCGAGTTCTTCGTCGACTACATCCGCGAGCCGACGATGGTGCAGCGCTTCATGGACGGCCCCGAGTTCTCGATCGACGTGCTCTGCGACCTGCGCGGCCGCTGCCTGAACGCGATCCCGCGCACGATGATCGAGTCGCGCGGCGGGGAGTCGATCAAGGGCAAGGTGATCGCCGACGCCGAGCTGATCGGCCTCGGCAGGCGCGTGTCCGAGGCGCTCGGGGTTCGCGGCCCGTGCACGATCCAGGTCTTCCGCGACAAGGAGATCGGCCTCGGCATCACCGATGTCAACACGCGCTTCGGCGGCGCCTTCCCCGCCCCGATGTATGCCGCTTTGCCCGGCCGCACCTACCCCGAGCTGATCGTCCGCATGGCCCGCGGCGAGGAGATCGAGCCGCACGTGGGCGAGTTCCGCGCGGGCCTCACCTTCACCCGGTACTACTGGCAGCTCGAGCTCGACGAGGCGCTCCAGCCGACCGCCCGGGACATCGTTGAGCCGCCGGGGCCGCCGGCGCCGCGGTAGCCCGAGTAACGTCGCACTCGACGAGCGCTGCGGATCGAGTGAGACGAAACTCGCCACCGGAAACCGGTGCATCATGCGACGCGGGGCGGTCGGAGTGGTCGGGGTGGCCGGGGGCGGTTGGGGCGGTTGGGGCGGACCCGTCACCAGATATCGCCCTCGCGCCAGTCGCAGGTCAGCCGCTCGTGTACGTCGAGCTCGAGCCCGCCGACCTCCAGCACGTAGACGTCCCCGTCTTCGCCCTCGGTCCGCAGGGGGCCGGCCGGCGCCAGCGCCCACGTCTCGCCCCGCCACTGGCGCCAGCCCCGCGCGACGTAGAGGGCGGCGCCCGCGTCGCTGGCGCCGAGCGCCCCGACGTCGTAGGCGGCCCGGATCAGCCGCTCCAGCTCGGCCATCACCGCGCCGCCGACGCCTTGCCGGCGCCGGTCGGCCCGGACCGCCACCCCTTCGACATAGCCGGCTCTCAACGTGCGGCCGCGGTACAGGAGCCGGCGTTGGACGACCGAGCCGTGGCCGATCAGCGCCCCGTCCTCCCAGGCCAGCGCGTGCAGGCCGCCCACGGCGTGGTCCCACGCGTGGTCGGTCATCTCGGCTCCGAACACGTGGTCGAGGAGCGCGCGCGCCGCGCGCAGCGTGGCGTCCTCCAGTTCAGCGGTGTGCGCGACCTGGATCAGGCGCGAGCCGTCCGGGCACGCCGGCGCGACTGCTTGGCGCCGTCCCAGCACTCATCGACGAACTCGGCGATCTTGCCGGTCAGGCGCTCCGGGCTGACCCGGAGCTCGATGATCGAGTTCGCGTCGATCAGGCGGGCGTTGGGGAGCTCGGCTGCGAGCATGTCGGCGTCGGAGAAGGGATGGACGGGGTCGCGCGGATGGCCGATGACGAGCGCCGGCGCCTCGAAGGTCTGGCGCACCGCTCGCTCCGGCGCGGTGCGGCCGAACAGGACGCCCTGGAGGACGGCGCCGCTCGGCGCGGGCTCCTGGGCGATCCAGTCGAGGACCAGCTCGGCCAGGAACGGCACGAACTGGCGCGGCACGGCGCGCGCGCCGCGGGCCACGAGCTTCATCACCGGCTCCCCCACGGTGAGCGCGATCAGCAGCGGGGTGAAGGCGGCGGCGCAGGCGGGAATCGCCCTGTCCAGCACCGGCATCTCGATGACCATTCCGCGCAGTCGCCCGGGAGCCACGGCGGCGACCTCGAGCGTCACGTTGGCGCCGAGCGAGGTGCCGCCCACGACGGCCTGCTCGAGCTCGAGATGGTCGAGCAGGGCGACCGCCTGACGGGCGAACTCGGGCATCGAGTAACGGCCCATGTCGTCCGGGCGGTCCGACTCTCCGTGACCGAGGAAGTCCAAGGTCACCACGCGGTTGCCTCGGCTGGCCAGGTCGGTGGCCAGGGGCGTCTGCATCTTCTGGGAGAGCAGCAGGCCGGGCATCAGGACCGTCGTGTGAGGCCCGGAGCCGTGGATCGTGTAGGCGAGCTTGTGGCCGTCGTAGCGGAAGAACGCCATCGATTTCAGGATACCCTTAGGTATCGACTGGCTAGTCAGCCAGGGGCTCTGACGGTGGTGGGTGACCGGTACCGTGCAGGCTTAACACCACTAGGAGGAACGGCAAATGGCTAAGGCTTTGCGATCGCTGAACGGTCAGGTGGTGGCCATCACCGGCGGGGCACGGGGAATCGGGCGCGCCACCGCGGCGGCGCTCATCGCTCAGGGCGCCCGGGTGGCGATCGGCGACGTCGACGTACCGCTCGTGCAGCGCACCGCGGACGAGCTCGGCTCGGGCACGATCGGCCTGCCGCTCGACGTCACCGACCGGGAGAGCTTCACCGCCTTCCTCGACGAGACCGAGCGGCAACTCGGGCCGCTCGACGTGCTGGTCAACAACGCGGGGATCATGCCGGTGGGGCCGTTCGTCGCGGAGACCGACGAATCTGCCCGCCGGCTGGTCGATATCAATGTCCACGGCGTGATCCTCGGCTCCAAGCTGGCCATCGAGCGCTTCACGCCTCGCCGGCGCGGCCACATCGTCCAGCTCGCCTCGATCGCCGGCAAGGGAGGCTACCCCGGCGGGGTCACCTACTGCGCGACCAAGCACGCGGTGGTGGGGCTGACCGAAGCCCTGCGCTCCGAGCTGCGCGGCAGCGGGATCGAGATGCACCAGGTGCTGCCGATCGGCGTCAACACCGAGCTCTACTCGGGCGTCTCGCAGGCGCGCGGGTTCACGACGCCCGAGCCCGAGGATGTGGCCAACACGATCGTCGAGCTGCTCCGGACCGGGAGGTTCGAGCTCTACGAGCCCCGGGCGGTCGGCGTGCTCACGCGGCTGCAGAACCTCATGCCGCGCCGGCTGTCCGAGGCGATCGTCCGCTGGACCAAGGGCGATCAGGTGCTGCTCGCCGCCGACCCGGTCGCGCGCGCGGCCTACGAGGCGCGCATCAACGGCGCGGCGGCGCCCACGGAGCAGGAACGCACGGTCGCTTGACCCGAGGCTGCGCGAGAAGCCGGGATATCCGCCGGGTTTCTCGCGCAGGCTCAGACTGACGCGAGCCAGTCGGCGATCAGGCCGCCGATCTGGGAGCCGGCGTCTTCCTGGAGGAAGTGGGAGGCGCCGGCGATCACGTGGTCGATCTCCCCACCGAGTGCGGCGGCGAAGCGCCGGCCGGTCGCCAGGGGCAGCACCGGGTCCGAGTCGGCCCAGAGGAACAGCTTGGGCCGCGGATCGCCGCGGAGCGCCTCGAGCACGCGGGAACCCGCCGCGGCCCCGGGCGCATCGGGTGTCAACGGCAAGATCAGCGGGAAGGCCCGGGCGCCGGCCTTCGAAGCGGCGTTCGGAAACGGCGCGTCGTAGGCGGCGATCACCTCGTCGCCGGGGTCGCGCAGGCAGGCGCGCCGCACGAGCAGCCCCACCGGCAGGTCCTCGGTGCGCTCGACGAAGGCGCGGAAGGCCATCCAGGCGTCGTTCATCGGCTGATGGCCGGTGAACAGCCCGGTGTCGAGCGCGACGACGCGGGCGATCCGGTCCGGTCGCTCGACCGCGACCCGCAGCCCGACCGGGCCGCCCCAGTCGTGTACGACGACGGTCGCGTCCCGGAGATCGAGCTCGTCCACCAAGGCCAGGACGCTCGCGGTGTGCCGATCGTAGGTGTACCAACCGATGTCGATCGGCTTGTCCGAGCGGCCGAAGCCAGGCAGGTCGGGGGCGATGCACCGGTATCCCGCGTCGCGCACCGGTCCGATCACGTGGCGCCACAGGAACGACCACGTCGGCTCCCCGTGCATGAACAGCACCGGCGCGCCCTCGCCGAGGTCCAGATGGGCGAGGCGGATCCCCTCGAAGTCCCGGTGGCGCGACTCGAACGGGAAGTCGGGCAGGCCGGCCAGCAGTTCGTCGGGGGTGCGGATCGCGTCGGTCATCGCTTGCCTGGGGGGACATAGCCTTTCAGCCAGCGGACGATCATGCGCCCTAACTGGTGCCCGGCGTCCTCCTGCAGGTAGTGGCCGACCCCCTTGATCACGTGGTCGACCTCGGCGCCGATCGCGCGGGCGAACCGCCACCCGGCCTCGATCGGCAGGATCGTGTCGCCCTCGCCCCAGATGATCAGCTTGGGACGCGTGTCGGACCCGAGCGCGGCGAGCACGCGCTGCCCGGTGGCCGCCCCGTTCATCATCGGCGTGGTGGGGAGGATCAGCGGGAACGCGCGCGCCCCGGCCTTCGAGGCCGGATTCGGGAACGGCGCCTCGTACGCGGCGAGCACGTTCGCCGGTGGCGGCGTCTTGCACCCCGCGCGGATCAGGAACGACACCGGCAGGTCCTCGCTACGGTTGGCCAGCTCGCGGAAGGCCATCCACGACTCGGTCATCTTCTGGTGGCCGGTGAACAGGCCGCTGTCGAGCACGACCATCCGACCGATCCGTCCCGGGCGCTCGACCGCGACGCGCAGCCCGATCGGGCCGCCCCACTCGTGCACGACGAGCGTCGCGTCCTGGAGCTTGAGCTCGTCGAACAGCCTGGCCACCGCGTCCGTGTGGCGGTCGTAGGTGTACCACTCGATGTCGATCGGCTTGTCCGAGCGCCCGAACCCGGGCAGGTCGGGGGCGATGCAGCGGTAGCCGGCATCGCGGATCGGCTGTATCACCTTGCGCCAGAGAAACGACCAGGTCGGCTCGCCGTGGATGAACACCACCGGTGGGCCCTTGCCCTCGTCGATGTGGGCCAGCCGCAAATCGCCGTAGCGCCGGTACTTCGGCTTGAACGGGAAATCGGGGAGGTTGGCCAGAAGGTTGTCTGGCGTGCGGACGATGCCGGGCACGACTTGTGAAGCTATCTACCCGGAGCTCGTGCTGTGCGCCGTTCAGGGACCGTGCACGAGGGCTTGCGAGGCGCCCGAGGCCACCGTGACCTCGATTTCGGACGGGAACCGCTCCCAGGCGATCAGGTCGAGCGCCTGGAGGCGGTCGAGCATGGCCTGGAAGGCGGCGGCCTGGGCTCGGCTCGCGTAGCGGCGGGCGAGCGTGAACGACCAGCCGGCGGCCGCGGGCCGGTCGCTCACCCCGAGCTGCTGCTGATAGCGCTCGTCGCTGACCGCGCTGGTCACGGTCAGGGTCGAGGCCGGGAGCTTCGACAGCGTGCGCACCCGGGCGGCCAGCTCGATCAGCAGATCGAGGGCGTCTGGCCGCAGACCTCGGTAGAGCGCCGGCGGGAAGTGGAGCCGCGGGGCGAGCCCTCCGATCCCCGCGTCGTAGCGCAGGCCGAGTCGGGCTGGGTCCGACGGCAGCGGCAGGATCGTCCGGTTGGCGTAGGCACGATCGAGCGCGTCGGGGGTGGCGAACGCGTGGACCGCGTCGGGGGGATGGAGAACGAGCGCACCCGAGTCGACGGCCGTCTGTAAGCCGGCCAGCCGCGTCAGCGCGGGGCGATCGGTCCGGTAGAGCCGCATGATCTGCTGCGCGCCGAGCAGCCGCCAGTAGTAGAGCGAGGAGTCGTCGCCGAAGCTCGAGAGCAGCGCGAAGGCGTCCGGGTTGTGGTCGGGGGCGGTGTCGAAGTAGACCTGGGGATAAGGGACGGCGTGGCCGCCGTCGTACAGGTCAAGCACGCGCTGCAGGTTGCCGATCCCCATGTGGTAGGACTCGAAGGCGAGGTCGATCCGCCCGAGATGCTGCTTGGCGATCTCGAGATAGCGCACGGTGGCGGCGAGCGCCCTGCGCGCATCGAAGCGATCGTCGATCCGGGCGCGGGCGGCTTCGAGACGCTTGACGCGCCCAGTCTGACCGCGCGCCGCGGCATCGTCGATCTGCGCGGTCAGGCGGCGGCTGCGGGCCAGGTCGATGTGCATCCCGAGTAGCGAGGAGCCGGTCGGGGCGAGGATCTGAGTCAGCCCGGAGGCGTTAACGGGATCGGCGCCCGCGATCGCGTCGGGCCGGCCGGCGCTCTCGACGAACACGAGCGCCTCGACCATGCTCGGGTCGAGGCCCGTGCCGGCGACCGCGGCGTCGATCAGCGGCCGATACGAGGCGACCCGCGCCGCCGTGGCGAGGGCTCCGCCCGGGCTCTTCGTGTACAGGACGTGCGCGCTGCCAGCGGTTGCGCGCGCGACGAAGTCCGCCTCGCGACTCGACACGTAGGCGAACGGATCTCCCGGCTTGGCCAGCTGGCCGATACCGGGGAGCGGCAGCGGCGGGGGCGGCGCCGGCCCGCCACCGGAGGTAAGGGCCAGGACGAGCGCGATCAGGAGGATGAGGAGCGCGCCGGCAACCGCCAGGCGCCTGCGACCCGCCGCGGTGCGCCGCGACCGCACGCCCCCACCCAGCCCCGTCCGCACGCCCCGATTGCGCCCGGACCGCACGCTCCGATCGCGCCCGGACCGCACGCCATCAGTGGTAGCTGAGGACCATGTGCTTGCACGCCGCTGCGTGGGCCGGGTCAACCATGCTCGGGAACACCTTCCAGCCGGCGCCCGCGATCGGGTAGACGTTGACCAGCGGGTGCGGATGCTTGGCGATGTAGGAGCGGCTGACGTACAGCACCCCGGTCTTCACGCCCGCGTACCAGGCGAACACGCTCTGGTAGCCGATCGGGATGTTCGGCTGTCCGCAGGCGAACATGTTCGAGGCGCCGAGCGTCCTGACCACGCCGGACAGCCGGCCGATCAGCGCGGTCCGGGCGCGTTGCTGGCGCAGGTCGGTGCGCTCGAGGCGGTATTGCCGGTGGGCGGCGCCGAGCATCGAGCCGCCGATCAGCACCAGCACGAGGACCGTGCCCCAGGTGCCGACATGGGTGGCCAGGCGCGAACCGACCCGGCCGCTGTCCAACCGCCTGGTCCACTGCGAGAGCACCGCGGGCAGTTCGTGCACGATCCGGCCGATGAACACGGCGGCGAGGATCCCGACCACCGCACCGGCCTCGAACATGTAGCGCGGCACGGCCGGGAAGCCGTGGATGGCGAACGCGATCTCGATCAGCACCCACAGCAGCGCGCCGGCCGCGAGCACCAGGATCGCGATCTGCCGACGCCAGGCCGCCCACGCGACGGTCAATATGGCCAGCGCCCACACGGTGTTCGGGAGCAACTCGTGGAAGCGGCTGATCGTGCCGGTGATCTTGTTGCCGTGGATCGCCCGCGGTGAGTTCTCGGCGATGTTGCCGGCGGTCAGGAAGCTCTTGGACGAGAGCCCGGGGATCCCGAACCAGAGGAAGGCCAGTCCGAGGACCGAGCCGTACAGCCACATGCGGTAGGCGGGTCGCTTCCACCACAGCCACAACCCGGCCAGGCCGTAGAACGGCCACACCTCGGGCCGGCCCAGGGCAGCCAGCCACCAGATCCAGAAGGCCGCCTTGTGGTGCTCGGACAGGTGCAGGTCGATGGCCAGCAGGCAGAGCGCCACGATCATCGTGTCGGACTCCGCGCTCAGGAGGTAGTGCACGTAGCTGAAGTTGCCGACCGGATCCTGCATGGCGAACAGGAACACCGCCGCGAACAGGCCGGCCACGTAGGAGGCGTAGCGGCGCTCGGGGCGCGAGTAGGTGAGGCGGAAGGCGATCCGCCAGGCGAAGATCACCCCGCTCAGCGAGATGGCCACCGAGCTCACCATCCAAAGCCACAGGGCGTAGTGACCGAACACGGCGAAGGGCACCGTGAACAGGTACGGGAGCGGCTTCCAGGACGGCGCGCCGTTGGTGTCGAGCGCCAGATGGACGGTCAGCTTGCCCCACACCAGCCATCCGTACGGGTCGTAACCCGGGCGGGCGCGCGCGTAGAGCACGATCGCGAGCGAGACGATCAGCAGCCCGGCAGCGGTCAGCAGCCAGCGATACCGGTAGGCGAGCCCGCGCCAGTCGGCGCCGGCAGCCAGCCGCCGCTCGCCGCGAGGCGGCTCGGCGGGGGCTTCCAGGGGCGGGACGTCTAGGGTCTGCTCGGACACGGCGGCGGCGCTGACGGTAGCAATCGAGAGTCCGCCGGATCTGACCGGACGGGGTGCAGGGCCCCAAGGATGCCGCGTAGCGGCCCCAAAATCGGTGAGCGTCCTCTAATCTGTGGGTGCGGCCGAAGGGTTTGTGCGACGGCGCTATTACGTCTCGCGTACGGCTCGTCGGCTATCCTCGTGCGCTCGCGGGCCATGAATCGCCTGGAACTTGGCCTGCCGACGCGCCGCCTCATCGGCCGAGAGCGCTGAAGATCCCTTAGTCGAACGTCAGGCATTGGAGCGCCTATATGCAAATCTTGGTACTTGGCGGTGACGGATACCTCGGGTGGCCCACCGCTCTCCATCTCAGTGCCCTGGGGCACGAGGTAGCGGTCAACGACAACTTCGCGCGTCGCCGCTATGACGAGGAGATGGGAGTCGAGAGCCTGGTCCCGATCGCCTCGCTCGAGGAACGGGTGGCGGCGTGGGCCGAGATCACCGGCAAGACGATCAAGACCTACGTGGGCGATCTGTGCGATCCGGCGTTCGTGCACGAGATGGTCGGCGACTTCCGGCCCGACACGATCGTCCACTTCGGCGAGCAGCGCGCCGCGCCGTACTCGATGATCGACCAGGCCCACTGCGTCTACACGCAGACCAACAACATCGTGGGCACGCTCAACGTGATGTACGCGATCGCCGACATCGACCGCGACATCCACCTGGTCAAGCTGGGGACGATGGGCGAGTACGGCACGCCGAACATCGACATCGAGGAGGGCTGGCTCGACGTCGAGCACAACGGCCGCAAGGACCGCGTCCTGTTCCCCAAGCGCCCGGGCTCGTTCTACCACCTGTCCAAGGTCCACGACAGCCACAACATCGAGTTCGGCTGCCGCATCTGGGGCCTGCGCGCCACCGACCTCAACCAGGGCGTCGTGTACGGCGCGGACACCGAGCAGACCAAGCTCGACCCGCGGCTGGCCACCCGTTTCGACTACGACGGCGTGTTCGGCACGGTGCTCAACCGGATGGTCATCCAGGCCGTGCTCGGACATTCGCTCACCGTGTACGGCAACGGCTCGCAGACGCGCGGCCTGATCAACATCGTGGACACGGTCGAATGTATCCGGCTCGCCTCGGAGAACCCGGCCGACCGGGGCGAGTTCCGCGTGTTCAACCAGTTCACCGAGCACCTTTCGGTGCGCCAGATCGCCGAGACGATCGCGGAGGAGTATCCGGGCGAGGCCACCGTCGAGACGGTGGAGAACCCGCGCGTCGAGGCCGAGAACCACTACTACAACGCCAAGCACACGGCGCTCGTCGACCTCGGGCTGAAGCCCACGCTGCTGTCGATGGCGCTGATCGACCACATGTTCGACGTCGTCGAGCGCCACAAGGACCGCGTCGACCTGGCGGCGATCATGCCTACCGTGAGCTGGCGCTCGACGACCAGCGAGCTGCCGACGACCGGGGCGCTGGCCCAGACGTGAGCGATCTCCCCGGCCTGCAGGGGCGCCGGGTCCTCGTGACCGGGGGCTCCGGATTCATCGGGCGCCATGCGGTGGCGTCGCTGACGCGCGCGGGCGCCTCCGTGCGCGTGATCGATCTGAAGCCGCACCCCGATGCGTCCGTGGACGTGGTCGTCGGGGACATCGGGGATCCCGAGGCCATCGAGGCGGCGTTCGACGGCGGGATGGACTCGGTCGTGCACCTGGCCGCGGTGACCTCGGTGCTCCGGTCGGTCGAGAACCCGGGCGGCACATTCGATACGAACGTGGCGGGAACGCACGCGGTGCTCGAGGCGGCGCGCGCGGCGGGCGTCTCGTCGCTGGCCTTCGCGTCGACCAACGCGGTCACCGGGCCGATGGACGCGCCGGCGATCGTCGAGACCGCGGTGCTCAGACCGCTGACGCCCTACGGCGCGACCAAGGCGGCGGGCGAGATGCTGATGTCCGCCTACACGGCGTCGTACGGCGTGCGCTGTGTGTGCCTCCGGCTGACCAACGTATACGGTCCCGGCATGCAGGCCAAGGACTCGATCGTGGCTCGCCTGATGCGGGCGATCCGGCTCGAGCGCGAGTTCGAGATCTACGGCGACGGCCGCCAGGTGCGCGACTACGTGCACGTCGCGGACGTGATCGCGGCGATGCAGCTGGGCCTGGTGAACGAGGACTGGAAGGGACCGGTGGTGATCGGCTCCGGCAAGTCGCTGTCGGTGCTCGACGTGGTGGACACCGTGCGCGAGGTGACCGGAGCGGAACTGTCGGTGCAGCACGGGCCGGCGCGGTCGGGCGAGATGCCGGCGGTGGTGGTCGACTCCTCGCGGGCTCGGGCGGCGGGCTGGCAGCCCCGGTTCGACTTCGCCGAGGGCGTCCGTGGCGTGTGGGACGAGTGGCGCGTGGCCGATATCGACACGATCGTTGCGGGCATGCCGGTGGCGCCGGTGAGCGCCTCGTGAGCACGGTCTCCGGACAGCCTTCGGTGTCGACACGGCCGGCATTCGATCTCGAGGCCGAGCTCTCGCTGCTGGGGCCCGAGGAGCGCGGCGCGGCGCAGGCGTTCCTGTCGGTTCACCCACCCGGGCTCGGGGCTCCTCTGGCGATCGTCATTCCGGCCTACAACGAGGAGCCGACGGTGGCCGGCGTGGTGGGCGAGATCCCGCGCTCGGCGGCGGGGCTGTCGACCGAGGTCATCGTGGTGGTGGACGGGGCGCGCGATGCGACCGCGGCGCGCGCTGCCGGCGCCGGGGCGCTTGTGTGCGACGTGCCGGTCAATCGCGGCCAGGGAGCGGCTCTCCGGCTCGGCTACTGGCTGGCCCGGGCGCGCGGCGCGCAGGTGATCGCGACGATCGACGCCGACGGTCAGTACGAGCCCGACGAGATCGCCCGGGTCGTGCGGCCGATCTTGGACGGACAGGCCGACTTCGTGTCAGGGTCCCGCCGGCTGGGCGCCGAGCTGACCACCGACCGCACGCGCCATCTGGGCGTGCTCGTGTTCGGCGCGCTGATCAGCGTCCTGGTCCGCCACCGGATCACCGATCCGGCCTGCGGAATCCGGGCCATGCGCTCGGAGGTGACGGCGGCGGTCAAGCTCGAGCAGCCGCAGTACCAGGCCTCCGAGCTGATGATCTCGGCCGCGCTGCACGGCTTCCGCCTCGGCGAGGTGCCGACGACCATGCGCGACCGGGGCGCGCACGCCACCGGGACCAAGAAGGGCGGGAACTTCGGCTACGGCGTGCGGTTCGCGCGGGCGGCGCTGCGCACCTGGATGCGCGACCGCACGGCGGCGCGGACCCGGCTGCGGCCCGAGAAGATCCACACCTCGTAGACCGCGAAGCGGGCCACGAACAGGACGGCGAACACCGCCAGGTAGGAGGCGGTGACCAGCAGCACGCGGATGCCGTGATGGGCCGGGATGCTCTGCACCTGGCGCTGCGTCCAGGCCGTCGTCTCCGAGGTGATGAACAGCGTCACAGCGGAGACGATCACGTAGGCCACGATCTCGCGTCCGAACGCGATCCGGCCCTCGACGCGCCAGGCCCAGCGGCGGTTGAGGATCCAGTTCGGGACCGCGCCGGCCAGGAAGGCCACGATCGAGCACGTGGTGGTGCCGAAGCCCATCACATACAGTGCGGCGAACACGATCGCGCTGGTCGCGGCGGCCACGATCGAGCCCAGCGTGTAGCGGGTGATGCGCGCGCTGAGCGGGGATTGGGTGATCCGGCGCCCGAGCGGCGTGTCCGCGAGGCGCAAGCCGAGGCGTGAATTGCGCATCGCGTGGTAGCGGTTAGTGATCACCGAACGACGATCGTAGCGTCTTGTGGCGTCTGGTGAGCGTAAGGGGGGCGGGTGGGCACCCAGTCGGGGGGTCCTGTCGCCGGTGGCGTCTGTACGGTCCTCAGGTCCATGCGGGTGCAAGTGGCGAGCGATCCGTTGGTGCTGGACGATGACGTGGTGGTGGCCGGGGACAACGCCGGCGTGCTCGAGCGGCTGCCCGAGGGGTTCTTCGACCTGATCTACATGGACCCTCCGTTCAACACGGGACGGGCTCAGGCGCGGCGGTCACTGTCGGTCTCGGCTGCCGACGATGGGGATCGCGTCGGGTTCGGGGGGCGGCGCTACCGCTCGCGGCTGTTGGGCACGATGGCCTTCGACGATGCGTTCGAGGACTACCTGGCGTTTCTCGAGGTGCGGTTGCGTCGTGCCCGCGAGTTGCTGGCCGCGCACGGAACGCTCTACTTCCACATCGACTACCGCGAGGCGCATTACGTCAAGCTGCTGCTCGACGAGGTGTTCGGCCGGGACGCGTTCCTGAACGAGCTGATCTGGAGCTACGACTACGGGGCCAAGCCCCGCCGGCGCTGGCCGGCCAAGCACGACACGATCCTGGTCTATGTGCGGACGCCGGGCGGGCACTGGTTCGACGCGGACGCGGTCGAGCGCGAGCCGTATATGGCGCCGGGGTTGGTGTCGGCCGAGAAGGCGGCGCGCGGCAAGCGGCCCACCGACGTCTGGTTCCACACGATCGTCCCGACCAACGGACGCGAGAAGACCGGGTACCCGACCCAGAAGCCCGAGGGCGTGCTGCGGCGGATGGTGGCCGCGTCGTCGCGCCCGGGCGGCTGGTGCCTGGACCCGTTCGCCGGTTCGGGGACGCTGGGCGCGGTGTGCCGCGCGCTCGGCCGGCGCTTCGTGCTGGTCGACCGCAGTCCGGTGGCGATCGAGGTCATGCGCTCGCGGCTGGCCGCTACGGGAGAGACCCGTGGACCAGCGGCACGAACTGCACGGCCTCGAGCTGCCGGCGGCTGACGCGGTCCCCGTCGCGCCGGCTGAGCATCAGGTGCTGCTCCTTGGTGCCGACGGGGGCGACCATCCGGCCGCCGTTCTCGAGCTGGTCCTCCAGGGCTCTGGGCGGGTCCTCGCCCATGGCGGCGGCCACGTTGATCGCGTCGAACGGCGCCTCCTCGGGCCAGCCCTCCCAGCCGTCACCGACGCGGAAGGTGACGTTGTCGATCCCCAGATCTGCGAGCGCCGCGCGCGCGGTCTCGGTCAGCTCGGGATGGCGCTCGATCGTGTAGACCTGGGCGCTCAGCAGGGAGAGCAGCGCGGCGTGGTAGCCCGAGCCGGTGCCCACGTCGAGCACACGGTCCGTCGGCTCGAGCGCGAGCACCTCGAGCATGCGGGCCACGACGAGCGGCTGCGAGATCGTCTGGTCGCTCCCGATCGGGAGCGCCACGTTGGCGTAGGCGCGGCCGCGCTGGGACTCCGGGACGAAGCGCTCCCGGGGGATGCTGGCGATCGCGGCGAGCACACGCTCGTCGGTGATGACGGGACGCAGGGACTGCGCGAGCTCGAGCGCGTGCCGGGGCGACATGGCGTGCTCAGAAGTCCTCCGCGTCGGCGTCGAGCCACTTGTCGAAGAACTCCTCGGCCTCGAGGTTGACGAGGTCGGCCCGGAGCAGCTTGAGCAGCTTGGAGGCTTCCCGCGGCGCCATGTTCCAGTACAGGATCACCTCGCCGTCGTCGACCGAGACGACTTCGATCCGGTCGGTCCGGCCGGGGTCCGACATGAACGCGGGCTCGCGGCCCCCGCGCGAGACGATCAGCTCGTAGGCGCGGTTGGCCTTCATCCCAGGGCCAGCGCCGCTTCGTCGATCGCGTGCAGGCCGGCGTAGACGCGGTGATCCACCTGGATCGCGGGCAGGGTCCTCGCGCCGGAGTTTCGTGCCCGGCGGGTGGCCTCCTGGAGCGCGGAGCGCGTGCTGGCGAGCTCGATGCCCTTGCGCAGCGCGGTGGGGTGCATCTCGCAGGCGGCGCCGGCGATCAGGATCGTGTTCTCGTCGGTCAAGTCACGGCCGCCGGCGAAGGTCTGGCGAAAGGCCGCCAGCGAGAACGCCACCGCGCGTCCGATCCGCTTGGCGTAAGTCGCGGCCAGCATGGCGGCTTCGCTGCTTGCAGGCGAGGTCGGCGGCCAGCGGATGGGCTGCAGGCTCAGTGCGGCCGCCCGGCGCTCGATGACGTCGTGGTCGAACGGCGGCTGGTCGAAGGCCTGGCCCAGCACGGGCTCCCACTCGGGCACGACCGGGAGCGCCGTCATGATCGTCTCGGCCACCAGGTAGCACTGCGGGCTGCCGAGGTCGTAGTAGAAGACGGGCTGGCTAGGTCCGTCCACGTCAGCCGTGGATGAGCCACCCGTCGGCCGCGCGTCCGGCTTCCATGACCGCCTCCGACAGCGTCGGATGGCCGTGGATGATTCGCGCCACCTCGGGATAGCCGCCCTCGAGCGCGCGGACGTTGACCAGCTCCTGGATCAGCTCCGTCGCGCGAGTTCCGACGATATGGCCGCCGAGTAGCTCGCCGTACTGCTTCTCGCCGACGATCTTGACCAGGCCGGTGCGGTCGCCGTAGACGGTGCCGGCGCCGACCGCGCCGTACTGGACCTTGCCCACGGTGACGTCGTATCCCTGCTCCCGGGCTTGCTCCTCGGTCAGGCCGAAGCTGCCCACGTTCGGCGTGCAGAAGGTGGCGCGCGGAACGTCGGGATAGTCGATCGGGTGGGTCTCGCGGCCGGCGGCGTCCTCGACCGCGATCACGCCCTCATCGGATGCCTTGTGGGCGAGCGCCGGGCCGGGCACCAGGTCGCCGATCGCGTAGATGCCCTCGGCGTTCGTGCGCATCCGGCCGTCGACCTCGATCAGGCCGGCGGTACCGCGGGTGACGCCGGCAGCGTCGAGGTTCAAGGCGTCGACGTCGGGGCCGCGCCCGGTGGCGATGACCAGCCAGTCGGCCTCGCCCTGGTTGTCGCCGTGGGTGTAGCGGCACACCGACTCGGTCGATTCGATGTTCTCGACGAACGTGTTGGTGTGGATCGTGATCCCCTGGCGCTTGAGCCCGCGATCGACGACCTTGGAGATGTCCTGGTCCTCGGTGGGGAGCACGCGCTCGAGCGCCTCGAACAGCGTGACGGTTGTCCCGAGCCTGGCGTACGCGGAGGCGATCTCGGCTCCGGACGCGCCGGCGCCGACGACCGCGAGGCTGGCTGGCCTTTCCGGCAGGGCCCAGGCCTCCTCGGTTCCGATCACGCGGCCGCCGAACTCGGTGCCCGGAATCGAGCGCTTCACGGAGCCGGTGGCGAGGATGATCGCCTTGGCGGCCATGGTCTCGCCATTCACGGTTACCTGGCCGGAGCCGGCGAGGGCGGCTTCACCCTCGATCAGCTCGATCGCGTTCTTCTTGAACAGGCCGGCGACGCCACCGGTGAGCGTCTTGACGACCTTCGCGCGGCGGGCCATGACCCCGTCCCACTCGACTTCCGGATCGGCGACCTTGATCCCGAAGTCGCCCGCCTCGCGGATCTCGCTCAGCACGTCGGCCACGCGCAGGATGGCCTTGGCGGGGATGCAGGCGTAGTTGAGGCAGCGGCCGCCGACCGCGTCCTTCTCGACCACGGCCGTCTTCATCCCGAGCTGGGCGGCACGGATGGCGGCCACGTAGCCGCCGGGGCCGGAGCCGATCACGATGCAGTCGTACGAGGCTTCTGGCATGCGGCCGGAGACTATAGAAGGGCGCCTTGAGCGGGACGATTCGCGTGCATGACGCGCCGGCGCCCGGAGCGGATACCCATCATGCAGAACCTGCCACTGGGTGCCAGCAAGCCCGACCGTGGCAGGGTATGCACGTGACAGATGCACAACCTGCCACGGTCCGCTCCAAGCGGGTCAATTGGCAGGTTCTGCAGGGTGTACGGCGGGCCGGCGTGGGGCCGACCTGCATAAGTCGTCACGCGACGCGTCCCTCGGATGGTGTGACGAGTTAGGCGCGCCCCAGACGCGTAGCGCGTCACGCCGGCGCGGGTGGGTGCTGCGTGACGGATTAAGCAGCGGGAAAGCTCCGCGGCGGCAATTCGCCGAGGCGCAAGTCGGTCAGGCGCGGCCGGGGGGTTTCGGCATCTGGAGGCGGCTGAGGATGCGGACGAGCTTGAAGAACAGGTAGCCGCCGCCCCCGACCACGACCAGCCCGGCCACGACGGCGAGCAGGTTCTCGGCCCGCAGCAGGAGCAGCGAGAAGAACAAGATCACGAAGGCGAGGATCGCCTGGAACCCGAGCACGGCCCAGTACCGGAGCTGCCACATGCCGACCGCGCAGACGAGCATCAGCACCGAGAACAGGATCACGCCGCTCGCGCCGGCGTGGGCGCCGCCGACGGTGAACTTCCCGTTGACGATCACCGCGACCAGATCGCCGCCGCCGATCAACAGGGCGATGAGGACCGCGATCTTGAGCGGCCACGGCCGTTCGCCGGGGGCGAGTGGCGTGAGCGTGGCGCGCACTGCGGCGTTGCGCTCCTCGGACCGGCTCTTGTGGCGCGGGGTGGCCGGAGTCGCAGCCGCGGCGGTCGTGGGGGTCGAGGCGGTCGCCGTGGTCGCTTCGGGCGTGGCGGCCGTCGCGGCCGCCGTGGTCGCCGTGGTCGCTTCGGGCGTCGCGGGCGGGGCGGCGTTTGCCTGGACGCGAGGGCTCGGGCGGGTGGCGGCGGGTCGCCGGCGGCCCCGCTTGCGGCTACGTTGAGCCAACGCCGACCCCCGGGGAGATCGCCTGGCGCAGTCGCCGGGCGGCCGACGCCGGATCTGTGGCCTCGGTCAGCGCCCGGACGACGGCGATCCGCTCGGCCCCCGCGGTGCGGACCGCATCCACGTTGGCCGGCGCGATGCCGCCGATCGCGAAGAACGGCACAGACGCGTGCTCGGCGGCGTAGCGGACGAGCTCGACGCCCACCGCCGGCCGGCCCGGCTTGGTCGGCGTCGCGTGGACGGGGCCGACTCCGATGTAGTCGACGTCGAGGCCGGCCGCCGCATCGACCTGCGACGGGCTGTGCGTCGAGAGGCCGATGATCCCGTTCGGCCCGATCAGCGCCCGCGCGTCGGCCACCGGCGTGTCGTCCTGGCCGACGTGCACGCCGTCCGCGCCGGCCGCCGCGGCCAGATCCGGCCGGTCGTTGAGGATGAACAGCGCTCCGTGCTCCGCCGCCGCGCGCGCGAACCGGCGTCCGGCGGCGATGATCGCCTCGTCGGGGGCGTCCTTCATGCGCAGCTGGACGATGTCCACGCCGGCGCCGAGCACGGCACTCGAGGAACTCGTCCGGCTGCTCCTCGCAGACCAGGTAGAGGCGGGCGGCGTTCAGGCGTTCCCGGCGGTCAGGCACGGGTCGAAGTGTGGCAGGAGCGCTCCGAGCGCCCGCCACCCCCACGGCCTGGTGGGCCGACCCACTACGATTGGTCAAACGGGAGCCCTACCAGCGGGCTGAGAGGGCGGGCGCTAGCCCGCCGACCGTCTGAACCTGAACCGGGTAATGCCGGCGCAGGGAGCCGCACACCTTGTCCAATCGATCAAGCTCATTCGATGTCGCGGTCGTAGGCGCCGGCGTCATCGGCCTCGCGGTGGCCTGGCGCGCTGCGCAGCGCGGCCTGAACGTGGTGGTGCTGGAGCGCGGTGCCCAGCCGGCCGGGGAGACCTCGTCGGTGGCGGCGGGAATGCTCGCGCCGATCAGCGAGGCGCTGGCCACCGAGGTGCCGCTGATGCGGCTCGGCCTGGCCAGCGTGGAGGCGTACCCCGAATTCGTCGCTGAGCTGACCGATGTCACGGGGATGGACACCGGCTACCTGCGCTGCGGAACGCTCCTGGCCGCCCGCGACGGCGACGAGGCGGAGGCACTCGAGCGTGAGCTCGCGCTGCGCGAACGATTCCGACTGGCCGTCCACCGGCTTCGCGGCAGCGAGGCGCGGCGACTGGAGCCGGCGCTCGCCCCGGCGCTGCGTCTGGCCCTCGACATCCCCGACGACCACGCGATCGACCCGCGCAAGCTGACCGCCGCGTTGGCGAAGGCCGTCGATCACGCCGGCGGCGCGCTGCGCACCGACGCCGCCGTTGCCGAGGTGACGATCGAGGAAGGTCGCGTCGCGGGCCTGCGGCTCGCCGACAGCGGCGAGCGCATCGCTGCCGAGCACGTTGTGATCGCCGCCGGCGTATGGTCGGACGACATCGAAGGCGTGCCCGAGGCGGCGCGCGTGCCGATTCACCCCGTCAAGGGGCAGATCCTGCGCCTGCACGATCCGAGCGGCGCCGGCCTGCTCACGCGGGTGGTGCGCTTCACGGGCGGCTACCTGGTCCCCCGCGGTGACGGACGCTACGTCCTGGGCGCGACGATGGAGGAGCGCGGCTTTGACACGAGCGTGATGGCCGGCGCGGTGTTCGAGCTGCTGCGCGACGCGTTCGAGCTCCTGCCGTCGGTCACCGAGCTGGTCATCGACGAGCTGTCGGCCGGGCTGCGCCCGGCCACGCCGGACAACGCGCCCGCCATCGGGCCGGGTGCGATCCCCGGCCTGCACTGGGCCACCGGACACTTCCGGCACGGGATCCTGCTCACGCCGATCACCGCACAGATCGTGCTGGCCGGCCTGACGGGCGAAGACCCCGGCGAGCATGCGCCCCGATTCGCGCCCACGCGGTTTGCGGAGATCCCGGTGGGCGCATGAGCGTGTCCGTGACGATCAACGGCGAGCGCCGCGAGCTCCCGCCCGGCGCCACCCTGGCCAGCCTGATCGCGTCGCTGCCGGGTGCTCCCGACGGCCGGGGCGTGGCCGTGGCCGTCGAGGGCGAGGTCGTCCCGCGCGCGCAGTGGCCCGCCACCGAGCTGCGCGAGGGCGTCCGGGTTGAAGTGGTTGTTGCCGTTCAGGGAGGATGACCCGCCCGATGAACAATTCGCTCACGATCGCCGACCGAGAGTTTCAGTCCCGTCTGATCCTCGGCACCGGCGGCTTCACCAACCACGAGGTGCTCGCCTCCGCGCTCGAGGCCTCCGGGACGGAGATGTGCACCGTCGCCCTGCGCCGCCTCGACCCGGCCGCCCGCGGGTCGATCCTCGACGTGCTCGACGGCGCCGGGGTGCAGGTGCTCCCGAACACGGCGGGCTGCTACACGGCGCGGGACGCGATCATCACCGCCCAGCTCGCGCGCGAGGCCTTCGAGACGGACTGGATCAAGCTCGAGGTGATCGGCGACGACCGCACGCTGCTGCCGGACGCCGTCGAGCTCGTGAGCGCCGCCGAGGCCCTGGTCGACGATGGCTTCACCGTGCTGCCCTACACGACCGACGACCCGATCCTGGCCCGCCGGCTCGAGGACGTGGGCTGTGCGGCGGTGATGCCGCTCGGCTCGCCGATCGGCAGCGGCATGGGCATCCGCAACCCGTACAACATCTCGATCATGATCGAGCGCGCGGGCGTGCCGGTGATCCTGGACGCCGGGGTGGGCACCGCGTCGGATGCCACGCTGGCGATCGAGCTTGGCTGTGACGCCGTGCTGTGCGCCAGCGCGATCTCCCGCGCCCACGACCCGTCCGGCATGGCGCGAGCCATCCGGCTGGGGGTCGAGGCGGGGTGGCTGGCCCGTCAGGCCGGCAGAATCCCCCGCCGCCGCTACGCCGAGGCGTCCACCAGCGACGAGGGGCTCCCCGTGTTCGACACCTCCGCCCAGTGAGCGACCGCTCCGTCGACGAGCTGATCGACGACTGGGAGGCGGCCTGGTCGAGCAAGGACGAGGCCGCCTTCGCCGCCGTGTGCTCGAGCAAGATCCATTACGAGGACCCCCTGACCACCGAGCCACTCGAGGGCCTCGACCAGTTCCTCCGCCAGCCGACTCGGCTGTGGGCCGCCTTTCCCGACGCTCGCATCGAGCAGACCGGTGAGCGCCTGGCCAACGACCGGTTCGTGGCCGCGCCGAGCAAGCTGCTGGCCACGCACCGAGGGGCGCTCGGCGGCCTGCCCGCCACCAACCGGTTCGTGGTCATGCACTGCATCTTCTACTGCGAGATCCGCCGCAACCGGCTGTTGCGCGTCCGCGGGTTCTACGACCTGTACGACGCCGCCACCCAACTCGGCATCCTGCCCGCCCGGGGCACGCTCGGCGAGAAGGCGCTGCTGATGCTCCGAGGCTTCGGCCTGCGCGGCAGCAGGAGCTCATGACTGTGGATGTCGCGATTCCCATCTTCGACGGCATCACCGCGCTCGACGCGATCGGCCCCTACGAGGTGCTCTCCCGACTGCCGGGCGCCCGGGTGCACTTCCTGGCGCTCGAGCCCGGGCCCAAGCGCACCGATAACGGGATGCTGGCACTGACCGCCGATGGGGCGCTGAGCGAGCTGCCACATCCCGAGGTGATCGTCTTCCCCGGCGGCTACGGAACCCGTCCGCTGATGCGCGAGGAGCCGATGCTGGCCTGGGTCCGGGCCGCCCACGAGACGTCTCAGTGGACGACGTCGGTGTGCACCGGCGCCCTGGTGCTCGGCGCGGCCGGCATTCTCGACGGGCTCGAGGCGACCACCCACTGGGCGGTCCTCGACAAGCTCGCCGAACTCGGCGCCCGGCCGGTCAGCCGTCGCGTGGTCGAGCAGGGCAAGGTGATCACCGCGGCCGGCGTCTCGTCGGGGATCGACATGGCACTGACCCTCGCGGCGCGCATCGCCGGTCCGCAGATGGCGCAGGCGATCCAGCTGTTCATCGAGTACGACCCCCAGCCGCCGTTCGACAGCGGATCTACCTCGAAGGCCTCGGCGGAGGTTCTGGCGCTCGCCCGCCGGCGATCGTGACCAGCACCGGGGCATGATCGGATAGCCGGCCCCGCTCGAGGACCTCGGCCTGCCCGACCGGCGCGAGACCGCGCGCGAGCACGTGGTCGACCGAATGCCCGCCGGCGTATTCGAACCCGTCGAGGATCGGGTGGCGGATGTTGAAGTCGCCCCCGAGCACGGCGGCCATGTCGGGACCCGCCCACCCAAGCACGGCGTCCGCGGCACGAGCCGCGTCGCGCACCGGGCCGCCGCCGTGCAGGTTGGCCACCCACACGCCGGCGCGCTCCAGCTGCACCGCATGGACCCATCGCCTCTCGGGCAATGGCGTCAACCGTCGCTTGCGGTGACTGAAAATCAAATCCCCCCTGACCAGGATCGCATTGCAGCCGCCGCCGTTCGACTTGATCACGTCCGGCCAGCGCACGGCGATCGCGCGCCGGAGCGCCAGCAGCGCATTCCGGGACGTGAGCACCAGCCGCTGATCGGCCTGGAGTCGCTCGGCCAGGGGCGGCGGCCACCACGGAGGCACCTCCTGGAGCAGCGCCACGTCCCACTCCCACCCCGCCAGCGCGGCGCAGAACTCGTCGAACAGATCCCGCCCCGACGGCGGCACCGAGCGCCCGTGCAGCAGGTTCCAGGTCAATACGCGCAGCACCATCCGGGCAACGTACACTCGCGCGCTTGCCGCGCCATTTCATCACCGGGACGGAGCTGAGCGCCGAGGAGCTGTACGGGCTGATCGAGCGCGCGCTCGAGCTCAAGGCGGCGCCCTACAGCTCAGACGTGCTGCGCCGGCGCACGGTGGCGCTGATCTTCCAGAAGCCCTCCACGCGGACCCGTGTGTCGTTCGAGACCGGCATCGCCGAGCTGGGCGGCGAGGCCATGGTGCTGCGCACCGACGAACTCCAGCTCTCCCGCGGCGAGTCGGTCCGCGACACCGCCTATGTGCTCTCCCGCCACGCGGCGGCGATCGGGATCCGCACCGGCGACGAGGACCTGGTCAGCGAGATGGCCGAGCACGCGGGCGTGCCGGTGATCAACATGCTCACGCCCGGCCACCATCCCTGCCAGGCGCTGGCCGATCTGCTCACGCTGCGCGAGACATTCGGTCGGCTCGAGGGCCTCACGGTCGCCTACATCGGCGACGGGAACAACGTCGCACGGTCCCTGGTCGAGGTTGGGGCCTTGGTGGGCGTGACCGTCCGCGTCGCCTCGCCCGCCGGCTACCAGCTCGAGCCCGGCTCACCCGGCGTCCTGACCGACGACCCGGCCGAGGCGGCCCGCGGCGCCGACGCCCTGTACACCGACGTGTGGGTGAGTATGAGCGACGATCCGGCCTCGGCGGCCGAGCGCCGTCGCACGCTCGCGCGCTACCGCATCGACGACCAGCTGCTGAGCCTCGCGGCCCCCGGCGCGATCGCCCTCCATTGCCTGCCCGCCCACGCCGGCGAGGAGATCACCGCGGAGGTCCTCTACGGGGAGCGCCAGCGGATCTGGGACCAGGCCGAGAACCGCCGTCACGCCCAGAAGGCGCTGCTCGAACTGCTGACCAGCGCCTGACCGGCGGGCGGTTGGGTACGCTCCGGATGAGCTTTCAGGGAAGGAGAGATGCAGACCATGCCCTCACCCAAGTCGGCATCGCAGGGGTCGCGGTCGACCAGCGGATCGCGCTCGTCGACTCAAGCCGGATCCTCGAGCGATGGCGCGAGCGGCCTCGCCGAACAGCTTCTCAACCGGATCATCAAGCCGCTCGGGCTGGTGGTGCTCACCCGCGACCGCATCCAGGAGGTCCTCGATGACGCCGCCGAGCGCGGGCGGGTCACGCGGACGGACGCCAACGAGCTGGTCGGCGAGCTGGTCAACCGGGGCGTGCAGCAGACCGATCAGCTGCTGTCCGATGTCGAGCGGCTGTTCGGCAAGGGCCGCCAGCAACTCGGCTCCGCGACGATGCGCGCGCGGCGCACCGAGTCGCTCGATCTCCTCCTGCGCAGCGCGGACAAGGCGCGCCGCACGGTGGCGGCGGGCCAGTCGTTCCCGGTCCTCGGCTACGACGAGCTGACCGCCGCCCAGGTGCAGGCCCGGCTGGAGGGCCTCTCACCGGCCGAGCTGCGCCGGGTGCGCGACTATGAGCGACGTCACGCCAACCGGAAGTCCGTGCTGGCGGCCATCGACAAGCAACTCTCCTCAGACTGACCGAGCACTTCACCGAGCCGGCCCACCGGGCCCTGTCCCGTGCCAGCGAAGAGGCGCGCGCGCTTCGCCACAGCTTCGTGGGCACCGAGCACATCCTGCTGGCGCTGCTGCATGAGGACGGGGGAACCGCCGCCGGCGTTCTGAAGACCTCGGGCGTCACCTACGAGCGGGTCCGCGCGGCCGTGGTCGCGATGATGGGCATGGGCGCCGAGTCCGATCCCGGCGCCGCGGATCCCAGCTTCACCGGACGGGCACAGGACGCGCTCGACCTTGCCCAGCGGGAGGCGTCGAGCCGCGGCGAGGATCCCGCCGGCACCGAGCACATCCTGCTCGCGCTGGTGACGGAGCGCGACGGCGCGGCGGTCCGGATCCTGCTGCAGCTGGACGCCGACCCGGCGGAGATCCGCTCGGCGCTGCCATCCTAGAGAGAATGGAACGCGCGACCGCAACCCGCCCTGCCCGGGGCGAGGTCCTCGAGCTGACCGTCGACTCGCTGGCCTTCGGTGGGGCCGGCGTGGCGCGCCTGGACGGTTACGTCGTGTTCGTGGCCGGCGGCGTGCCCGGCGACCGGGTGCGCGCCGAGGTGCAAAAGGCCAAGCGGGCCTACGCGGAGGCTCGCGTCGTCGAAATCGTGCAGCCGAGCCCGGAGCGCGTTGCGCCGCGCGCGCACCATCCGGGTGCCCCCTGGCAGGTGCTCCCCTACGAGCGCCAGCTCGAGGTCAAGCAGGCCCAGGTGGACGATGCGCTCAGGCGGATCGGGCGGCTCGAGGGGTTCGAGCTACAGGACATCGTGCCCGCCGTGCAGCCCTGGCGCTACCGCAACAAGCTCGAGTACTCGTTTGGCACCGATGCGGACGGCCGCCTGGTCTGTGGCTTCCACGCTCCCGGGCACTGGGAGGAGATCGTCGAGCTGACCGACTGCCTGCTGGCGTCCGAGGCGGGGAATGCGGCGCGCGAGCGGGTCGTCGCATGGTGCCGCGCTCAGGGCCTGGCCGCCTTCGACCGCCGCACCCGGAGCGGGTTCCTCCGCAACCTGGTTGTTCGCGAAAGCCGGCGCGGCGGTGAGCTGCAGGTCCGCCTGGTGACGACGCCCGGCGCGCTCGATCGCGAGGGGCTGGCTGCGGCCGCGGCGCCGGTCGGCGGCCTGCTGTGGACGCAGACCGACAGCGTGGCCGAGACCACCCAGGACGGCCAGACCGAGCTGCTGGCGGGCAGCGATCGTCTGGAGGAGGAGATCGGCGGCATGCGGTTCCAGATCGCGTCGGGAGCCTTCTTCCAGACCAACACCGAGATGGCCGAGCGCCTCTACGAGCTCGCCATCGACTACGCGCAGCCGGCCGGGACCGACCGCGTGTACGACCTGTACTGCGGCATCGGGACGATCGGGCTGTTGATGGCGCCGCGGGCAGCCGAGGTGTGGGGCCTCGAGCTGGTCGAGGAGGCGGTCGCGGACGCCATCGCCAACGCGCGCCTGAACGAGGTCGACAACGCCCGGTTCTTCGCCGGTGACGTCAGGCTCGTCATGCGCGAGCTAGTCGAGCGCGCCGGGAGGCCGGACACGGTCGTGGTCGATCCGCCTCGCTCGGGCCTCTCGCAGAAGGTCGTGCGGCGGATCATCGAGGCGGCGCCGAAGCGCGTCGTCTACGTGTCGTGCAACCCGACCACGCTCGCGCCGAACGCCGCCCAGATGGTCGAGGCCGGGTACGTCCTGCGCCGGGTGAGGCCGGTCGACATGTTTCCGCAGACCCCGCACATCGAGTGTGTCGCCTTGCTGGAGCGTCGGTAGGGTTCCGCGGCGAATCGCCCCATGCGCGCCGTCACGATCAAAGACCAGAGCCTTACCGTCGAGGACCATCCGGACCCGACGCCGGGTGCCGGCGAGTGCCTCGTGCGGGTGAGGGCGGCCGGCCTGAACGGCGCCGACATGATGCAGCGCCGCGGGCACTATCCGGCCCCGCCGGGCGCGCCCCAGGACATTCCGGGGCTGGAGCTGGCCGGTGAGGTGATCGAGCGCGGCGACGGCGCCAACCGGTTCGAAGTCGGCGATCGCGTGATGGGGATCGTGGCCGGCGGCGGCCAGGCCGAGCTGGCCGTCGTCCACGAGCGGATCCTCATGCCGGTACCGGACAACCTCGACTGGACCGCGGCCGGCGCCGTGCCCGAGGTGTTCACCACCGCTCACGACGGCGTCTTCTCTCAGGCCGGCCTGAAGATGGGCGAGCGGCTGCTCGTCCACGGTGGCGCGGGCGGCGTCGGCACCGCCGCGATCCAGCTCGGCCGCGCCGCGGGCGCGCGGGTGACCGCCACCGTCCGCAACCCCGAGCACCGGGACGCGGTGGCCGGGCTCGGCGCCGAGGTGATCGCGCCCGAGGGCTTCGAGGAGCACGGCCCGTTCGACGTGATCCTCGAGCTGGTCGGTGCACCCAACCTGCCCGCGAACCTCCAGGCGCTCAACCTGTGGGGCCGGATCATGGTCATCGGGATCGGCGCCGGCGCCAAGGCCGAGCTCAATCTGGGAATCGCCATGCAGAAGCGCGCGCGGATCTACAACTCCACCCTGCGCGCACGCCCGCTCGAGGAGAAGGCGATGACCGCCCGGGCGATGGAGCGCTCGGTCCTGCCGCTGCTCGGCTCAGGCGCCGTTCGCGTGCCGATCGCCGCCACCTACTCCCTGGAGGAGGCACCGGCCGCGTACGACCGGTTCGCCGACGGCGGCAAGCTCGGCAAGATCGTGCTCGAGATGGGCGGCTGAGCCGCTCGTTTGACCCGGCGCGCGGGCGGCCGGGCTACTCCTCGGCGAACGCGTCGTCCTCTTCGGCGACGGGAACGACCTCATCCGCGTGGACCGTGCACAGCGCCGGTCCGCCTGACTCGAGCGCGGCCTCCATCTCGGCCTTGGTCAGCTTCGCGCCGCATTCTTCGCAGCGGTCGGAGATCTGGTCGAGCGACTTCTCTTCTAGGTCCATGAGGCGAGTCTAACCCCGATCCCGCCCGCTAGGGCTCGAGCTCGCTCCGGCTCCCGTCGTCGAGCTCACGCTCACGTCTCTCGGCCTCCTTGAGCTCGCGGCGCTCCCGGCGGCTCAGCTTGCGGCCCCGGCGCACGCTCGATCCGCCCATGATCGCCACCATGCGGATGTGGATCGTGGGGCCGCCGGCGGGCGCGACCTCCTCGCCGATCTGCACATCGTTGCCCCCCATGAATGCGAACTCCGACACCTGCACGTTGACCCCGTGCGGCACGCGGATCTCGTTGCCGCCCATGAACGAGTACACGTTGATCTCGGTCACGCGGTCCGAGAGCTCGGCGTCGTTGAGGTCGATGCTGCTGCCGCCCATGATGCTGAGCACGGTGCATCGCGGGGCGACCCGCCACCGGCCGCGCTTGTCGTGCCCGCCCATGACCGAGATTACCCAGCGCGAGCCGCCGGGCCCCTCCTTGACGGTGAGGCCGCTGCTCTTGCCCGCCACGCCGATCGGCCGCCCGGCACCGAGCCGCTCGGGGCTGACATCCGCGATCAGCCGCTCGAGCTCGCGGCGGGTGGCGGCGCTATAGGCCGAAGACAGTCGGTCCTCGAGCTCCTCGACGTCCAGCCGGCCCTCCGAGGCGGCTATCCGGAGGACGTCGGCGGCCTGCTCGCGCTCGGCATCGGAGGCACGGAGCTCGGGAAGCGGGTCACCCGGCCCGGTCAGGTCGCTCATGTGACGGATCGTAGAGGGCGATCAGTACGGCGGGAGATCCGCCCACCACTGCCCGAGCACCCGGAAGGCGGCCCAGAACTCGCGTTTGGCGGCCTCCTCGTCCAGCGAGTCGTCGATATTGGGCACGTACAGCGCCTCGATGCTCGGCGTCAGGTGTTGCAGCTCGCCGGGGGCCTCGCGGAGGTCGCGGCGCAGCGGGAGGTCGAGCTCGTTGACCACGGTGAGCGCCTCGGGCCCCATCACCACCACGATCTTGGGCGCGATAATCGCGATCTCCTCGATCAGCCGGGCCACGCACCCGGGATCGGCCATGGCCGGATCGGGCACGGGGCACTTCACGCACAGCGTTCCGTATACGGCCAGTGGATCGATCGACAGGCGCTTGAGCGACTTCATCAGCGCGTTCCCGGCGCGCCCGTAGAAGGCCACGCCCTCTTCGACCTCCGAGGGTCGGGCCGAGTGCTTGATCAGGAAGATGTCCGCCTGCGGGTGTCCCGAGCCGAGTACCGGCATCAGCGCGCCGCGGGGGCAATCCGCGCAGGACTGGACTTCCCGCGAGAAGGCGTTCAGCTCGCGAATCGCCCGCTCGAGGTACTTCTCCCGGATCTCGTCATCGGTCGCCGGCATCGCTGTCCGATTGGACGGCTCGCGAGCTTGTCCTTGCGAGTGCATCAGGAGTTGCGGCTCGAGGGGGGAGTCGCCCGGCGCCGATCGCGCCCCGTGGCGCGTCGGACCCGGCGCTCCCGCGAGGCCCGTCGAGCCGCCTCGGGCAGCGCCTTGGTCTGCAGGAACTTGAGCGCCTGGACGTAGAGCAAGCTGGCCGGGTTGCGGATGATGTCGGCGTCGCGCAGCGACTCGAGGAACTCCTCGGGGCTGTGGAACTCCCTCATCCGGATCCGCACCGAGCCGAGCCCCTGCGGCACGTGGGCGTCCGAGCCGGCCCCCGCCGGGATGCGGTACTTGGCGGCGAAGCGGGCGGCCTCGTCGTTGAACTCGCTGATCGCCACCCGCGGGTTGAACACCTCGATCGCATCCACGTCGTCGAGCACGTCGAGCAGGTGCTCGTAGTCGGGGACCGAGTGCAGCCGGTCGAATGGATGGGGCACGTACACCAGCCCGCCCTGACGCTTGATCTCGGCGATCGTCGCCTGTAGGGACATCCCCCGCGGGATCTTCTCCTCGATGAACAGCCCGATCACCTCGCCCTGATCGGCCGTCTTGACCTCCTCGCCCACGATCACGGCGATCCCGTCGGCCTGGGCGCGCGCGGCGTGCGCACCCGAGATCTCGTTGTGGTCGGTCACCGCGATGGCGCCGAGGCCCCGGGCCTTGGCCTCGGCGAGGAGCACCTCGACCGGGGTGGCGCAGTCATAGGAGTGATCGGTGTGCATATGCAGGTCGACGTCGATCATCCGCCGGTCGGCCAGCCGCGAGCGGGCATGGCCGTTGCCGCGGGTATCGTGCCGCCGGGCGATCAGCCCGTCGTAGACCTGCTCGAGCTCGTCGGCCACGCGCGACCACGAGAACCGGGCGCGGAGGCGCTCGGCCCGGGCGCGCGCCTGCTCGCGCAGCGCCGGCTCGGAGATCGCACGGCGCAGGTGGCTGGCCAGCGTCTCGCCGTCCCCCGGCTCGAACTCGAACCCATACTCCCCCTGGCCGAGCAGCTCCTCGTAGGCCGCGAGCCGCGAGGCGATCGGCAGGACGCCGGCCGCCAGTCCCCGTACGAGCGTGCCCGGCACCGGGCGCAGGCCCTCCGAGGCCAGCACGAGCACGTCGGCCTCCGAGAGCACCTGGGCCTCGGTCATCTGGTCGCCGTTCACGAACTCCACCCGCTCGCGCAGCGCCCGGCTGAGCGTGGCCGGGACGGCGAGCGGCCGGGCCGACCACACGGTGGCGCGCCAGGGCAGCGCGGGACCGAGGGCGCGCAGCGCGCGCAGGAACAGGCGCAGCGCCGTGCGCTCCTCGCCGGCGCAGAACAGCAGCCGGACGGTGTCGCCGGTCGGGGCCTCGGTCTGGGTCTGGGTCGGGGGTCGGGGGTCGACCTCGGCCCCGGGGAGGATCACCCGATAGTCGCCGGGGAAATAGCGCTGCAGGAGGTCGCGGGTGGCCCCGTAGCTGGCCGTGCGGGCATCGAGGCGGCCGAACAGCAGGCGCGAGAGCGGCCGGGTGAGCTGGGTCGAGAGGATCCGCTCGGTCGGCGCGTGGAAGCTCCCCACGTTCAGCCCGTGCGAATGTCGCAGGGCAACGCTGGAGGCACTCGGGGCGAACGGCTCGTGCAGGTGGACGAGGTCGAGCGGCAGGTTGACCAGGGCCTCCTCGATCGTCCGGGCCACGTCCACCGGGAGCGAGGCGGCGCGCCGCCGGGTGGGTGAGAACGGGAGCACCTCGCCCACGCCGAGCACGAGCGGATCGCCGTCGGCGCGCTCGAGCAGAGCGCCCGCGCCGTTGCGGATGGCCCGCCGGCTGTCGCGCACCAGCGCGCCCGACTCCGACGGCGCGATGATCAGCACGCGGTGGCCGCGTCGCGACAGCTCCCCCGAGACGCTGGCGACGTAGTCGTTCACCTCGTGCGCCACCTCCCAGGCGAACGGCGTCACCTGCGCGATCGCGAGCCGCTCGGCTGCCACGGGCGGCAGTCTATGGGGTTTGATCGGGCCGCTGGCGCGGCCCGATCGGTTCAGCTCTTGCCGGTCTTGGCCTTCGCCGTCGAGCGGGCTGCCTTGCGCGAGTACTTGGCGATGAACTTGTCGGTCAGCTCGCGCGCCTCGTCGTCCGGGCGCTGGTTCATAGGCGACTTCATCAGGTACGAGCTGGGGCCGTCGAGCTGTCCTGACAGGCCGTTGTTCAGGGCCAGCTTGCAGCAGCGCACGGCGTCGATGACGATCCCGGCCGAGTTGGGCGAGTCCCACACCTCGAGCTTGAGCTCAATGTTGAGCGGCACGTCGCCGAACGCCTCGCCTTCGAGGCGGATGTGCGCCCACTTGCGGTCGGTGAGCCACGGGACGTAGTCCGACGGGCCGACGTGGACGTCGTCGGCCGGCAGCGTGTGACCCATGATCGAGGTCACCGCGTTGGTCTTGGAGATCTTCTTGGACTCGAGCCGCTCGCGCTCGAGCATGTTGTAGAAGTCCATGTTGCCGCCGACGTTCAGCTGCGAGGTCCGCTGGAGCTTCACGCCGCGGTCGTGCATGAGGCGGGCCAGCGCGCGATGGACGATCGTGGCGCCCACCTGAGACTTGATGTCGTCGCCGACGATCGGCAGCCCGGCCTTCTTGAAGCGCTTGTTCCAGTAATCCTCGCGGGCGATGAACACCGGGATGCAGTTCACGAAGGCGCATCCGGCCTCGAGCACCTGCTCGACGTACCACTTGGTGGCCTGTTCGGAGCCGACCGGGAGGTAGGACACGACGACGTCGGTGTGGGTGTCCTTGAGGATGTCGACGATGTCGGCGGTGGGGCCGGGCGCCTTGGTGATCTTCTCCTTGAGGTACTTGCCCAGGCCATCGTGGGTCATCCCGCGCTGGACGGGGACGTCGAGCGTGGGGACCTTCTTGGCGAACTTGAGCGTGTTGTTCTGTCCGGCGAAGATCGCCTCGGACAGGTCCTTGCCGACCTTGTCGGCGTCGATGTCGAAGGCGGCGCTGAACTCGATGTCGCGCACGTGGTAGCCGCCCACGTCGACGTGCATCAGCCCGGGGACGGACTCGCGCGGGTCGGCGTCCCGGTAGTACTGGACGCCCTGAACGAACGAGCTCGCGCAGTTGCCGACGCCGATGATCGCCACCCGGACCTTGTCCTCCTGGTAGCGCGCGGCGCCGTTCGTGGAAGCGTTTGTCGTACTCACTGTTCTGAAGAGTTGCCTTTCTCGCGGGCGGTTCCCGCGGCCACTACAGGTATTCCGCGAGAGCCGGTTCGTTACACCGGCTCTTGTGCGATCGCCTTGAGCTGCCGGCGGACGTGGAAGATCCGCTGGAGAGTGGTCAGCACGGTCAGCGCGGCGAGCACGTACACGGCCGGAGCGAGGAGCTCGAAGTGGCCCAGCGAGGCGCCCTTGGCGAACAGCAGGCCGATCGACAGGATGACCACGCGGACCGGGCGCGTGGCCAGGCCGACCTTGCACTCGACGCCGAGCGCCTCGGCGCGCGCCCGGGTGTAGGACACCATCAGCGAGCCGAGCACGGCCGCCACCGTGGCCGCGGCGGCGACCTGGTTGTGGCGTGAGGCGAAGTAGGCGCCGACGGCGATCAGCACGATCCCCTCCTCGAGGCGGTCGAGCGTCGAGTCGAGGAACGCGCCGAACGGCGTGCCCTTGCCGGACATGCGCGAGTAGCGGCCGTCCAGCGTGTCCATGATCGATCCGACGATGAAGGCGATCCCGGCGAGGAAGAACATCCGGCCGACGATCAGCCCGGCGGCGGCCAGGTTCAGCGCGAAGCCCGTCAGCGAGATCGCGTTCGGGGTCAGGCGCGATTCGATCAGCCGGTTGCGCATCAGCTCCTGCGCGGTGGGGCCGTTGCGCGGCGCGCGCGGGCGGCGGGGTGCGCCGTTCTTGCGGGCCCGCGGGGGGCGGGTTTGCCCGGGCGTGCTCACGCCGCGGCGCGGACGAACGTCCACGCGTCCGGCCGGGCCCGCGCCAGCAGCCTCTGCGCCAGCAGCGCGGATACGCCGGCGGTAAGGGCCCCGAGGAACACGTCGGTTAGGAAATGGTTGGCGGTCACGACGACCACGAAGGTGATCAGCAGCGGGTACAGCGCCCAGAGGATCTTGCCCGGGCGCCAGGACGTCAGCCGGGACATCGATCCCCCGATCATCACAGCGAAGCACACGTGCATCGAGGGAACCGCCGCGTAGAAGTTCATGAAGGCGTGTGTCGGTCCGTTGTCGATCGAGGTGACGCCGCCGCTCATGAAGTTCGAGATCGCGTCGGTGAAGCCCCACTCGGGCATCAGTCGCGGCGGCGCTGTCGGATACAGCCAGTACCCGATCAGGGCCAGCCCCATCGCGATCATGAACATGTTGCGCACGAAGTAGAACGACTGGTTGCGCCGCGCGTAGATGAACGCGAGCACCGCGAACGTCACGAAGAAGTGGCCGTTCAGGTAGATCCAGTCCGTGGCGTTGATCAGCCAGTGCTTGTTGATCGCCCACGCCTGCACGCTCGGCTCGACGAACACGTGGAGCGTGCGCTCGACGTCGATGATCCGCATGGCGTCGCTGAACGGCCTGTACGGGTTGCCGCTCGAGACGATCCCGCGGACGAGGTCGTACACGAGCAGGGCGCCGACAAACAGCAGGATCTGCCTGAGCAGATCCATCCATCCACGCGGCAAGAGCCGCGCCTCGATGAGCCGAAGGACGCGCCCCATGTCGAGTTCATCGTACCGGGCCGGCGTGCTCGGTTGGATCCGGGTGGTCAAGCACGCTTCCGGGGCGTACTACGGGACGGCCTCCGAGTTCATGTGCAACGGGCCGATGTGGCCCCGATCCTGCTCAGCGCGAAGCTGATCGCGATGTGGACGGGCCCGGGGCGTCGCGATGTGAGCCGGGTGAAATCGCCGGACGGCGACACGCAGCCCGCGCCGCGCGTGATCGCCCAATAGGGGCTCCAGCGAACGCGGATGAGCGTCGTCCCGGTCCTGTGCGCCTCCAGGTCGAGCCAGTTCGGTCCGAGCCCGGTCAGCGTGGCCGCGCCCTGCGCGATCGGCGTGGGGTCCTTGACGGCGTACACGCGCCAGTGGCCGGTGCGGAAAACCAGCCGCAGGAAGGGCAGGCCGCGGTCGATCAGCGCGACCTCCTGTTTGGCCGAGTAGTCGAGCTCGGCGTCCGCCACCGCCACATAGCGCACGGCGAGCCGGTGCAGCCAGGCGTCGTAGGCCGCCGGCGTCAGCCTGCCGTCGTAGAACAGCGCGTTGTCCTTGGTGTCGAGCTGGCGCTCCCAGCCGCGTGCCAGCGGGAACTCCGGCGCCACCAGGTACACCTCCCAGTGAAACAGCGTGAACGGGATCTCGATCCGGAACGGCTGGACCGGCTGGCGGCTCAGGTAGGTCATCATCGGCTGGAAGTAGGCCGCGGTGACCTCCCGGTTGTCATCCGCGGTGCGGACGTCGCGGACGGGCGCCTGCCACTGGAGGTAGAGCAGCGGGAGCGCGACCGCGAGCAGCGCCACCGTGCGACGCGGCCACCACAGCAGCGCCACCACGGGACCCGCGACGAGCGCGCCCAGGCGCGTGACGTTGCTTCCCACCGGGCTTGCCACCGCGTAGGAGGCGAGACAGCCGAGCGCATACAGCGCGGCGCCGGCGCGCAGCGCCATGTCGCGCCGCGGGATCGCCGGCACCGCCACGAGCGCGACCAGCACGATCGGCCACAGGGCCGAGAACACGAACGGCTCGTGCCCGCCCTCGGGGAAGGCGACCGCCAACGCGAGCACCGGCACGGCAGCCGCCACCACGACCCCGAGCCCGGGAAGCGCGGGCCGGATGCGGCGATGCTCGATGTACGCGCCGATCGCCTGGGCGGCCCCGGCCAGCGCGGCGAACAGCGCGTCCACCGGGCTGGCCAGCGCGGTCAGCGCGGCCAGCGCGGCCGCGGCTCCCGGGGCGCTTGCGCTGCAGGGCGAGCGCGGTCCCGACGGCGAACACGAGGCCGAAGGCGAACGTGAGCCGTCCGGTGAACAGGCTGGTGCTGGTCGCGACTCCGAACCACAGGGCTCCCAGCCACGCGTCGTCGCCGAACCGGCGGTGCGCCAGCGACTCGAACAGCGCGGCGCTGACCGGCGCGCTGATCGCCGCCACCACCTGCGGCGTGAGCAGCGCACCGAGCGGCGGGAACAGGACGCTGTAGCCGAGGATGTCGTGCCCGGCGTACCACCAGTTGTTCCACAGCCCGAACCCCTCGGCGGAGAACAACTTGGCCCGGAGCAGGTGGGCGGCCAGATCCTCGCTGCGCGGAGCCACGATCACGTATACGGCAGCGATGACCGCTGCCGCCAGCGTCGGCAGGACGCGCCGCCACGGCGGCAGGGGCCGCCTATTCCTCGAGTAGCGCCGCGACGCGGTCCACCACCTCGGGCCGGTCTAACCACGGCCAGTGTCCGGCGCCGGCGATCCGCTCAACGGTCGCGCCCGGCAGCCGGACCGCATACGCGTCGGCCACCGCCGGCGGATACCACGGGTCCTCCTCGCCCCAGATGATCACGGGGCGGGCGAAGGCGAATCCGGATGCGTTTCCGTTCTGCCCGGCACGGCTCGGCGCCCGCCCTTCGCCGCCGCCGTGCGCCTCCTCCCCTCCCGGGGTGCGCGGCCCACTACCACCGACCATATCGTCCGTGGCGGACCGGACGAGACGGAGGATCGCCCGCTGAGTTCCCTGGTCGAACTGGTCCCACACCGCGGACAGTCGCTCCGCAGGCCAGGCCCCGGGCGAAACCGAGCCGCGCCGCATCGTGCGCGCCAGCAGCCCCTTCGTCGTGGCGCCCATGACAAGCTCGCCGACCCCCGGCGACCGCCACAGCCGCAGGATCCGCGGCCAGCGCGAGGTGCCGTACAGAGCGGGCGGATTGCTCAGGACAAGACGACGGACCCGATCCGGATTGCGCTGAGCCAAGACCAGCCCGACGGCCGCGCCCCAGTCGTGGCCGACGAGCTGGACCTCGTCGACGCCGAGGTGGTCGAGAAAGCGCTCGACGAACGCGGCCAAGCCGGTCAGCGAGTAGTCGAGATGGCCGCTCTTGCCCGAGCGCCCGAAGCCGAGCAGATCGGGCGCTATCCCACCCGTCCGGCTGAGGAACTCCAGCCAATCGTCGCTGCTGGTGGGAATCCCGTGCAGGTACAGCGTGACCATGCCGGACGTGTCGGCGCTGCGGTAGTAGACGGGCGAGTCCTCGAAGGAGATCGTGTGCTCGTCGACGCGCACCCCGCGGCGAGGATAACGTCCGCGCCCGTGAGTGGCACGAGCCCCGACCCGGCGACCGGTCCGCCGCCCGGCGCGCCGACTGTGTGCCTCGGCGAGATCCTCGTCGACCTCGTCTGCGAGCGGCCGCTCGAACACATGACCCAGGGCGACGCGTTCGTGCCGCACTTCGGTGGCTCGGTGGCCAATGTGGCGGTCACCGCGGCCCGATACGGGGCCCACGTGGCGCTGGCCGGCGGCGCCGGTGACGATCCATGGGGGCGATGGCTGTGCGATCGCCTCGGACGCGAGGGCGTCGAGCTGTCGCTGTTCGAGCTCGTCTCGGGCGTGCCGACGCCGGTGGCGATCGTCGCCGTGGGGTTGAACGGCGAGCCGACCTACCAGATCTATGGCGAGTCGATCGGCACCGTCGTGGATGCGCTGAGCGATCGGGTCGAGCACGCGATCGAGGGAGCCGCCGGCCTCTATTTCAGCTCCAACACGCTGGTCGGGGCCGAGGAGCGCGAGGTCACGATGCGGGCGCGCGAACGGGCGCTTGGGCTGGGGCGGCCGGTCGTATTTGATCCCAACCTACGCCTGGAACGGTGGCGCTCGCGTGCCGAGGCGGCCGCCACTGTCAATGCCTGCGTCCCCGACGCGCTGCTGGTGCGGACCAACGCGGCCGAGGCGGCCGTGATGACCGGCGAGGCCGATCCCGAGCGGGCGGCGCTGGCGCTGCTCAAGGCCGGCGCGAGGATGGTGGTGATCACGCTCGGGGCCGAGGGAGCGATGCTGCGCGGCGAGCTACGTCTCGACGTCGACGGCCGGTCGGCTCATGTGGTCAGCACGATCGGCGCCGGCGACGTCCTGACCGGCGTGCTGCTGGCCCGGCTCGCGACGTCCGCTTACTACCCCCCGGCCGTGGCGGCCTCGCTGCCCGAGGCGGTGGAGCAGTCCTCGCTCGCCTGCGAGCGGTGGGGCGCCCTTGAATAGCTGGCAGCGGCCCTCGCGTCGGCGCGTCCGGGCCATTCGCGACCGACTGCGCCTGGTCTACGGCGTGCCTCTGGCCAAGCCGCACGGCCACCCGATCGCCGAGCTGATCCTCACCGTGCTGTCGCAGTCGACCAACGATCGCAACCGCGACGTCGCGTACCTGGCGCTGCGCGAACGATTGCCGAGCTGGGAGGAGGTGCGGGATGCGCCGGTGGACGAGATCGAGGCGGCGATCCGGCCCGGCGGGATCTCGAAGGTCAAATCGGTCCGGATCAAGGCGATCCTGGAGGCGATAACCGAGACCGCGCCGGCGCGTGCGGGCACACGCGAGGTCGCGGAGGAACCTCTGTCGCTGGACTGGTTGCCCGACCTCAGCGTGCCGGAGGCGCAGCGGTATCTCATGTCGCTCCCCGGCGTGGGACGCAAGACCGCGGCCTGCGTGCTGCTGTTCGCCCTCGGGATGCGCGACGTGCCGGTCGACACTCATGTCTCGCGGGTGGGCACGCGGCTAGGGCTGTTCCGGCCGGGGGCGCCGTTCGAGGAGATGCACGACGAGATGCTGGCGATCACGCCCCCGGGCGAGGAGCTCGAGCTCCATCTGAACCTGCTGCGCCACGGGCGCCGGACCTGCCACGCCCGCCGGCCGGCCTGCCGCGACTGCGCGCTCCAGCGCATGTGCCCGAGCGCCTTCCAGGTCGGCTGAACGGCGCGAGTAATCCGCCACTCGACCGGCGCCACCGGGCCGAGTGGCGGATTGGTTGCGCCATGCGCGAGCGAACGGCCGTTCACCTCGTGGGGAGGTGCTGAGTGGCAAGTTACTCGCGTTTCGGGGGTGCGCCTGGCTCTTCCCGCAGAGGATGGGGGGAGGCGGAGCGGGTCCGGCCGCACTCGGGCGCTACGGGCACCGCGGACCGCACGAGCCGCGACCCACGGGCGGCCAGACCCGCTCCGCCTACCACCCAAATCTGCTACCCTCTCGCTTAGATTTTTGCGAACAAAGAGGAGTAGAACTCGATGGGAAAGACGATCGGAATCGACCTCGGAACGACCAACTCGTGCATGGCGGTGCTCGAGGGTGGCGAGCCGACGGTCATCGAGAACGCCGAGGGCGGCCGCACCACGCCGTCCGTCGTGGCGTTCACGCAATCCGGTGAGCGTCTGGTCGGCACGGTAGCCAAGCGCCAGGCGGTCACCAACCCGCAGAACACGGTCTTCTCGATCAAGCGCTTCATGGGCCGCAAGGAGGCCGAGGTGAAGACCGAGGAGCAGATCGTGCCCTACAAGGTGGTCTCCGGCCCGAACGGGGACGCACGCGTCGACGCCGGCGGCAAGCAGTACAGCCCGCCGGAGATCAGCGCGATGATCCTCGGCAAGCTGAAGGCCGACGCCGAGGCGTATCTGGGCGAGAGCGTCGACAGCGCGGTGATCACCGTCCCCGCCTACTTCAACGACGATCAGCGCCAGGCGACCAAGGACGCCGGCCGGATCGCCGGGCTCGACGTCAAGCGCATCATCAACGAGCCGACCGCCGCGTCGCTGGCCTACGGTCTGGACAAGGAGTCCGACCAGACGATCCTCGTGTTCGACCTCGGCGGCGGCACGTTCGACGTGTCGGTGCTCGAGATCGGCGACGGCGTGTTCGAGGTCAAGGCCACCGCTGGTGACAACCACCTGGGCGGCGACAACTTCGACAAGGCGATCGTGGACTGGCTCGTGGCCGAGTTCAAGCGCTCGCAGGGCATCGACCTGAGTGCCGACCCGATGGCGCTGCAGCGGCTCTACGAGGCGGCCGAGAAGGCGAAGATCGAGCTGTCGACCACGCAGGAGACGCAGATCAACCTGCCCTTCATCACCGCCGACTCGAGCGGTCCCAAGCACCTGGACACGCGTTTGACGCGGGCGAAGATGACCGAGCTCACCGCCGAGCTGCTCGACCGCACGGTGGCGCCGGTGCGCCAGGCCCTCAATGACGCCAAGGACAAGGGCGTCGACAAGGTCGACCACGTTGTCCTGGTCGGCGGCATGACCCGCATGCCCGCCGTGCAGGAGAAGGTCAAGGAGCTGACCGGCAAGGACCCCCATCGCGGGGTCAACCCGGATGAGGTCGTCGCGGTCGGCGCCGCCATCCAGGCCGGCGTGCTGGCCGGCGACGTCAAGGACGTCCTGCTGCTCGACGTGACCCCGCTGACGCTGGGCATCGAGACCAAGGGCGGCGTGATGACCAAGCTGATCGAGCGCAACACGACGATCCCGACCCGCAAGGGCGAGGTGTTCTCGACGGCCGAGGACAACCAGCCGTCGGTCGAGATCCACGTCCTGCAGGGCGAGCGCGAGATGGCGATGTACAACAAGTCGCTGGGCAAGTTCCAGCTGACCGGCATCCCGCCGGCGCCGCGCGGCATCCCGCAGATCGAGGTCGCGTTCGACATCGATGCCAACGGGATCCTGAACGTGTCGGCCAAGGACCTGGGCACCGGCAAGGAGCAGAAGATCGAGATCCGCTCCGGCTCGGGCCTGTCCGACGATGAGATCAAGCGCATGGTGCAGGACGCCGAGTCCCACGCCGAGGACGACCGCCGGCAGCGCGAGCTGGCCGAGGCCCGGAACAACGGCGAGAACGCGGCCTACCAGGCCGACCGCCAGCTCAAGGACCTGGGCGAGGCGGTGGACTCGAGCTCCAAGCAGGAGATCGAGGAGGCGATCAAGGCGGTGCGCGAGTCGCTCACCAGCGAGGACGCCGCCGACATCAACGCCAAGACCGAGGCGCTGCACACCGCGTTCCACAAGGTCTCCGAGGCGATGTACCAGCACGCCCAGGAGCAGGCCGCGGCCAGCTCCGCGGACGGTGGCGCTGACGGCGCGGCATCGACCAACGGGGCCGGCACGGAGGAGGATGTCGTCGACGCGGAAGTGGTGGACGAGAAGTGACCACGCGCAAGCCCGACATCGCGGAGGCCGTGAACGGGGAGCGTGGCCCCCAGCCAACCCGCGCGGAGGGGGCGCCGGACGGCGCCCCCGCGCCCGCGCCTCAGAGACCCCAGCAGTCGATGCCAGCCGGGGATCCGGAGGCGCCGGTGACGCCGGTAGCCTCTGTAGAGTCGGAGTCCGTGGGCGCGCCGCCGGGTCGTGGGGGGGACGCGCCGGCGGGTAGTGGGATGGGCGCCCCGGATGGTGGGGCGGGCGACGGCGCGGCGTCGGCCGAGGACCACGAGCGTCAGCTCGAGCGCGACCTCGAGCTGCTGACGGCCAAGGCCGAGAAGGCCGACGAGTACCTCGAGCTGGCCCAGCGCACACGCGCGGACTTCGAGAATTACCGTAAGCGCGCCGCCCGTGAGGCGGCCGCCGCCCAGGAGCGTGGGATCACGAAGCTGGCCAAGGAGCTGCTGCCGGCGGTGGACAACCTCGACCGGGCACTCGAGGCCGCGCAGACGACGATCGGCGACGACGCGGACGCGGCGACCGCCCAGGACAACGGGACGGCGACGCTCGTGTCCGGCATCAAGCTGGTCCACGAGGACGTGATCGCGGCGCTGGCGCGGGCCGGCATCGAGCGCTTCTCGCCCGAGGGCGAGCGGTTCGATCCCCAACTCCACGAGGCGGTGGCGCAGCTGCCGGTGGAGGGCGCGGAATCTGGCACCGTGGTCGAGGTGTATCAGCGCGGCTACCGGCTCGGCGAGGTCGTGATCCGGCCGGCGCGCGTGGTCGTGGCGGCATGAACGGGAAGGACGAGCCGTGGCCGGCAGACCGGACTACTACAAGATCCTCGGCGTAGGCAAGAACGCCAGCGACGAGGAGATCAAGAAGGCCTACCGCAAGCTCGCGCGGCAGCACCACCCTGACCGCAATCCTGGCAACAAGCAGGCCGAGGAGCGCTTCAAGGAGATCTCCCAGGCGCATGACGTGCTGTCCGACCCCGAGAAGCGCAAGGCTTATGACCGGGGTCAGGGGCCGCTCGGCGGATTTGCCACCGGCGGGTTCGACCCGGGTGCAATGGCCGGCGGCTTCAGCGACATCCTCTCGAACCTGTTTGGCGGCGGTGCGACCGGCACGGCGAGCCGACCGGGTGGGGCGCGCGGCCGACCCGGCACCGCCGGAGCCGGACGGGCGGGGCGTACCGCGCAGCCGCAAGGCCGCGATCTGGAGACCGAGGTCTCGCTGAGCTTCGACCAGGCGGTGCACGGGGCCCAGGTGCCGCTGTCGGTTCCGACCTCGCAGGCGTGCCCGACCTGTCACGGCACCGGGGCCAAGCCAGGCACGACCCCCAAGGTGTGCCCGGTGTGCAACGGCCGGGGGATCGAGTCGCAGAGCCAGGGGATCTTCTCGATCTCTCAGCCCTGCTCGAACTGCAGCGGCTCGGGCACGGTGATCGAGGACCCGTGCCCGACCTGCGCGGGCACCGGAGCGCAGCGCAGCATCCGCAAGCTGCGCGTGAACATCCCGGCCGGCGTCCGGGACGGCAGCCGCATCCGGCTGGCCGGGAAGGGCGAGGCCGGGCTCCGCGGCGGCGAGCCGGGCGACCTGTACGTGATCACCCGCGTTCAGGACTCGCCGGTGTTCAAGCCGGTGGGCGAGAACCTCGAGGTCGAGGTGCCGCTGACCATCCCCGAGGCGGTGCAGGGCGCGATCGTCGAGGTGCCCACGCTGAACGGAACCAAGCGGCTGCGCGTCCAGCCCGGGACCAAACACGGAACGGTGCAGCGTCTCAGAGGCGAAGGACCACCTCGCGTCAGCGGCAAGGGCCGCGGCGACATCCACTACCGGTTCGTGATCGACGTCCCCGAAAAGCTCTCGCCGGAGCAGCAGGACGCGATCGACCGGCTCTCGAAGGTGATGAACGGCAACCCGCGGGCCAAGCTGTTCAAGGATGGGCCCGCCCGCCCGGCCGGCGGCACGAAAAGGGGGGACGACTGATGGCCATGCGCCGTGTGCGAACCACGACCCGCGTCGAGGTCTCCTCGGACCGAGGCGTGTTCATGATCTCGGTGGCGGCCGAGCTCGCCGACATGCACCCCCAGACCCTGCGGATGTACGAGGCGCGGGGGCTGATCGAGCCCAAGCGCTCGCCGAAGGGCACGCGGCTCTACTCCCACAAGGACGTCGAGCGGCTGCGGCGCATCCAGGAGATGACGGCGGAGCTCGGCATGAACCTGGCCGGCGTGGAGCGCGTGTTCGAGCTCGAGCAGCAGCTCGAGGGGATGGAACGCAAGCTGAGGGCGCTCGAGAAGCGCGCCGGCGAGCTGAAATCCGAGGTGGAGCGACTCGAGCGCGTGCGGCGTGAGCTGCGCGCGGAGATCGTGCCCTACGTGAAGGGCGGCGCGATCGTGCGCAACGCGGACCTGAAGACGTTCACGGTCCCGGTCCGGCGCCCCAGCGACGGGACGCGGCGGCCCGAGCCCGGGGCACAGCGGCCGGATCCCGGGGCACAGCGGCCGAGCACGTGAGCTCGGCCGGCCAACGGCGGACGCTGGCCGGCCGCTACCGCCTCGGCGAGGTGCTGGGGCGGGGCGGGATGAGCACCGTGTACCGCGCCACCGACCTGTCGCTCGACCGGATCGTGGCAGTCAAGGTGGCGATGGATCCGCTGCTCGAGAGCGACCCCGTGTACGTCGCGCGGTTCAAGCGGGAAGCGCGGGCGGCCGCGGCGCTCACCCATCCCGGCGTGGTCACGGTGTTCGACGCCGGCGCCGACGGACCGACCCGCTACATCGTGATGGAGTACGTCGAGGGGCAGAGCCTGGCCCAGGCGCTTCGCGAGGAGCGTCCGCTCGAGCCGGCCCGGGCGGCACGCATCGCCGAGCAGATCGCCGACGCGCTGTCCGCCGCGCACGCGGCCGGGATCGTGCACCGGGACATCAAGCCGGGCAATGTGATGATCACGGAGGGCGGCCCGGCCGGGCGTACCGGGGACACGGCTCGGGACGCGGTCAAGGTCCTCGACTTCGGGATCGCCCGCACAGCCGATGCGGTGTCGCTCACCCAGACTGCGTCGGTGCTGGGCACCGCGCCGTACATGGCGCCCGAGCAGGCGATGGGAAACCCGGCCGATGCTCGGTCGGACATCTACTCGCTGGGCTGCGTGCTGTACGAGATGCTGACCGGACAGCCGCCGTTCATGGGTGACGTGGCCGCCGCCGTGCTCCACCAGCACGTCCGGGTGCCGGTCAAGCCGCCTCGCGCGCTCAACCCGGCGGTGCCTCCGGCGCTCGACGCGCTCGTCGTGCAGATGCTGGCCAAGAACCCCGACGATCGTCCGCAGACGGCGGCCGAGGTCCGCGACCGCCTGGCCGAGTTCGAAACGGGGGTACCGATCGAGCCGACGGCGCCACTGACCGCCGCCACGGCGCCGCTGACCGCCGCCACGGAGGTGCTCGCGTCGGCCGCCGCGGCCGCGGCGGCCGTGCCCCAGGTGGCAACGGTCCCGCAGGCGGCGAACATCCCGCCGGAGGCCGTCCGGGCAACGCGGCCGCTGCCACCCACGCGCAAGAAGAGCGCCGGCCCCTGGGCGGTCCTGGCCGTGATCGCGCTGCTCTTGCTGGGCGCCGCCGTGGCATACGCGCTGTCGACCGGGGGCTCGAGCACCTCGAGCACCTCGCGCTCGTCGGCGTCGCAGCCGGCATCGTCGGCTGCCCGGTCATCGGCTCCCGCCATCTCCCATCCGGCCTCCACCCCGAGCACGAGCGCGAGCAGCAGCGCGAGCACCCCGTCGTCGTCGAGCTCGAGCAGCAGCTCGAGCAGCACCACGACGACCACCACGACGACGACCACAACCACCGCGCCGGGGCCGCCCGGAGGCGCCCCGCCGGGTCCTCCGGGCCAGGGCGGGACCCCTCCCGGCCGGGCCAAGAAGGGCAAGGGGCCATGACCGGCCCGATGGCGACATCGAGTGGCTCGATGGCGCGGGCAAATCGTCGTGCGCGGACTGAAAAACATGTCATAATCTAAGTCATACGGACTTAGATTTCGCCCGATCACCCGACACCGAGAACGCCCATGCAACCAGACCGATTTACGATCAAGAGCCAGGAGGCGCTCCAGGCAGCGCAGAAGCTGGCCGACGAGCGCCGCAACCCGCAGACGATGCCCGAGCACCTGCTCGCCGTCCTGCTCGAGCAGGAGGGCGGGGTCGTCGTGCCCGTGCTGCGCAAGCTCGGCGTCGCCCCCGCGGCTGTCCGCCAGACCAACGGCGAGGCCCTCGACGCACTGCCCAAGCTCCAGGGCGGCGCCAGCCCCGAGCCCGCCGGCGGCTCGAGCGAGCTCGTCCAGATCCTTCGCGACGCCGAGAAGGAGATGCGTGAGCTGAAGGACGAGTACATCTCGACCGAGCACCTGATGCTGGCGATCGCCGATCATCCCGGCAACGCCGGGCGCGTGATGCGCAGCGTCGGCGTCACGCACGAGCAGCTGATCAAGGCGCTGTCCGAGGTCCGGGGCAGCCACCGGGTGACCGACGAGAACCCCGAGGACAAGTACATGGCGCTCGAGCGCTTCGGCCGTGACCTGACCGAGGCCGCCGCGCAGGGCAAGCTCGACCCGGTCATCGGGCGCGACGACGAGATCCGCCGCGTGATCCAGGTCCTCAGCCGCAGGACCAAGAACAACCCCGTGCTGATCGGCGAGCCCGGCGTGGGCAAGACCGCGATCGTCGAAGGCCTGGCGCAGAGGATCGTCTCGGGCGACGTGCCCGAGAGCCTCAAGGACCGCCGCCTCGTCGCGCTCGACCTGAGCGCGATGGTGGCCGGCTCCAAGTACCGCGGCGAGTTCGAGGATCGTCTGAAGGCGGTGCTCAAGGAGATCGCCGATGCCGAGGGCCAGATCATCGTGTTCATCGACGAGCTGCACACGATCGTCGGCGCCGGCGCGGCCGAGGGCGCGATGGACGCGGGGAACATGCTCAAGCCGATGCTCGCGCGCGGTGAGCTGCGCGCGGTCGGCGCCACCACGCTCGACGAGTACCGCAAGCACATCGAGAAGGATCCGGCCCTCGAGCGCCGCTTCCAGCCCGTGTACGTGGGCGAGCCGACGGTCGAGGACACGATCGCGATCCTGCGCGGCCTCAAGGAGCGCTACCAGGTCCACCACAAGGTCCGCATCCAGGACTCCGCGCTGGTGGCCGCGGCGACGCTCAGCCAGCGCTACATCGCGGATCGCTTCCTGCCCGACAAGGCGATCGACCTGGTCGACGAGGCCGCCGCGCGGATCCGGATGGAGATCGACTCCAAGCCGACCGAGATCGACGAGGTCGACCGGCACATCATGCAGCTCGAGATCGAGCTTCAGTCGCTCGGTTCAGAGGAGGACGACGATCCGGGGACCGTGGCGCGGCGCGAGCAGCTCGAGCGGGCGCTGGCCGAGGAGCGCGAGCGCTCCGACGCGATGCACGCCGAGTGGCAGCGCGAGAAGGAGTCGGTCGGCGCCGTGGCCGAGCTCCAGGAGCGGATCGAGCAGGCCAAGATCGAGCTCGAGAAGGCTCAGCGGGAGGCGGACTACGGCCGCGCCGCCGAGATCCAGTACGGGACGATCCCCGAGCTCGAGAAGCAGCTCGAGGCGGCGGCCGCGGCCGAGACGGCCGAGCACGACGCCGCCGGCCCGGGGCATCCGCCCAAGTTCCTCAAGGACGTGGTCGACGCCGAGGACGTGGCCGAGGTGGTGGCCAAGTGGACGGGCATTCCGGTCAGCCGCCTGATGGAAGGCGAGATCGAGAAGCTCGTGCACATGGAGGAGCGCCTGCACCAGCGGGTGATCGGCCAGGATGAGCCGGTCGAGGCCGTGTCCAACGCGCTCCGGCGCTCGCGCGCCGGACTCCAGGACCCCGACCGGCCGATCGGCACCTTCCTGTTCATCGGCCCGACCGGCGTGGGCAAGACCGAGCTGGCCCGCGCGCTGGCCGAGTTCATGTTCGACAGCCAGGACGCGATGATCCGGATCGACATGTCCGAGTACATGGAGAAGCACTCGGTCTCACGGCTGGTGGGAGCGCCTCCCGGATACGTCGGCTACGACGAGGGCGGCCAGCTGACCGAGGCGGTCCGCCGGCGTCCCTACGGCGTGGTGCTGCTCGACGAGATCGAGAAGGCCCATCCGGACGTGTTCAACACGCTGCTCCAGGTGATGGACGACGGGCGGCTGACCGACGGCCAGGGCCGGACGGTCAGCTTCAAGAACACCGTGCTGATCATGACCTCGAACATCCCGGGTGGCCGGGCCGGCGTCGAGTCGCAGTTCCGGCCCGAGTTCGTCAACCGTCTCGATGACATCGTCGAGTTCCACTCGCTCAGCCGCGAGCAGATCGGCGAGATCGTCGACCTGCAGGTGGCGAGGCTGATCGACCGCGTGCGCGAGCGGGGGATCGAGGTCGAGCTGACCGACGGCGCGCGGACGCTGCTCGGCAACCTCGGCTACGACCCGACGTACGGCGCGCGGCCGCTCAAGCGCGTGATCCAGAAGCGGCTGGTCGACCAGCTCGCGCTGGCCATCCTCGAGGGACGCTTCGCGACCGGCGACACGGTGAAGGTCGACGCCGCCGAGGGCGAGCTCGTGCTCGAGCGGGAGGATTTAGTGCCCGCCCACCCGGCCGCGGCCTAACGCGCCGCGCCCGCCGCCGCGGGTTCGCCCTCGCGCTGGAGGAGCTCGAGGTAAGCCGCGGGAGTGAGCACATGGCCCTGACGGGTGACGACGTCGACCGATGAGGCGTTGACGCCCTGCTCGGGGCCGTGCCCGATCCTGATCCGGCGCCTGAACTTGTCGTGGCGGCGGCGGCTGAAGAACACGCGCCGGACCGTCGGGCTCGGCGAGTCCTCCCAGATGACGATCGTCGGGTCGCCGAAGAACTCGCGCAGGACCTGGGCCTCGGCTTCGGTCCCGAGCGAATGGCCGCGCCTGAACTCGGCATCGGGGATGCCCCCGCCCACGCGGTGGGCGTAGTTCCGGGTGACGGCCCGCTCGGTGAGGAAGTGCAACAGCAGCATCTGGAAGCCGAGGTCGTCCCCGGCCAGAAGGTCGTCGATGTCGACGTAGCCGCTCTGGAAGGCGTCGCCGTCGACCCGCCAGTGGTATCCGTTCGCCGTGTCTCCGAGCAGAGCCTGCCGGTTGACGAGCCGTATCGGCGTCAACTCGGCCCCGTCGATCAGATCGATCATCTGCAGGTCGAAGCTGCTCGGCGGCTTGGGGTCCGCCCGCTGGTCGTAGCGAAGCCGCTCGCCGTCCATGCTGAACGTCAGGCTGGGCGAGACCGCGTTCATGCGGTCGATCAGCTCGGGCAGACGCGAGATCCCGGACTCGGGCGCCCACGGGACGCCGCGGATCTCGACCCGGCGCGCCACCCGCATCGATCCGACCGCGGCGCGGTTGCCGGCCTGCCGCTGGAGCGCCAGCAGCGCGGCCGGCGAGAGCCGCCGAGGATCTGTCCTTGCCGCCTGGGCCGGCTGCGAATGCTCGTGTGCCCCGGTGCCGGTGCGCCCGGCGAAGGTCTGCATGGTGCCTGAGACGCGCGCCACGGTTCATTCCTTTCGACGGATGAGGTAGAAGTCGCTCATGCCGACATACATCATGCTTTCGACGCTCAGCCCCGAAGGGGTGCAGACGATCAAGAACAACCCGTCGCGGATCCGCGAGGTCAATCGCGAGGTCGAGCAACTCGGAGCCACGGTCAAGGCTCAGTGGGCGACGCTCGGTCAGTTCGACTTCGTGAACGTGGTCGAGGCGCCCGACGAGAAGACGATGGCGCGGATTTCGCTCGAGCTGGGCTCACGCGGGACGGCCAGGTACGAGACGCTGAGCGCGATTCCGATCGACGACTTCATTGACTCCATCTGAGGCCGCACCCGACGGGTCGGGCCGACCGCGCGTCCTCGTCGTCGGCGGCGGCGGCCGCGAGCACGCGCTGATCCAGGCCCTGGCGCGCTCGCCGCGCCGTCCCGAGATTCTCTGCGCGCCCGGGAACGCCGGTATCGCGCGCGATGCGCGCGTCATCGACGTCGGCGCTGAGGACGTTCCCGGAATCGTGCGGACAGCCGCCGAGGAGCGGGTCGACCTGGTCGTGGTCGGTCCCGAGGCTCCGTTGGTGGCCGGCGTGGTCGATGCCCTGACCGACGCCGGCATCCGCGCCTTCGGTCCGAGCGCGGCCGCCGCCCGGCTCGAGGGATCCAAGGCGTTCTGCAAGGAGGTGATGGGCGCCGCGGGGGTGCCGACTGCTGTTTATAAGGTGGTTCAGGACGCGCAAGCCGGCCTGGACGCCATCGAGCGATATCCCACGGTGATCAAAGCGGACGGCCTGGCCGCCGGCAAGGGCGTGATCATCGCTCAGGACGAGGAGCAGGCGCGCGAGGCTCTGCATGAGCTGCTGGTCGAGCGGCGGTTCGACACGACGCAGGTCGTGGTCGAGGAGCACCTCGAGGGCGAGGAGCTGTCGCTGCTGGCCCTGTGCGACGCCCAGCGGGCGGTGCCGCTGGCCTCGGCCCAGGACTACAAGCGCATCTACGACGGCGACCGGGGACCCAACACGGGCGGGATGGGCTCCTACTCGCCGGTTCCGTCGGTCGACGATGCCCGCGCGCGCGAGATCTGCGCGGCCGTCCACCAACCCGTGCTCGACGAGCTCGCGCGGCGGGGAATCCCGTTCCGGGGGATGCTCTATGCCGGCCTGATGATGACCGCCGTTGGGCCGCGGGTGCTCGAGTTCAACGTGCGCTTCGGCGATCCCGAGACCCAGGCGCTCCTGCCGCGCCTGCGCTCCGACCTGCTCGGTCTGCTCGAGGCGGCGACCGTCGCGGGCGGGCTCGAAGGCGTCGAGCTCGAATGGTCGCCGGAGATCGCGGTGACCGTCGTGCTGGCCAGCGCCGGCTATCCGGCTTCTTCACGCAGCGGCGACGCGATCAACGGGCTCGATCGCGTGCCGGCGCACGTCCAGGTGACCCATGCGGGCACCGCGCTGAACGCCGACCGGCAGATCGTGACCGCCGGCGGGCGGGTGCTCGGCGTGACCGGCCTGGGGGTCGACGCGGCGTCTGCTCGCGAGGCCGCATATGCTGCCGCCGACATGATCGAGTTCGATGGCAAGCAGCTGCGGCGCGACATCGCGCTCCGCGTCGCCCAACCACTGGGCGCGAGCACGTGAGCCAGTTCCCCCGCCCCGCGTCCGAGACGGTGGTGGAGCCCGTGGTGGAGCTCGAGGGGATCGAGGTCGACGCACCGCAGGTCGGGATCGTGATGGGCTCCAAGAGCGACCTCGAGCGGATGGAGGCGGCCGAGAAGGAGCTGATCGAGCGCGGGATCCGCTGCGAGGTGCGGGTCATGTCGGCGCACCGCGAGCCCGACAAGGTCGCCGACTACGCACGCAACGCGCGGATGCGCGGGCTGCGCGTGATCATCGCCGGCGCCGGGCTGTCGGCGGCGCTGCCCGGCGTGGTGGCCGCGCACAGCGACCTGCCGGTGATCGGAGTCCCTCTGACCAGCCGGACCTCGGTGGCCGGGGGGCTGGACGCGCTGCTGTCGATCGCCCAGATGCCGCCCGGGGTTCCGGTGGCGTGCGTCGGGGTCGACAACGCGCGCAACGCCGCCGTGCTCGCCGCGCGGATCCTCCAGACCTGAGTGGCGCGGCCCTCGGCGGGCGCTAGCCTTGACGGACGGGATCGATGCCCGAAATCGCGCATCTCTCATCGCTGGCCGGCAGCCCGCTGCTCGATTCGACCGGCGACCGGCTCGGTAAGGTCGAGGACGCCGTCGCGCGTCTGGACGACGGCGCGGCCACCGTCATCGGCCTGACCGCGCGGATCGGGGGCCGCGAGATGTTCGTGCCGATCGACCGGGTTCAGCAGCTCGGGCCCTACTCGGTCAAGACGTCGACGACCAAGCTGGACCTGGCCCAGTTCGAGCGCCGGCCCGGCGAGGTCCTGATGCGTGCGGACGTGCTCGATCGCAGCCTGATCAACGTCGACACCGCGCGACTGGTGACCGCGCGCGAGGTCGAGCTCGTGCGGGGGGACGACGGGGCCTGGCGGGTGGCCGGCATCGACCCGAGCCTGCGCCCACGGCTGTGGCGATTGCTCCCCCGGCGGTTCCGTGGCCACGATTCGGAGCACCGGCAGTTCGTGCCGTGGCACGACATCGAGCCGTTCGTGGGGCACGTCCCGAGCTCGCGCCTGAAGATGGCGGCGCGCCGGCTGGTGCGCCTGCATCCGGCGCAGATCGCCGATCTGGTCGAAGCGGCCTCGCACGAGGAGGGCGAGGAGATCCTCCAGGCGGTCGGCCAGGACAAGGAGCTCGAGGCCGACGTGTTCGAGGAGCTCGACGACGAGCACCAGGTCGAGTTCCTGCGCGAGCGCTCCGATGAGCAGGCGGCGGGTGTACTGGCGCGGATGGAGTCCGACGACGCGGCCGATCTGCTGATGGAGCTCGACCAGGAGCGCCGGCTGCCGATCCTCAACCTGCTACCCGCCGCCACGCAGGCCAAGGTCAGGTCGCTGCTCGGCCACAACCCGCAGACGGCCGGCGGGATGATGAACCCGGACTTCATCTCGGTGGCGCCCGACGCGACCGTGGCGGAAGCGCTGGCTCGGGTGGGGGCCAGCCGCTTCAGCCTGCCCCAGATCGCGATCGTCTGCGTCGTCGACGAAGGCCGGAAGCTGATCGACACGCTGTCGCTGGCGGAGCTCGTGCGAGCCCAGGGGGACCAGCGGGTCTCCGAGCTCATCGACGACTTCACGCCCAGCGTCCCGGCCGACGCCGACATTCCCGAGGTGGCCCGGCTGATGAGCGACTACAACCTGATCGCGATGCCGGTGCTCGACGGCGACTGCCGGCCGGTCGGGATCATCGCGGTCGACGACGTGCTCGAGTTGCTCGTCCCCGACGAGTGGCGCCGGAGGGCGGGCGTGGCCCGGGACTAGACCCGGGGCGCGCGATCAGGGCTCGGCGTCCGCGGCGCCCCGGCTACGCAGGAACTCTTCGCACACCGCGATCGCCTGCTCGATCGTCGTCCAGTGCAGGGCATCCGCGGTGTCCGTCGGCCAGTGGTAGTTCATCGGCAGCTTGGTCTCGTCGACCGAGGCGATCGTCGCGACGCGGTAGCCGGCGCGTAGCGCGATGATCGCGTCGGTGGCGGCCGTGGTGCGCAGGCCACGGACGATCGGGATGCCGGCACGGCCGGCGGCCTGCTCGAGGGCGTCGCGCATGTCGGGCGGGTAATCGCGCATCCGCAGCATCCCCTCGCCCTCGACCACGATCAGCGTGGGGCCGCCCACGCACTCGAGGCAGATCATCTCGGTTCGCTCGGGGTCGAGCTCGGGGAAGTGCCGGTGGCCGAAGCCCTGCATCCCCTCGCTGAACGACTCCTCCGAGCCGGTCGAGACGAGCAGCACGCGTACGCCGCTGAGCGGCCGCTCCCGCAGCGCCTGGGCGACGGCGACCAGGACGCCCACCGCGCTCAGATTGTCGTTGGCACCCGGGACGGAGCCTCGTAGGCCGATGTCGGTCATCGCGACCGTGGTGCCCGCGGCGAGAGCGGCCCCGGCGCGGATCAGGCGCCGCAGGCCGAGCAGCGATCCCGCGCAGACCATCACGGGCCCGAGCCATACGGCGTACAGCAGTGGAAAGCTGCGGCCGGCGGCGGCGTGCCAGCGGGGCGCGAGCTTCAGAGGGATCCGCGGCAAAGCCGGGTGGAAGACGAGTCCGGAGTGGGCAGCGTCGTGGTGGCCGATGAGCACGACCGTGCGCGCGGCTGCCGGGTCGCCCGCCTCGGCCACCACGTTCCAGGTGGGACGGCGAGGGAGCACCGCGCGCCGAAACCAGCGCCGGCCGTGCCCGAGGTCGTCCCACAGGGCGGCGGCGCCGGCCCCGGCGAGCGCGGCCGCCACCACGTTGACCCACCCTTGCCGCCGGCGCAGCGCCAAAGCCCCCGCCGCCGCCACCGCTCCGTTGACGAGGCCGATCGGCCACCAGTAGCCGCCGTGCGCCTCCTCCTGCTCGATATCCACCCGCCATCCGAGCGCTCGGAGCCGGGTCGCGATCAATTCGGCCGCGCGGCGCTCCCCGTCCGAAGCGGACGGTCGCTCGAACGCGGCAAGCTCGTGGATCAGCGCGCGCCAGTCGAGGCTATGAGTCGTGTCGGTGGTGGTCGGTGAGGGCGTGTGCATGGCGGCAAATGTGAAAGCGATCTGCCTTGTCCGGGCCAGTATGGCGTTGCTACGCTCGTGTCGCTGATGATGCACTACGACGAGATACCGGGCAGCGAGAACCCGCGAAGTAGCACCCCCGCGGCCGGTGTAGTGGACGTCGCGCGGGTCTGAATCCCGTTCACCAGCGACCTCCGGCCGGCGCGGGAGCCCCGGCAACGCGTGAAAGGAGGTCGAGCAGATGGCCAGCGATCCAGCCGCGCGCTCTGCGCCGAGCGCTCCGGCTCGCTCTGCCTCGACCCAATCCCTCAGCGCGTCGGGTGCGCACGCGGCGCTCGACTCGGCGCACACCGGCGAGATCCGCGGCGCGTTCGGCACGATCCGCGAGCACGAGGAGACCCACCGCAGCTGGCGCTCCCGGCTGCTCGCGCTGCTGGCCATCATCGGCCCGGGGTTGATCGTGATGGTGGGCGACAACGACGCCGGCGGCGTCGCCACCTACTCGCAGGCGGGGCAGAACTACGGGACCAGCCTGCTGTGGGTGCTCCTGCTGCTGGTGCCGGTGTTGATCGTCAACCAGGAGATGGTCGTCCGGCTGGGCGCGGTCACCGGCGTCGGCCACGCCCGGCTGATTATCGAGCGCTTCGGGCGTGGCTGGGGGTGGTTCGAGTCCTCGTTTCTGCTGCTGCAGAACTTCCTGATCATCGTCACCGAGTTCATCGGCGTGAACCTCGCGCTCGGCTATTTCGGCGTCTCGGCCGACATCTCGGTCCCGGCCGCGGCGGCCGCATTGGTCGCGGTGACGGCGAGTGGCAGCTTCCGCGTGTGGGAGCGCTCGATGTTCCTGTTCGCCTTCGCGAATCTGTTCGTGATCCCGCTGTTCTTCCTCAGCCGGCCGCATGCCGGGCCGGTCGTCCAGCACACGTTCGTGCCTGGGATCGCCGGCGGCGCGAGCTCGAACGCGGTCCTGCTGCTGATCGCGATCGTCGGCACCACGGTGGCGCCCTGGCAGCTCTTCTTCCAGCAGTCGAACATCGTCGACAAGCGGATCACGCCGCGCTGGATCAACTACGAGCGGGTCGACACGCTGCTCGGTGCGCTGGTGGTGGTGGTCGGGGCCGGAGCCCTGATCTGCGCGACGGCCTTCGCGCTCGGGGGCACGAGGTACTTCGGCCACTTCACCGACGCCGGAGGCGTGGCCTCCGCGCTCGATCACACGATCGGGTCACTTCCCGCGGCGTTCTTCGCGATCGTGCTGCTGAACGCGTCGCTGATCGGGGCCGGTGCGGTCACGCTGGCCACCAGCTACGTCGTCGGCGACGTGTTCGGCACGCGCGGCTCATTGCACCGCAGCTTCTTCGAGGCGCCGGGTTTCTACACGGTGTTTACCGTGCTGATCCTGGTGGCAGCGGGGATCGTCTTGATCCCGGGCGCCCCGCTCGGCGTGATCACCGAGGCGGTGCAGGCGCTGTGCGGCATCGTGCTGCCGATGACGACGCTGTTCCTCCTCATGCTCTGCAACGACCGCGAGGTGCTCGGTCCGTGGACCAACCCGCCGTGGCTGAAGGCGCTGGCCACCGTCATCGTCAGCGCGCTCGTGCTGCTGTCGCTGATCCTGACCCTGACGACGCTGCTGCCGGGTATCGACGTGACCACGCTGGCGGCCGGCGGCGCGGCGGTTCTGGTGGTCGTGTTGCTGGCGATGGGCGCGGTGGCGCTGCGGAACCGGGCCCGGCGGGTGGGGGGCGTCTGGGGCGTGGGGGGCGTCTCGGGCGTGGGCGGCGCGGACGGGGGCGAAGCGGGCTCGGGCCCGGAGATCCCGCGCGAGCAATGGACGATGCCACCGGCGGCACTGCTCTCGCGTCCGCGTTTCTCCGCCCGCCGTCAGGCGGCGCTGCTCGTGCTCGGTGGCTACATGGTGGTCGCGCTCGTGATGCTGATCGTCAAGTCCGTGGCGCTGGCGGGCGGGTAGTCAGCTCGAGCTGGGCGTGTGGCGCCGCCGCACCGACGTCCCGGGTCCGTACGGTCGGACCGTCCCGGGTCCGTACCGCGTCCCGGGTCCGTGCCACGTCCCGGGTCCGTACCACCCTCGGATCCCGATGCACCCTTTTCCGGTGGCGACTAACCTGCCACTCGTCGACGCCCGAGAAGTGAACGGCGCTTCACTCGCGTATGGAGCGACTTTCCTGCCGCTCGGCCAGCGGCGGGCGCCGAATGGCAGGAAACTCGCGCTCGTCGCCCATCGGTTTCGCTGGGCGCGGCTGATCGCGTCGCCCGCCGCTTCGGTTCCGCAAGCCGCGCCTGATCGCGTCGCCCGCTTCGCTCGCTACGCTCGAACCCCGTGATCCCGCGCTATACCCGTCGTGAACTGGCCGAGGTGTGGTCCGACCACGCTCATTTCGAGGCCATGCGCGAGGTCGAGGTGGCGGCGTGCGAGGAGATGGACGGGCCGACCGAGGAGGAGCTCGACGCGATCCGCCGGGCCACGTTCACGGTCGAGGCGATCGCCGAGCGCGAGCGCGTCACCGACCACGACACGGCCGCCTTCGTCGACATCCTGTCGGACTCGGCCGGCCCGGCCGGCCGCTGGATCCACCACGGCCTGACCTCGAGCGACGTGCTCGACACCGGGCTGGCCCTGCAGCTGCGCCGGGTGGCCGAGATCGTCCTGCCGGATTCGCGTCGCCTCGTGGAGGCGTTCGCGACGGCTGCCCGCGAGCACGTCCACACGCTGTGCGCCGGCCGCACGCACGGGATCCACGCCGAGCCGACCACGTTCGGGATCAAGCTCGCGGGGTTCGCCTTCGAGGCTAACCGGAACGCCGAGCGGCTGGCGCGCGCCTTCGACCAGGCCGCCGTGGGGGCGATCTCGGGAGCGGTTGGGACCTACTCGGCCACCTCGCCCGAGTTCGAGGAGCGCGTGCTCGCGCGCCTCGGCCTGGCCCGGGAGCCGGCCTCCACCCAGGTGGTGCCCCGCGATCGCCACGCCGAGTTGCTCGGCGCGATCGCGCTGGCCGGCGCGGGCATGGAGCGCTTTGCCACCGAGCTTCGCCACCTGGCCCGGACCGAGGTGAGCGAGGTGCGCGAGCCGTTCGGCCGCGGACAGAAGGGGTCGAGTGCGATGCCCCACAAGCGCAACCCGATCAAGTCAGAGCAGATCGTCGGGCTCTCGCGGGTGCTCCGGGCCAACGCGCACGCCGCGCTCGAGGACGTGGCGCTCTGGCACGAGCGCGACATCTCGCACTCCTCCGTCGAGCGGGTGATCCTGCCCGACTCGACGATCCTGCTCGACCACCTCCAGCGGCGAACGCTGGCCCTCGTCGAGGGGATGGTCGTGGACGTGGACCGGATGCGCGAGAACCTCGAGCTGACCCACGGTGCGCTGTTCTCTCAGCGCGTGCTGCTGGCGCTCGTCGAGTCGGGTCTCATGCGAGACGATGCCTACCGCGTCGTCCAGCGGCTGGCCCAGGAGGCGCTCGATTCCCGCGTGCCGATGCGCGATCTCCTCGCCCGTGATCCCGCCGGCGCGGGCCTCGACCTCGACGCGATCTTCGACTACGGCGTGTTCGTCCGCCACGCCGACGAGATCGTCGCCCGGCTCGACGCGATCAGCGCGCCGCGGGTGCCGGCGTAGCGCCGGCCCCGCCTGCTAGTGCGGATACATCCCGCCGTCGACCGAGACGACCTGGTTGGTCATGTACGAGTTGCGCAGCATGGCGATGGCCAGGTCCGCGACCTCGTCGGGCCGGCCCAGGCGACCCACCGGCACGCGGGACCGTAGCTCGTCGGGCTCACCGGGCAGCATTCCGGTGTCGGTGATCAACGCCGGCGCGATCGCGTTGACCGTTACGCCCTCGCCTGCGGTTCGGCTGGCCAGGAAATGCGTGAGGCCGTGGAGGCCGGCCTTCGACGCCGCGTAGTGCGGGCCCACTATGCCGCCCGTGAAGGCCGCGACCGACGACACGAACAGGATGCGGCCGAAGCCTCGGGCACGCATCCCGGGCACCGTGCGCTGGGCGAGCAGGAACGGCGCTCGCAGGTTGACCGCCACCATCTCGTCGAAGTCCTCGAGCGAGATCTCCTCGAGCGACTTCTGGCCGCCGAGCCCGGCCGCCGGCACGAGGATGTCGACCGAGCCGAGCTGCGGCTCGACCTCGGCCAGCAGCTCGGCCGGCGCCTCGGCACGGCTCAGGTCGGCGCCCGCGGCCACGGCGTGCCCGCCCTGCGCCACGAGCTCGTCGGCCAGCTGCTGCGCCGGCTTGGCGTTGGCGCCGTAGGCGAGCGCGACGGAGGCCCCCTCGGCGGCCAGCCGGCGGGCGATCGCCTGCCCGATCCCGCCGCTGGCGCCGGTGACGAGCGCAACCCGGTTTCTGAACGGACTCCCAGCGGCCATTGCCTTCAATGAATACCTGCTCCGTTTACGATTTGCGCCGCCGTGGCCCCGCACAAGCACCAGGAGCTGATGACGGCGGCGGTGGAGCGCGACGGGGCCGGCCAGCGGGCGCTGATCGCATCGGATCGTGAGGCCGCGCGGGCCGCCTTCGCCGCGGCGGCGGAGTTGTACCGGCTGTCGTGGGAGGTGGCACCGCCGAGTGCCTACGGCCGGCTGGTCGGGATGGTCAAGGCGGCCGTCCTGGCCGGGGGCGGTGCTCCCGAGGCGCAGTACGTGCGCACGACGCTGGGCGAGCGCGATCCGGAGTCCGTCACCGCGTCCTACGCCCAGGCGCTGGCCGCACTGATTCTGGACGAGGACGGCGATGCCCGGACATGGGCGGCCCGGATGGGCAGCGGCACCGATGCCTTCGGACGTACGGCGGCTGCGATCGCGTCGCTCGCCGATCGCGACGAACGCGCCTACGCGGCGGCGCTCGCGGCGATCGTCCGCGACTTCGAGCAGCGCGCCGAGCACCTCACGGGCGTGGCGGTCGCCGACACCGCGCTGATGCTTTCGGCGCTGGGCGCCCGCCGGGGGATCGCAGTGGCCATCGAGAGCCCGGTGCTGCCGGCGCTCTGAGGCTCCGTACTTTCTACGCCCGCTGCGAAGCCGCGAAGGCACGGCCTGTTCGCACCTCTACGATGCGCGCGCAATACGGACGCTCGAAACGCGGCGTCCGGCGAATGAGGGGGGATCGCCATGGGGCATCTCTTGGGCCGCAGGCCATCTGCGGCGATGGTGGTTGCGATGATCGCGCTGGTCGTCGCGGCTTCCGGGACTGCGGTGGCGGCGACCACATTGGTCAGCGGCGACTCACTGATCAAGAAGAACTCGTTGTCCGGCAATCGGCTGCGCAACCGGTCCGTGCCCGGCAGCAAGATCAAGCTGAGCGCGCTGGGTACGGTGCCCAGCGCGACTCATGCGGCGACTGCTGATTCGGCGACGAACGCGACGAACGCGACGAACGCGACGACGGCGACCGCCGCTCCGATCGCGAAGGTCACGTACGTGACCGCCACGACAGTCGCCGTGCCCGACACGGGCTCGAGTCCGAACGGTTTCCGGTAACCGCGACCTGTCCGTCGGGTACCGACGTGACCGGTGGGGGTGCGACAAGTCAGCAGACGAGCAGTTCGGGGTCTGTCAACGACTCCTATCCGAGCGGGAAGACGAGCTGGGTCGCCGACATCTACAACAACTCAGGGTCACCGATGAACACCACGGTCACCGCCATCTGCGCGCCGGCGGCGGCCACCGCCCCGTAATTCCCACCGTTTCTTAACGGGCGGACGCCTGCCCTGCGGTAGCGTCCGCCCATACGGTCCTCATGGGGAGGACCGGTGACGGAGGGAGACGGACAATGCGGGAGCTCGCACGACGGAGGCCGTCGGCGGCGATGCTGGTCGCAATCGTCGCGCTGGTCGTCGCTGCTTCCGGGACCGCGGTGGCGGCGACCAAGCTGGTCAACGGCGATTCGCTGATCAGGCGGGATTCGCTGTCCGGCAATCGCCTGCGGAACGGCACGATCACGGGCAAGCAGATCAAGCTGAAATCGCTCGGACAGGTGCCGGACGCCAAGTTGGCCAGGAACGCGATCGAGCTGGGCGGACACCCCGCGAGCGCGTTCGCACTCGGGTCCTCGACCATCACGCGTAGCGGGTTGGTCACCGCCAGTGGCGGCCAGACGGTGCCGCTGGGCAGCTTCGGGCCGTTCACGGTGAGCCTCACGTGCAACGACGACGGCGGCGGCACGTTCGACGCGGCGATCATGGTCACCTCGAGCTCCTCGAACAGCGAGGTCTTCGGGGAACAGTTGGTCGCCGGTACGCCGCAGCAGATTGACGATGCGGGTCCGGACAGCCAGTTCGAGGACAACGCCGGCGGCACCTTCGAGGACTTCGTGGCGCCCCCGGACGCCTACCAGGCCTACCTGATCGACGCGATCTTCATGCCCGGCACGACGACTCCGTGTGCGGCCAGCATGTTGGTCGCAAAGAGCTGAATTCGCCCCTCCGCCGCCGCCGGGGCCGTTGCTAGGATCGACCCAGTGAGCGCCCTTGCCGACCTGCCCCTGATCGCTTCGGGCAAGGTCCGCGAGATCTACGAAGGGCGGGATCGGACGCTGCTGATCGTCGCCTCCGATCGGATCTCCACCTACGACGCCGTCCACCCGACGCCGATCCCGGACAAGGGCGCCGTGCTCACGGGTCTTTCCACTTTCTGGTTCGAGCGCACGACCGGGATCGTCCCCAACCACATGCTCTCCGTGACCGACGGAGTCCCGGAAGAGGCTCGCGCCCGTGGCATGCTCGTTCGCAAGCTCGACATGCTCCCGATCGAATGCGTGGTCCGCGGCTACCTGAGCGGCTCGGGCTGGAAGGACTATCAGCGCACCGGCGAGGTGTGCGGGATCGCGGTCCCCGAAGGGCTGCGGGAATCCGATCGGCTGCCGGAGCCGATCTTCACGCCCGCCACCAAGGCCCAGGAGGGCCACGACGAGAACATCGACTTCGAGCGCGCCGCCGAGCTGGTGGGCGACCGAGCGCTGGCCGAGCGCGTCCGCGAGGTCTCGCTGGCGGTCTACCAGCACGCGGCCGACCACGCCCGCGAGCGGGGGATCATCCTGGCCGACACCAAGTTCGAGTTCGGCCTGGACCCCGACGGCGCGCTGACCCTCGGCGACGAGGTCTGCACTCCGGATTCCTCGCGCTTCTGGCCCGCCGACCAGTACGAGCCCGGCCGCCCGCAGCCGAGCTTCGACAAGCAGTTCGTGCGCGACTGGGCCTCCTCGACGGGTTGGGACCGCAACCCGCCGGCGCCTCCCATCCCGGACGAAGTGGTGTCCCGCACGCGCGAGAAGTACATCGAGGCGTACGAGCGGGTCACCGGCGAACCGTTCGACGCCTGGCTGAAGCGAACCCGATGAGGGCCCGGGTCCTGGTTCGGCCCAAGGCGGGGATTCTCGACCCGCAGGGCCAGGCGGTCGAGCGCGCGCTGCCCGCGCTGGGGTTCCAGGGAGTCAGCAATGTCCACGTCGGGCGGCTGATCGAGCTTGACGTGGACGACCCGGCGCAGCTTCCCGCAATGTGCGAGCGGTTGCTGACCAACCCGCTGATCGAGGATTGGGAGATTGTGGAATCGGCTGGCGCGGATTCCATTGGGAGTTCCGCTGGCGCGGAACTCCGGGGTTAGGTCGGCATGAAGTTCGGGGTTATCCGGTTCCCGGGATCCTGCGACGACATCGACGCTCTCCAGGCGGCCGCGCGGGTGGGGGATGCGGTGTTGCTGTGGCATGCGGACCGCGATCTACAGGGGGTCGATGCGGTGATCGTCCCCGGGGGCTTCTCCTACGGCGACTATCTCCGCGTCGGGGCGATCGCCCGGTTTGCGCCCGTGATGGCCGAGGTGGAGGAGTTCGCGCGCGAGGGCGGCCTGGTGCTCGGGATCTGCAACGGCTTCCAGGTGCTCTGCGAGGCGCAGCTGCTCCCGGGCGCGCTGTTGCCCAACGTCTCGCTCAAGTTCGTCTTCCGCCAGGTCGAGCTCGAGGTCGACAACCTCGAGACCCCATTCACGCGCGCGTGCGAGACGGGCCCACCCGCCCGACCCACCCCGCGGCTCTCGATCCCGGTCAAGCACACCACGGGCCGCTTCTACGCACCGGAGGCCGATCTCGACCGCCTCGAGGCGGCCGGCCAGGTGCTCCTCCGCTACGCCCCGGGGCACAACCCGAACGGATCGCTGCGCGACGTCGCCGGGGTGTGCAACGAGGCGGGAAACGTGTTCGGCCTGATGCCCCACCCCGAGCACGCGGTCGATCCATTGGGCGGATCGGTCGACGGCCTGACGATCTTCGAATCCATGCGAGCGCATGTCGAGCGCCACGTCCTCGCTTGACGCGCGCCACCGTCAGCTCGGGCTGACGGACGACGAGTACGACCGGATCCTCGACCGGCTGGGGCGGGTGCCGCGCGACGTCGAGCTGGCCATGCTGTCGCTCATGTGGTCGGAGCATTGCGGCTACAAGCACTCGCGCCGGCTGCTGCGCCGGCTGCCCAAGGAGGGCCCGCACGTACTGCTCGGCCCGGGTGAGAACGCCGGGGCGGTGGACGTCGGCGGCGGCCTGGCGGTTGCGTTCAAGGTCGAGTCGCACAACCATCCGAGCGCGGTGGAGCCGTTCCAGGGCGCGGCCACCGGGGTGGGCGGGATCCTCCGCGACGTGTTCGCCGTAGGTGCCCGGCCGATCGCGGTGCTCGACTCGCTGCGCTTCGGCGAGCCGGCCTCGTCTGAGCGGTCGCGGTATCTGCTGGATCGCGCTGTGGCCGGGATCGGCCACTACGGCAACTCGATCGGCGTCCCCACGGTCGGCGGCGAGATCTACTTCGAGCACAGCTACGAGCAGAACTGCCTGGTCAACGCGATGTGCCTGGGCCTGGCGCCCCACGAGCGCCTGATCCGCAGCGCGGCGGCCGGCATCGGCAACGTCGTGGTGCTGTTGGGGGCGCTGACCGGCCGCGACGGGATCGGCGGCGCGTCGGTGCTGGCCAGTGCCGAGTTGGGCGAGGGCGACGAGGCCAAGCGGCCGTCGGTCCAGATCGGCGACCCGTTCACCGAGAAGAAGCTGCTCGAGTGCTGTCTGGAGCTGCTCGATCGCGAGCTGCTCGTGTCCTTGCAGGACCTGGGCGCGGCCGGGCTCACCTCCGCCGCCTCCGAGATGGCGGCGAACGGCGGAGTCGGCATCACGATCGACCTGTGCCAGATCCCGCTCCGCGAGCCCGACATGGAGCCCTTCGAGATCATGGTCTCCGAGTCCCAGGAGCGCATGCTCTGCGTGGCGACGCCCGAATGCGTCGGCGAGCTGCTCAACGTGTGCGAGCGCTGGGAGGTGCTGGCCACCACGATCGGCTGCGTGACCCAGGGCGACACGCTGCGGGTGCTCCACCGCGGAAGCGCCGTCGCGGAGGTCCCGGTCAGCGTTCTTGTTGATGATTGTCCGGTTTACGACCTGCAACCGGAGCCGCCATCGAGCGATCTGTACGGGTCGCCGGAGGCCGGGTTGAACGGCGGCGAGTCGCCGGGGGAGGTCTTGCTCGCGCTGCTGCGCTCGCCCAACCTCGCCTCGCGGCGGCCGGTGTTCGAGCAATACGACCCGGTCGTCCAGTCCCGCACCGTGCGCCGGCCCGACGAAGCGGACGCCGCCGTGCTGGTGCTGGGCGGGGGGGCCGATTCTCCGGCGATCGCGGTGGCCATCGATGGCAACGGCCGGCGGGTGGCGTGCGATCCGCGCCGCGGCGCCGCCGAGGCCGTCTACGAATGTGCCGCCAACCTGGCCTGCGTGGGGGCCGAGCCGCTTGGCCTGACCAACTGCCTGAACTTCGGCAATCCCGAGAAGCCGCACGTCGCCTGGCAGCTGACCGAGGCGGTCGAGGGCCTGTCCGAGGCGTGCGAGGCCCTCGGGGTTCCGGTCGTCGGCGGCAACGTGTCCTTGTACAACGAGGCTCCGAGTGGCCCGATCTTCCCCACGCCGGTGGTCGGGATGGTCGGCAAGCTGCCCCATGCTGCGGCCGCCGGAGGGCTCGGATTCGCTCGCGCGGGAGATGCCATCGCCTTGGTCGGACCGTTCGAGCCCTCTCGGGTCGGGTCCGAGCTGTCCAAGCTGAACGGCGATCCTCCGCTCGGCGAGCTGCCGGCCGCCGACGCTGGGCGGATCCGGGTCGCGCACGAGGCTGTCCGGTCGCGGATCCGCGCCGGCGCGTTCCGGAGCGCCCACGACATCGCCGAGGGCGGGGTGGCGGTCGCGCTGGCCGAATGCTGCATCGCCGGCGACCTCGGCGCCTCCGTGCGGCTGCCGGGCGGCGTCGATCCGTTCGGGGAGGCGCCGGGGCGCGGCTTCGTGGTCTCGGGTCCACGTGAGGCTTTGGCCGGCTTTGTCGTGATCGGTGAGGTCGGCGGCGACGCACTGCGGGTTGAGGGGCTGTTCGAGCTCGCAGTTTCCGAGCTGCGCTCGGCCCGGGACGGCGGCCTGGCCGAATGGGTCTAGGACCGCTGCTAGCCTTGGAGGCAGGCTGGGCATGACGTCTGGACTGATCGAGACTCGAGACGGGCCTCGCGACGAGTGTGGTGTCTTCGGCATATATGCGCCCGGACACGACGTCGCCCGTGTCGCGTACTTCGCGCTGTTTGCGTTGCAGCATCGCGGCCAGGAGTCGGCCGGCATCGCCTCCGCTCCCCAGGGGCGCGGCATCATGGCGATCCGCGACCAGGGCCTGGTCGCGCAGGTGTTCGACGAGCACAAGCTCCGCTCACTCGTCGGCGATCTGGCCATCGGCCACGTCCGCTACTCGACCACCGGCGCATCGCAGTGGGAGAACACCCAGCCGATCGTGCGACACGACCGCCGCACGCTGGCCCTCGCCCACAACGGGAACCTGATCAATGCGGTCGAGCTGCACGCCGAGCTGCGCGAGCACGATGTGCCGTTCAGCTCGACCTCGGACTCCGAGATCATCGCGGCGCTGCTCGCCCGCCATCCGGCTGAGCGGATCGAGGACGCGGTGGCCGACGTGCTACCCCGGCTCAGGGGCGCGTTCTCGACCGTGGTCATGACCGAAGAGTCGGTCGTCGCATTCCGCGACCCGCACGGCCTGCGTCCCCTCGTCCTCGGGATGATCGAGGACGAGGAGAGCGGTCAGGCCTCGTACTGCGTGGCCAGCGAGTCGTGCGCGTTTGACCTGATCGGCGCCACGTATCTGCGCGAGGTGCTGCCGGGCGAGGTGATCACGCTCACCGAGGGCGGGGTCCAGACGCGGATGGTGGCCGGCGGCGAGCGCCGCGCGTTCTGCGTGTTCGAGTACATCTACTTCGCGCGTCCGGACTCCAAGATGGCGGGAACGGTCCTGCAGGTGGCCAGGGCGCGAATGGGCGAGATCCTGTGGCGTGAGGCCCCGGTCGAGGCCGACCTGGTGATCCCGGTGCCCGACTCGGGCAACCCCGCGGCGCGAGGCCTCGCCCGGGCCGCCGGGCTGCCCCAGGACGACGGCTTCATCAAGAACCGCTACGTGGCCCGCACGTTCATCCAGCCCGGCCAGGAGCTGCGCCGGAATGGTCTGAGACTGAAGTTCAATCCGTTGCCCGAGGTGGTGGCGGGCAAGCGGCTGATCGTGGTCGACGACTCGATCGTCCGCGGCAACACGACGCGCCAGATCGTCCAGATGCTGCGCGACGCCGGCGCGGCCGAGATCCACCTCCGCATCTCGGCGCCGCCGATCAAGCACCCCTGCCACTACGGGATCGACATGTCCACACGCGAGGAGATGATCGCCCACGGGCGCACGGTCGAGGAGGTCGCCGACGAGCTCGGGGCCGACTCGCTGCATTACCTGTCGCTCGAAGGGGTCTACGAGGCGGTTGGCGTTTCACGTGACACGCATTGCGACGCGTGCTTCAGCGGCGACTATCCGCTGCCCGGCACCGAGGGGGCGCGCGGCAAGCACGCGCTCGAGCTCCCGCTCGTCAGGGCGTAGATCGCGCCGCTGCGCCGGGGTCTGGGGCCGCCGGGGGCGCCGCTACAGTCGGGCGCCCCATGGATCCTGGTCAAGCGCTGCGGCGACTGTTCGGCTTTGAGCACTTCCGCCCCGGCCAGGCCGAGGCCGTCGATGCGGCGCTGGCTGACCGTGACGCGCTGGTCGTGATGCCCACGGGGTCGGGCAAGTCGCTCTGCTACCAGCTCCCGGCCCTGATGCGCGACGATCTGACGCTGGTCGTCTCGCCGCTCGTCTCGCTCATGCAGGACCAGGTTTCCGCGCTGCAGTCGGTGGCCCCGGGGCGGGTCGAGTTGGTCAACGCGCAGCGAGGCGGCGCCGCGAACGCCGAGGCTCTGGCGCGAGTGGCCGAGGGCTCGGTTCGCTTGCTCTACGTGGCGCCCGAGCGGTTCGCCTCGCCCCGGTTCGCCGAGGCGGTGGCGCGTGTGCGGGTCGGGCTGTTCGTGGTCGACGAGGCGCATTGCATCTCGCAGTGGGGCCACGACTTCCGTCCCGACTACTTCTTCCTCGCCGAGGCGGCCCGGCGGGTTGGGGCCCGGGCGACGATCGGGCTGACCGCGACGGCGACGCCCGCCGTGGCGGATGACATCGCGCGCCGTCTGTCCCTGCGCGACCCGGTGCGGGTGACGACCGGCTTCGACCGGCCGAATCTGACCTTCTCCGTGGTGCGCTGCGCGACCGCGCTCGACAAGCGCCGGCGGATGGCGGCCGCGTTGCGCGAATCGGACGCTTTGCCCGCGATCGTCTACGCGGGCACGCGCCGCGCGAGCGAGGAGCTTGCCGGGTTCTTGACCCGGGCGCTGGATGAGGAGGTTCCCGTCTATCACGCTGGCCTCGAGCGGGGGGTGCGGGCTGCGACACAGGAGCGCTTCATGTCCGGCGAGGTGCGAGTGATCGTGGCGACCAACGCGTTCGGGATGGGGATCGACAAGGCCGATGTCCGGACCGTCTGCCACGCGACCGTGCCGGGCTCGCTCGAGGCCTATTACCAGGAGGCCGGCCGAGCCGGGCGCGACGGTGCGCCGGCACGCTGCCTGCTGTTCGCCGAGCAGCGCGACAAGGGCCTGCACGTGTTCTTCATCCAGCGCTCTCGGCTCGACGCGGGCGTGTTCGAGCGCGTGGCCGAGCGGCTGCGCTGGGCCGGGCTGGACGGGCGCTACGACGTGGCGGTCCGAGACCTGGCCGCCGACGTCGGTTCGGGTGGCGACGAGGAGACGGTCCGCGCGATCATCGGGCACCTGACGCGCGCCGGCCTGCTGGCGCCGCAGCCTGCCCCGCCCGATCGGGCCGCCGGACTCCTCGTGGGCGAATGGGACGGCCGCGCGCTGGTGCGGTGCCTGGGCTCGGCCCGGGATGCCGAACGCGCTCGCTGGAGCCAGTACCGCGCGGTGTGGGGCTACGTCGAGGGAACCGGCTGCCGGCGTGCGGCGCTGCTGAGCTACTTCGGCGACCGGTCGGGCTCGACGCCGTCGGTGGCGTGTTGCGACGTCTGCTCGCCGCCGATCGTGACGCCGGCAGCTTCCGCCCCCCAGCCTCACCCAGGCGATGTCGGCGATCTCGACGCGGCGATCGTCAAGGTCGTCGTGTCCGCCGCTCCGCCGGTGGGCCGGACCCGCGCGGTGGAGATCCTCCGCGGTGGTCGCTCGAAGGTCATCGTCCAGCACGCCTACGACCGACTCGGCGGCTACGGATCCTTCGCCCATCTGCACTCGAGCGATGTGCTCCGCCGTGTCGACGAGCTGATCGCCGCCGGAACCCTCCGCTCCACCGGCGGGAAGTTTCCGAAGCTCCGCGCAGCATGAACGTCGCCGTGCTGGCGTCCGGGACGGGAACGAACCTCCAGGCGCTGCTCGACCGCGTGCACGGGAGCGACGGGATTTCGATCGTGGCGGTGGCCTCGGACCGTGCCGACGCGCCGGCGCTCGAGCGCGCGCGCCGCGCCTCCGTACCCACGGGCGTCTTCCCATCCGAGGACTACCCCGACCGCCAAGCCCGCGATCTCGCCATCGCCGACTGGCTCGCCGAACGCGGCGCCGAGCTCGTCGTGCTCGCCGGCTACATGCGCCTGCTGAGCCGGGAGTTCCTGGACCGCTTTCCCGACCGCGTGATCAATGTGCACCCGGCGCTGCTGCCGGCCTTCCCGGGGCTGCGGCCGGTCGAGGATGCGCTGGCCTACGGGGTCAGGGTGTTCGGTGTCACCGTCCACTTCGTCGACGGCGGCGTCGATAGCGGCCCCGTGATCCTCCAGCGTGCTGTGGAGCTGCCCGACGCCCGGGATGCGGCTGCGGTTCTCGAACGCCTGCACCCGATCGAGCACGAGCTCCTGCCCGAGGCGGTGCGCCTGATCGCCCGGGGGGCGATCAGCTTCGACGCGGACAACCCGCGCCGCGTGGTGATCGCCGAGGACCCGGCGCGGCGCGCGAAGTCCTGAACCCACGATAAAGTCGGGGGGCCATGGCGCAGGGAACCCAGCGTGCGAACCCATTTGCGCCCGTCTCCCCGGGTGAGGTGCAGGTCTCGCGCGCGCTGCTGTCGGTGTCCGACAAGACCGGTCTCGTCGAGTTCGCGCGCGGGCTGGCCGAGTTGGGGGTCGAGATCGTCTCGACCGGCGGGACCGCCCGCGAGTTGACCAGCGCGGGGCTTCGGGTCCGCCAGGTCTCCGAGCTGACCGGCTTCCCGGAGATCATGGACGGACGGGTCAAGACGCTCCATCCCAAGTTGTACGGCGGACTGCTCGCGCTGCGCGATGACCACGCCCACATGCGCCAGGCCGAGGAGAACGACGTCGAGTTCATCGACCTCGTGTGCGTGAACCTGTATCCATTCGAACGGACGGCCGCCCGCCGGGGGGTGGACGACGCCGAGGTGATCGAGAACATCGACATCGGCGGCCCGTCGATGATCCGCGCGGCGGCCAAGAACTTCCAGTTCGTCGCACCGGTGGTGAGCCCCGAGAGCTACGACGCGATCCTCGCCGAGCTGCGCGAGTCGGGGCGCCGCCTGTCGCCCACCACGCGCGAGAGCCTGGCCGCCGAGGCGTTCGCCTACACGGCCCGCTACGACACCGCGATCGCGCGCTGGTTCCAGGAGAAGGGCGCGGACTTCCCCGCCCTGATGGTGCGCGCGTTCGAGAAGCTGCTCGAGCTGCCCTATGGCGAGAACCCCCATCAGCGGGCCGCCTACTACTCGCAGGTGGGCGCCCGCACCCATGTCCTGTCGATGGTCTCCCAGCTGGGTGGCAAGGAGCTGTCGTTCAACAACCTCCTGGATCTGGACGCCGGTCGCCTGACGATCAGCGAGTTCCAGATCCCGGCCTGCGCGATCATCAAGCACAACAACCCGTGCGGCGTGGCGGTGGGCACGACAGCCCTCGACGCCTACCAGAAGGCATTCGAGTGCGATCCGATGTCCGCCTACGGTGGCGTGATCTGCCTCAACCGCCGCGTCGATCGTCCGCTGGCCGAGGCCATCGCCAGCCAGTTCGCCGAGGTGGTGTTCGCCCGCGGCTACGACGAGGACGCGCTCGAGGTGCTCGAGACCAAGCCGAACATGCGCATCCTCGACGACCGCGAGCGCCGTAACCCGGACATGATCGATCCGGCCCTGCGCCAGGTCGTGGGCGGGATGCTCGTGCAGGACCGCGACTACGACCTGGAAGAACGGTCAGAGATGCAGGTCGTCTCCAAGCGCGTGCCGACCGAGGCCGAGTGGGGCGAGCTGTCCTTCGCCTGGAAGGTGTGTAAGCACGTCCGCTCCAACGCCGTCGTGCTGTGCCGCGATCTCGCCACCCTGGGCATCGGGGCCGGCCAGATGAGCCGGGTCGACTCCGTCCGGCTGGCCATCGAGAAGTCGCGCTCCTCCCTGCAGGGCTCGGTCCTCGCCTCCGACGCCTACTTCCCGTTCGCCGACGGGCCCAAGCTCGCGCTCGACGCCGGCGCCATCGCGATCATCCAGCCCGGCGGCTCGATCCGCGACCACGAGGTCGTGGAGGCCATCGACGCGGCCGGCGCCGCGATGGTCTTCACCAGCCGGCGTCACTTCCGCCACTGAGTCGGGGCGAGGGCCCTCCGGTCTAGAGGACCACGTCGCGGGGCCGGTATGGCTCCTCGAGCGCTGCGATTTCGGGCGCGGTGAGCGCCAGGCCGGTGGCGGCCAGCGCCTGGTCGATGTGCCTGACTCGCGTGGCGCCGATGATCGGCGCGGTGACCGCGGGCTTGTGCAGGTGCCAGGCCAGCGCAATCTGCGCCGGCGCGACCCGCCGGGTGCGGGCCAGCTCGACCACCCGGCCGACGATGTCGACATCCACCGGGCGGTCGTACAGGTCGGCCTTCCCCGGAGCGGCGACGGCGCGTTTGGTCCGCGGCCCTCCGTTGCGTGCACGCGTCCCCGCCAGGTACCCCTGGGCCAGCGGGCTGTAGGGGATGATCGCGACACCCTGGTCGACGCATTGCGGGATCACCTCCCGCTCGTCCTCCCGGTAGAGCAGGTTGTAACGGTTCTGCATCGAGACGAACCGCGTCAAGCCGTTTCGCTCGGCGACGCGCTGGGCCTTCGCGAACTGCCACGCGAGCATCGTGCTCGCGCCCACATACCGTGCCTTGCCGGCCCGCACCACATCGTCCAGCGCCTGCATCGTCTCCTCGATCGGCGTCTCGGGATCGAAGCGGTGGATCTGGTACAGGTCGACGTAGTCCATGCCCAGCCGCTCGAGCGACGCATCGATCGCCGCGAGCACGTGCTTGCGCGACAGCCCCCTGCCATTCGGCCCGGGGGTGGTCGGGTAGTAGACCTTCGTCGCCACAACGCATTCCTCGCGGCGGATCAGCTTTCGCAACAGCCGCCCCGTCACGATCTCGCTGGCCCCGTCCGAGTACATGTCCGCGGTGTCGAAGAACGTGAAACCCGCCTCGATCGCCCGCCGCACGATCGGCTCCGCCTCCCGCTCGTCAAGAGCCCAGGCGCGCCCGGGCTCGGCGCCGTAGCTCATCATTCCAAGCCCCAGGCGCGAGACGTGCAGCCCACACGCTCCCAGCCTCACCTGTCCCAGCGACCGCTCCCCGTTGCCCACCGCCATGCCGGACTCGGCCGTGCGCTCCGTCGGCGCCTCGATCACCATCGACCAGATCATCCCCCGCACTCGCTCGCCGGTACATGCGCGATCGACGGGGCTGCCCCCAGCGCACCTAATGAAGCACGGCGCGGACCCGGTTGTACGATGATTTCACCGGCTCCGCGCACGAATCGACGCCAAGACCATCGCCACGACGGTCGTAGCGGCCCTCTCCGATCCCGACTCGGCGCGCGCGTGCAGAGCCGGCCTGCGCGATCATGCGCGTCTCGCCGCCGTAGCTCAGTTGGCAGAGCAGCGGACTTTTAATCCGAGGGTCGCAGGTTCGAATCCTGCCGGCGGCATTGCGAAAGACCCGCGCCGGCGGCATCGCAGCAGTTCACTCGTCGCGCCAAACGCGGGTCTCGCAGCGCCGCGCTGGCGGCGGTACGGGACGCTGGTCGCGCGCCGGAGCGCTCTGTTCCTCCATTGGGACGCCTACAGCGAGCCCATATGGGCGGACGAGCGCCTCGACTACTTCTTCTACGTCCTGCGGCACGGGGGTGACTCGATCGTGCTGGATACTGAGAGACGCCTGAGTATGGATAGAAATGGTGACGTCACCCGACGTCGAGGAGGCCGAGCCGGTGGGCGACACCGGCGGCCTCGGTCCGTGTCTTGACGTCGAGCTTGGTGAGGATCCGCGACACGTGCACGCTGGCGGTCTTCGGGCTCATGTAGAGCGCCTTGCCGATCTCGGGGTTGGTGTGACCTGCGGCTATGAGGCGGAGCACGTCCAGCTCGCGGGTAGTCAGCCCAGCGACCTCGTCGGGCATCGCCGCTCCCCTGGGCGCGGCGCGGACGCGTGCGCGGCGAGAGACGGTCTCGATCTGGTCTAGAAGCGGCCGAGCACCGAGTCGCGTGGCCGTGGCTCTGGCTCGGGCAAGGGTCTCGGCGATCCGCGCGCGCGGCAGATTCTCGGCGAGGGCGGCGTCGGCCTCGCGCAGGAGCGCGTAAGCGGCCTGGAATGGCCGCCCGAGCTCCTGCCAGCGCGAGGCGAGGGCGGCCCAGGTGTCCGGGTTTGTCTCGCCGCGCGCGCGTCCGGCCTCGAGCTCGCACAGCTCGACCTCGAGGAGCAGATCCTGCGGCGTGTGTCCGAGCGGTCGGGTGGCAGGCGCTGTCAGCGCGTGCACGCGGTCGAGGAGTGCCTGGGCTCGGGTCACGGCGTCGCGCTCGGCCGCTTCGTCGCCGGCGCCGCGCGCTCGGAGCGCGACATCGGCCTCCGCGCTGAGCGCGTAGGCAAACCGCGGAATGTCAAAGGCCGGATCGCTTTGCCAGATCGGCGAATCCAGGTCAACGACCTGCCGTACCTCGGGAGGATTACCCCGCGCCCAAGCCAATGCAGCCGCCGCGTTGGCCTCTGCGGAGGGCCAGTGCGGAATACCCTTCGGCCGCAGCTCTACCAGCGCCTCGAGGCTGGCACCGGAGAGCTCGAACTCGCCGCGCAGCGCCTGGAGCACGGCGAGCTCGGCCAGCACCAATCCGGTCGTCCAATCAGGTCGCGCGGTTTCCCTAGCCTCCCCGAGGATGGCCAGAGCCTCCTCCCAGCGGCCGAGGCGCCTGAACCGCCCACCCGCCTCCGCGGCCAGGAACGCCGCCGCGGTGCCGCCGATCCTCGGCCTGAGTCGCTCCCATCCTTCGCGCGCGACCGCGGCGGCTTCGTCGAGCCGCCCCGCGTGATCGAGACTCTGTCCGAGATTGACATACGCTCGCCGGAGCTCCTGGAGCGCTCCGAGTTCCTCGGCGAGCTGCTTGCCGCGGCGGAGCACCTGGATGCCATCCTCGGGTGCCCCGAGTATCGCGAGCACCGCGCCGAGCGTATTCAGCGCGTCGCATTCGACCCGGGCCGCGCCGACCTTACGCGCGATCCGGACGGCCTCCTCGCACGGCGCCCGGGCCTGCACCGGCTCGCCTTCGAGCATCAGCACGTGCGCCTCGCCCGCGAGAATGCTTGCCCGCGCGGCCGACGGCTCCGCCGGCACGAGCGTGGCCGCTGCGCGGTACTCCTCGAGTGCCTCGGCCCGTATGTAGTCGGCCAGCAGATACCGGCCCAGGCGCTCGTGGGCCAGGCCGGCCGCCGCCGGCTCGCGCTCGGGGTCGATGGTCTCGAGCGCACTCCTTGTCAGTGTCACCGCTCGCGGGCTCCGGCCCGAGAGATATGCGGCCTCTGCGGCGCGGTCGAGTAGGTCCACAATTGAGGTGCCGGCCGGTCGCTGTTCGGCCGGAACGCGCTCCCACAGCTCGATGGCGTGCTCGAAGTGCCCGTTCGCCTCGGCGAATGACCACACACGTTCGGCCTCGAATCCCGCCTCGACCGAGGCCTCCAGCGCATGCCCCAGCTCGTGCGCCGCCGACCAGTGCATGGCGCGCTGCGCCGAGGCGCCGTGGGCGCCAACCGCGAGCCCCGGCTCATCCTCTAGGGAGCGAGCGAGTGCCCCGTGCAGCGCCACGCGCTCCCGTGGTAGCAGCTCGTCGTACAGAGCCTCGCGCAGGAGCTCATGCCGGAAGGCATAGCTCTCGCTCGCTGGATCCTGCACCAGCACATTGGCCTCGATCGACTCGTGCAGCGCGTCGAGTAGCTCCTGCTCGTTCATCCCGGAGGTCGCCGCCAACAGCCGATGGCCCAACACCGAGCCCGCGACGGCTGCCGAGCGCACCATGCGACGCGCCTGCGGCGAGAGTCGCTCGACGCGCAGCGTCAGCGCGTCGCGCAGGCTGCCCGGAATGGGTTGCGCGGCGCCGTCCCCTGAAGCGGCGAGCAACTCCTCGGCGAAGAACGCATTCCCCTGCGACCGGGTGAACAGCTCCTCCACCAGCCCGGAATCCGGCGGCTCCTCGAGAATCGCGGCGAGCTGCTGCGCGAGCTCGCGACGGCTGAACGTCGCCAGCTCCAGCCGCTCGACCGCGGGCAGCCGCTCGACCTCGCCCAGGAACTGGCGCAGCGGATGGCGGCGGTGAAGCTCGTCGGTGCGGTACGTGGCGACCACCAAGAGCCGCTCGCGGCGGATGTTGCGCACGAGGAACGAGAGAAACCCGCGGGTGGAGGGATCAGCCCAGTGCAGATCCTCAATCACCAGCACGACGGGCGCTTCGACTCCGGTGCGGGCGAACAGGTCCAGCAGCGCCTCGAACAGGCGCGCCTGCGCCAGCGGATCCACGGCTTCGCTCCGTACGCCGCCAGCCTGCAGCTCGGGCAGCAAACGGCCAAGCTCGCCACCCCCGGCGCCGACGAGCCTCTCGAGCAGACGAGGCTCCGTCTCCCGGACCAGCGTCCGGAGCGCGCCCAGCAAAGGCGCGTAGGGCAGCTCCGAGCCGCCGATGTCGACACAGCCACCGGCCAGCACCCGTGCCGCGCGTGAGCGCGCGAGCCGCTCGAACTCGCCGATCAGACGCGTCTTCCCCACGCCCGCCTCCCCGCCGATGAAAACTACGCCGGCCTCCCCGCCGGCGGCTCGATCGAGCGCGGCGGTCACAGCCGCGAGCTGCTCACTCCTGCCAACGAACGCCGGACTGGATACGCGCCGTCGCACCGGGGACATTCTGACGGGCATACGACCCCCCCGGGCCAACTAAGACGGGTCGGCTCGAGACTAAGACCCGGCTCGCGAGGCTGAGAAATGGTCGATTGCCCGATGTGCGCATCCCCCGCTTAGCTCGATCGTCCCCTGCGTCGGTCAACCACCAACCAAGGGACAGCATGTACACCACGCTCGTATACGAAGCACAGAAGGCAATCATCGAGGAGCGCATCCGGCACGCCGCGCTCGCCCAGCACGAGCCGCCCTCGGCGCGACGGACCACGATGTGGGGGCACAGGAGGCGCCTTTGTCACGGAGGGCATCGGCGCCTCCGAGCCGTGGTCGGACTGCTCGCTTTGATCGGCGCGACTGTCCTCACATTCACAAGCTCGGCGCTGGCGGATCTGCCGGACAACTGCGTCGCGGGCGTGCACACGGTCGTGTGCGACTACCCGTACACGGGCTCCGAGCAGACGTTCACCGTCCCGAGCGGGGTCGACAGCGTGCAGGTTGACGCCGTGGGGGCGGCGGGTGGCGGTAAAGGAGCGACGCCGGGCGGCGCGCCTGCCACCGCCACGGCCGCGGTCCCGGTGAGGCCGGGAGAGGTGCTCTACGTCGAGGTCGGCGGCGCTGGACAGCAGGTGCCAGGCCCCGGCCCCGGTGGGTGGAACGGCGGCGGCAACGGGCCTGGTGGAGGCGGAGGCGGCGGTGGCGCATCCGATGTGCGCACCGTCCCGTGTGTGACGGTTTGTCCGGGCAACGCCGCATCGCTCGGCTCAAGGCTCGTGGTTGCGGCCGGTGGCGGCGGCGCCGGCACCGGACCACTTCCCGGGGCTGGCGGCGCGGCCGATCGCGCGGGCGGGGACGCGACGGGATCCGGCGGGAGCGGCGGCGCGGCGGGGAAGCTCGCCGCCGGCGGCCACGGCGGGGCAGGCGCGCCGAGCAACGTCGCGTCTCTCGCTGGCGTGGGCGGCAACGACGGAACGATTGCCGAGGGCGGCGCCGGCGCCGGCGACCACAGCGCGAACACCGGCTCTGGCGGCGGCGGCGGCGGTGGGTACTTCGGTGGCGGCGGCGGGGGCAGCGGCCCTGGCAGCGGGAATAACTTCTGCGTCACGGTCGGCGGCGTTACCACCTGCGGTCCTGACCCTGCGGGTGGCGGTGGTGGTGGCGGCGGCTCCTCCTACGCGCCGGGCGGCGCGATCGATGTGGACTCCGCCGGTGATCCGGCCTACGTGTCGATCAGCTACGGCTTCCCGGCAGCCGATCCCTCGCAGCAGAGCCTGACCTTCGCGGCCCAGCCACAGGCGACATTGAGCCCGTCGCAGCCGGTGACCGTCACCAACACCGGCGGCGCCTCGCTGCGTGTGACCGGCCTGACGTTCAGCGGCGCCGCCGCCGGCGATTTCGTCGTCACCTCGGACGACTGTCGCGGCAACACGATCGATGCCGGCAACAGCTGCGTCGTCAACGTCAGCTTCGCCCCCCAGGCCGCCGGCCCGCGAAGCGCGACACTGGTGATCGAGAGCAACGACCCGCTCAGCCCGGCCACTGTCGCGCTGTCCGGCACTGGCTCAGCCCTCCCCGCCGGCCTGCAGGGCCCGACCGGACCCGCGGGGTCGCAGGGACAGGTCGGAGCGACCGGGCCGCAAGGTCCTCCCGGGCCCGCCGGCAAGGTCATCTGCAACGACAGCGGGGTCGCCCAGTTGCTGTGCTCGATCATCTTGCCGCCCGGCACCTGGAGCACCAACCACCCGGCCGGCCTCGCCAGCTACGACATCAGCCGGCGCGGTCGGACGGTCGAGTCGGGCAGGATCCGGATCCGGCACGGCAAAGTGACCGTGCGGTCACGACCGCTGCCGGCCGGTCGTTATGCATTCACCGTGACGATCCGCACCGACGGCCACCGCGTCACTCTCCTGCGCCGGCCGGTGATCATCCCCGCCACGCGCTGATCGCCCGCCGCTCCGTGAACTCCGTCGCCTGCACGACCAAACGGTTGATGCAGGCGACGGCGTTCGGAGGCGGGTCGAGTCCCGAAGGTGGGCGACGTGACCGGGCGCTCGTCGTTGGAGGGCCCGCATAGCAGGCGCTCGCCGTGCGAGGCCACACCTCCGAGATCCGGTGTAGCAACGTGAGCATCGGAGATCTACAGATCCTTTGCCAGCTCGCGGTCGCGGCTTGTCAACGCGCTGCGCTGGACGGACCGCCTCCCAACCGACGCTCAGTGAAACGGCCGAGATCCATCTGCTCAACCCCGCCGAGCACCGTCCACACCAAGTGATCCTCAGCCAGCCACTCGCTCAACGACGGCGGCATCAACAACATCTGCTCACGCTGACAACTGACGAATTCTCGAGCCATGGCGGAAGTCTCTTGAACCCACCCGACAGCACCGATATTCCGACAGCCAGCCACGAAAGCCAGAAACGCCGGTCAAGAAGGTCCCAAGCCGAGTCACTGGCCATTCCGGACGTGTCCCCAGATACGTCCCGAACTCGGCAATTCTGATCCGCTCTAACTTGCGCTGACTGCTCTGAGAGCCCCGTACCCAAGGCATTTGCCCTGCATATGGGCATCTTTTATTCGGAGGGTCGCAGGTTCGAATCCTGCCGGCGGCATGTAGGAGTCCCTGCTCGCGAGTCGGCTCGATGCGCCACCATGAGATCACGCACGAGCTCAGCCCGGTCGCCACCAGGCAGAAGCGGCGAGTCGGTCAAGACCGCAGCGCCAACATGGCTGATCACCATCGGGCTCTCAACCCTCAGCTGGGTCCACGTCGACGCAAGGTCTCCGGCGAATAGCCGCACGGTGTACCGCTCCGATGGGCATCGCTCTCGCCATGGTCGCGCAGGTGCACCGAGACGACCCGATGAGCAGAGGAGAAGCGCGGGGCCTGCTGACACCAGAAACGCCGATTACGCGGGGCGCCACGCACGAACACGCGGGGCGGGTAACCACATCCGGCGTCGTCGTACGCCAGCACAACCCCATCACAAACCAGATCCACCACCCCCCATCCTGGCGCCGCCACTGGGCTCGTGCCCGCGATGCACGAGAACGAGCGCCGGTCCCATTGCTTCCGGAATCAGCCCGGTAGCCGCATAGTGTCAGGACGCGCCGTCATGTTCAGATCGCGAGGCGGGAGGGTCTCTCGTCGACGCTGCCGCGCGCGGGTAGCTTGTAGACGAATCGCCGCCGGGCGTCGTGGTAACTGGAGTCCGGACCGAAGAAGCACTGCCAGCAGCGGGCCAGTTCCTCCTGTCGGTAGGTCGCCAGGGGCTTGACGTGCTCGTCCTGCGCTCGTCGCCGCCGCTTGTCTTGGAGGCGAGCCCGATGCAGACCGTCATGCGCGATCCGCTCGGCGAACTGAGCGGTGCGCTCCCGGAAGTCCTCCAGATTCACGCCGAAGGCAGCGTCCAGCAATCCGATCCTGACCGCCTGGCTCGTGCCGACAGCGCGAAATGGGGGTCCGGTTAGCCGCGCCGTCCACCCCGGCCCGACGCGTCGTGGCAGCAGGTAGGTCCAGTATTCCGATCCGTACAGCCCGCCCATGTGCTGGTAGTACGGGTTCAGAACGATGTCCTCGCGCGCAAGCACGTAGTCAGCGGCCAGCGCCAGCGGCACTCCACCCGCGGCCGCATCTCCGGCCATCGCCGAGATCACAAGATGCGAGTCGGTCTCGACGATGTCGCGGGCCAGATCGTCGATGGCGTGAAGGTTGCGCCAGGACTCCTCGGCCGGGTCGTCGGCGGCCTCGATCTCATTGAGGTGAATGCCGTTTGAGAAGTAGTCATCTCCGCCGAGCAGCACGATCACCTTTGTGTGCTGCTGCGCCCGCGCGTGCGCGTAGGCGTCGCGGAGCCGCACGCATTGTGAGGTACTCATCGCGCCGTTGTAGAACGCAAACCGTAGGTAACCCACACCAGCGTGCTCGTGGTAGGCGATCTCGCGGTAGGTATGATCGTCGGAGACGTGCGCGTCGACGGCGATTTCTATCTCCGGGACGTCGACCGCGATGCCGGCAAGCGCGAGCGCGTGTGTGGCCGGCAGCTTGAAATGTCTTTCACTCGCCGAGTCCTGGCTTTTCAGATGCGTTATCCACACCGCCCCGTCGGCCGTCGCTCGGCAGATCGCGCCGTTGCGTTGTGCCAGAAGATCGCCCGGCCGGCCGCCGAGCTTCGCCTCGGGATGGCCTCCGAACAGGTGAAAGTGCTTGTCGTTGATCGTGTCGAGTACGCCGGGGTGGCTGTCAGCGGCGCGTATCTTTCGTAGCACGCGCTCTGTCCGATCGGACTCCCACTCGATGGCGCGGGCCTCCTGGGCCATCATCGGCAGGCAGGGTCCGCGCGCGACATCCCCCGCGTGAGCCGTCCCCGACGGCACTTCTCCGACCAACACGAGTCGGTCGATCGCCTCGAGGATCGCCTCGATCGCGGCGCGACGAACTTCGTGGCGGTAGAGGCTGCTCTTGGCTGCCCTCCGCATGCCGAACGTGGTTGTTGCCCATACATCCCCCGCGTCGAACTCGTCGTTGGCCTGGAGCACGGTGACCCCCCAGTCGGGCCTGTCGAGCTCGATCGCCCAGTCGAGCGATGATGGACCACGATCCCCTCGTGGTCCAGGATGAACGATGAGGCAGCAATACCGCGCCCAGATCGATTCAGGAATCATCGTCTTCAGGAACGGGCACACGATCAAGTCCGGAGCGTGCTCGCGCACCGCGGTTTCCATTGCCGAGGGTGATTCGACCACGGCAATCGACACGTTGTGCTCGAGTTCGGTCAACGCGATCCAGGCGCGCTGGCTCAAGCTGTTGTGTGCTGATACGAGGAACAGGATTTGCATAGCGGACGCAGGCCCCCTTTTTCGTGAGAGCGCCTCTGCGCTCCGGAAATACCTGAAGCGGATCCCGTCTCCACCGCGCCTGTGCCGAGCTGTGTAGAGAGCGAAGAAACACGGGTAGCCGGCTGGGCCCGAAGAGGAGCAGCCGCACGAAGAGAGGATCGCGAGATGGGTCGGTGTCACCAGTTGCGTGATCATCGATAGGTTCCGGGGGTGACGGCGCCCGCGTAATAGAGGAAGTGCGCGCGGGTGTATGCGCGGTTACCGGTGATGTTCGGATTGAGCATTGGGCCGAGCTTCAGGTCCGCGCCCAGGAACGGGTGAAAGCGCGGATGCGCGTTCAGGTAGCTGGTCGGATCCGCGCGCAGGAGGCCGACCAGCGTCTCGGTGACGAGCCGGGCGCCGACCGGCCCGAGGTGCAGACCCCCGGCGTGGGCCCCGCTTTCGCTCATCCCCAAGCATCTGCACCCCCCGCTGGCCATCGCCCCGCGTCGCGCGCCAGCAGGGCGCTCGTCGTTCTTCGGCAGCCACCAGGTCGCCGGGCCGCGCTCGTGGCGCGATTGCGAGACGCGCGCCGCCTGCTCGCCAAGACCTGCCTTTGTGCTCGCGCGTGGATGGCGGCACCTACGCATTTGTGGGTGCGTATGTCCGTCACCTTCGCCGGCAGCCGTGGCGTGACTGGTTGCGCTCGTGGCGAGGAGGAGGGAAGACGGGCCAGTAATGGTCGCGACCTGCTTCGGTGTCGGCGCACTGTTCGCCGCCGGGCGCGCATCAGATCGACCGCGTCATCGTAGATCGAGTGGCTTGACAGCGGTGGCAGGCCGGTACTCGCCGACCGAGCGATTGCCCGCCGTCTACGATGCTGGGCGGGCGCCGTGATCGGTCTGTCAAGGACCGAGTCGACGATCCGGCGCGTGCACCGCTGCCGAAGGAAGAGATCGATGAGAGGATTAGCCAGGTTCTGCTATGCCCACAGGCGCTGGGTGGTGCTCGCCTGGTTCGTCGCGCTGATCGCCATGATCGCGATCGAGTCGGGCGTCGGGACGGCCTATAAGGACAACTTCAACCTGTCCGGCACGCAGAGCTTCGATGCAGTGAACCTGCTGCAGCGAAACGCTCCCAAGGCGTCCGGCGATCGCGACCAGATCGTGATCGGGGTCAAGGACGGCAGGGTCACCGATCCAGCGGTGCGGGCGCACGTCGGCTCGCTGTTGGCCAAGGTTTCGGCGCTGCCGCACGTCAGCGCGGTCACCTCGCCCTACGGAGCGGCCGGCGCCAAGCAGATCTCTCCCTCGGCGCAGATCGCGTTCGCGGATGTTCAGTTCGACGTGCTCGCCAACAAGCTGTCGAACTCCGCGGCCAAGAACTTCGTCAACATCGTCACCTCGAGCAGCGGCCACGGCGTCGAGCTGGAGGTCGAGGGGCAGGTCGCCCGCCAGGGTGGCAACAACGGGGCCGGCGGCGTCGGGATCGGTGCCGCCGCGGCGCTCGTGGTGCTGTTCCTCGTGTTCGGCTCGCTGCTGGCGGCCATGCTCCCGTTGCTGACGGCCGGCTTTGCGCTCGGCACAGGCATCGCCGTGATCGGGCTCCTGTCGCATGTGATCGACATGGCCTCGTTCAGCTCCGAGCTGTCGCTGCTGATCGGGCTCGGCGTCGGGGTCGACTACGCCCTGTTCATCGTCACCCGCTACCGCCAGGGGCTGCTGCGCGGGCACACCAGCGAGCAGGCGGTGATCGAATCGCTCGACACCTCGGGACGGGCGGTGATGTTCGCCGGGATGATCGTGTGCATCGCGATGCTGGGGATGTTCGCGCTCGGCGTCAGCTTCCTGTACGGGGTCGCGGTCGCCGCCTCGGTGGCGGTGTTCTTCACCGTCATCGCGGCGCTGACGCTGCTGCCGGCCCTGCTCGGCTTCTTCGGCCCGAAGGTGCTGCGCCGCCGTGATCGCCGGCAGCTACGCGAAGGCAAGCTGCGCACGAGCGACGAGTCTCCGCGCTGGGCCAGCTGGAGCGACAGGCTGCAGCAGCGCCCGGTGCTGTTCGCGGCGGGCGCCACGCTGATCATGCTGGTGCTGGCGATCCCATTCCTGTCGATGCGTCTGGGCTCCGCCGACGCCGGCAGCGACCCGGCGGGGTCGACCACGCGCAAGGCCTACGACCTCCTCGCCAAGGGCTTCGGGCCCGGCTACAACGGGCCGCTGCAGCTCGTCGCCCAGATCGACTCGCCCGGGCAGAAGGCGGAGTTCATCCGGGTGCAGCGCGCGGTCGCGAGCACGCCAGGAGTCGTCGGCGCGACGCGGCCGACCTTCATCCCGAGCACGAATGGCCGGCCCGGTGTGGCGCTGGCCAACATCATTCCCAAGGGCTCGCCCCAGGACCAGTCGACCGCCGACCTGCTGCACACGGTCCGTAACCGGGTCGTCCCGGCGGCCACGGCCGGAACCGGTCTGAAGGTCTTGACCGGCGGCCAGACCGCGATCTTCGACGACTTCAGCCACGTGCTAACGGCCAAGCTGCCGCTGTTCATCGGCATTGTCGTGCTACTCAGCTTCCTGCTACTGATGGTCGTCTTCCGCAGCCTGCTGATCCCAACGATCGCGGCCGTCATGAACCTACTCTCGGCCGCTGCCGCGTTCGGCGTCGTGACCGCGATCTTCCAGAACGGGTGGGGTGCGTCGCTGATCGGAATCGACAAGACCGGCCCGATCGAGGCGTTCCTGCCGGTGATGATGTTCGCGATCCTGTTCGGCCTCTCGATGGACTACGAGGTGTTCCTGGTCACCCGCATCTACGAGGAATGGCACCGCCGCGGCGACAACCGCGAGGCGGTCACCCACGGGCTGGCCGCGACCGGGCGCACGATCACTGCCGCCGCCACCATCATGATCCTCGTATTCGCCGCGTTCATCCTCGGCGGCGAGCGGATCATCGACCTGTTCGGCGTCGGGCTGGCAAGCGCCGTCCTCCTCGATGCCGTAATCGTCCGCTCAGTGCTGGTGCCAAGCGTGATGTTGCTGATCGGCAAGCGCAACTGGTGGCTGCCCGGCTGGCTCGAACACACCCTTCCGCACTTCAACGTCGAGGGCAGCGTCGAATCCGTGCACGCCCTCGACGATCCGCTGCTGCCGACCGAACCGCTGCACGCTCCCGCCCGCTGAGGGCTCTTACATACCTGACCCACCTATCGGTAGCTACCGCTCCAACTTGCCGGTAGCCACCGCTTCGCCAACAGGCAACCGGAAGGGGCCCAAAGCACAGCGGACGCGCCGTTCAGCCCCGAGGAGGATGACCAAGCCCGACGCTCGCATGGGCTTGGCCACGTCGCTCGAGCAGGACGATGAGTCACGCCGGCGCGGTGGTGCGCCTGATCCGGAGGCACAGACTGGCTCGGCACGAGCAATCTGCGGAAGCCGCTCGTTGTGATCCGGTGACGCCCGGCAGCGCCGACTGCAGCGTTCGCCGGAATCCTGGCACGTCCTGGCCGGTGCCGCCTCCGATCGCATCCGCCGTGGCGCCGACGATCGAGGGCCGACGGCTTGGTCCGGATCTTCGCGGGCTCGCGAGACTCGACGCTGGCGAGGAGCAGGTCAGGTGATCGGACAAGCGTGACCCGCTTTGCTGGCGCCACGCACGGCATCGCGCCGGCGGTGCGGTCAGTTGCTGATTGCGGGCGCGGCGCGGTGGAAGCGGGTGTCGGTGGTTTGGGCGAGGAGGAAGGTGGCGATGTCGGCGCGAGCGATGCTGGCCTTGACTGAGTCGCGGCCGAGGTGGCCGGCACGGATGGTGCCCTTGCGGGTGCCGTTGGTGGGGCGGGTGAACCGCGCGATCGTCCAGTCGACCGGGCTGTCGGTGATGAGTTGTGACATGGCTAGGAGCTCGCGGTAGGCGCGCGGTAGCAGAGTGCGGCCCATGATCGGGACGATGATGCCGAGCAGGCTTGGCGTGTCGCGCGGGTCGCGCAGGCTCGGAGTGGCGATGCCGATGTAGCGCTCGACGCCTTCGGTGGCCATCGCGTCGAGGATCGTGCGGGTGCCGTCGACGAGCGGCATGCCGGTCGCCTTGCGGTCCAGTGACGGGCCGAGCGCGCTGATCACGGCGTCGGCGCCGCGCACGGCGCGCTGGACCGCCTCGCGGTCGGTGAGCTCGCCGGCGATCACGGTGAGGTGGATGTGGGTGGGGTCGAGCTTGCCGGGGTTGCGGACGCAGGCGGTGACATCGTGGCCGGCGTCGAGTGCCTGGGTGACGAGTTCCCGGCCGACGCCGCCGGTGGCGCCGAAGACGGTGAGCTTCATAGCCCAGCCTCCGCATCGCTGCTGCAGGCACTTTCGGGGTCGGCGGCGAGCCCGTCCCGCAGCACGAGCAGCAGCGCACCCAGCTGCTCGCGCTGGTCGTCGTCGAGGGAGGCGAACAGGTCGTCCTCGGTGTGCTTCTGCGCGCGGCCTGCGCTGCCGAGATGTCGTCTGCCGGCGGGTGTGAGGGTGACGAGGTGGCGGCGGCGGTCGTCGGGGTCACGCTGGCGGGTGACCAGGCCGTCGGCTTCGAGCGGGTTCAGGAGCGTGACGAGGATGCTGGGGTCGACGCCCATCGTCTGTATGAGCTCGCGCTGCGCGAGGCCGCCGTGGTCGTGCAGCAGCCCGAGGATCTGGAACTGCCGCGGCTTGAGGTTGTGTGCGGTGTGCGCGGCGCGCAGACGGCGCATCGCCTCCTGACCGAGCAGCGCCAGTAGGAGGCCGGGGCTTGAGCGGTGCTCGTCGAGGATGCTGGCCGGAGCGGCCTTTGTCGGGCGCGTGGGGGAGGTCATGAACGTGTCCTACTGTTGATGATGGGAAACAATATAGCATCACAAATCATTGAGCATCCTATATTATTGGCCAATGCAAGAACTACGACTGTCCAAACCCAAGATCGAGGACACCCGAATCGACATGAGCATCACCGAGCAGACCACCACCGAATCCCGAGCCGCCGCCCTGATTGTCGATGGCGCTTGGCGGCTTGATCCGGCGCGTTCGAGCGTCGCGTTTGATGTGCGCCACTTCTACGGTCTGATGACCGTCAAGGGAGAGTTCGCTGACGACGAGGGCACGCTCGACCTCAGCGCGACCCCGGCCGTCGAGCTGACGATCCAGGCGGCCAGTCTGGACACGAAACAGAACAAGCGCGACGAGCATCTGCGCTCCGAGGACTTCTTCGACGTCGAGCGCCACCCGCAGGTGCGCTTCGTCTCCGACAGCGCGCGGCTCGATCGCGACACGCTCCACGTGCGGGGCGAGCTGCACGCCGCCGGCCGGCAGATCCCGCTCGAGCTCGACGCGACGGTCCGGGAGATCGACGGCGAGTTGGAGATCGAGGCCGTCACCGAGGCCGACCACCTGAAGCTCGGGATGACGTGGAGCCCGCTGGGGATCCTGCGCGCCCCGAGCAAGTTGATCGTGCGCGGCCGTCTCGTGCGCCGCTAGAGGCAGAGAGGAGAACACCATCATGCGAGGCATCACGATCAACGGTCCCGACACCGCGCCCGCCGTGCGCGAGGACCTGCCTGCGCCCACCCCTGCTGAGAACGAAGTGCTCGTGCGCGTGCACGCGTCCTCGGTCAACCCTGTCGACAACTCGATCGCCGCCGGGATGCTCGCCCAGATGGGCGTCGAGTACGACTACCCCGTCATCCTCGGGCGCGACTACGCCGGCGTGGTCGAGCAGGCCGGCGCGGCCGTCAGCCGCTACCGGCCAGGCGACCAGGTCTACGGGTTCCTGCTGCACGCCAACCCGACCGCCCACGCGGGCGCGTGGGCCGAGCTGATCACCGCTGGCGAAGAGCTTCAGATCGGGCCCGCGCCCGCCGGTGTCGAGCTGGCGATCGCCGGCGCCGCACCGCTGGCCGGGATCACGGCGCTGACGTCCGTCGACGCGCTCGATCTCCACGACGGCGACGTCGTGCTCGTCGTCGGCGCTACAGGCGGCGTCGGCAGCCTCACCGTTCAGCTCGCCGCCCGCGCCGGCGCCCACGTGCTCGCGCCCGCGCTGGCCCAGGACGAGGCGTTCCTGCGCGAGCTCGGCGTCAGCGAGCTGTTGCCACGCGACGGGAACATCGTCGAGCTCGTGCTCGAGCACCACCCCGACGGCGTCGACGCGCTGCTCGACCTCGTCAACTACACGGCCGGCACCTACGACCCGACGCTCAAGCCCGGCGCGCGCGTCGCCTCACCCACCGGCGCCGCCGGCGAGGGACCCGGCCGCACGATGGTGATGGCCGCCCCGACCCCGGAGAACCTGGGGCGCCTCGCCGCACTGCTCGCCGACGGAACGCTGCGCATCCCCGTGCAGCGAACCTACGAGCTTGCGCAGGCACCCGAGGCGCTCCTAGCGCTGGCCGGCGAGCACACCCAGGGCAAGCTCGCGATCCGCATACGCTGACGCAGCTCGGCGCCATCACGCTCAGCGACCTCACGGCCGACCCGCACACGGGTCGGCCGGTCGCAGCGCTCGACCGGCTCGACGGGACGCCGAGGAGTTCGCGGTGAGCTTCGAGCTCGGCGGCTACTCGTTCGCCAACACCCCCCGCACCCCCACCCACGGCTACGGCCCGACCGCGCAGGCCATCCGCGACGTGCTCGAAGCCGTACACGTCGCCGAAGAGGCCGGCCTGGACTTCTTCGGCTTCGGCGAGCACCACACCCGCTCGATGCCGCTGTCATCCCCGACCGCGCTCGTCAACGCCGCCGCCGCCTCCACACACCGGATCGGACTCGGCACGACGATCACGGTGCTGTCCACCGACGAACCAATCCGCGTGTTCCAACAGCTCGCCACCGCTGCGGCGATCGCCCCCCAGCCGGATCGAAGCCGTCGCCGGTCGCGGATCATCGGACATCACCTTCCCGCTCTTCGATCTCGACGTCAGCGACTACGACATGCTGTACCGCTCAAAGCTCGATCTGCTCCTCAAGCTCAACGGCCGCGACCGCGTCACCCGGAGCGGCCCGCACCGGCGCCGACCCCTCAACGACACGCTCGTCGTACCTCGCCCCGAGCAGCCACTACGTATCTGGTTCGGCACCGGCGGCAGCCCCGAATCGGTTCTCCGAGCGGTCGAACTCGGGCTGCCGATGTTCCTGGGCATCCTCGGCGGCACCCCCTAGCACTGGGCGCAATACGGCCACGCCTACCGCAACGCCTGGGCCCAAGCCGGCCACCCCGCCGAAGCGGCCCACATCGCCGTCGCCGAAGCCTCTTGCCAAGCGGAAGTCTCACCGTTCCCTGTGCGCTCCTCGCGTGTCCCCGAGATATGTCCCGAACTCGGCAATTCTGACCGCCCTAACCTGCGCTAACTGCTCTCAGACGCCCATATCTCAGGCAATTGCCCTGCATATGAGCATCTTTCAATTCGAGGGTCGCAGGTTCGAATCCTGCCGGCGGCATCGAAGGGCCTGGTAATCCGATAGTTCCGGGCGGGATGCCGTGTATGCAGGCAGGCGAGGGCGCCGTGTAGCAGCCAGCACGCAACCGCCGGGCAGCAGCCGCTCGAGTCGATCACACGGAGCTTTGACCGACGAACAGGATCGTCAGCTCGCGCGCCTCGCACGCAGCTCGCTCTCCGCCGACGGCCTACGAACCGAGACCCACTTTGGCGAAATGCGAGACCTCGCTCAGCCCGCGAGGGACACCCGCATCCATGGGATCGCGGCGTTCATGACGAACTGGGTTCAGGCCGAGGTGACTCGGGGTGGGATGGAGTGGCGGCGCCAACGAACTCGTCGATCAAGGCGCCGCAGCGCGCCGGGTCGTCGAGGAACGGGGCATGACGGCCTGGGATGATCTCGAGTCGCGCGTCGGGTATGAGCGTGCACGCACGCTGGCCGATCTCCGGTCCGCCGTAGGGATCCTCGTCGCCCCAGATCATCAGTACACGAGTAGCGAGCTGCTGCAGTTCGGAATCTGAGATGAAGTTCTCTGGCCGGGGTCGCCCGAACCGCATGGCGAGGTTCATGTGAGTGAGCATCGCGGTCCGGTAGCCGGGCTGGCGCATCCCCTCGTACACCACCTCGAAGAACCCGTCGGGAGCTCGGTCGGTTGCGCCAGGACCGATGACGCCGCGGGCGCCCGCGCGGCGCAGCGTCGCGACGTTCGGCGGTCGGATCCGCGCGACGAGATGGCGCAGACCGGGCGTGGAGAGCGCGGTGAAGAAGGGGTCGCCGTGCATTCCGGGCAGAGCGACGGCGGGGACTCCGAGCGACGCGACGGCGGCAACGCGATCCGGCGCGGCGAGGGCGAGACACAGCGCCCACATCCCGCCTAGCGACGTGCCCACGACAGACGCCTGCTCGAGGCCAAGCGCGTCAAGTAGCGAGGTGAGCTGAGCGACCGCGTGCGAGCGCAGAGGTCGGCTGCTGTAGTCGAACGGGTCGCTCAGTCCAAACCCTGGTAGGTCGAAGGCGATCAGCCGATTGGTAGCGAGATAGGGCATCAGCGGCGCCCACGTCGAGGCGCTCATGCCGCTGCCGTGCACGAGAACGAGCGGTGGGCCATCGCCCACCTCCAAGACCCGTACAGAGACCGGCGGATCCGCGAGACTCACGCGCCGGCTCGTGACGTGCACCCCGGTGCTCGCCAGTAGCCGGGTTTCGGCTCGCTCGAAGGCCATCGCTGAGTGACCGTCTGTCTGCCGGTGCATGGCTCGGTCCCTTCATGCCGGTGTGGTGGGTCACATTATCCCGCTCCGTCACACCGAGAGCTGCTCTCACGCGGCGCACGCGGACCCGATCCGGTGCTGGAGCCCTTCGCACGCGCCGACGACGCAGACTTCACCGTTCCGCGACTAGCTCCGGTCCCGCCAGCACCGGGATCAGCGGGCCGTCCACGCCGGCGTGGCGTCCGTCGTCGTAGAGGATGGGTGACGGCTTGAAGCCCTTGACGATCAGGTAGATGCCCAGCGACAGCTCCCAGACCGCCTCCGGCAGCGTCAGGATGAACGACGCCCCGGAACTCTGGTCGTAGGCGCCGAACAACACGAGAAGCGCCGTGACCAGGGCGAGCGAACCGCCGAAGATGCCGAACTGGGCGAAGCGCCGCGGCACAAGCCCGGACCGCAGCATCAGGTAGCCGAGAATGAGTCCGTTGCCGATGGCCGCGCAGAACGCGGGTCCGAGCAGAAACGTCGCGTCGTGGACGGCGACCAGCGATCGTCCGCTGAGAATGAGCGACGCGCTGTCGGTCCCGGTGGCGCCGGCGAGGTCCTTTCGCAGCGTCACCACCGCGAGCAGGCTGACGATGCCGACCGCGATGAGGCAAGACTCGACGACGCGCACGGTCACATAGCCCAGCGCGAGGCTTTCGCTCTGGCGCCTGAGGACGGGGTACAGCGTTACGGCCATGCCGATGCCGGCGATGAGAGTGAAGATCTCGAACAATGCGCCCACGTACACGCGCGCGTCGCCGCCGGTGCCGACGACGAAGTTCGTGTGGTGGAGCACCTGGTCATACAGTGGCAACGCCGGGATCGAGATAAAGGTGATGACCATGAAGATGCCCGCGATTCGCGCGACCCTCCTCGACGGCGGGTCCCCGTGTCGATCAAACGGTGCGCGGAGCGCCTGCTCCGACGGTGCGAAAAGCGCCATTACCGGCTCCTTCGTGTGAGATACGCGGACCGCTGAGGGTCGACGTGCCAAAGGCCGGCCAGGAGTGGGAGCCGCAAGGGCTACCCCGCCACCTTTGAGGCGAGGCTTCAGCAGACCATACACCCTGAGAGCCGGGCCAACACGGAGAGCGGACGCCGCCCCAAGGCACACGAGTAACTCCGGCATGCGGTCGTCCGGGTCCGATCACGCCGGCTGAGAGCAACCGACTCGGCGCCGGGGCACAAGGTGCGCAAGCAGTAGTAGAGTTTGTCTGCTTGGCCGAACCTGCCGGTCGGCGAGGCATAGAACCCGGGGGAGTCGTTGGCTAACGGGCGCCGCCGCATTGCCAGAAGGGTCGAGGCATTTCGAGCAGAATGCCTGACTAGCGGCGTCCAGTCGCGCGTCGATCGCGAGGGCTTCGGGGATGGGTCCTCTGGGAAGCGCTGCTGCCAGTTGATCCCGGTGTCAGTCGGTCTTCAGAGCGCGAGGCGCAGCGTTTGCACGCATCAGATGAGATGAGTGGCGAGGCTCGGAGTCCAAGCGACGTGCCGGTGGCGGTCAGGCCGGAACAGCACGGCCGAGTGACGGAGCCGGAGGTGCCAGTCACAACTACCGTTCCGTTTCCGCTTCTCGCCGCTGCGACGGTTGTCCATGTGAGCAAGTTGAGCCCGGACGCGATCGCGCAGTGCGATTTCCGCGATGTCGAGTACGTGGTCATCGAACCGGTCCCGGGCGGCGTGCGGCTACGCCCTGCGGGTATCGAGGACCAGCTCCAGCAAGAACAGGAGGCCGGCCTTGGCCGTGTGAGCTATTCGCTCGGAGAGTTCCTCGACGAGTTCACGAATGCACCGAGTAATCCGGCGCCTACCTTCGACCGACTAGCGCAGTTCAAGCGGGACTACGCAAAGCTCACATCGCCCCAGCGCCAGCTGTTTCGCGCTGCGGCGAAGAAACTCGTCGCGCCGCTGAGCACCACGCCGCCGGGCGAGCCCGGAGCGCCCCTCGTGCGCGAGCTTGCGGAGCACCCGGGCTTCTTCGAACTGCGATTCGACCGAGACAACCGCGCGATCTACACCTTCGGACAAGCGGTCCGAACGGGTCAGCCTCACGTGATCTGGTGTCGCATCGGCAGTGATGATGAGCTGGATAGGCCACCCGCGATCTGCAATCCCAACGCCTGATCGCTGAGCTGCAGCTCTCGCGAAACCGGCGTTCGAATTCCTGAGCGCTCATCGACCAATCGGTCTCGGTAGGACTGGTCACCATGAATGTGCTCATGCCTGCTCCTACGGCTCCACAACGACCGTGCCCTTCCGCGCCTACCTCGCGAAGGAGCTTCATCAGCCCACCGCATCTAAAGATCTCCGGCCCGCGTCTAAAGAGCCGCTGAAAACAATGAGCGTTTGCCCGATGTGCGGCGCGCGCAACGCCCGCAGAATCAGCGGCCGTGTTCTTGGGCGATGTGGAGGTAGATCGAATGACGGGTGCATCTCGTGCTGTAAATGTCGTTGGCCGCGGCCGCTTCATGCTGGCGATCCTGGTGGCGGCGGTGGCCTGGTGGACGGTCGGGCTCGGCCGTGCCCAGGCCGCGACGCCGGTTACGGCGACGGCATCGCAGGTCGCCGACCAGCTGTTCGTGGCCGGCGACGTGGCGCGGCTGTCGGTCGCGCCGAGCGGTACCGAGAGCGTTGTACTGGAGCGGATCCTCCAGCAGCTCTACGCCCAGAACCCTGCCTTGAGCACGAGCGAGGCCGTAAACGACATCCAGGGCTTGCAGCGAGCCCTCTCCGCATCCGGCGCGCCGTCGACGGCGACGCTCACGGTCATGCCGGGCAACGAGCGCGTGCTCACGATCCTCGACGCGCTTGAGACGTCGAATCCCCCGGCGCCGGTCGCCCTGGCGATCACCGCCGTGGCGCGGGATGCCCTGACCCAGTCCTCGGCGGCCCTGGTCGCCAACGGCAAGTACTTCGACGCCTCGGCCGACTCCCTCTCCACGCTGTCCGCGGCCGAGCTCTCGCCCGCGCGCGTGCTCGAGGCAACGGTCGCGCTCGCGGCGAGCAATCCGTCATTCGGCCGGGCGCGTGACGCCCTGTGGGCGTCGACGAGCCACGAGCAGCTCGGAGATGGCACCCAGCAGCTGCTCGCAGAGAACCCGGCCCTGCAGAACGATGGGGTTCGCGCCCTCGTGGCGGGATTGACCAACGGCAGCTTCTCCGCCGACGAGACGACGCTGCTCTCGACGATCGCCGGCGACCAGACCCAGATCGAGAATCAGACGTGCCTGCCCGGCGGGCCTCCGCCTGTCCCCGGCTCGGGCCAGCTGCCGAACTGCAGCGGGGGCGCCCTGCACGACGCCGAGCTTGTGGCCGCCGCCTGCCCCAACGGCATCTCCTCGCCCGACCCTGCCTGCCAGTCTCAGATGAACGCGGTCGCGAACGATCCGCAGCGGGAGGCCAACTTGATCGCGGCCAACGAGACGGCGGCGACAGCGGCCGCGGGCCTGCTGGGCTACGCCGACGGGAGGCTCCAGATCGCCGAGCAGGCCGCCGCGCAGACCTCGGCCCAGGTGGCCGACGACGAGAACTCCTACCTCACCGCCCAGACGATCATGGGCGGCGTCAAGTTCGGCGAGGACGTGGTCAGCCTCGGGGTGAACCTGGCGGTGAGCGAGATCGATCCGGTCAACGCCATCAGCGCTCTCTTCTCGGTGGCCAACGACGCGATCGGCTTCGGCCTGAACGCCCCCGACCCCAACCAGATCATCATCACCGGGATCCAGAACGTCAGCCAGCAGATCTCCGACTTCGAGCAGTACACGCAGTCGGCTTTCGCCGCCATCAGCTCCCAGCTGGCGGGACTATCGGGGCAGATCGCGCAGCAGACCTACGCGCTCAGCACGCAGCTCACCAACGCCCAGGACCAGATCACGCAACTCAGCAGTGCGATCGCCAATCTGCAGAACTCGGTCGACCGGCTGGAGTCCGAGGTCCAGTCGCTGTTCGCCGCCAACGCCAACAATGACCTCTCGCGCCTGACCACCGAGAGCCTCGGCTTTGCTGCCGTCAACGGCCGGTCGCTGCCCGCGGACACGTTCGCCACCGCGGCTGACGATCTCCTGCAGGACGGCTCGGGCACCGCGGTCAGCCAGACCGTGCTCGCGCCCCCCGGGCCGTTCAACGCGTTCGACGCCGGATCACAGCTAACCCTCGGCGGATCGGACCCGCTGAACACGAACATCAACTACTTCAACTACTTCCCGCAGCTGGTGAGCGACAGCCCGTTCGGCGCGTTCACCACCGGGCCGCTCACCTCCGGATGCGCTGCCGGCGCCAACGGCTCCCTGTGCCTGCCGAACCCGGCGTTCTGGGCCAGCTCGGCGCGGGCGTTCGCCCAGCTGCTGCTCGAGAACCCCCAATTCGTGACCTCGGCCCGGCTGACCCAGCTCCAGAGCCTGATCCGGGACGGCGGAACCGTGCGGAGCGCGTTGGCCAAGATCTCGGCCAACGACGCCGGCGCGGACCCGGGCGCGACCGGCAGCAAGCTGCTCGACGGGCTCTTGAACTACTACGAGTACTGGGCCTTCGACCAGCACCCCGGCGGCCCGCCCTCGCTCCAGCAGGCGCTCCTCAACGTCGAGAACGCGTATCTGCACGGGCGACAGGTCCCGGGCGAGGGAGTCGACTTCTCGAACGTCGCGCCGTGGTCGGGACTGGGCCAGACGCCGGATTACGCAGGCCTGCTCCAGGAGCCGCAGTTCAACAACGTGCAGCTGTGCGACCCGGCGTTCACCTCGGCCAGCGGCAACTCGACCCTGCCGCACCTGTCAGCGTCCCTACTGGGGACTCTCCCGAACAACCTGCTCAACGCCGCGCGGGTTGGCGTGAACAACATCACCGTGTGCTGGACCGCCGACTTCGACAACGGATCGCCCGGTCGTGGCAATTACGGCAACGCCACCGTGAACCTGATCTTCTTCGGCACCATCCCGGCCGGCTTCAACGGAAGCCCATCGGACCAGCGGTACGAGATCGGCTATCTGACCACCGACCAGTCGGTGCAGGACCTGTACAACGGCGACGGCACGTCGGACGCGATCGCCACGATTGCCCAGAACTGGCAGTCACCTTCTGGCTTCGACGACGTGTCGACCTCGCTCGCCCCCAACCCCGGGCTCTCGCCCCAGAACCGAATCACCGTCTCGAGCTACGACGATCCCCAGACCCAGGCGATCCTCACCTCGCTCCAGCAGGGCATCTACACCGACATCCTGGCCGGCGGATCGTCGCTGACCACGGGCACCGGGCCGGACACCGACGTGATGGCGGCGGCGCAGCGCCTCGACGGCGCAAACTCGCTGCTGGGCGACTACGTGCGGCTCGGCTTCTCGCAGGCGCTGGCCAGCGACGACAACCTGCAGCAGCTGATCGAGGGTGCGAAGTCCGACGTGTTCGCATATCCGGGACGCAACCTGTTCGGGACCACGCAGGTGAACGGAGTCCCGGCGGAGCTCATCCGCTACTACCAGCAGGCGCAGAACACCCCCGGCATCTTCGATCCGGCGATCAGCGTCAACGGATTCGCCAAGGCGGTGAACCTCCGGGTGCTGGCGCTGCGTACGGCGCTGGGCTCCTACGTGCAGACCGGCCGCGCGAGCGGGCAGTCTGCGAGCGACGGCGGGTCTTTGGCCGAGTCCAGCCCCGTCGTGGCCTCGACGCTCGCACGCCTGCGCCTGAGCGAGGATGTGCTGAGCGATGAGCTCAGCGGGGCGCTTTCGTTCACCAACTCCGGGACCGCCACGACCACCGCGCCGTCGTCGCCCGCCCCCACGACCAGCACCGTCGCCACCCCGACGGGTGCGCCCGTCCCCAAGGTGCCCACCCGCCTGACCTTGACCGTGCGATGTGGCGCGCGCGCCTGCCAGGACCGCATCACGGCGACGGTCATCGAGGTGCTGCGCCGCGGCAAGGTGGTGGCGGTCGGCGCCACCGGCCGGCTGCCACGGGGAGCGACGCGGCGCACGATCGTGATCGCCACCATGACCATCCGGCTGAAGCCACACAAGTCGCGTCAGGTAACGATCACCCCGAACGCCACTGGGCGGACGCTCCTATCACGGTTCGGCAAGCTGCCGATCACGATCACCGTCTACCAGCAGCAGGGCAACAGCAAGGCTCACGCGATCGCCACGCTCCGTCGAACAGTCGTGCGGTCGTGAGGTGACAGGACGGTCTGGCGGTATCCGCGGTATCCGCGGTATCCGCCGCGCGCGCGTCTCGAGGGAGCGCCGGTCCGGTCGCGGCTACGAGCAGCTGTCGGAGTAGAGCGTCCCCTCGGACGAGGAAACCGACCCCAGTAGGCTTGGCGCGGGCGCAACCTCCACCGGCGCCCCGGTCCGGAGGTCCCTGTCTTGCTCAAACAACGAGACGGGACCGAACACGACCCCCACGAGGACCCTGTGCTGTGCGGTCACCCCGGCGGTCGCGGCGAGCATCCCACCCGGGTAGGCATAGAAGCCGACGGGCGTGTCCACGGCGCCCCCGAGGAACGGCGTCGAAGGCCACCCGGGGAAGGGTGACTTGCTGGTTCGTGCCGCCTCGAGCGGTGAAGGCAGGCTGCCGGCGAACTGGTGAAGGATGCCCGCAATGAACTGGCGGTTCAGCCCGGCGGCACAGCGCTGACGGTATGACTCGGCGCTGACGTCGAAGACGAGAATGCCCGCCCGTCCGCCGGGGCTGAGGAATCCGTCCTCCACGCCGGATATGCGACTCGCGCCGCGCGCTGCCCCGGGCCGCAGCTCAGACCAGGTCCCGGAGGAGCCGACGGACGGGACGCACAGCGTGACGCCCATGTCGCGTAGCGTCGCGGGATGTGTACTCATGACCGCGACATGCGCTTCGGACGACGCGGCAAGGTTGCCACTCACGTAGGCCTCGACCTTGTAGTCACCGCTTGGGAGGCACGTGTTGTTAAGTGAGAGCCCTGGCCAGTACGCATCGTTTGCCAAGTAACCAGACCCGCTTGGCTGCAAGGGGTATTGAGCGCCGTTCAGAAACGGGAACGCGGACCAGGGCGAATTGCGATTCGGGCGGAAATACCATTGTGCGTCGACGCTGAACTGGTCGGCCTTCCCCAACTTGGCGATCGCGAACTGCGCGAGCGCTGGGAGCACTGTCAACTCTGGCCGAAGCACCATGCCCCTTCCGGTCATCGAGGGGTCTTGCTGGCTGCCATAGTCGAACTGACCGGCCACGTACCCCTTCTCGAAGCGGATCTCAGCCTCCTGTGAGGGCGAGGAGAGATAACGCTCGAGGTCGTTCAAGTCGGTGAGTGCCGAGGCGACATAGGAATTGGCTGTATTGCCGGTTTGGGTGTCCTGGGCGTTGGCCAGCGCGACCGCCGACCGGTATGCGGTGCGCGAGGCGCGCGTGTTCCCCAGAGCCAGCTCGGCCTCGGCGATGTTGAAGGCGAGATTCGATATGTCTCCGAGAAGGACCGCGGAGCGCGCCTTCGCTGTCGCAGCGCCGGTGCTCGCCACACTCGCCGGGTGCCTGAACAGCGACAAGAGCCGCCGCTCGTCGGTGGTACCGGCGAGAATGCGGAGGGCCTCCTCCTCGTCGCGAAGCCCCTCTTCGAGCTCCGGCCTGCTCCTGTGTCGCAGCCCGGCTTCGAAGACATCGGTGCCGGCGAGCGCCGGCAGCGTCGCGTCCTCGGCGCCAAGCGCCTTCGCGTAGCTGAGGTCAGACATGGCCTGCCCCGTGTACTGCGTACCGACGAGTTCGGTGTTGGCTGCGCCTGTCGGGTCGGAGGGGTCGGTGATGCTGTTGTCGGCCGCGGCGCGTGCGGTGTAAGCGGGCCCGAACCGATGGTCTCGCGAGATCGCGCAGGTGAACAGCCTGCGAGCCAGGAGATAGTCAGCCCGGTCCCCCTTGTCGAGGGCCACGCGTCCCGCCGCATACGCCGTCGCGGCCTGAGGCGATGGTGTCGACGGACTATTGACGAGCGCATAGATGCCCCACGTCGTCGAGCCCAGAACGAGCAGCGCCGCCCCGGTGCAGTAGAGGTGGCGATGCGACCTCCCGTACGGACTGAGGGCGAACCCAAACAGAAAGACCGCCGTGGCGAACATCGTGAGCGAGACGCCAAATCGCGTGAACTGCTTCTCCAGGTCCAGGGCGTTCTCCGATGACAGCAGTCCCTGCGCCTGGAGCTGGTAAGAGAGCCGACGGTTATCCGCGAGGTAGCGTGTCGGGAACGCCGGATCCTGGGCCGGCCCGTCGGGACCAGCTTCGGTTAACGCGTCCGGGACGGTCGCCGGGCGGGGGCTGGCCGCCACGCCGGGGCAGGCCGGCGCCGATGAGGAGACGGCAGCGCTGAGCTCTGGGGCGGACGCCGCGATGAGCTGCTCGCTCTGACCGACCATGCCCTCAGCTCCGGCGAAACCCCCGCTGCCGGCAGTGAGCGCGGTTGAGGTCCCCTGGAGCGTGCGGTACAGGACTCCCCATTGCCTGGCCTGCTCCAAAGAAGCGGCCACCGAAGGTCCAACGTTGAAGCGGGCGTCAGCAGCGGCCTGTTCCATGCGGAGCCGTGCGTTCTCGGACAACCGGAAACGGTCGATTTGCAGCTGCGCGAGGCCGTTCCACGTGAAGCTGACCTGCGAGGCCAGTGCGGAGGCTCGATCGGACCGGGCGATTGCGGCGTCATGGCGCTGAAGTGCCCGTATCTGCCCGAGCCCGGTTATCGCACCGAGCAGCGCAGTAACCACGATCGTCACGACGACCGCTTTGTCGAAGCGATCGTGCGCTTCCTCGAATAGCTCGTCCGGCTTGGTCTCGACCTCGGGTGCCATCGTCTATCGCAGACTCGGAACGTCGAGGTACAGGACGGCGAACAGCACGAACGCGGCCGCCCACACGACGAGGGAGCTCGCTGCCAGTGTGTGGCCGATGCTCCACCGCTCGTGGAGATCGCGGTTGCGGCGCCTCAGCATCATCTCGCTGAGCGTCAGGAGGACGACCGTCAGCGCAAAGAAGACAGTCACGCCGGCCATGTCGACCGCGTCGGCGCGCGCCTTCGAGGCCTTGGCTTCAAGATCTCCCGGCTCGAAGGTCGCCAGGGTCGGATCGTAGGTCAGCGCGCTGCTGTAGACCTGAGCTGGCTTCAGCGTCGCGACCCCCTTGTCGACGGTCGGAAGCACGAAGTCAAAGCCTTGGGTGCTCGCGGCGGCGAGCAGCGCCTCGTTCTGCGCCTCGGCACCGATGGTGCTCGCTGCGGCTCCTCCGGCGCGCAATGCCTGACGGTCGAGCTGGTAGGACAGGGAGGTGTTCTGCTGATAGGCGCCGAGCTGCCGGATCTGCGAAATCACCATCTCCTCGTCGCTTCGCTCGCTCAGCTGCAATCCAGTGAGCGATTGCCGCGCCAGCGCGTCCTTCTGGGTCGCGTACTCGGTGAAGATCTCCGCGCGCCAGGCCCCTGCAGCCGTCGACACCGCCGCCACGACGAGGCCGATGGCCACCCAGAATCGCAGCCTCGGGTGGGGGGCGGCGGTCTTCGCCGTGCTCGCTCCCTTATGCGAGGTTGCTCCCGGGTGACCATTCGGTTGGTCGCCGTTGTCGGCACGGATGTCGTGACCCGCGCCCGGGGTCCGAGTCGCATGCGGATCGCCCCCGTTCGGTGCGTCAGGCACGGGCTCCTCGCCGATCGCTTCCGCCTCGAGCACCCAGCGAAGCGCTGAGCGCATCCGCTCGGTGATGATCGACAGCATCAGTCGGGCCCCCGATCAGCAACGATCGCCGATCCGCGCCGCGTCGGCTCGCCGATCCGGTGCACGCGTGTTCCTGTTCTGCCTACGTCGCTCACTCTGTTTCCCGTCCGCGATCCGTCAGCGTGCTCGCGCGATCCAAGAGGTCGTCCCGCGGGCTGAGGCCCCGGTCGATATTCAGCGTTAAGAGCTGCGGGCGGCCGGAGAGATACGTACGAGCGCGGGCCGTCGAGGATCTGGCCGGGATGGCCTCGCCGGTGTTAGCGTGTCGTGAACACGGTCCGTACGGGTGTAACGGGCTGCGCAGCGGCGGGTTGTCTGTGGTGTGCTGGGGTACATCTCATTGGCTCGTCGACGGGTTTACGGTCATCTGTGGCCGATCCTCCAGACGGGTGTGGCCGCCGTCGGTGCTTGGTACTGCGCGGTTTTGTTGGGGGTCGAGCAGCGGCCGGCGTTCGCGTCGATCGCGGCCGTGATCTCGTTGGGCGCGGCGTTCGGGGAGCGCCGGCAGCGGGCGGTGCAGCTGATCGCCGGGGTGATGCTGGGAATCGTGCTCGCCGACCTGCTGCTCCGGTTGATCGGGGTCGGGCTGGCTCAGATCGGAGTGCTGGTGGTGTTGGCGATGTTGGCTGCGGTCGTCCTTGGGGGAGGGGAGCTGCTGGTGGGCGAGGCAGCTGTGTCGGCGATTCTCGTCGCGACGTTGTCCTCGACGCCTGAGGTGAGGCTGCTCGATGTTCTGATCGGCGGCGGGGTGGCGCTGGCCGTCCACACGCTTGTGTTCCCGCCCGACCCGATCGTCGGCGTCGAACGCGCGACCAACGGCGTCTTCGGCGAGTTGGGGGCCGTGTTACGTGACGCGGCGGGAGTGCTGACCGGCGGCGACGCGGTTCGCGGGGAGGCCGCTGCGCAGGCGGCCGAGAGGGTTGAGATCCATGTCGGCGAGTTGAGGCATGCGGTCCTTGTGGGCAGCGACACAGCTCGTTGGGCTCCAGTGCGCCGGGGTGCGCGGAGTGAGCTCGAGCGCTACGGGCGCATCGTGGACCACGCAGACCTCGCGGCGCGCAGCGTGCGAGTGCTCGTGCGTAACGTCCGGCAGTACGTCCGCAGCGGCGGCCCGCCGCAAAGCGAGCTCGCGGACGCGATCCGCGATCTCGGCCTGGCGGCATGGGAGCTGCCAGCTCAGTTCGAAGAGCCTTGGCGCGGCGGTGATGTACTCCGCATCGCGCTGCAAGCCGCCGGGCGTGCCACCGCCGCCGCCACACGCGAACCGACCATCGCATTGAACGACATCGCCGGCCAGGTGCGCTCGATCGCGATCGACATCGTCAGGGCCTCGGAGGCCAGCGAAACAGATCACGGCGCAATCGCCGAGGCCCCCACCGAGGAACTGCTCGCCGCGCTCCCGCTTCCCGAGCCCGCAGCATCCTGACCGACGCTCAGCCGCGCTCGCCGACGTCCACGTACTCGCGGTCGAGCGCGCCCGTGTACAGCTGAAGCGGCCTGAACGTCGTCTGCTCGGGGTCCTTGACCATCTCGACCCACTGCGCGATCCATCCGGCGCTGCGGGCCAGCGCGAACACCACCGGGAACATCGGCGGCGCGATGCCGAGCGCCTCGTATGTGAGGCCGGAATACAGATCGAGGTTCGGGTACAGCCGGCGGGAGGTGAAGTACTCGTCTTCCAGCACTTGCCGTTCGAGCTCGTCGGCGATCGCGAACAAAGGGTCGGGCCGGCGGGACTCGTAGAGCTGCTCGAGCTGCCGGCGGAGCACACGTGCCCTCGGGTCGTAGGTCTTATAGACCCAATGGCCGAAGCCCAGCAGCCGCTCACGCGCTGACTTGACGCGCGCGAGGAACTCGGGTACCTGGTTCGGTGCGCCGATCGCCCTCAGCATCGTCAGCACCCCCTGGGCGGCTCCCCCGCGCATCGGCCCCGACAGCGCGCTGACGCCGGCGGCGACGGCCGCGTATGGATTCACATGCGTGGACCCGACCGCGCGCACGGCGGTCGTGGAAGCGTTCTGCTCGTGGTCGGCATGCAACATCAGCAGCACGTCCAGCGCGCGCTCGACCACGGGGTCCGGGGTGTAGCGAAGCTCGCTCATCCGGAACATCATCGACAGCAGATTCCCCGTGTAGCTGAGGTGGTCCTCGGGGTGCACGTACGGCAGCCCCTGCAGGTGGCGGTAGGAGAAGGCCGCCAGTGTCGGCAACTTCGCCAGCAGGCGGACCACCTGCAGCTCCCTGGCCTCCTCGTCGTACACCTGGTCGGCGTCGGTGTAGAAACTGGAGAGCGCACCGACCGACGCGGCGAGCATCGCGATAGGCCGCGCGTCATACCGGAATCCCTCGATGAAGCCCTTGACGTTTTCGTGGACGAAGTTCCGGGTGCCGATCGCCTGCAGCCACGACTCGTACTGCCCCGCGGTGGGCAACTCCCCGTTGATCAGCAGATACGCCAGCTCGAGGAAGTTCGAGCGCTCGCACATCGTCTCGATCCGGTAGCCGCGGTGCTGGAGGATCCCGGCCTCCCCATCGATATGCGTAATCGCGCTGCGACACACGGCCGTGCTGGAAAGACCCGGGTCGTACAGCGCGACCCCACCCGCCTGCCGTCCGATCTCCGAGCTGCGGACCGCACCGTCGTCGATCGGCAACTCGAACCTCTCCCCCGTTCGGTTGTCGATCACGGTCAGGGTGTTCCGGCTCGCCAATCCATCGGCCCCGTCGCCCGATCGTTGCTCCCCTTGGCCAATCTTGCCCGCACTCATCCGCTGCTCCGCTCGCCGTTGGTCACATCACGCCCCTCACGATCGCACAACTACACGGGACTGTCAGCTAGTCACTCTCTTCGGCCAGCGCCCCTCGGCCAGTCGCTCGCGCCGTGATGATCACGCCATCGCCTGGGTAGATGATCGACTCGTGCGCGTCATCCCACCGAACACGATAGTGCCGGTGGCCCGCGCTGCCCAGGAGCTCGACCACCTTCCCGCGCCGCGGCGGCCAACCATGCAGGCTTCGCGCTTCGATCTGGTCCCCCACCCCGGCCGTGCCGGTCGTTGGGCCATGTCTCATGTCCTCACCTCCGAGGTCGTCGAATCCCCTGTTCTAACTCCTTGCCGGCGTGCAGCGCAACGGTGCGATCGCCTGACTCCACTCGGGGATATCTACTGAATGGCGAAAATGCGATTCGGCCTAATCGCAATCGTCGAGGTTCTCGAAGATCTCCGTGGCGCGCGACCACTGCTCGGGCGGAACGACGAGGTAGATGTCGCCTCGGCCGAAACGATCAAGCGGGTGGTCTGCGACGCATGAGGCGTCGACACCGAGCTCGCGGAGCCGGTCGCGCCACGCCACGGCGGTCGCCTGCTCCTCGAAGGTGCTGACCGTCTCCCAGCCGTCCAGCCGAGGATCGCCGACAGAGACGGCCGGATCTCTCGGCCTGGCGGCCTTGCGGAAGCGGTGCCACGGCACCCCAGAAGCGTAGGGGCTCCGGCGGAGCGGACGATGGCCTCAGCAAGGCCAGCGTCGTCACCGGTCTGGCGTGGCCGCTCCGGTGCCAGGGCGCGACAGTCGGGGTGCGTGTGCAGTACGGTCAAACGAAAGCCAACTGAAGGGACCGGGGCTATGGCGTATCTACAGACGCATTTTTGGAAGGGTGGAACCGAGGAGCAGTATCAGGTGATGCTCAAGGCGGTGCATCCCCCTCAGGGACTTCCGGATGGGCAGACGGCGCACGTCGCCGGGCCGACTGACGGCGGGTATCTGATTTCGGTCGTCTGGGACTCCAAGGAGCACAGCGAGCGGTTCATGAACGGCACGCTCATGCCGGCGCTGCCGGTCGACGGCGGGTTCGCTGGTGCGCCTGAGGAGCGCGTGGCTGAAGTCGCGCACCTCGAAATGGCGTAACGACAGGGCGTTTCCCGGCCGGGCGAGCGGCTGGCCGGTTGAACACCAGTCGCGCAGGTTCACATCCGAGCGATCGAAGCCGACTGGCGTCGATCGCGCACATTCAGTGCAGCTTTGCTGTGGAGAGACGAGGGATGATGGCAACGCATATCGCATTTCACGAGGTCGACGACGTCGATCATTGGCTGAGCTCATCCAAGCGAGAGGAAGTCTTCGGGCCGCTGGGAATAACGATGCGCGCCTTTCGGGATCCGGCAGGTTCAAACCGGGTTGGACTGATCGCCGAGATCCCCGACATGGCTGCCTTTCAGGAGTTCATGCAGACCGAGGCGGCCGCCGACGCGATGAGGGCTGACGGTGTGCGTCCGGAGACGCTCCTGATCCTCACCGAGGGGTAGGACGGTCCGAGGGCGGCAAGTGGGCGGTGGCTCGCGCTGGTGCTGGCCGCGCCGACACGCGTCGTGTTGATCGAGGTGCCCCTGGCGGGGTACCGTCAGTTGGTCGGAGCCGGCGGCCCGGCCAGCAACCACCGCAGTGCGGCGACGACCACGTCGTGATGCTGGGGCGGGTGGGCGAGCCGGTCGAGCAGGAGCCCGTCGAGCATCACCGCCATCGCCCGGCCGTCGCAGTCGGGATCCCTGGAGCCGAGACCCTCGGCGATCGCGGCGCACATGTCCCAGAACACCTGGGCCGCCTCGGTCATGCGCTGGGCATGTGCGGGTTCCCGCGCGCCCTGGAGCTCGAGCTCCATGCGGGCGAGGTGATGCTCGGCGGCGCTGTCCATCCACGCCGAGAGCGCAGCGGCGATCGCGTCGACGTCCAGCGGCTGGCCGGCGGCGATCTGCTGCTGGACGGGCGTGGCGATCGCGCGCGCCTGACGCTCTGATTCCTCGCACAGCCAGTCGACGAGCGCGGAGATGAGCCCCTCGCGGCTCCCGAACCAGTAGGTCACCGAGCCGTGGGGCGCGCCGGCGGCCTGCTCGACGTTGCGGTGCGTGACGGCGCCCAGGCCGGACTCGCTCACGAGCCGCAGGGCCTCCTCGAGCAGGCGCTGGCGGCGCTCAGATCGCGCAGATGAGGGCATCGGGCGCACGAGTATCGCAGCGCGTCTTGACAACGGGCGGCATTTCTTCTACAAGTGTAGAAGCGTTCTACGAGTGGAGAAGACATGAGCCGACCTCGCCCCACCCTCGTCCTGTTGCTCGCCTGCGTCGCCCAGTTCATGCTGCTGGTCGACGACACCATCACCAACGTCGCCCTGCCGACGATCGGGCGCGATCTGCAGTTCTCGGTGGCCGACCTCTCGTGGGTGGTCAACGCCTACCTCCTGACCTTCGGCGGGTTCCTGCTCGTCGGCGGTCGCCTGGCCGACCGCTTCGGTCCGCGCCGCGTGTTCTCGACCAGCCTGGTCGGCTTCGCCGCGGCCTCGGCGATCTGCGGCCTCGCGCCGAGCGCCGGCGTTCTGGTGGGCGCGCGGGCCCTGCAGGGGATCTTCGGTGCGCTGCTATCGCCCTCGGCCCTGGCCCTGCTGCTGGCCGCCTCGCCGGGCAGCAACGAGCGCCGTCGCGCGCTCGCCATCTGGGCCGGGCTGCTCGGCCTCGGCGCCGCCACCGGACTGCTCGCCGGCGGGGCGCTCGTCCAGCTCGCAAACTGGCGCTGGATCTTCCTGATCAACGTGCCCGTGGCCGCCGCCGCACTGGCCGCGATCCCGCGCCTGCTCGAGCGCGATGACCTGAGCGCCCGGCGCAACTCCCCGAACGTGGCCGGGGCAGCGTTGGCCACGATGGCGCTGCTCCTGCTCGTGTACACGGTGGTCGAGACCGACCGTCACGCCTGGACGTCCGCCCGGACTCTGGGTGGCCTCGCCGTCGTGATCCTGCTCGGCGTCTCGCTTGTCCTGAGTGAACGACGCTCTGCCTCGCCGCTGGTGCCGGGCGAACTGCTGCGCCGCCCGCTCGCCCTGCGTGCCGACCTGGTCATCTTCTTCGCCGCGGCGGGCCTGCTTGCGATGTTCTTCTTCCAGACCCTCTACCTCCAGCGCGTCCTCGGCTTCGGCCCGCTGACCACCGGGCTCTCGTTCCTGCCGTTCAGCGGCTCGATGGCGATCGGGTCAGGACTGATGGGCAGGCTGCCCGAGCGCGTCGACCCACGAGTGCCGATCACGGCCGGCTGCGGACTGGCCGTCGTGGGCCTGTGGCTGATGTCGGGCCTCACACCGGACAGCTCGTACGCCGCCGACGTGCTCCCGACGCTCATCCTCACCGGCCTGGGACTCGGCCTGGCCTTCGTGCCCATCATCGGACTGGGCACCAGCGACGCCGAGGAACGCGACGGCGGCCTGGCCTCCGGCCTGATGACGACCGCCCAGCAAATCGGCGGCGCAATCGGGATCGCCGCGCTGATCACGGTCGCGACCAACCAGACCAACAATGCGCTGCACACCGGCACCCGGCTCGCCTCGGCGCTGACCGACGGATTCCAAGCGGCCTTCCACGTCGAGGCGGGGATCATCGCCGCGGCCGCGCTGCTGGCCCTCGTACTCCTCCGGCAAAGCGCCGCCGGTCACGGCGCACCCGTCGGCGAGGTGGCCATGAGCAGCCGCTAGGACGTGGATCGGGCCTACGCAAATCGCCCACGGCGTGGACCGGGCCTCCGCAATCGCCCACCCGTGGCTGCTTTCATCCACTCGACCGACGTTCGCCTGCTCGGCGCTACGCCGCGTACCCCCGAGTCCGATCCCACCTCCGATTGACCGGCGATCTTTCCTCTGCACGGTTCCGCTCGCTCGCGAGTGACGCCGGACACTACGAGAGCTTCTATCTGAAGGTCGCCGACCCGCTGTCGCCACGCGCCGCATGGATCCGCTACACGATCCTCAAGCGCCCCGATCAGCTGCCGCGCGGCTCGCTCTGGTGCACGCTCTGGACCGGGAGCGGGCCACCGCAGGCACAGAAGGCGACCCTCGAGGCGCATGAGCTGTCCGCGGAGCCCGGCGAACTGGTCAGGATCGGCGTGAGCCGGCTGACGCCCACGGGCGCGGCAGGCTCCATCGACGGGGCCGCGTGGGAGCTCGAGTTCGGCGGCGCCGGGGTGATGTTCCCGTATCTCCCGCGACCTTGGATGTACCGGGCGCGGGTGCCGCGAACCAAGGCCGTCTCGCTCGAGCCGCACGCCACGTTCCACGGCCGCGTGACCGTCGGGGACCAGACGCTCGAGATCGACGGGTGGCCCGGTATGGTCGGGCACAACTGGGGCAGCGAGCACGCCGAGCGCTGGGTCTGGCTCCACGGCGCGGGATTTGTCGAGGCGCCCGAAAGCTGGTTCGACGCCACGATCGGGCGGATCAAGCTAGGTCCGCTGATCGTGCCCTGGATTGCCAACGGCGGGCTGTGGCTGGACGGGCGCGTGTACCGCATCGGCGGCCCGACCGCCATCCGTTCGACCTCGGTCGACGCGCAGCCCGGTCACTGCCGCTTCGCGGTTCGCGGCAGCGGCATCGCGCTACACGGCGAGGTGTCGGCTCCCGACGATTCGACCGTTGCCTGGCGCTACTCCGATCCGGCCGGCGGCGAACACGTCGTGTCGAACAGCTCGGTCGCGTCGCTCGCGCTGACCGCCCGGACGCATGACCAGAAGACGCGGGTTCTCCACCTTCCGGCCGGAGCCGCATACGAGCACGGCGCGCGCGAGCCTCCGCCGGCGATCGCGATTCAGCCGTTCCCCGACCCCTGACGCCGGACCGGACGGCGGATATCGCCAGCGGGGCGGCGGAGGCCGGGCGCCGGTGGGGTACTGGCGCACGCGCTCGAACGGTGTCGTATGCTCGCCCGACTGATGGGAGGCATCAGTATGTCTGCACGGCAGAGGAACGTGTGCGGCCTGGCCATGGTCGCGCTTGGCGTGGTGCTTGCACTGCTGCTGAACAGCGCGTCCGCACGCGCACTGTCCGCTCCAACCCCGTGGGACGGGGTCAACCCGTTCGATTGCACGATTCAGGACGCCGGCCAGGGAACGACGGTGCCCGATCCGGGCGCGGATCCGTACTGCGTGCGGTTCGACAAGACCAACCAGAACATCGCCGAGCTCGGCCTGATCGATTTCCTGAGCAAGGAGCCGGCGCGCGTCGCCGCCGCAGTGCCGAAGTGCTTCTACTACCAGGAGGATCACTGGCGCGGATCGCTCATCCAGTCAGATCAGCAGACGGTCGTCTACGAGTTCTACGGTCACTACTTCTTCAACAAGGCCACCGGGGACGGTGGCGTCTACGTATCGGGCTTCACGGTTGCCGGGCAGACCTTCGACCCCAGGATGCTTCCCGGCTTTCCCCCGCAGTGGGACCCCTACTTCGGTCCCGGTACGGGCGGAGTCATCTCGCACAACGACGTGCCCGTCGATCCGAGCTGCGTCGCGAAGGCCAACAACCGCGGCGGCGCGGCCGCACGCTCCTTGCGGACGGCGTTCCCCCACGCGACGCCGCTGATGAGAGTCGGGTATCTGAGAACCGCCGCGTGAGTGCTCCATCGCACGACGACCTGCTCGCGCTGCTCTCCCGCCGCCAGGTTCTGACGCGGGCATCGACGATCGCCCTCGGTCTCGTGGCACTGCCGCCGGTGGCGCTGCCGCTGGCACCGCCCACTTCAACTCCGAGCCTCAGCCTGCCGCTCTCCGACGCGACGTACCAGGCATTCGCGGACACGATGCTCCCCGGCTGCCGCGTGGACCGAACCGACCTCGGCAATTCGATCGACCCGCTGGCGATCGCGGGCGTCGATCCGCTCCCCGGCGCGGTTCAGGCCGACGCGCTTGCGCTCTCCCACCATCCCGAAGTCGGGTTCGATCCGCTCGCCCCGGCGTTCCTGGCCGACCTCCAGACCAGGTCGCTGACGCACGGCGGCGACTTCCTGCACCTCGACTTCGAGTCCCGCGTCCAGGTGTGCCTGAACGGTCTCGACTTCTCCAACCCCAGCCGCACGCTCTGGGAGTTGGCCGCGGCCATCGCGTTCATCGCGTTCTGCGCCGCTCCGCTGATTCGAGACGCCACCGCCAGCCAGGCGTGCGGCTACCGCGTGATGGGGCTGCCCGGAGTAGCTCCTGACGGATACGGCGACTACTCCTACGGGCGTCAGCTGAGCGCCGAGCGAACGAAAGCCGGGTCCCTGCCGTGAGGGCCCAAGCGACGTGACCGAGCGCGCTGACGTGGTCATCGTCGGCTCGGGCTTCGGCGGCTCGATCACCGCCTGGCGCCTCGCGGAGCTGTACGTGGCGGCGGGAGTCGATCCCAGCGCGATCATCGTGCTCGAGCGCGGCCGTCGCTACGCGCACACCGACTTCCGCCAGTCGATGGACATCGACCACCTATCGGACATCTACCTGCTCATCCAGGGTCAGGGCGCGCAGGTGGTGACGGCCAACGCGGTCGGAGGCGGCTCGAACCTGTACCTCGCCGCGTCGCTGCGCTCGCCCCACGAGACGTTCGAGCGGCGTGACCGGCGCCCGGACGACGGCCCGACCCGCCGAATGTGGCCAGACGCCATCTCGCGACACGTGCTCGATCCGTACTACGCCCGAGCCGAGCGTGGCCTGCGGGTGAGGCAGCCGACCTGGGATCAGGTTTCGAAATCCGGCGGACTATGGGCGGCGTCGCTCAGCGCCGCCGGCCACACGTGTGACCGGGTGCCGCTGGCAATCTCGCCGGAGCGCTGCGTGAACGCCAAGTGGTGCCACACCGGCTGCATCTTCGGCGCCAAGAACTCGGTCATCACCAACTATCTCTGGGCGGCCGAGAACGCGGGCGTCCAGGTGCTTCCAAACCTCCAGGTCGAGGTGATCACGCAGTCGAGCGCACGGCCCTACCGCTATGTGATCCAGGCCGATGTGATGGACAACGAGGGAACCTCACCGACGCGCGCGCCGACCGGGGAGCAGGTGCAGATCGAATGCAAGGTGCTCGTGGTCTCGGCCGGGGCGATGTCGACCCCACCGCTGTTGCTGCGCTCGAAACCGTTTCTTCCCGCGCTGTCAGCGCAGGTCGGGCGCAACCTGGGCGTGAACGGCGACCACGTCGCCGCCGTCGAGTTCGACGAGGCAAAGGTCCGGTCCGTGCTCGGCCTTCCCGGCTACGACGAGTTCTACAAGGGCAAGCCGATCACGACGATGAGCTACGACTGGTGGGTGGGGCGAAGCGGGCACGCGTACGACGGAACGAGATTCACCCTGCAGGAGATCTTCCTCTCGACGCTCACCAATTTCCTCTACGACAGCGGCCGCACCGTTCCCGGCGGCCCGTCGTTCTGGGGGTTACAGAAGAAGCAGGCCGTCGCGCACTGGGCCAACCGGATCGAGTTGCTGGCGATGGTCGAGGACACGAACGACGGAACGTGGCTTGCTCCGCCCCCGGCGGGGGCGGCCGTCCGACCCGACCCGGGGCCGATTGCGGTCGGCACATTCAACTACGCGCTGTCGGACCAGTCGCTCGCGGTCCGGGCGGCGGCGAACCAGGCGATCGATCAGGTCGCGTCCAACCAAGGCCTCGGGCTGTTCATGCCCCTGACCGAGACCCAAGGCGTGTACTGCGCGCATCCGCTCGGCGGCTGCCGGATGGCCGAGTCTCCCGACCTCGGCGCCGTCGACGACACCGGTGCCGTTTACGGCTACGAGGGCCTCTACTGCATCGACGGCTCGATCGTGCCGACTTCGCTCGGAGTCAACCCGTCGCTGACCATCTCCGCGCTGTCCGAGCGATGCGCCGAGGGGCTCGTCAACCGCGGCGCTGACTTCGGACTTCCGGCGAAGCCGGCCGGGTTCCGACCCGAGGTGCCGCCAGAGCACGTCGGCCCTCGGGTCGTCCCGTCCGGAAGCTAGTGGCCGCCCCCACCAGTCCCCGGGGCGTGGCTCGGCCCCGTCAGCTGCCCGCACGGCCGATCGAGATTGCGACGTACTCGGCCTCGATGCGGCAGCTCCCGTCGGTGGCCGTGTTCGTGCGCTCGAACAGCTCACGAAGCTCCGCGCGGCATTCGTCCCAACGGCCCTCTGCCGCCAGCTTTTCCTGGGCCTTGATGGTCGGGCCGTAGCGCTGCTCGAAGAAGGTCTGGTAGGCATCGACGCTATCGAACGCGAACAGGTTCGTCGCGCGCTCGAACGACAGCGCCACGTCGTGGCGGGCGAACAGCCCGCGGACGTGGCGCTCATCGCCCCACAGGGGCGGAGCCGTCGCGAACGGCGGCGGTGGCGGGAGGTAGCGGCCCATGATCTGGAACATCTCGCCGATCAGACCCTCGGGGGTCCAGTTGACCAGGCCGATCGTCCCGCCGGGGCGGCAGACGCGGACCAGTTCCTCCGCGGTGAGCTGATGGCGGGGCGCGAACTGCACGCCGAACACGGAAGTGACCGAGTCGAATGAGCCGTCCGCGAACGGCAGCGCTTCGGCGTCTCCGTGTACCCACTGGATGTCGAGGCCTGCGGCCAGTGCGCGCGCATGGGCGACGTCGAGCAACTCGGGAACGAGGTCCAGACCGGTCACTTGCGCGCTGCGCTCGGCGGCGAGCAGCGCGACATTGCCGCTTCCGGTGGCGACGTCCAGGACCCGCCCCCCTGGCCGCACCTGCGCGGCCGTGAGCGCGGCTCTGACGGGACCGTCGGCGACGTGCCGGGCGACGGACGCGTAGTCGCCAGCCGCCCAGGTGGCACGATGCGCCAGCTTGAGCGCGGCGACGGGATCGGAAGGCTGCGTGATGGTTGACATCGGGGCTCCTTTCGTTATTGCGTGCGACGGGAGTCACGCGGCGAGGCCGAGCTCGCCCCTCAGTGCAAGTGCGATGTGCTGGCGGCCGCGATGCAGGCGCGTGGTGATCGTCGCTTCGTTCGTGTTCAGAGAATCGGCCGCCTCTCGATAGGAGAGACCGATCAGGTCCACGGCGATGACCGCGTCGCGGTAGGCGGCCGGGGCGCTGGCGATGACCTCCATGATCTCGCGCGCGTCCAATCCGCCGTCGAGGTGCGATGGGCCGTCATCTTCGTTGAGGGATCGGTCGCGGAGGCGTTGCACGTTGCTGCGATGACGGCTCACGTACGTGTTCTTGAGCGCTCGAAGCAGGTAGCCGATCTCGTTGTCGTCACGCAGCAGGCGCGGGCGCTTCAGAACGTTGACGAACGTTTCCTGGACGAGGTCTTCGGCGTCGTGACGCGATCCGCAAAGTGCCCATGCCGCGCGGTAGAGCCGGTCGACGTGCTGGTGCAGAAGGTCGGGGTCGAGCAGACGCGGCGATGAAGGGGCGCGCCTGGTCATGGCAGGGGCACCTCTTGGTCGTCCGCGCTCGTTGCCGGCCGGCCGTCCCCTTCCGTGACCGCTTCTGCGATGTGCTCGAACCCGAGCGCGCCTCGCTGCGCGGCCATTCGGACGCTGTCGAGGGAGTCAGCGTTGTAGATGAAGATGCATGTCTCGTCCTCCGCGACGAACATCGAGCGCACGAACTCGACATCCGTCCCCTCGCGAGCCAGCTGCTCGGCCGCGTGGCGCGCGGCGGTGGCGGCGCGACGTGCGCCGGCGGCGTCAGTTCGCGAGAAGTACTGCTCGGCGATGAACTCGGGCATGGGGGAAACCGTACGGAGCCATCGCCTCGAGCGAAATAACGGAAACCCTCAATCTTTCGGGGACGCGGTCGGGGCAGACGCCGTCGCCTGGGCGTCGGCGAGCAGTCGAGCGGCGAGCTGCGTGCGGGACCGCACCCCGAGCTTGGCGTAGGCATGCGCGAGATGGACCTCGACCGTATGGACGGTGACGAACAGGGTGGTGGCGATCTTCTTGTTTGGCAGACCGCCGGCTGCGAGCTCCACCACCCGACGTTCGGTCGGAGTCAGCTCACCACTGGTTGCGGGACGCCGTCCGGGCACACGCTCGTGCTCCGCGCGCGCCAGCTCGGCCCAGCCCGGCGAGCCCAGCCGCTCGAAGGCGCTCGCCGCGTCGGCCAGCGTGTCGCGCGCCGCACGCCACTGCTTCGCGCGCCGTTGTACTCGCCCGAGGGCCAGGAGCGAGCGTGCCGCGTCGAACCGCAGGCCAAGTCGCTCGAAGTCGCCGGCGGCCGCTCGCAACATCCCGGCAGACCGCTCCGATCCGAGCTGCAGCAGTGCCCGGCTCCGCTTGGCGCTGGCGAGCGCCCATGGATGGTCGTGCTGCCTGGCCAGCCGTGCGAGATCGCCCGCGACCGTGCGAGCCTCCGCCAACCGATCGACTTCGACCAGCGCCTCCACCAGCTCGGGGGCGACCGGAAAGGCGCCGAGCTCGAGGATGCCCTCGCGCTGAGTGTGGTCCCACACCATGCCGAGGTCCTGAACCGCCCGCTCGGGCGCGCCGGCATGGAGTGCGATGCTCCCGCGTGCGCGCCGTGCCTCGAGCTCATCCCAGCGACAGGCGGCCTCCTGCGCCCGCGAGATCGCATCACTCGCCCACCGCTTCGTGTCGGCGTCGTCGCCGCGCCCGGCGGCGAGCAGCGCCCGGCAGCGCTCGTACTGCGGCCGGAATGTGAGCTTTCGGTCTGAGGACTCAGCCCACTCGTCGAGCAGCGAGCCCGCAGCGTCCCACTCGCCCGCGCGCAGCGCGAGCTCGCAGATGTGCAGGCGTATGAGCACGTACGACGCTTCCTCGCCGCGTTCGTCAGCAAGCGAAAGCAGGCGGGCGAGCGCTTCGCGCGCCTGTGCGATCTCGCCCCGCCAAACGAGGCGCTGGCTGGCGACTCGCTCCGGACTGGCTGCGAGGTACGCGCCCGTATCAGCCTCCACATCCGAGCGCGCGCACAGTTCATCCACCGAATGCGCCCTCAGCGCTCGAGCCCAGGCCAGCGCGTACAGCGCGACTCGCTCGACCTCCCGCCCATTCGGAGCGCGCAGCGCCTCGTGCGCCCAGGCCTCGGCGTCGCCCAGGCGGGCCACGCGACCGGCGGCCGTGTTAGCCGCTCGCTTGGCCAGCAGGTATGCCCGCAGCGCGCGATCGTCGCCGGCTTCAACCAGCGCGAGCTGGAGCTGATCATCGGTGTCGTCCAGGCTTCGCGACCCGTAGCCCTCGCCCAGCAGCAATCGCGCCCGAGCTCGCATCGCACCGGTCGGCAAGGACTCGAGCTCCTCCGAGAGCAGCTTCGTGAGACGCCGCAGCTCGCCGGCTTCGTACAGAGCGGAGGCGAGCGCCAGCACCCGATCTCCGCGCGCGTCCGACTCGGCCGCGGTCAACCGCAGCGCATGACGAGCCGATTCCACGGCCTGCTGACGTCCGCCGCGGGCGGACGCCTCATGGGCGGCGTCAACCAGCTTCGCGGCGAGGTCCTCGTCCACCCCGGTACTGGCGAGGGCCAGATGCAACGTGCGCAACGGACCCTCCTCCATTGCCCCGGCCAGGGCGCGATGAAGTTCACGCCGCTCGCGCGCGCTCGATCGCTTGCTCGCGACCGCGGCCAGCAACGGGTACGCCGCCCGGACGCGCTCGCCGTCGAGGACCAGCACACCAGCATGAAGCGCATCCTCCACCGCATCCGAGCCGGCCACGGCGCGCAGCATGGCCACCCGTAGATCGTCCGACAGGGCGGTCGCCAGCAGCGCAGTGCGCACCCCGGAATCCAACTGCGCGACCCGCCCTCCCACGATCTCCTCGACGCTATCCGGAAGCGGAATCTCCCCGGCCTCGCCCTGCGCCTCGTGCTCCAGGAGCGAGCGACCGATCTCCAACGCGAACAATGGATTGCCCTGAGTCACGTCGACGACGCGTCGCAACCGCGGCCGCGAGACCGTCAGACCCAGACGATCCCACAGCATCCGGCGCACCGCGCCGAGTGTCATGGCTCCCAGTTCGACCCTCACCACGGACCCATGCTCGAGTGCCCGCTCGAGCTCGGTCACACGGGTCGGGCGCCGCGCGAGCAGGAAGCCGACGCTGAGGTCCCGAAGACGGCGCGCCGCGAACGTCAGGACATCGGCCGAAGAGCGGTCGAGCCATTGCAAGTCGTCAACCGCGATCACCAGCGGCGTACGCGCTGCCAGAACGCGGACAGCAGCCACGAAGCCGAACGCGACCGCCCCAGCGTGGGCAGAACCGTCCACCGGCTCGGCTCGCAGAAGCGCCGCCTCGAGTGCTCGCCGCTGCGGGGCCGGCAGCGCCGAGAACTCACCGGACCCCACGTGTTCACACAGGTCGATCAACCCGGTGAACGGCAGCCGCGCCTCGCTCTCGCTCGGCCGCGACACCAGGACCACCGCGCCTTGGTCGCGCGCGGCGCTGACCCCGGCCTCCCAAAGCGTCGTCTTGCCGATACCCGCCTCGCCGACGAGCACCAGGCCGCGAACACCGCCCTCGTCCACGGCCAGCCCGCGAACGGACGCAAGCTCATCCTCGCGCCCGACAATCGACACCGCCGAAGCCACCACCACCTCCACTACCTTAACCCGCCCGCCCGGGCGGCTCCCGGCTAGGCGATGCCCGCGATGCTCGTGGCACGGAGTGAGTCAAGCGCGCGTCGGACGCTGGGATGGATCATCCGGCGGATACCCGCGTCCGAACACGCTCGGCTGACTTTGCGGCGCTGAAGCGCGTCCGAGCAGGACCAGGCGCAGGAGCGGGAGCTTTCGAGCTCCTGCAGGAGGAGCAGGAACCGCGTCGCCCCGCGGTGGGTGAGGTCGAAGCCGTCGCAGTCGACGATGACCGTTTCGCTGCGCTCGAGCTCGCGCAGTCGTCGGTCGAGAAGATGGACGGCTCGGTCGGCCTCGCGCAGCTCTTCGATGGCCAGGCCGTCGAGGGTGAGCAGGACGACGTCGTCTTCGGCGCGGTATCGGATGCGCGCGTCGAGTGTCAGTGGCAAGCGACGAATCAGCCCGAGTGGCCCCTCACCGAAGATCGCGGTGTCCATTTCGCGGAGATCGCTCGCGATCTCGGGGCGGAAGCTCATGTGCGCCAGCACGTCGAGCTCAAGATCCACGCCCGGCGCGATCTCGGTCAGCTCGAGGCCCCGGGCTCCGAGGCGCAGAACACACCGCTCGGTGACGTACAGCGCGGATTGCCCCGTGGTGCGGGCGCGCGCGCCGCTGAACGTGATGTGCTCGACCTGATCGACAAATTTGTTGGCCGCACCGTCGCGCTCTATGCGTAGCCGGCCATCCGCGACTGCGATCTCCGCGCCGGTCGTGAACGTCCCCATGAAGACCACGTTCCGGGCGGCCTGGCTGATGTCGATGAAGCCGCCGGCGCCGGCGAGTCGCCGCGCGAATCGGCTCACGTTCACGTTGCCGTGCTGGTCGACCTCGGCCATTCCGAGAAACGCCTGATCCAGCCCGCCGCCGTCGTAGAAGTCGAACTGGTAAGGCATGTCGATGATCGCCTGGGGATGGGCGGCCGCGCCAAAGCTCAGCCCCCCGGCCGGCACGCCCCCGATCGCGCCGGCCTCGACGGTGAGCGTGATCTCGTCGAGTACCCGCTCGCGAGCCGCCTCGCCGACTACGCCTTCAGGGATCCCGATGCCGACGTTCACCACCGAGCCCGGCGCCAGCAGCTGCGCGGCCCGCCTCGCGATCACCCGACGAATGTCGAGGCGCGGCGCGGTCGCCACCTTCCACGGCGCCGAAGGCTCGCCGGAATAAGCAGGGTTGTAGCTCTCGGCGAACGTCTGCATGTGGGTCGACTCATCCTCCGCGATGACCACGCCGTCGACGAAGATCCCGGGGATGCGGACATCGCGGGGCGGGAGAACGTGACGATCGACCACCCTTTCGACCTGTACGATCACGATCCCGCCCGAGCGCTTGGTCGCCTGCGCCAGCGACACCGAGTCGAGCGTCGCGGCCTCGCGCTCCATCGTCACATTGCCCTCCGCATCGGCGGTCGTCCCGCGCAGGAACGCCACGTCGATCGGACGGGACGGGTAGAACAGGTACTGCTCGCCATCGAGCTGGATCGATCGAACCACCTCCCCGGTGGATGCCGGGTTGAGCCGGCCGCCCTCGAGACCGGGGTCGACGAAGGTTTCGAGTCCCACCCTGGTGAGCAGTCCCGGCCGGCCCGCAGCGGTCTCCCGGTAGAGATGGCATATGACACCGAGCGGCAGGCAGTAGGCCTCGATTCGCGCGTCCAGCGCCATCGCGCCCAGTGCGGGTACGAGTCCCCAGTGCGACCCGATCGCGCGCCTGATCAGCCCCTCGCGCGCGAGGCGGTTCAGACCGCGACTGACGCCGTCGCCCTGTCCCGCGGCGAACACGAGCGTGAGGTCCCTTGGTGCGCCGGTCTGGCCGAAGCGCTCGGCGAGGGCCGTCAACAGCGCCTCGGGCACCGCCATTCCGACGAAGCCTCCGGTCGCCAGGGTGTCGCCGTCGAAGACCCATCCGGCGGCCTCCTCGGCAGTGATGACCTTCGTGCGCCGCGGAGGCGGCGCGTCGCGTCCGGATTCTGCTCCGAGGGGTCCGTTGCGGGATGAGCTGCCCATCAGGAGCTCATCCGACCAGGGCGCGACTCTTGTCGAGCTCCCGGTGGCGCAGCTCGAACTTCTGGACCTTGCCGGTTGAGTTGCGCGGCAAAGCGTCGAGGAACTCGATTGCATCCGGCGCTTTGAAGTGCGCAATCCGTGACCGAACGTGTTCGATCAGCTCACGTTCACCGGCCGCCTGTCCGGGCGCCAGCACCACGAACGCCTTGGGGCGCTCGCCCCAGCGATCGTCGGGGATACCGATGACCGCGGCGTCCGCGACGGCGGGGTGGCTGACCAACACCTGCTCGACCTCAACGGTCGAGATATTCTCCCCCCCGGAGATCACGATGTCCTTGGCCCGGTCCATCAATTCGATGTAGCCGTCCGGATGCATCACGCCGAGGTCGCCCGAGTGAAACCAGCCCCCGGTGAAGGCCAGCTCGGTCGCCTCCTCATCGCGGAAGTAACCCTTCATTACATCATTGCCGCGCATGACGATCTCGCCCATGGTGGTGCCGTCAGGCGGGACATCCTTCATGTCCGGACCGACCACACGCAGCCGCTCCGCGGTCACCATCCCCACACCCTGGCGCGCCAGCATCCGGGCGCGCTCAGCAGTCTCCAGCTCGGGCCACCCCGGCTGCCATTCGCAGAGCGAGTAGGGCCCGTAGACCTCGGTTAGCCCGTAGACGTGGATCACGCGCGCTCCGAGCGCTTCCAACTCGGCGATCATCGTCGGGCTTGGCGCCGCCCCCGCAGTCGTGATGGTCACCGGGCGTACCAGCCGATGCGCCTCGGGTGCGCGCGCAAGTGATGTCATCACCGCAGGCGCCCCGTTCAGATGCGTCACGCCCTCCTCGTCAATCAGCCGCCAGATCACGTCAGGCCTCACCGCACGCAGGCATACATGCGTACCGCCAATTGCGGTCACGCCCCAGGTGGTGCACCAACCATTACAGTGAAACATCGGGAGTGTCCAGAGGTACACCGACGAGGGGGAGTGCTCGGAGTGAATCACCTCCCCGAGCGAGTTCAGGTACGCGCCGCGATGGGTGTACGCAACGCCCTTGGGTTCGCCGGTCGTGCCCGAGGTGTAGTTGATCGAGATGGTCGCGAGCTCATCGTCGACCGTCCACGGCAACTCCTCGAGACTTCCGCGAAGTCGGAACTGCTCATAGTCCCCCCGCCGTGCACCGTTGTCACCCGCGGCAGGGGACTCTGAGTCCGAGATCACGACTACCTCCGCGACGTCACCGAGTTGGTCCAGGTCGGGCACGCTCGGCAACAGCTCGTCGGCTACGACCAGCAGCTTGGCACCCGAATGGCGGCTGATATAGCCAACCTCTTGTGGCGATAGGCGCACGTTCATCGCCACCAGCACTCCCCCGGCGAGCGGTACCGCGAAGTGCGCGATCAGCATCTCGGCGAGATTCGGACACAGGTAGCCGACCCGATCACCCGGCTCGATCCCCGAAGCCTGCAGGGCGCGGGCAACGCGGGTGGTCTCATCGGCGAACTCGCGATAGGTAAAACGGCGGTCGCCGCACACGATCGCCAGCTTGTCCGGGAACACCGACGCGGAACGCTCGAGAAACCGCAACGGCGTCAGGGGCTGAAAATTCGCAGCCATCATCTCCACGACCTCCAAACTCAGGCGGGCACCAAGTGCCGGAGTCCGTGCCGACACGTCTCGTTACCACCCTATGTATCCAAGCCCCCGGCTACATCCGTAGGCACTCCCCGTGGCGTCGGTAAAAAGCCGAATCCGCAGCGCGAGGCGTAGCCGGCGCCGCCCGTGAAGGAGTGGCTATCGCCGGGATGATCCGGGGATCACGAACGTGGCTGCCGCGCCGGCGGGGAGGTTGTAGGAGAACTCGCTCTTGCCGAGCCGTACGTTGAAGGTCTGGGAGCCGGTGCCCCAGTCATCGTCGTTCGCGAGGAGGACGATGCTCCCGTCCGGGTTGCGGAACGCGACGTTCCAGATGTTCCCGGCGACGTTCGAGTCGATCCGCACGGCGCTTGGTCGGACGAAGCGCGTGATCTGTCCGAGCACGTAGTAGTCGGCGGTCGGCGTCGCCTGACCGGTCTGCGGGTCGATCGTGACAACCCCGAAGCAGGTGCCACAGCCACCGTTGTGGGGTCCGCCTGATGGGTCGAGCGCGAGGTTCCAGGTGATGACCGTCCGCGCCCAGTTGCGCACCGCGCCGACCGTCAGGTATCGCGTGTGCCAGTGGAGCGTGTCGGAGAAGGTCGTCGTCGGATCGCTCGACTGCGAACCCGTGCATTCGGTGAAATAGATGGACTTGCTCGGGAACTGGTCGTGGAGCGCGCTCTGCGCGCTCGGGTCGCCGTAGTAGCAGTGGTAGGCGGTACCCGACACCCAGCGTGCGGCCGGCGAAGACAGGATCTCCTGCGGGTAGTCATGTGATCGCCGCACCGAACCCCTCGATCGACTGGTACGACGTCGACGGGTCGATCGTGACGGTGGGGGCGCCGTCGACGGGCGCCATCAGCGCGCTCGATGGCTGCTCGGTCAACAGGTTCTTCTGGTCGCCCGTGGTCATCCACACGCGCACCGCACGCTGTGGGGCGGCTCCTGCGGCCGACAACCCACCCGCCAGTACCGCGGCGACGATCGCCGCCGCGGCGATGAACCGCTTGGCCCGCATCTCTACCTCCCGACGATTGGACTCGCCGCGCCCCTACCCCCGAGATGGCGCCAAAGAACAGCCATCCGCGGCCGCGCGAGTGACTGGCTCCGCCAATCCCGCTTATCGCGTCCGCGTCACCGCGGATCGCGATCAGCGGCGTAGCGGGCGAGGGCGGCGATCGCTTCGGCGATCGTCTCGCGCGCGGCGGGATCGGTGATCGTCCCGTCCGAACCGACCGCGTTCCGGCTCAGGGGAATGCGCGCGCAGGCCTCTTCGACGATGTCCGCGTGGACGTATCCGAGCACCTTGCGCAGCGAGTCGTGCGCGTCTGCCCCGCCCGTGGGAGCGGCGGGTCCGGACGCGTTGATCCAGGCGATCGGCTTGCGATAGGTGCCACCGTCGCCCACGGTCCACTCCAGCAGATTCTTCAGCGCCCCGGGCAGCGCGCCGGCGTATTCGGGCGTGCACAGCAGCAGGGCATCAGCGGCGGCGATCGCGGCGCGTAGCTCCGTCACGGCGGCGGGCGCGGGCTCGCCCTCGCGGTCATCGTCGGGGTTGAAGTGGGGCAGGCCCGCCATGCCTCCGTACAGCGTCGTCGTGACGCCATCGCCCGCGAGCTCGGTCGCGGTCCGGAGCACCGCGGTGTTCGTCGACCCCTCCCGCAGGCTGCCGGAGATCAAGAGCACATGTAGCGGCCGGCTCATCGCCGCAGCGCCGCCGTCCTCACGGGCGAATGCACGGATCGACGAACGGCCACGCGGTCGTCAGCCACTGGAGAACGAACCGATCCAGCTCGGCCTCGAGCGGGGTACCGACACGGTCGTCGACCACCCACCAGCTGACGATCACATCGCAGTCGTCTTCCTCGCCGGGCGGGTCGATGTAAACGCAGCCGAGCAGTTCAGACTCCTCTGCATCGAGTACGGCGTAGTTGAATGTTTCGTGCGCGGCGATCTCGCGCTCGTGGTGCGCGAGGTCCTCGCGGTCCTGTTCCAGGGTCATGTCCGCGGGCGGCCAGCCCCATGCGGCGCCGTACTTCTCCCACAGGCGCCGGCGCGACCCCATCACCGCTGGGTAGTCGATCTCCACATCGGCCTCGCGGATGGGCCGCAGGTGGGCACCGCATTCGAGCTGCACGCGCTCGGGGTGCGCGAAGGTCGGTGGTAGCCAGCCGGCACCACGCGTCGGGCCGCTCGTCATGATCCCGATCCTTTCAGGTTGCCACGCGGCGCGGAGTCGCACCGCGGTCGGCCGGCGGCCTGCTCGCCGGCGAAGCCGTCGACGGGATGCGCCCGCTCAACACGGACACCGCCAATCGGCTGATCGACCTCGCGCTGTCGTTCGGTTTGCGTCTATACGACCCCCAGACCGGCGAGCGCTTCGACCCTCCTGCCTGATTGATGTCCGTGGCGCGGTCGCGGTTTCGCCAGACGGCGGGTCGCGCGACGCCGGGCGGCAGTGGAGCCTCTGCGCTGGCAGACTGGCCAGATCATGTGGGCGCGGATGCGGAGAGGAAGACCGGCTTGACGACAACGGAGAACATCGACACGCCGCGGATCGCCGTGAGCACGACCTATCACGGGGTGACGGTCACCGAGGACTACCGCTGGCTCGAGGACGCCACGTCCGAACGGACGAAAGCGTGGACGGCCGCGCAAAACGCACAGACGAGCGCATTTCTCCAGAGCCGGCCGTCGTACGGGGCGGTGCGCCGGCGCGCCGAGGAGATCGCCAGGGCCGCGTCGGTGGGATGGGGCCGGGACAGTTACGGGACGTTCGAGGGGCCGCGACGGGCCGGGGCGGCGTACGTGGTGCTCAAGCGCGAGCCGCCCAAGCAGCAGCCGGTCCTGGTGGCGCTGGACGATCTCGACGACGTGTCCGGCGCGCGGATCGTGGTCGACCCGAACTCCCTGGACGAGACGGGCGCGACGACGATCGACTGGTTCGTGCCCTCACCGGATGGGCAGCTCGTCGCGGTCTCCCTGTCCTCGCACGGTACCGAGCTGGGCACCCTGCACCTGTTCCGCATCGCCTCCAGCGAGTCGGTTGACGTCAGCATCCCCCGCGTGAACCTGGGCACGATGGGAGGATCGCTGGCCTGGGCGGGGGACTCGTCCGGGTTCTGGTACACCCGCGGCCCCGCGCCGGGCGAGCGCCCGCCGGAGGACCTCGAGTTCTTCCAGCGGGTGTGGCACCACGCCGTCGGCCAGCCGCTGGATCGGGACCGCGCCGAGGATCCGGGGCCGCTGGCCGATCCGAGGATCGTCGAGCACGGGCTCGACGCGTCACCCGACGGGAGCTGGGTGATGGACCGGGCTCAGAAGGGTGACGGTGGCGAGTGGCAGATCTTCCTTCGCCCGCAGGACGGCGGGCAGTGGTGGCTCCTCGCCGGCACAGCCGACCGGTGCATCGACGCGGTGTTCGGACGCGATGCGCTCTACCTGCTGTCCCGCGCGGGTTCGCCACGCGGCGAGGTGCTCCGCCTCCCGCTCGCCGACGGCGTCACGGTGGCACAGGCGGAATGCATCGTGCCGGCGACCGACCTCACGATCGAGGCGGTTGCCGCGACCGAGGCCCGGCTGTGGTTGCTCGATATCGACGGTGGGCCGTCGGGCCTGCGCGTCTGCGACCCCGACGGGGGCAACCTGGCCCGCGTCGAGGTCCCGCCGGTGTGTGCGATCGAAAGCTTTGGCGCGCTCGATGCGCACGAGGTGATCTACGCCGTCGAGTCGTTCACGCGCCCGCGGGTCTGGTGGCGCGCGAACGACGGCGCAGGACCGCGGCCGACGGCGCTGGCCGACGAGACGCCGTTCGACCTCTCGTCCTACGAGGTGCGCCGTGAGTTCGCGACCTCGGCGGACGGCACCCGGGTGCCCATGACGCTGGTGTCGGCTCCGGGCGCTCCCCGCGACGGCTCGGCCGCGGCCCTCCTCACCGGGTACGGCGGCTTCGGCATCTCGCTCAAGCCCGGGTTCGACCTGACCCGGCTGCTGTGGCTCGAGCAGGGTGGTGTGCTGGTCGTCGCCAACCTGCGGGGCGGCGGTGAGTACGGCGAGGAGTGGCACCATGGCGGGCGACTCACGGTCAAGCAGCACGTGTTCGACGACTTTGCCGCCTGCGCGCGGCATCTGGTCGAGTCGGGGGTCACCAGCACCGAGCGGCTCGCGATCATCGGCGGGTCGAACGGCGGGCTCCTCATGGGCGCGACGCTCACCCAGCAGCCTGAGCTCGCGCGGGTCGTCGTCGCCCTGGTGCCCGTCATGGACATGCTGCGCGCCGAGTTGCATCCGAACGGCGCCTTTGTCGCCCCGGAGTTCGGCACCGTGCAGGATCGCGAGCAGTTCGAGGCGCTGCTTGCCTACTCGCCGTACCACAACGTCCGCGATGGGACCGCCTATCCGGCGACGCTGCTCACCGGCGGGGAATTCGATCCGCGAGTCGATGCCCACCACCCGAAGAAGATGGCGGCACGGCTTCAGGCCGCGACCGCGGGCAAGGAGCCGATCCTGCTCCGAGTGGAAGCCGGCGGGCACGGGGTCGGCAGCTCGCTCGACGAGACGATCGACAAGTTGACCGACACCTACACGTTCATCTTCGACCGGCTGGGCATTGCCTACCGACCGCCCGGCAGCGAAGCGACCTCCACCGGATAGCCGCTGCGGCGGTGTACGATCGCGCGGTGCCCGACGTCTCGGCGTTCGTCGATGAGGTAGCCAACGAGCTGGCGACCTGGCCGGGCGTGCGGCTCGAGCGTCGGGCGGATGGTGCGGCGACGGTCTGGTACGAGCACTCGGAGCTCGGCGTCCTCTACCCCGATCGTGGCGTCGCGGAGCTACCCGTGCTCGAGCGCGAGCACGACGTGCTCATCGAGCACGGAGACGCCGAGCCGGCCGGGCAGACGGCCGGCTCGGTCGGGATAAGCCACTCGATCCGCGGGCCGGCCGACATCACGGAGGCGCTGGCGCTGTTCGATCGCCGATACCGTGACGTGCGGGGCGAGGGCGATCCCTACAGCTCGCAGGATCCGGGCTATCCGGAAGGCCGGCTGGACCAGCTTTAGCCCGATCACGGAGCCGTGACCACCGCCGGCGGCGCGAGCATCGGCCGGCGCACCAGCAGCGCGCAGACCGCGATCACCGCGATGGCCATGACGGCGAACGCGCCGGTCGTACTGGCCGCTGCCACCAGTGGCCCGGCCAGCAGCGAGCCGGCCGCGATCCCACCGATCGAGATGGGGAGGGCCAGCCCGTAGGCGCGACCGATCACGGCGTCGTCGAGCAGGAGTGGCAGGGCCGTGTCGGAGAGGACCTCGCCCACGACCAGGCCGCCGCCGCCGAGCAGTGCGGCGAGGAGCGCCTGGGTCAGCGACAGCGCCGTGCCGAGGGCCAGCAGCGAGGTCGCCACCAGCAACAGGGCGATCGTCAGTGTCCTGCGCCACCGCGACGGGGCGACGAGGCGGCCGACCAGGCTCGCTCCGATCACGCCGCCGACCCCGTAAGCGGCGAGCAGGATGCCGTAGCCGCTGTTGCCGGCGCCGAACCGGCGACCGACGAGGACCAAAGTGACCGTCAGCATCCCGTACACCGCGCTGCAGAGCGTGTCGGCGGCGATCAGCCTCACCGCAGCGGGAGCACCGCGCAGGGCGCGCGCGCCGGCAAGGATCTCGGTGAGCATCGAAGGCCGATCGCGCCGGTCATCTCCGGCGCCCGGGGCCGCGAACACCGCTCCCGCGCCCAGCGACAGCATCGCGGCCGCCGAGATGACGAACGTCAGCCCGTTGACCAGGATGGCGAGGGCCGGGGTCGTCGCCATGAGGATCAGCGCGCCGAGCGCCGGACCGACGACGACCGCGCCCTGGTTGATGCCGGCACGCAGCGCGTTGGCCCTGGCCAGTTCGGCGCCGGGCACCATGCGCGCCGTGCAGGCGGCCACGCAGGGCAGGTTCACCGTCGCCGCGGCGGTGGCCGCCGCGGCAAGCAACGGGGCGAGCACGACCGGCAGCCCGGTGATGGCGACCGCCGCGAGGAGGACCATGACCGCGGCGCGGACGGCGTCGGACGCGATCATCAGCACGCGTCGATCGTGGCGATCGGAGAGCATGCCGCCGAGAGGACCGAGCACGACGATCGGCGCCACCCGGGCGGCGGTGGTCAGCGCCACCCAGCTCGCCGAACGGGTGCGGTCATAGACGAACGCCAGCAGGGCGACGTTGTAGAGCCAGTCACCGAGGGAAGAGACGGCAAGGGCGGCGATCAGGACGCGGAACGGGCGGTCGCCCGGGAGCGGGCGGCGGCGGAGTGTGGGACGTGAGGTGAGCATGCACCCAGCATGCGGATAAGCCCCCGCCTCGCACATCGGGCGGCCGGGGGATCTTGGCCCCGTGCGATGGCTTAGATCGCCCGCCGGGTGGCTTAGTCCCTCAGATCCTCGTGCTCAGCGCCCGTTGCCGGGGTCGCCCGGCACGGCGGCGAGCCCGCGACGATGGGCCAGTGCGGCCGCCTGCACCCGGGTGGTGACGCCGAGCTTGGACAGAATGTTCGAGACGTGGACGCTGGCGGTGGCGCGGGAGATGAACAGCTGCTGAGCGATCTGATTGTTGGAGCAGCCGTCGGCGACGAGCCGCAGCACCTCGCGCTCGCGCGGGGTGAGTCCGAACGGGTCGGCGGCATCGGCATCGGCCGCCGATTCGAGGACGGCCGCCGCCTCGGGTTCGCTGGTGGCGACGGCGCCGTCGGGGCGTAGCCGCGCCCGGCGGATGAGCGCCTCGACCTCGGCCAGGAGCGGCGCGGCGCCCAGGTCGCCGGCGAGCGTCTGGGCCTCACTCGCGGAGGCGGCGGCCGCCGCCGTATCCCTTGCGCCGAGCAGCGCCTCGGCCTGGCGCAGCAGCGCGTACGCGACTGCGAACGGTTGGTGCATGCCGCGGGCGGAGCTCACCGCGGATTCCCACGCCGTCGTCTCGTCGACGCCGTGCAAACGGGCGTGTTCCGCCCGTAGGAGCGCGAGGTGGCCGCGGTCGCTCGGAGTGCTGGTGGCCAGCGTGTCGGCATCCCGCAGCAGGTCGGCAGCGCGTGACTCCACGTCGTCCGGCACCTCCAGCCCCTCGTCCCTGGCGCGGATCGCCCGCTCAGCCTCGATGCGCATGGCGAGCGACATGACCGGCCAGCGATACCGCGGGTCCTCACCGGCGGTTTGGCCCGTGAGCGCGCGGTCGAGAACCATGTGGGCGGCGTCGAGATCTCCCTCTGCCCGCGCCACCTCGGCCTCCATCGCCGCCATCGGCAGAGCCCACTGCGGTGCCGTGGCGTTGCGCAGGTGCTGGCGGATCTCGCGCAGGTCGGCGCGGGCCTCCGCGACACGGCCCGACAGCAGGTGGAGCTCAGCTCGCGACGCCAGAACCGCTGCGGCGAACGAACCCGGCGCCTCCCGCTCTGGCGCCAGCACCGCCAGCGCCTCGTCCCACCGGCCCGCACGCATCAGGGCTTCGGCCCGGTTACCCCGCAGGAATGCACCCACCGTCCGCGCCAAGCCCGCCTGCTCGACGACCGCCATGCCCGCGTCAGCCACCTCGATCGCCTCGTCGTAGCGGGCGAGCGTGAGGAGCAGGTCGCTGAGGGTGGTGGCGGCCCGCCCCGCGATCCGGAGGAGGCCTGCGGCGACAGCGCGTTCGCCGGCCTCGCGGATCCGCGCCATGCCGGTCTCCTCCTCACCGAAGAATGCCTGCGCGTAACCCGTGCTGACCTGCGCGTCGAGTAGCTCGGCGAGCGCACCCACCGCCGCCGCGCTGCTCATCGCCCGCTCGCCGATGGCCCAGGAGCGTTCCATTTGATCGACACGGGCCATCGCGTTGGCGAGCTGTCCGAGGACATAGGCGCTGGCGCGGCTTGGCAGCTCGGGCGGCAGCAGCCCGGCCGCCTGCTCCAGGACCGTGATCCCCTCTTCGTCGCGGCCGAGCTCACGCAGGACGCTGGCCCGGCGAGCGAGCAGCATGGCGCGCTGCTCGAGTGTCCCGCCGTCATCGACCTCGTCGAGCGCCTGATCGACCAGCGCCAGCGCCCGGTCACCCGCCCCCGCGCGATAGGCGGCCTCGGCGGCGGCCTCGAGGAGCTCTGAGTGGGCGATGCCGGCGCGCCGAGCCGCGTCCGGAACCTGGGTCCAGAGCTCGAGCGCGACCTCGAAGTGACGCTGTGCTGCTGAGGGCGCCATAGCGTCGGCGGCGACCCGGCCGGCACGCACGGAGGCCACCAGCGCACGAGGCACGTCATGCGCAGCGAGCCAATGATGCGCAAGCATCGCGATCCCGTCGAGTCCGGGCGCGACGAGCTCGGGGCGGCTCTCCATCGCGTCGGCATAGGCGCGATGCAGCTGGGCACGCTCGCCCGGCAAGAGGTCCTCGTGGATCGCGGCCCGCGCCAATGCGTGACGGAAGCCGTAGCCACGGCCCGCGGCGTCGACGACGAGCAGCTGGTGCTCGATCGTCTCGCGCAGCGATGCATACAGCTCGGGGTCGGGAAGTCCGGCCACCAGACCCAGCAGTCGGTCGGGCACCCAGCGACCTCCGCCAGAGGCGACCCGCAGCACATGCTGGGCGGCGTCGGACAGGCGCTCGGCCCGGGCCAGCAGTACGTCACGCAGCGACGGAGGAAGGTAATCGGGACCGAGGCCCCCCTCCCGGACCGCGCCGAGCAGCTCCTCGACGAACAGCGGAATCCCCTCGGAGCGCTCGAACACGAGGTCGATCAGGTCACCGTCGGGCCGCTCGGCCATGATCGCAGGAGTCTGCCGCGCCGCAGGAGCGGCCACGAGCAGCGCGATGAAGTCGAGCGTGGCCCGGTCGGCCCATTGAACGTCCTCAACCACCAGGAGCAGCGGCCTCTCGGCGACCACCCGGCCGATGACCCCGAGCAGCAGCTCCAGGATGCGCGACGGATCCGGGTCGGTCGGCGCCTGGGCCTCGCGACCGTCCGCGAGCTCGGGGGCCAGGCGACCGATCTCGCTGCGGGCCGGTCCCAGCAGCGCATCCAGCTCGTCACCGGGAAGCTCGGCAGCCAGCGCCCGCAGCATGTCGACCAGTGGAGCCAGCGGGATCCCGCCGCCGTCGAGCTCGACGCAGCCACCGACCAGCGCTCGCATGCCCGCCGCGCGCCCACGCGTGACCAGCTCGCCGATCAGCCGCGACTTGCCGACGCCGGCCTCCCCGCCGACGACCAGCGTGACCGGCTCCCCGCCGAGCGCCCGCTGGAGCGCCTGGTCCATGGCCGCCAACTCGGTCTCCCGTCCCACGAGGACCGGACTGACAATGCTGCTGCCCGCCACTACGCGCAATCTTACGGCTCGTGCCGCGACATGGATCTCGACCAGTTGAGCCACTGAGCGCGTTGCGCATATGCTCGGCCCATGGAGCACGCGCGCTGGGCGACGTTCGACTGCTACGGAACGCTCGTCGATTGGAACGCAGGGATCCGGGCCGAGCTGGCTCGGCTGTTCGGTTCGCCGGAAAGCGAGCGCCTGCTCGAGCGCTACCACGTGCTCGAGCCCCGTGTCCAGGAGGCGCATCCAGACTGGAGCTATCGCACCGTGATGGCGGCCGTGCTCGCGGAGCTGGGATCTGCGGCCGGGGTTGCCGTTCCCACCGAGGAGGCCGATGCGCTCGCCCGGTCGCTTCCCGGGTGGCCGGTCTTCCCGGAGGTGCCGGCCGCATTGGCCGAAGCCCACGACCGCGGCTGGAAACTGGTCGCGCTTTCGAACAGCGACCGCGATCTGATCGACGCGTCGCTTGAGACGATCGGGGTTCCGTTCGAGGGCGCGATCGTGGCGTCCGAGATCGGTTCCTACAAGCCGGCTCACGGCCATTGGCGAGCGTTTGCCGAGTCGTTCGGCGCTGACGAGGCCCATCATGTCCACGTCGCCCAGAGCCACTTCCATGACGTCGTGCCCGCCGGCGAGCTCGGCATTCGCTCGATCTGGATCAACCGTCTCGGCGAGCGAGCCGAGCCCCCGCCCACGCGCGAGCTACCGGATCTGGTCGGTCTGGCCGACATACTCGACGAGCTCGTCCCGCCGGCCGCCTGAGTCTCGCGCCTGTCCCTGGTCGCTGCCGCGCCACTGTCACAGCCGACGTCCCTATCTCGTCTCACATGAGTAACGATGAGACGAAGGGAGACAGCCATGAAGGTTTTCGTTGCCGGCGCCACAGGCGTGCTCGGCCGGGCGCTCGTCCCGCAGCTCGTGGCCCGAGGGCACGAGGTGGTCGGGATGACCAGGAGCACGTCGAAGCAGGACCTGGTGCGCAGCCTCGGAGCGCGGCCGGTCGTGGCCGACGCGCTCGATCCCGACGCGGTGGCTCAGGCCGTCGCCTCCGCCGAGCCCGAGGTGATCGTGCATGAGCTCACGTCGCTGTCCGCGAAGATGTCCGCGAGGGACATGCGGCATCCCGAGCGCTCCCCCATGGCGATCATGACCAACCGACTGCGGATCGAGGGTACCGACCATCTCCTGGCCGCCGGCCGCGCCGTGGGGGCGCGGCGCTTCGTGGCCCAGAGCTTCACGGCGTTCCGCTGGGCTCGCAGCGGCGCGCCGGTGCAGACCGAGGCCGATCCCCTCGATCCCAACCCGCCGGCTCCACTGCGGGCAGCGATGGTGGGCATCCTCCACGTGGAGCGGGCGGTCCCGGCGATCGACTGGGGGGACGGGATCGTGCTGCGCTACGGCGGCTTCTACGGTCCTGGGACGTCGGTCAGCCTGGCGCCCGACGCGCCGATGGCGGTGCCCGTCCGCAAGCGTCTGTTCCCGATCATCGGTGACGGGGGCGGCGTGTGGTCGCACATCCACATCGATGACGCGGCGGCGGCGACCGTCGCCGCGGTCGAACGGGGCCAGCCCGGCATCTACAACATCGTTGACGACGAGCCCGCTCCGGTGCGGGAGTGGCTGCCGGCGCTGGCGAGCGCGCTGGACGCCAAGCCACCGCGGCGGATCCCGCGCTGGCTGGGGCGGCTGGCGGCCGGTGAGACGGCCATGCTGATGATGACCGACTCGCGTGGCTCCTCGAACGCGAAGGCCAAGCGCGAGCTCGGCTGGCAGCTTCGGTATCCGAGCTGGCGGCAGGGCTTCGCGCACGGACTCGCCTAACGCGATGACGGCTCGCCTACCGCAATCACGGCTCGCCTAACACGATGACCGATGAGGAGTTCGAGGAGCTCCGCCCGTCGGCGTTCGCCATCGCCTACCGGATGCTCGGCAGCGTGAGCGAGGCGGAGGACGTGGTCCAGGAGGGCTTCCTCCGCCTGCACCGGGCGCGCGAGGGCGGCGAGCGAATCGAGTCGCCGCGCGCCTACCTGTCGACGGTGGTCTCGCGGCTCTCGCTCGACGAGCTCCGCTCGGCCCGCGTCCGGCGTGAGACGTACGTGGGCGAGTGGCTGCCGGAGCCGCTCCTGGTGAACCCCGACGACGATCCCGCCCGCAAGCTCGAGATGGCGGACTCGCTGTCGCTGGCCTTCCTCGTCCTGCTCGAGAGCCTGTCGCCCGAGCAGCGCGCCGCGTTCCTGCTGCACGAGGTGTTCGACGAGCCCTACGACCGGATCGCCGAGATCGTCGGTACGAGCGAGCCGAACGCCCGCCAGCTCGTCACGCGGGCCCGCCGCCACGTGGAGGAGCGGCGGGGCGGGCGGGTCCGTTACGCGGCCTCGCGCGAGCAGCGCGAGCAGCTCGCCAGCCGGTTCTTCGCGGCCGCCGAGGAGGGCGATCTCGAAGGGCTCGAGGAGCTCCTGGCCCACGACGTCGTGCTCCACGCCGACGGTGGCGGTAAGGCGCCCGCGATCCGACGCGCGGTCCACGGCCGCACCAACGTGGCGCGCACGCTGATCGCCGGCCTGCGCCGCGGCAGCCGCATCGGCGGCTTCACCGTGCGCCGCCAGGAGGTCAACGGCCAACCGGGCGCGCTGTTCCTCGACCGCGAGGGGAGGCTGGCCGGCGTGATGATCCTCGACCCGGCCGATGGCCAGATCCAGGCCGTGAGCTCTATCGTCAATCCGGACAAGCTGCGGCACCTGGGGCCGCTGGCCGACCTGCGGGCGCTCCTCCGCGAGCGAAGCTGAGCTTCAGCTAGCCGCTCAGGTCCAGGCGCCAGTCGTTGCAGCTCATGAGGTGGCCCTTGGGGAACTCGAACTCGTATGCCCCGAGCAGCTCGAAGCCGAGCTTGCGGCAGATCGCGTTCGACGGCGCGTTGTCGACGTTCGGAAAGGCGTGCATGAAGCGGTGCTTGTCCTCGCGCCTGGCGAGCGCGATCGCCTGCGCGGTCGCCGCCACCGCGATGCCGCGGCCCTGGAACTCCGGGACGACCATCCAACCGACCTCGTAGACCAGCCCGTCGCGCCACTCCTTGGTCCAGAAGCCGACCGAGCCGACGCCCGCGCCGCTCGCCACGTCGACGATCTTGAACATGCGATCGCCGCCCTTCAGGCGCTCGTAGCGGGCCTGACGGTCACGCAGCTTGTCCGGGCTCTCGGGCCCACCGAGATGCTCGGTCATCCTCGGGTCGCCCATCAGCTGCTCGAGCAGTGGCAAGTCGCCGCTGGCCCACGGTTCGAGGTTCACCTTCCCTCTCACGCGGTGCAGCCTAGGCGGTGGGCATCTCGTATTGGCGGCCGAGGTGTCACATTTGGGGCTCCTGCGGTGCTTAGTGGGTGTGATCGGATTGCAGGCGCGACATAACGAGCGGACGGACGCCCCCGGTGCAGGCTTCGGCTCGGCGGCGTTCGAGGGCTTCTTCCGCGAGCACTACCGGGTCGTCGTGCGACTCGCGCAGAGTGTGGTCGGCGACTCCCAGCGCGCTCAGGACGTCGCGCAGGATGTCTTTCTGGCCGCCTACCGACGCTTTCCGAGCGACTATGAGCAGGCGGCGGGATGGGTCCGGGTCGCGGCCGTGCACACGGCGCTCAACGTGCTGCGCGGCGAGCGGCGCCGGGACAGGCGCGAGCTCCTGGTGCAGGGCGCGACGTCGCTGCCAAGCGCCGAGGACACGGTGATCGAGCGCGAGGGACGGGCCGACGTACGCCGCGTCCTTCGCCGGCTGCCGCGCCGGACGGCGGCGGTCCTGGTCATGCGCCACGGTGGCATGAGCTATGTGGAGATCGCCGAGGCGCTCGGGGTGAAGGTTGGGCACGTGGGGACTCTGCTCAGACGGGCGGAGTCCGCGCTTCGAAAGGAGATGGATCGTGAGACACGTTCCTGACGGGGTGCTGCGGCGGCTCGACGACGAGCCCCTGGCCGTCCCGGACCGAGTGACCGAGCATGTGGCGGGCTGCGGGCGCTGCAGCGCTCGCCACGCCGAGATCGCCCACGACACCGAGCGCGCGGCGCAGGTGTTCGCCGGTCCGAAGCTCGTTCCCGACGTCGACGTCGCGTGGACGCGGCTCCACCGTGCGCTGGCGTCCCGCGAGACGGACGGAGCCGACGGGCACCGCCACCCGGTGCGGGTCCCGCCGCGACGGTCGCGGTTCCCGAGGATCTCGCTCCGGGCCGGGCTGGCCATCGGTGCGGTCGGGATCGTGGTCGCGGGCACGGCTGCGGCGGCCACGTTGACCACGGTGTTCGCGCCGACCCACGTCGCCCCGGTGTCGGTGAGCCAGAGCGACCTGCGGTCGATCGCGGCCATCATGGGGCTGAGTGACGGCCGGACACTCGGGGGCTTCTCGACCCCGAGCGGCTCGAGCGCGATGCGGTTCGGGACCGTCACGTGGTCCTCGGGCACCGCCCACCCGGTGTCCTCGGCGGCCCAGGCGGCCGTCGAGGCCGGCTTCGCCGTCACGCTGCCCGGTCACCTTCCCAAGGGAGTGGGCGCGATCCGGCAGTTCGTCGTGCAGCCACGCCTGAGGGCAGCCGTGAGCTTCTCCTCCGCCGCCGGGAGCCTGGCCGGAAGCTCGGTGATGCTCGACGCCGGACCGGCCGTCGTCGCCGAATACGCCGGGACGAATGGCACCGCGCTGCCCACGCTTGGCGTGGCGACCATGCGCCGCCCGACCGCGCGCTCCACGGGGGCAACCGTGAGTCAGATCGAGGCTTTTCTCCTCAGCCGCCCCGGGATCCCGCCCGAACTGGCGGACGAGATTCGTCTCCTCGGTGACCTCAGGACGATCCTCCCGGTCCCGGTCCCGCCGGGTTACTCGGTTCGCTCGGTCCAGGTTGCCGGCTGGCCGGGCGTCCTGGTGAACGACGGCTCGAACGCGGCCTCCGCCGTGGTGTGGGAGGACGGCCAGGGCCTCATCCATGCCGTCGTCGGGATACTCGATTCGCAAGATGTGCTGAATGTCGCGAACCAACTCGGCTGAGCGAACCGCCGCCCGAGCGGACGAGCAGCCGGCGCTCGACGCGCCGGGCCGCCTGTCCGAGGCGCGCGCCTCCCCGGGCGACGGCCCCCCGCACGCCGCGCCCTCGCCGGCGATCCACGCCGTGGGGCTCAGCAAGCGCTTCGGCGACACGGTCGCGGTGAACTCGCTGTCGATGACCGTGCAGCGAGGCGAGGTGTTCGGCTTCCTCGGCCCCAACGGGGCGGGGAAGACGACCGTCGTGAAGCTCCTGCTCGGGCTGGCGCGCCCCACCGGAGGCGAAGCGCTCGTGCTCGGGGCGCCGCTGGGGGATCGCGAGGCCCGGCGGCTGATCGGGTATCTACCCGAGCTGTTTCGCTACCAGCCTCTGCTGAGCGCCAGAGAGGTGCTCCGCCTGCATTGCAAGCTGCTGGCGCTCCCCAAGGCGACGTGGGAGGACGAGGCGCGCAGAGCGCTCGAGACCGTCGATCTGCTCGAGCGAGGTGGTGATCGCGTCGGCACTTTCTCCAAGGGCATGCAGCAGCGGCTCGGGCTGGGGGTTGCCCTGCTCGGGAACCCGGCGCTCGTGGTGCTCGACGAGCCCACCAGCGCGCTCGACCCCGTCGGGCGTCACGACGTGCGCGAGATAATCCGCGGCCTGCGCGAGCGGGGGTCAACCGTGTTCCTGAACACACACCTGCTCGAAGAGGCCGAGCACGTGTGCGATCGGGTGGCGGTGATCGACAAAGGCAGAGCGATCGCCACCGGCAGCCTCGACGAGCTGCTCGGCCGACTGAGCAGGGTCCGCCTCAAGGTCGATGGCCTCGGCGAAGGCTGGTGGGGGGGCCTCGGCCGGTTCGGTAACTGGCACCGTGAGGACGCCTGGACCGTCGTCGAGGGCATCGACCCGCCCCGGATCGCCGAGCTCGTCGCCGAGCTGGTCTCGCGCGGCGGTCAGGTCGAGGCCGTGATTCCGGAGCACCAGAGTCTCGAAGCCCGCTTCCTCGAGTTGTTGGGAGAACGATGAACGCGACCCTGACGATCGCCGGGCTGACGATCAAGGAGTCGGTGCGGCGGCGGCTGCTGCTCGCCTTCCTCGCGATCACCGTGGTCATCGTCGGACTGAGCGCGTGGGGCTTCAATCGCCTGAGTCACAGCCAGAGCCTCACCTCCGGCGAAAGTAACCTCGCGGTGCCGCAGGCGCTCATCCTGTTCATGTTCATGTTCAGCTTCGTTCTCGCGCTGAGCGCGTCGGCGATCGCCTCTCCATCGATCTCTTCAGAGGTGGAGTCCGGCGTGCTGATGACGGTCGTCACTCGTCCGGTGCGACGGGCCGAGGTGATTCTCGGGAAGTGGCTCGGGCTGGCGACGCTGCTCGCCGGGTATGCCGGCGGCGTCTGCGCGCTCGAGTTCGCAGTCGTTCGCTGGGTGAGCGGATTTCTCCCACCGAATCCGGTGCTCGTGGCCGTATACCTGTTTGCCGAGGGCGTGCTCCTGCTTACGCTGGCGCTCTTCCTGAGCACGCGGGTGCCGATGATCGCTGCCGGCGTGATCGGCATCGCCGTGTTCGGCGCGGGGTGGCTGGCTGGAGTCGTCGGCACGCTCGGCACGGCGTTCAACGTCGCCGCACTGCGGACCGTGGGCCAGGTCGGGCGATTCCTCCTGCCCACCGACGGGTTGTGGCATGCGGCCATCTACTACCTCCAACCGGCCTCGCTGATCGCGCAGGACATCGCCGAGGGCGGACGGCGAGATCCCTTCTTCGCCCAGGGCGCACCATCCTGGGCGTACCTGGTGTGGGTGGCCTGCTGGTTCGCCATCGTGCTGGCCGCCGCCGTGGTGAGCTTCGAGCGCCGCGAGCTCTGAGGACCGGCGCTGCGGGCTCCTCATGGCCGGCGTCCTCTGGCCGGTCTGTCCAAATCGTCCTTGCTGCGGCGACGTAATGATGAGAGCCGCGTGCGGTGCGGCGCAGAACCCGAACTTCGGAGGAGTGATGTCCCAATACCTGTTGCTGGTGTATGAAGAGGAGGTCGAACCGGCCGAGCAGGACGAGCGCGAGAAGGAGCTGCCGCTCATGCTGGAGCTGCACGACAGCCTGCGGGAGGCCGGGCTGCTGGTTTCCGTCCAGCGCCTGCATTCGACCGAGAGCGCGACGTCGGTCCGCCTCCGCGACGGAGAGACGGAGATCGTCGACGGTCCGTTCGCGGTGACCAAGGAGGTGTTGGCCGGTTACTACATCCTGGAGTGCAGCGACCTCGACGAGGCGCTCAAGCATGCGGCGCGGCTTCCGATGGCCCGCTGGGGAACGATCGAGGTGCGCCCCATGATGCCGCCCGAGGAGTGGGCGAGATTGGCTCGTGAGGCCGGTGTCGAGGTGTCCGACGAGGAGATGAAAAGGCGAGCGTGAGCGGATCGGCGGAGCTGCCCGGCCCGGTCGGGGAGGCCATCGGACGCGCCTTTCGCGAGGAGCGGGCGATCGTGCTGGCCACCCTGATCCGGCAGGTCGGCGACTTCCAGCTGGCCGAGGACGCGGTGCAGGACGCATTCGAGGCCGCGGTCACGCAGTGGCGGCGCGACGGGGTTCCCACCAACCCGGGAGCGTGGATCACCACCACCGCCCGGCGCCGGGCGATCGACCGCCTGCGGCGCAACCGGTCGGTGGCCGACCGCGCCGAACGCCTGGCCGAGCTGACCCGTCTCGACGCCCAGCCAGAGGAGCCATCCATGGACGATGAGTCAACGATCGTCGACGACCGGCTGCGGCTGATCTTCACCTGCTGCCATCCGGCGCTCGACATATCCGCCCGCGTGGCGTTGACGCTGCGGGCGCTGGGCGGCCTGACCACCGGCGAGATCGCCCGGGCGTTTCTGGTCGCCGAACCGACCATGGGCAAGCGGCTCGTGCGTGCGAAGCGCAAGATCGCCGACGCGCGGATCCCGTATCGGGTGCCGGCCGACGAGGAGCTGCCCGACCGCGTGCGTGGCGTGCTCCGGGTGGTGTACCTGATCTTCAACGAGGGCTACGCGGCCGCCGAGGGTGACCGGCTCGTCCGCGGCGAGCTGTGCGACGAGGCGAACCGGCTCGGAGCGCTCCTGTGCCGGCTGATGCCCGACGACGCCGAGGTGTGGGGCCTGTCCGCGTTGATGCTGCTGCACGACGCGCGCCGTGCCGCGCGAGTGGATGCGAGCGGGCGGTACGTCGCACTCGAAGACCAGGACCGGTCGCTCTGGGATCAGGAGCGGATTCGCGAGGGACTCGCCAGGCTCGAGCGCGCGGTCCGCCTGCGCCGCCCGGGCGAGTATCAGCTGCAGGCAGCGATCACCGCCCTGCAGATCGAGGCTCCGAACGCCGAGAGCACGGACTGGGCGCAGATCGCCGATCTCTACGGCGCGCTGGCCAGGCTCACTCCGTCGCCGGTCGTCGAGCTCAACCGTGCGGTCGCGGTCGGTCTGGCCGACGGGCCCGCCGCCGGCCTCGCTCTGCTCGAGCCCCTGATCGCGGAACCCGCGCTCGAGCGCTATCAGCCGCTTCACGCGGCGCACGCCGAGCTGCTCAGCCGCGCCGGCGATGCGCCGGCCGCCGCGCGGGCCTACGAGCGCGCGATCGCGCTCACCGCCAACGCGGTCGAGCGCGCGGAGCTCGAGCGGCGCCTGAGCGCGCTGCGCTGAAGAAATCGCGCGGGCTGTCCAAATCGCCTCTTCTGCCGCGACGTCTTGTCGAGGCCGTCTTTTCGGGCGGCGAATTCGACAGGGAGAACGGCAATGTCCAAGACGCAGCAAACGAGCCACATCCATCGATGGCGCGCATTCGCGCTGCTGGCGGTGGCCTACTTCATGACGACCGTCGACCTGACGATCGTCAACGTGTCGCTGCCGACCATCGGCCACGACCTGCACTTCAGCCAGACCAATCTGCAGTGGGTCACGACGGCGTATGCGCTGACCTTCGGCGGGTTCCTGCTCCTCGGCGGGCGCGTCGCGGATCTGCTCGGGCGTCGAAGGGCTCTGATGCTCGGCCTCGCGGCCTTCACCGGCGCCTCGTTGGGAGGCGCGCTCTCCACCGGTGAGACGTTCCTGATCGCGATGCGGGCGGCACAGGGCCTCGGGGCGGCCTTGATGATCCCCGCCGCACTGTCGATCGTGATGAACACGTTCCGCGAGGGTGCCGAGCGCAACAAGGCGCTCGGGATCTGGGGTGGACTCGGCGCAGCCGGCGGCACGGTCGGGCTGATCACCGGCGGGCTCGTCACCCGGTACGTCGGATGGCAGTACATCTTCTACCTGAACGTCCCGATCGGGGCGGCCGCCCTCACCCTCGTCCCCCGCGTCGTGCCGGACAGCCGGTCCAGCGTTTCTCGGCGGCGGTTCGACCTGGCCGGCGCGGTCTCGGGCACCGGCGGCCTGGTGGCGCTCGTCGACGCTCTGTCGCAAGCTCCGCAGTACGGTTGGGGTGCCACGCGGACGATCGCGGTCCTTGCGGCGTCGGCCGCCCTGCTGGTGAGCTTCCTGGCGATCGAGCGCCGGGTCGAGGATCCGCTCGTGCCGCCTTCGATCTTCCGTCTGCGGACGCTCGCCGCCGCGAACCTGGCCGCGCTGCTGCTGGGTGGAAGCTTCTTCGCCTTCGTGTTCGCCGGCACTCTCTACATGCAGCAGGTACTGCACTACAGCGCGATCCAGACCGGCGCCGCCTGGCTGGCGGCATCGGTGACCTCGATGTCGCTCGCCGGTCTCTCTCAGCTGCTCGTCACCCGGATCGGGCCCAAGGTCGTGATGGCGATCGGAATGACCCTGGTCGGGACGGGCATCGTCTGGGCGACCCAGATACCGGTCCACGCTCACTTCCTGGCCAACCTCGCCGGCCCGTTCGTGGTCGCGGGTGCCGGGACGGCGTTCTCGTTCATCCCGATCTCGGTGGCTGCCCTGCAGGGCGTGGCCGAGCACCAGTCCGGACTGGCCTCCGGCCTGCTCAACACCTCCACGCAGTTCGGTGCCGCACTCGGGACGGCGATCGCCTCGAGCGTGGCCGCGAGCGGCACGAACGCACTGCTGAGAGCCGGCGACACGGCACAGGCGGCACTGGCCGGCGGCTTCCACCGGACGTTCTGGATGCTCGCGGCGATTGCCCTGATCGCACCCCCCGCGATCGTGCTGCTCTCGCGTCGAACCGGGCGGGCGCAGACCGCGGCCAAATCCGAAAGCCGCGAGGCGCGGCGCGCCCTGCCCGCGACCAATTGACGGTCACAGAGTCACCAGCAATTCACTGACACAGGTAAGGAGTGAACATGACCAGCGATTCAGCAATTCCGGCCGTCGTCGACCGGGCGACGTTCCAGGCCGAGCTCGACGCGCTCCGGGTCCGAGAAAAGGCGCACACCCGCGAAGGTGACGCGATCGCCGCGGCCCGCCGCCGGCTCCCGATGGTGGAGGTCGACTCCACCATCGGGCTGGCCGGTCCGAACGGACCGGTCTCGCTCCTGGATGCCTTCGAAGGCCGCCGGCAGCTCATCGCCTACTACTTCATGTGGCAGGCCGGCGCGCCCGCCGACGAGCAGTGCGAGGGCTGCACGTTCTTCACCACCCAGGTCCGAGAACTGTCCTACCTGCACCACCGCGACATCACCTTCGCGGTCTTCTGTCAGGGGCCCTACGACGAGAGCACCCGCTACCGCGACTTCATGGGCTGGACGATGCCCTGGTACTCCGCCCCGCGAGAGTCGCTCGAGACGCTGCTCACCGGCCGCGTGGTCGGCATGTTCCACCTCGTGTGCTATCTGCGCGACGGCGACCGGGTGTTCGAGACCTACTGGACCAACGGCCGCGGCGTCGAGGCGATGGACAACACGTACGGATTGATGGACCTGACCGCGTATGGACGCCAGCAGGCGTGGGAGGACTCCCCGGCGGGATGGCCGGCGGGACCGTTCAACCGGGAAACGTTTCGCTCGGGCGGACGCCCCATCGCGCAATGGACCCGGCTGGGAGCCGGGCGCTCGGACGACCTCGGAAACAGGATGGCGTGAAGGCAGCCGCCCGGCGGCGGCGCATACGATCTGACCGATGTCACGACCTGCCCCGCCGCTCCCCGACTCCGCCACGGTGGTCGTGGTCGGCGGCGGGGTGATCGGCACGAGCGCCGCGTTTCACCTGGCCGAGGCGGGCGTCGACGTCGTGCTGGTCGAGCGGGGTCAGCTCGGCGGCGGGTCGACCAGCCGGGCGGCCGGCGGGGTTCGCACGCAGTTCTCCGACGCGCTCAACATCGAGATCGCCAGGCGCAGCATGGCCGCCTTTCGCGACTTCGCCCGCCGTCCGGGGTGGGACATCGACCTCAAGCAGGTCGGATACCTGTTCGTGATCACGCGCGAGGAGGACCTCGAGGAGTTCGAACGGAGCGTCGCGCTGCAGCGTGAGCAGGGGCTGGACTCGCGGATCCTGACGGCGCGCGAGACACGTGAGCTGTGCCCGCTGCTCGCAGGGGATGACATCCTGGCCGGCTCGTTCTCGCCCGGCGATGGACACGCCACGCCGGACGGGGTGGTGCAGGGATACGCATCCGGCGCGCGGGCGCGCGGCGCCCATCTCCGAACCGGCTGCGAGGTGGTCGCGATCGAGCGCAGCGGAGATCGGATCACCGAGGTCGTGACCGACGCCGGCCGGGTCCGCACCGGTGTGGTGGTCTGCGCCGCCGGGCCGTGGTCGCGGGCGTGCGGGGCGATGGTGGGCATCGAGCTGCCGGTCGTCCCGCTCCGGCGACAGATCCTGTTCACCGAGCCGATCGAGGGGCTGCCCCCCGAGCTGCCGATGACGATCGACTTCGAGTCGAGCTTCTACTTTCACCGCGAGGGTCCCGGCCTGCTGATGGGAATGTCGTATGCAGGTGAGACACCGGGCTTCAAGCTCGAGACGACCGAGGACTGGATCCCCGATCTGATGGCGGTGGTGCGGCGGCGGGCGCCGCTGATCGCCGACGTGGGCATTCGCGGCGGCTGGGCCGGGCTGTACGAGATGACGCCTGACCACAACGCGATCATCGGAGAGGCCGGCACGGTCTCGCGTCTCCTCTATGCGACGGGATTCTCCGGACACGGGTTCCTGCAAGGTCCGGCTGTCGGCGAGATCCTCCGCGACATGGTCCTCGGCCGGACGCCATTCGTCGACGTCGCGCCGCTGAGCGCCGAGCGCTTCGACGCCGCCGCGCTCCGGCCTGAGTACAACGTGGTCTAGACGTACGGACGAACTCGGAGGAGCTGAGCAATGACTTCGACCACACCGGTCCCGCCGATCCAGGTTTCCTCGACCGACGAGCTGCGTGCGCGAGCCCGGCGGAGCCTCGAGCGTTGCGGGGTCGAGCTCGGTGCGAGCGGCGGCGAGCGCATCGCTGCACGCTCGCCGATCACCGGCGAGGACCTGTTCGAGGTGGCGGCGGCGGGAGCCGCGCAGGTCGAGCAGGCAATCGCCGCCGCCAAGGCGGCCTTCGCCGAATGGAGGACCGTGCCTGCGCCGGTCCGCGGCGCGCTCGTCAAGCGGTTTGGTGTGCTGGTCGACGAGCACAAGCCCGACATCGCCGAGCTGATCACGATCGAGGCGGGCAAGATCCCATCCGAGGCGCTCGGCGAGGTCCAGGAGGTGATCGACATCTGCGACTTCGCGCTCGGACTATCGCGCCAGCTCGACGGCCGGACGATGCCCTCGGAGCGGCCGAACCACCGGCTGATGGAGACGTGGCACCCCCTCGGAGTGGTGGCCGTCATCTCGGCCTTCAACTTCCCGGCTGCGGTGTGGTCCTGGAACACCGCGGTCGCGCTGGTGTGCGGCAACAGCGTCGTGTGGAAGCCCTCGCCGCTGACACCGCTGACCTCGCTGGCCTGCTCGGCGCTGCTCACGCGCGCCGCGGCGGAGTGCGGCGCCCCGCCGCAGTTGCACCAGCTCGTCGTGGCGGAAACCGAGGCGGCCGGGGCGCTGATCGACAGCCCGGACGTGGCGCTGGTGAGCGCGACCGGGTCGGAGCGGATGGGAGCGCAGGTGGCACCGCGGGTGGCCGCCCGCTTCGGCCGGCTCCTGCTCGAGCTCGGCGGCAACAACGCGGCCGTGGTGGCCCCGTCGGCCGATCTCGAGCTCGCCACCCGGGGGATCGTGTTCGCGGCGGCGGGGACCGCAGGCCAGCGGTGCACGACCCTGCGCCGGCTGATCACCCACCAGGACATCGTCGACGAGCTCGCCGATCGTCTTCGCAAGGTGGTCGCGCGGCTACCGATCGGCGACCCGTTCGCCGAGGGCACGCTGGTCGGGCCGCTGATCAACGAGGCGGCGTACCGCGGCATGGTCGACGCGCTCGAGCAGGCGCGCGCCGACGGTGGCGAGCTTCTCGCCGGCGGGATGCGCCGCGAGGCGGCGGGCGCCCCCGGCGCCTACTACGTCGAACCCGCGCTGGTCGGAATGCCGGCGCAGACCGACCTCGTGCGCCGCGAGACGTTCGCGCCGATTCTCTACGTGATGAGCTACGGCGAGTTCGAGGAAGCGATCGCCCTGCACAACGACGTGCCGCAAGGGCTGTCCTCGAGCATCTTCACTCGCGACCAGCGCGAGGCGGAGCGGTTCATGGCCGCCGATGGATCGGACTGCGGAATCGTCAACGTCAACATCGGCACCTCCGGGGCGGAGATCGGCGGTGCGTTCGGAGGCGAGAAGTCGACCGGCGGGGGCCGCGAGTCCGGGTCGGATGCCTGGCGCGCGTACATGCGGCGGGCCACAAACACGATCAACTACTCCGACGAGCTTCCCCTCGCCCAGGGAGTGGAGTTCGCGTGAGGCCGTCTGCTAGCCGACCAGCAGGCTGAAGCCGTGGTCCCAGGCGCCGCGCGCGCCGCCGATCTTCACCCAGACGATGCAGATCGCCTCGAGCTCGCGCGAGCCCGCGATTCCCCCGATGTCGACCGTGTCGGTCCAGCCGAAGTCGGCCAGGACATCCGTCACGGTGCGTTTGGCGTCCTCATCGTTCCCGGCGATCAGCATCGTGGGACGGCCCTGGCTGAAGCTCGGGTCGACGAAGTACGGGCTGCCGATCGTGTTGAACGCCTTGACCACCCTGGCGTCGGGCAGCGCACGCTGGACGCGTTCGCCGAGCGAGTCCTCGCCGCTGATCGAGAGCTTCGGCGGGAAGCCGCCGGAGAAGTCGAGCGGGTTCATGGCGTCGATGACGACCTTTCCGCTGAAGTTCTCCGGCCCGGCCTGCGCGATCGCCTCCTCGGCCGCGTTGCCCAGCACGGCCAAGACGAGCAGCTCGCCGTGCGCCGCGGTCTGGGCGAAGGTGCCGGCTTCGACGCCGGCTCCTTCGCCGGATAGCCACTCGCGCAGCTCGGGCTTGGCCGGGTCGCGAGACCCGATCATCACGTCGTGGCCCCGGCTGCGAAAGCCGCCGGCCAGCCGCCGAGCCACCTCTCCGGTGCCGAGCACCCCAACCCGCATCTGTGACAGCCGTCCGCTCGCCATGTCTGCTCCTCTCACGCGTACCTGAGGGCGTCGCCAGGCTTGAAGCGTACGGCGCGGCGCAGCGGGACCTGCATGACCAGCAGCGCGAGGATCACGGTGCCGATGAGCGCGATCGGGACGTTGAGGACAGGGAAGGCAAACAGGAGGTGGACGTTGATCACGTGCTCGGTCAGCGTGGAGAGAACGTGCGCAAGCCCGAGGCCGAGCGGGATGCCGATCAGCCATCCGAGGAGCACGAGGACCAGGCCTTCGGTGGCGAAGATGTGGCGCACGTCGCGGCCGTGACCGCCGATGCAGCGCAGGATGCCGATCTCACGGGTGCGTTCGAGGACGGTCATCGTGATCGCGTTGATGAGCCCGACCATGCTGATCGCGACGATCAACAGCCCGAGCACGGTGATCACGGTGACGATCGCTCGGTTGGCGGCGACATTGTCTGCCGCGGCCACGTATTCCACCTGGGTACCCATCTGCAAGCCGTGTGCAGCGAACGTGTCCTCGAGCCGCGTGTTGGTGGCGTCGATCAGGTTGTGGTCGCCGGAGGTGGTCTGGATCCAGTACGTGTTGACCGCTCCGGGCGTGTGGAGCACGGATTGCATCGTCGTGATCGGAGCAAACACGTCGGTGCCGTTGTCCTGCTGGTCGGAGACGATTCCGACGACCGTGAAGTGCACCGGGCCGGCCGCGGTGGAGAGCTCGATGTGCTGTCCGAGATGCGTGGAGGTGGTTCGGGCGATGCCCTGCTCGACGACCAAGACCCGGGCGGCGGTTCGCGCGTCGGTGGCATCGAGCAGGCGGCCCGCGGCTAGGTGGAAGCGGTACATCGGCTGGTTGGGCAGCGCCCACACCTGGCTGTCCTTGCCGCGGAACTTGACGTCGTTGCGCAGCTGCGGCTGCACATGGGCCACGCCCGGGACCGAGGCGATGAGGGCTTCGGTGCTTGGCGGGAGCGCCCCGCCCAGAAGCGACCCGGCGCCGATGTTCCACCGGTAGGCGTTCCAGGATGCCTGCGTCGTGTTTCCCACGCTCGTGCCGAGCGATAGGAGCGCCAGCATGGTGGCGATGGCCACCCCGACTTGAAGAACGGTCGCGACGCTGCGCCGCCGGCGGCGGGCGACGCCGCGGAGTCCGAGCTGGGCGGCGCGGGGCAGGAAGCGCACACGGCGGAGCGCCCGGTCCAGTTGAGTCTGGCCGCCGGTGGCGCTTCCGCTGGCCTGCAGCGCATCGGCCAGCGGCAGGCGCTCGGCGCGGCGGATCGCCGGCAGCGCGGCCAGCGGCGGCCCGATCACCCCGAGGACGATGCTGCCCACCAGCACCGGGACATCAATGCTGAAGGGCGCGCCGATGGCGAAGAACGTCGACGCAAAATAGGCGGTGAGCGCGTAAGCCAGCGCGATGCCGAGCGCCGCGCCGGTGGCCGCGCCGAGCGTCCCCAGCAGCATGGCGGTACGCATGTAGACGCTGCGAATCTGACCACGCCGCGCGCCGATCGCCTTCATGGCGGCGATCTCCTGTGTCTGCTCGCCGATGAGCGTGCTCATCGTGCTCGCGAGAAGCACGAGCGCGGCAAGCAGGGCGAGGAACGTCACGACGGTGAACAGCTTGGCGATGTCGTTGAACAGGGCCTTGCCGGGCCAATCGCCCGGAGCACGGATCGTCGGAAGATCGGTGAATCCGGTGAAGCCGGGGACGGTTTGCAGGTAGCGGCGGACGGCTGCCTCGGTCTGATGCGCCGCATCCGTCGAGGGGTCGCGGAGGCGGAAGGCGAGGCGCGTGAAGCCGGGCGTGCCGCTCAGGTCAGCAACCGTCTGAGCGGTGGCGTAAAGGGTGACGAACCCGTCCTGGGCGACGATCTGCGCACCGGTCAGGTTCCGGCCCGCGCCGCTGATCGGCAGCGACACCACCCGACCGTTGCCGGCGATCACACGAACCGAGGCACCGGTGCCTCCCACGCCGCGACCGTAGGAGCTGTTCTCCACGTCGGTCAGCACAGCCCCCTGGGCAGGCGCCGATCCGGACCTCACAGCGACCACGTCGACCGCCTGGTGTGCGAACGACGTCCTGCCGATGACGAACGCCTTCTGCCGGCGCGCGCCGATGTACACGCGCGTGGAGAAGGTGGCCCTGGGCTCGAACGCGGCGACGTTCGGGAGGTTGGCCAGCGCCTGGATCTGTGCCGCGCTCAGTGGCAGCGGCTTGACCGTCATCGTGACGTCGGCCAGCTTGTTGGCCGCGATCTCCCGGTTCATGGCACGGTTCATCAGGGTCGGCAAGGCGAACAATCCGACACTGGCCACGGCCAGCGCGAGGGCGGCGACGGCGAAGAAGGCGCGCCCGCGACGCCGGGTCAAGTCGGTGGTCGACTTGCGGGCAACGGCCGACAGAGTCATGGTCAGCCTCCCTCGACGACGCCGTCGCGGATCGTCACCTGGCGGTGCGCGCGGGCGGCCAGCGACAGGTCATGGGTGACGTACAACACCGTCTTGCCTTCGTCGTTCAGCTTGCCGAGCAGCTCGAACATGTCCACCGCGGTGTGCGTGTCCAGGTTGCCGGTGGGCTCGTCGCCGACGATCAACTGGGGATCGCACGCCAGCGAGCGGGCGATCGCCACCCGCTGCTGCTCGCCGCCCGACAGCTCGGAGGGGAGGTGGTCGAGCTTGTCGCCCAGCCCGACCAGCTCGAGGTGGTGGGCCGCCCGCGCGAATCGGTCGTGCTTGGAGCCGCGGCGCGCAAAATCGAGCGGAAGCACCGCGTTCTCGAGCGCGGTCAGCGTGGGCAGGAGCTGGAAGAACTGGAACACGATGCCGACGTTCTGCCCGCGCCACGCGGCCAGCTGCTCCTCGGTCATCTGATCGATCCTCTCGCCACCGACGATCACCGTTCCCGCGGATGGCCGATCGATCCCGGTGATCATGTTGATGATCGTTGACTTGCCGCTGCCGGACGGCCCGACGATGGCGACCATCTCGCCGGCCGAGATCGACAGATCCACCCCTCGCAGGGCGGCGTACTGAAGCTTGCCGTTGCGATACACCTTCTCCACGCCTGCGAGTTCGATCAGCGTGGCCGTCGCAGGACCCTCCGGCGGCCGGCGCGTCAGATCCGCGTGCTGTACCGGCATCGCGGCACCTCCTTCTTCAGGTACGGGCAGTGGGCCACGACGCAATTGCCCATGGGAGCATCGCGCCGCGGGGGCCTCGTCGCATCGGTAGTTCGAAGCGCCGGCGAGTGGGTTCCTACGTGTCCGCGCGCTGAGGCGGACGCCGTCGGTTCGGTGGCGGCTCCGCTTGCCAGCCCAAGGCTCGGCGGCGGGACCGGGAAAGACCGCTGACCACGAGGTCATAGGAGTCCTCGATCATGTCCTCGAGAAGCTGATCGGGGATAGAGCGGTCGACGGTCACGGTGTTCCAGTGACGCTTGTTCAGGTGGTAGCCCGGCCTGACCGCGCCGTGAGCCTCCCGCAGTTGCTCGGCGAGGAGCGGCTCACACTTCAGGCTGACCTCGAGGGGATCTTGACCGAGCCGTGAGATCGCGAAGATCTTGCCGGCCACCTTGAAGACCGAAGTCTCGGGTCCGAACGGGAAGGTCTCCGCCGAACCGGGAAAGCCGAGGCAATGTCGTCGAAGCCGGGCCGCGTCCACCGTCCCCGGATGGTGACCGGTGCGAGCGGGTCGTGCGGCCTTATGGCCTACGCGGCAGGCACCTCGTCATCGCCGGGCAAGCGGTCGGCGAGACGCGGGTCGATGACCGTGATGGTGACTCCGCCGGGCCGCCGACGGTAGACCGAGTGACGCCTCGATCGAACCACCTGGGCGGTGGCGGCCAGGACGGCCAGCGCGCCGAGCAGCAGGACGGCGAACTCCCATAGCGGGTCACCGTGACCGCGAGTACGTTGGCGTGTACGCGCCGCCGGCCGGGCGCGCGCGGCGGCCGAGGGGCGGCCCCCCTGGCTGACCTTGAACGTGCGCGTGTTGATGCTCGCCCGCGTGACGGAGCCGGTGTCGACCCGGAGCGTGGTGCCGCCCGGGCCGAGCGTAAGGTGCGCGTTCCCCATGTCCGCCCCGCCCAGCGACGGGAGGTCGACGCACACGGCCCGGCGCCCGCTCGTGTCGAGGGCGTGGAGGAACGGGACGCCCGACGGACGGAGGTAGAGCGTGTACGCCCACCGGCCACCGGCGCTCGTCACCCGGCTGATGGCAAAGCCGGTCATTGCCTCATCGCGGTCACGAGGGTCGACTATCGGCTTGGTCAGGAGCCGGTGCGCGATCAGGTCGTAGGCGAGAACCTCATAGTCACCGACGTTCGAGGACCGGTAGTGGATCAGGTAGAGCCATCGGCCATCCGGTGAGATCGCGTCGACGGTCGACCAGCCCGGGAGCGTGATCGTGGCCCGGACGGCGACGGGTGCGGTGTCGAGCACGAGGAGTCGCGTGGTGCGGGGCGGGAGGTTCCGAGGGATCTGCGCGACGATCAGGGTGCCGCCGTCCGCCGAGAGCCCGGTGGTCGTGCCGTTGTAGTCGACACCCGGGATACCCCAATGGCCCGCGAGCCGCAACGCGGTCGCGACCGAGCCCGGCTGGCGCACCTTGACGAGCGTGTCGTGGCCCGCGTTCCACGTGGCGTATTCGTATGGAACGCCCGGCACGCCGATGTAGCTGTCCTGCACCGGTGAGACCGGGCCGCCGGCCGCGCGTGCGGCCGGTGGGATGATCACGGCCAGCCAAAGCGCGACCGCTGCCGTCAACGACGCCCGTCTCATGGTCGTCCTCCTCCGCCGGGGCCTGTACTGCACCCCATACGTTTGAGCGGCCGGAAACGTTCCCAAAGATCAGCGCAGCGCCCGGGCCAGGACGCGGGCCTGCGCGAGCGTGCGAGCTCCCTCGATGCGGATCGTCACGGGTCCCTGCTGCCACATCAGGACATTGCCGGCGAGCCGGACGTTGTCGGCATCGATCTCGCCGTTCTGCGCGCGGAACAGCACCTGGTGCGGGGAACCCGCCAGATAGAAGCCGGGGCCGCCGTTGACGCGCACATGCTCGAGCCTGGTCCCGGGCCCGATGACCTTGAAGATGAACGGCGTGGTGGCGGTGCCCCTGAACTCGATGATCAGCACGCGTCCGAGCAGGAGCGAGATGCGTCCGCCGGGGACGTCGTGGCCGAGGTAGGCGACCGCCGGCCCCGAGGGGAGCAGGGCGGTGAAGCCTGCGGCGTGACGCGCCCGAGCGAGCGGGATGGGCTGACCGAGCGCGAGCCGGCGCCCGGTGCTGACGGCCGCCGGCGGAAGCCGCCGGACCCGCTCGACCCTCACCCCGCGGAGTCCGAGTATCTGCAGGATCTCATGGCGCGTCGGCGGGACCGCCATCGCGCCGCCGGCCAGCAACAGCGTCGCGGCAAGCGCCAGGACCAATGTCCTGCGGGCGGGGAGGCGCCGGCGATGACGTGCCGGCAGCCGGGCCAGCACCGCCGGCACGACGTCGGGCGCGGGTGGCAGCTCGAGGCTCGCCCCAAGCGACACCAACCGCTGCTCGAGGTCCTGGGTCATTCCTTGGTCTCCAATTCGGTCTGCAGCCGGCCCAGCGCACGGGACAGCCGCGACTTCACGGTCCCGCGCCGTAGTCCCAGGGCGATCGCACTCTCCGCCTCGGAGAGGCCGAGGAAGTACCGGGCGGCGATCACGAGCTGGTCGTCCTCGCGGAGGCGTCCGACCGCGGAGGCCAGGCGGGCGCGCTCGGCCCCGGCCAGGACCTCGGTCTCGGCTGATGGTGCCGGCTCTGCGCTCGCCTTCTCCGGGCCGAGGCGGAGCGTCAGCGTCGCGCGGCGACCCGCTCCCCGGCGGCGGTTGCGAGCTTCATTGATGGCGATCCGGACGAGCCACGGACGAAACGGCGCGTCCGGCCTGAACCGCGCCAACGCCAGCCATGCCTTCAGGCAGGCCTCCTGGGTCGCGTCCTCGGCCTCCGCCGCCGAGCCGGTGATGAGGCAGGCTGCGCGAAACGCCACCGCCTGATGGCGCTCGAGCAGTTGCCCATAGGCGTGCTGATCGCCCGACTTCGCGGCGGCGATCAGCTGTCGCTCATCGGATTGCGCTGAGATGCTGGTGGTCTGGCTCAACTGCCCAAGAACAGCCTCCTCGATCAAACTAGCCCGGATACACCGGGGCGGGGCGATCGGTTCCGGATCCGCGGGAACTGCGCGGCGCCGGCCGGTGTAATCGGGGCATGGCTGTCCTCGGCAGCAGGTTCGGCTTCATCGTGGCAATGATTCTCTGGCTGGCGGCGTGCGGCGGCTCGGGACCGGCGGCCGGCCGATCCTCGTCGCGACCGGCGCCGGACGCATCTGTCCCCTCCAGCGCCGGCGCGCCATGTGTCCCGGCGCCGATCCATCGCGGCGCGCCGCCTACCTGGACGGCGGCCGCTTGGTCTGACTCGAGTCCGGGGTTCACGGTCCCGTACGCGCTCGCGTCGAACCGCGCCGCGGGTGCGTTCTTCTTCGCGAAGGAGTTGCGCGCCGGACATCCGAGCAACCCCGCGAACAAGGTGCTGTGGATCGTGCGGTTTCCGCGCAACGGTAATCCGCTGTCGATCACCGCGCGACTGGGCACCGACCGAGCGGAGGTGGTGCGCCTCAGCGAGCCGGCGGACTCGTCGCCGGGCGAGATCTACCCGTCGATCGTCGACCTCCCCAAGCCCGGATGCTGGCAGCTCTCGCTCGCCTGGGGGGCCCATCGCGCCAGGATCGACATCGCCGTCGAGCACCGCGCGTAGCCCGGCGCGCGAGGTCAGTCGATCGCGAGGTCAGTCGATCGCGGGCGGGCTTCCGCGGCCATTCCCGGTCCTCCGGTGCGCCTCCCGTCGCTCCCGAGCCAGAGAAAGCTGCCGCGCCTCGACGACCTCGGTGTGGGCCAGCCAGTCCGGGAACCCACGGCGCCCGAACAGGATCGGGGCAAACCCGGCGAACAGCGGCAGCATCGCCAGGTTCATCCCGATCCAGCGAAGCAGGGCGCGAACCGGTCTGACTCTGCCCCCGTTGGCCGTGACCAGCCGGATCTGCATCGTCCTGGCGCCGATCGTCTGACCAGTCCAGGACCAGAAGACCACGAAATACGCCCCGCACCACACAAGGTAGATCGCGCCCGCAATCGGTTTGAGGATCGACGCGAAGTCCGGCGAAACGGGGAAGATCGAGAGGATCAACTCAGCGCCAAGCCCCGTAATGATCGCCACCACGTTGATGGCGACCGCGTCCAGCACCCATGACGTCGCCCGCGTGACCACGCCGACGAAATGCTGCTCAGGCGCGGGCGCGACCTGAACCGCCGCGCCGCCCACGACCGGCTCGGTGACGCCGCTCATGGCGCCCGTACGCCGGCATTCGTCCTGGCGCCCTCGGCCCGGCGGTGCGCGCGGTCGGTCGGCATGGCGATCGTCGTCATGTTCGTGGGCACAGGCGGCGCCTGCGTCATCTGAATCGGGTGAGGAAGCGGCGCCGGCCGGCCGTCAGAGCGGCCAGGTCGGGCTGGAGACGGCGCCCGGCATGGCTTTCTCCCATAGCTCACCGATGCGCTTCAGATCCCGTGCCTCGAGGCGCCCCAGCAGGGTCTCGCGAACGACTCGGTGGTGGGTGACCTGCGCCTCGCGCAGGCGTCGTAGTCCGTCGGGGGTGAGCGCGACGAGCAGGCTACGTCCATCCTCTGGATTCGTGCTGCGCGTGAGCAGGCCGGCTCGGACCAGCCGGTCGACGGAGCGCGAGATGCCGCTCGGGCTCAGGTTCCGCCGCTCGCCGAGGGCACCGATGGGCAGCTGCCGCGCCGGGGAAGAGACCAGCGTGATCAACACGCCGTACGCGTCTACTCCGAAGCCGTGCTCGGTCCGGAGCCGGTCGTCGAGCTCGCGAAACACCGCCGAGTGCACGCGCAGCATCCCGCGCCACGCGCCGAACTCGTCGGCCGTGAAGGGATCCGGCTCCGGCGGTGCGTCCGCGCCTGAGTTATTTGACACGCGCAAATACTCCTCGTATTGTTTGCATAGTGCAAATACTCTATCTGCCACTACCGGGGAGGACACGATGAGCGCAGTCGCGGGTAAAGGGCTGGTCCTGGCGTCGGGAGAGGGGCTGCGGCTGCAATCCGGGCCCGGGCGCGACCTGATCTTCAAGGTCACCGGCGAGGACACGGCCGGGGCGCTTGACTACTTCATCGTCGAGGTCGGGCCCGGCGGGGGTCCGCCGCTGCACGTCCACCACCGACAGGAAGAGGCGATCCATGTCCTGACCGGCCAGTTCAAGGTCCGGATCGGCGATGAGATCCACATCCTCGAGCCGGGCGGATTCGCGTACCTCCCGGCCGGCCTGCCGCATGCGTTCCTCAACCTGACCGACCGGCCGGCCGAGTTGATCGTCGTCTACACCCCGGGCGGGTGTCACAAGTTCTATGAAGAGCTCGGGCCGGCGACCAGGGTCGCGGCCCCCGACCGCGCCGAGGTCGCGGCGATCTTCGAGCGGCACGGGATGTCCCTGCTCGGACCGCCACTGAGCCCGGACTGACCCGAGCGCCGCGGCAGAAGGCGGGGTGTCTCCTCAGCGAAGATCGCTGTCGGTGGGCTCGCTGGGCTCCAGATTGAGCACCTCGAAGCCGAAGCGGTCCGCCAGGCGTCCGGCCACGAGCGATCGATGGCACGCCACGGCGGTCGCCTCGACGCACAGCAACGCCCCGATGCCGTGGATGGGCAGCTGCCGGACGAACGGATCGAGCGGCGCCAGATCGAGAATCTCCTCCGTGTAGACACGGATGTAATCGGGAGAGAGGCGCATTCGGGAGCGCTTGCCGACTCCCTGCCGAGCGTCGTCGCGATACTGGAGGTGGCGCATCTCCGTGTCGGGAGCGAGCTCGGGGTGGTGTTCGTATCCGATATGCGCGCCGGCCAGAAGGGCCTGGAGGCGGCGCGCGTTGGCCCAGGCGTACTCCGAGCCCCGTACACCGCGCCGCTGACGGATGTCCATTACCTTGGTCACGCCCGCCGCGTCGAGCGCTCGAAGGAAGCTGCTGGCGTCGAACTCGTAGACGCCGATCGTGGCGATCGTGGGCACCGGCTCGCAACGGTAGTCGAGCTACCCGTTCTGGATCGCGTCGAGGCGCCGGCGCAGCAGCGCGATCTCGGCGGCATTGTCGGTGTGGTCGATCGCGGCTCGGTAGGCGGCGCCGGCTTGACCGGCGCGCCCGAGCCGGCGCATGAGGTCGGCGCGGATCGCGTGGTACAGGTAGTACGTGTCGAGCGGGAGAGGCTCGACCAGGTCAAGCGCGGCTCGTGGGCCCTCAATCTCGGCCACCGCGACGGCGCGGTTGAGCGCCACGATCGCGGTCGGGGCGAAGGTCAGGAGCTGGTCGTAGAGCGCGAGGATCTGGTTCCAATCGGTGTCCCCTGCCGTGACAGCGTCGCTGTGGACGGCGTTGATCGCGGCCTGGAGCTGGTAGGGACCCGGCTCGTTGCGTCGCAGGCATCGTTTGACGAGCGCCTGTCCTTCCTCGATCAGAGCGCGATCCCAGAGGGCGCGGTTCTGCTCGGGAAGCGGTACGAGCTCGCCGTTGGCGGTGGTGCGTGCGGCACGCCGTGAGTGCACGAGCAGCATCAGCGCCAGCAGTCCGAGCACCTCGGGCTCATCGGGCATCAGCTCGGCGAGCAGACGGCCGAGACGGATCGCCTCGACCGCGAGCTCCTCGCGGATCAGGCGCTCGCCCGAGCTCGCGACGTAGCCCTCGTTGAAGATCAGGTACACGACCGCCAGCACCGGGGCGAGACGGTCGGGCAAGTCGGCCTCGCTCGGGACCCGGTACGGGATCCGAGCGTCCCGGATCTTCCCCTTCGCGCGCACCAGGCGCTGCGCCATCGTCGCCTCGGGCACCAGGAACGCCCGCGCTATCTCCGGGGTGCGCAGCCCTCCGAGCAACCGCAGCGTCAGCGCCACCTGAGCCGCGCGGCCGAGCGCCGGGTGGCAGCAGGTGAAGATCAGACGCAGACGGTCGTCCTGCACCGGGCCCTCCTCGACCGGCTCGGCGCGAGCGTGCAGCAGCGCCGCTTGTGCGTGGCGGTCATCGCGTGAGGCCTCGCGCCGCAGCCGGTCGATCGCGCGGTTACGGGCGGTCGTGATGATCCAGCCGGCCGGCGCGGGCGGCAGGCCGCTGTCGGGCCAGCGCGCGACCGCGGTGGCGAACGCCTCCTGCACGGCCTCCTCGGCGATGTCGATGTCGCCGAACACGCGCGCCAGCACGGCCACCGCCCGCCCGTACTCCTCGCGAAAGGCACGCTCGATCTCCGAGCGCGGGACCTTCGGCACGCGTCCGTCAGTCCTCGAGCTGGTCGTGGAACGGACGGACCTCGACCGGCAGCGTCGTCGCCCGCGCCACCTTTCGACCCCAGTCGAGCGCGTCGTCCAGGTTCTCCGCCTTGATGATGACGAGCCCGCCGATGTGCTCCTTGCCCTCCACGTACGGGCCGTCGGTCATCGGGGCCGCTTCACTGCGCGGGTTCAGCACGGTCGCGCTGCCGGCCGAATGCAGCCCGCCCGAGAACACCCATGCGCCAGCCGCGCGCATCTCCTCCTGGACCGCCTGGACATCGTCCGCGATCTTCTCGAGGACCTCGGCGGCCGGCGGGTCGCCGTCGGGCTGGTAGATGCTCAGCAGGTATTGCTTCATCGTGCGGTCCTCTCGTAGATGGCGATCAGCACGCCGGTGGCTGTGGTGCTGCACTCGACGAGCCGCAGCGATGTCTGCGTGCCGCCGGCAAACAGCCGCCGTCCGGTGCCCAGCACCAGGGGAGCGATCATCAGCAGGTACTCGTCGATCAGTTCGGTGGCCATCAGCGAGGCGATCAGCACGCCGCTGCCCATGATCACGAGATTCGCGTCCGAGCTCTCCTTGAGCTCCGCCACGGCGGCCGGAACGTCGCCGTGCAGGAGAGTCGAGTTTGGCCACTCGAGCCTCGCCTTGGGGTCGCTCGAGGCGACGTACTTTCGAATGTTGTTCAGGGCGTCCTTGAATGGGCCGCCCCGGGCGTTCCACGAGGCCAGTAGCTGCTCGTAGGTGTGCCGGCCGAACAGCCACACGTGCTCTGCGCCCATCCGCTCTCCCATCTTGGCCACCGTCGCCTCGTCGCTGTACGGAACCGCCCATCCGCCGTGCGCAAAGCCATCCCGCGTGTCCTCGTCCGGGCGGCCCGGCCCCTGCATCACGCCGTCGAGCGTCACGCTGTTCATCACGATCACCTTGCCCATCTTCTGTCCTTTCGTCGGTAGGGCCTCACACCCCCTACACGAACGGCGACGCCCGAAATCGACGTGGCGTGGCCGTCACATCTCGATGCCGAGGCGGGTCATGCCGGTAGACGAACCGCACGACGTGACAGGAGGCTGCCGGATGGCACGTATCGAAGGCGTACGGCGAGAGCAGGCGGGTCCCATGGTCAGGCTCGTCTACCGGTTCATGCGCCGAGGCATGAACAAGATGACCGGCCGCGCGCCTGCGCACGGTAGCGGAATCGAGCCGGTCGAGATCTGGGCCTACCAGCCGAAGATGATGAGCGGCATGGGCAGGTTCCAGCAGGCGGTGAGGAAGGGCAACGCGGTCGACGAGCGGCTCAAGTACCTGGTCGAGCTGAAGGGCGCACAGATGATCGGCTGCGAGTACTGCGTCGACCTTGGCTCGCAGATCTGCCGTAACTCGGGCTTCTCCGACGAGGAGCTGCTGGCGCTGCCGCACTATCGCCAGAGCGAGCGGTTCACCGAGCGCGAGAAGACCGCGCTCGACTACACGGTGGCCGTGATGCGGACGCCGGTGGAGGTCACCGACGAGCTGTTCGCCCGGATGCAGGAGCACTTCTCGAGCGAGCAGATGGTCGAGATCACCGCGCTGCTCACGGTCGTCAATCTCGACCGGTTCAACGCCGCGTTCGGGGTCGGGTCGGCCGGCTTTTCCGAGGGCATGGTGTGCGTCGCACCCGATCGCCCGGGGGCCTCCGTGCTCCCCGCATGAGCTCGGCGCTCAGGGTCCGTCAGCTGCATCGTGCGCCGCCCGTGCGCGGGCGGCCTGGCGGACCAGGTGGTCGCGCTCGGCGACGTTCGTGGCCCGGCGGGCGGCCTCCGCGTACGCCGCGCCGGCGGCCGGCCGATCGCCGTCGAGCTCGTGCAGGTGGCCGCGGACCGCGTGCCACCGGTGGCGGTCGCCGAGCACCTCGCGCAGCCGGTCGGTCTCGCGAAGCCCGGCGGTGGGACCGAGCACGTGGCCGACCGCGACCGCGCGGCCGAGCACGGCGGCCGGGTCGCGGTGCACCGGGTCGTCGGTGAGGGCGACCAGGTCGTCGTACCAGGCGAGGATCTGCGGCCAGTCGGTCTCCTCTGCGCTGGCCGCGTCGTCGTGCAGAGCGGCGATCGCGGCCTCGATCTGGTACCGGCCGGGGCGCTGAACGGCCAGCGCCGATTGCAGGACGCGCACGCCCTCGGCGATCTCGCGGGTGTCCCACAGGCTGCGGTCCTGCCGATCGAGCGTGACGATGCGACCCTCCGAGTCGAATCGCGCCGGGAGGCGGGCGTGGTTGAGGAGCATCAGCGCGAGCAGCCCGCGCGCCTCCGGTTCCTCGGTGGCGAGCGTGAGCTGGCGGGCGAGCCGGATCGCCTCGCCGGCCAGGTCCACCCGGCCCGCATGGCCGACCGTGTAGATGAGGTAGAGCACGCGGAGCACGACGGCGAGGTCACCGGGCTGGTTTAGCCGACGGGCGGGCGGGCCGGCTAAGGCGCGCTTGGCCCGGCTGATGCGCTGCGCCATCGTCGCCTCGGGGACAAAGAAGGCGTCGGCGATCTCCCGCGTGGTGAGGCCGCCGACGGCGCGCAGCGTCAGTGCCACCTGCGAGCCCGGCGTGAGGTCGGGGTGGCAGCAGCAGAAGAGGACGAAGAGCGTGTCGTCGCCCTCCTCGACGGGGCCGGGCCGAGGCTCGGCATGCACGGCCTCCTCTCGGCGGACGCGGGCCGCCTCGCTGCGGCGGGCGTCGACGAGCCGCCGTGTCGCGACGGTCGTCAGCCACGCCCGTGGGTCGTCCGCCGGGTGCTCGGGCCACACGCGCAGCGCCTCGATCAACGCCTCCTGCAGCGCGTCCTCGGCGGCGTCGAAGTCCTCGCCCCGCCGGACCAGGGCCGCGAGCACCCGAGGGACGAGGGCACGCAGCGCGCCCTCGTCCAACGGCGGCGTCATGCGGGTCACTCGGCCGCGGGCGCCTCGGACATGACCTCGCGCACGTCGATCCACTCGTACAGCGGCTCCCCGCCCGGACCGGGCTCGGACGACACGTAAGCCGCGAGCTCGAGCGCCCGCTCGTAGGACTCGACGTCGATCATGTACCAGCCCGCGACGAGCTCGCTGGTCTCGGGGTGCGGGCCGTCGGTCGTGACCGGTGCGGCATCCGGGCCGCCGTAGCGCACCCACGTGCGCGCCGGCGTCAGCGCCTGCGCGTCAACGTACTCGCCGTTCTCCCGGAGGACGTCCGCGACGTGCAGCTGGAAGGCGATGTGCGCCTCCACGTCCTCGGGCGCCCACTGATCCATCGGCGGGAACGGGTGATGCGGCGCCGGGCCGCCACGGTAGTGCTTGAGGAGCAGGTACTTCGGCATCGTGTCTCCTGGTGTCGTGGGCCGCGCCTGTCGTGGCCCTTCACCTGTGAGCGGAGCCGGTCACAGCTTCTCGACATGGAATCACTCATCTAGTCGACACCGTGGTTGGGCCTTATGCTCGCGGGCCCAAGTGGCTCACGACTTCGACCAGCCCGCCCGCCGGCATTACAAGGTGACGTTCTCGCTGTTGGCGATGGCCGCGGTGTCCTACGCGCTGCTCCAGTCGCTCGTCGCGCCGGCGCTGCCCGACATCCAGCACTCGCTGCACACGTCGGTCAACTCGGTCAGCTGGGTGCTGACCGCGTACCTGCTGAGCGCGTCCGTGGCGACACCGCTGATCGGCCGGCTCGGCGACATGCACGGCAAGGAGCGGCTGCTCGTGGTCGTGCTCATGCTGCTCTGCGTGGCGACGATCGTCTCGGCGCTGGCCACCTCGCTGCCCGTGATGCTGGTCGGGCGGGTCGTGCAGGGCGCGGCCGGGGGTGTCTTCCCGCTCGCCTTCGGGATCATCCGTGACGAGTTCCCGCGCGAGCGCGTGGCGGGTGCGGTGGGGATCATGTCGGCGCTGGCCGGCGTGGGCGGCGGCGCCGGCGTCGTGCTCGCCGGCCCGATCGTCCAGAACCTCGGGATCCACTATCTGTTCTGGGTACCTCTGGTGGCCCTCGTCCCCGCCACGATCGCCATTCACCGGTTCGTCCCCGAGTCGCCGGTGCGCGTGCCCGGGCGCATCAACTGGACGGGCGCGGTCCTGATGTCGCTCGGGCTGGCCGCTGTGCTGCTCGCGGTCAGCGAGGCGCCCGTGTGGCACTGGCTGTCGGCCAAGACGCTCGTCTTGCTCGCCCTGGGCATCGCGCTGCTCGTCACGTGGGTCCGGAGCGAAGCGCGCAGCGATCATCCGCTCGTCGACATGCGGATGATGAGGATCCGCGGCGTCTGGACGACCAACGCGGTCGCGGCGCTGCTCGGCTTCGGCATGTACGCGTCATTCATCCTGTTGCCCGATTTCGTGGAGACGCCGGCCCGGATCGGCTACGGCTTCGGCTCCTCGGTGACCGGCGCGGGCCTGTTTCTCGTGCCCTCCACGCTGGCCATGCTCATCGCCGGCGCCCAGACCGGAAGGCTCGAGAAGCGCTTCGGCTCGAAGCCGCCCCTGCTGGCGGGCGCGGCGCTCACGGCCGCGGCGTACACGCTGCTGGCGGTGGCCCGGACGGAACGCTGGGAGATCTATCTGGCGGCCGTTCTGCTCGGGGCCGGGATCGGTCTCGCCTTCGCCGCGATGGTCAACCTGATCATCGAGAACGTCGGTCCCACCGAGACCGGGATCGCGACAGGCATGAACACGGTGACCCGGACGGTGGGCGGCGCGTTTGGTGGTGCGGTGACCGCCTCGATCCTGGCCGGCGCGGTGGGACTCGGCGGGTACCCGTCCAGTCATGGTTTCACGGTCGCGTTCGGCGCGTGTGCGCTTGCGCTCGGGCTCGGCCTGCTCGTCGGGCTGGCCATCCCGCAGCGACGTCCGGCCGACGCGTTCGGTCCGCACGAGGCCGGCGACCTGCCGGAGGTGGCGACTCTCGAGAAACGCGCTCAGCTGCCGACTACTACGAGTAGGACCTAAAAGCTCCCCGGCCCCGATGACCGGGTCTAGCCACAGCGTTAGGAGCGTGAGAAATGTCGACTGTCGAGATTCCGGCCCTCGAGCTGGAGTCGCCCCGCCCGCAGGCCGCTTCCGAGGAGGTTGCGTTCGGTTCGACCGTCTCGTTCACCGACCAGCGCGCCGGCCGGGACCAGACCTTCACGATCGTGGCCGCCCACGAGGCCAAGCCGCAGGAGGGAACCCTGTCCGTCGCCTCGCCGGTCGCGAGCGCACTGCTCCATCACAAGGCGGGAGACCTCGTCGAGGTACCCACGCCGTCCGGCCGGCGTCCCCTGCTCATCACGGCGGTCGCCTGACGGTCTAGCGCGTCCGGCCGAGCAACGAGCTCTCGACCGCGGTCAAGTTGCCGCCCTGGCGCCAGCCAGGGCCATCCAGTACAGCGCGTGCGGCCCGCGCGCTGGCCGGATCCGCGGCCAGGCGCCAGTCCGTTTCCTTGTCGAACTCGAACCAGACGACGGCCGCAACCCCATCCGCGTGCGCCGACTGCAACGTGTCGGTCACCCACGCCGGCTTGGCCGGGCCGGGAGCGCTGCCGGCCTCGGCGATCATGACCGGACGCCCGGGTGCGAGAGACGCGAAGGCGCGCAGCGTCGGCGGGAAGATGTCGGCGTAGGTCTGCCACCCCCAGTCGCGCGTGCTGCCCCAGTTGTAGCCGTCGACCGCCAGCCAATCGACCTGGCTCGACCCGGGGAACAGCTGATCCAGGGGCGTCGAGCCGCCGTATGACGCCGTCGGGTTCCACACCCACACGGCATTGGTGGCGCCGACACGCGCAAACCGCGCGCGCACGTGCCGCCACGCGGCCACGTAGTCGCCCGGCCGGTTGCCGTTCACGCCGGTCGACCAGGGCAGCCAGTCGCCGTTCATCTCAGGCGCGAAGCGGAGCATCACCGGACGGTGGTAGGCAGCGATCTCCCGGGCCCAGCGATCGATCTGCGCGTCTTGGTCGCCGGCCACGATCCGGCGCAGCGCGTAGGCCGGTTGGTCGGCCCCGCCACGCCAGGAATCCCACGGCTCCCAGGAGATGAGGAGGACCGCTCCACGCCGGTTCGCGTCCTCGGCCAGGCGTCGCGGGAAGTCCGGCGTGTGGGCCCAATCGGCGAACGTGCCGACGATCGCCGCCCGGACGCCGAGCGTGGACTCCGAGGCGTCGAGTTGCCCGAGGGACGGAACGTCCAGGCCGAACACCGTCTGCCGCGCGGCCGTCGGCCGCGCTGCGCTCGAGGCGTCGCTCAACGGCATGCCGGCGCTCCCGGCGAGAACGGCCAGGCCCAGCAGCGAGACGGCGAGCGCTCTGCGTATCGATGAAGCCATCCGGTTGGCATCGGCAGCCGCCGAGGCGGGCGCGACGATTCGACCCGCCGGGCGAGCGAACGTCTTAGCGCCAGCGCCGGGCGGCTCCGATCAGCTGCTGGACGTAGCCCCGCAGCGCGGCGACCGATGTGAGCGCCTGGTAGCCGAATATGAAGCCGAAGAAGCCGCGCCGGTCCGGTTCGGGGCGAACGCGCAGGCGCTGGAAGACATTGCGGTCCTGCCAGCTTCGCAACAGGCCGAAGATGAGCAGGGTCATCGGCAGCACGAGCATCGACCACCACGAGAACAGCAGCGGGTAGCCGAAGATGAACAGGATCACTCCGGGTATCCAGAAGAACACGTAGCCGATGTCGAGGAACGGGACCAGGTAGTCGATGCTCGCCACCGCCTTGGCCAACATCCGCGGCTGGCGCTGCGGGGGGTTGATCCTGATCCCCTCGATCATGCCGCGCGCCCACCGCGAGCGCTGGCGCATGAAGTGCCGGAGGCGATCGGGCACGACGGTCTCGGCCAGGGCGGAGGGCTCGTACTGAACCAGGCCGCGCGAGTCGAGCAGCGACCAGGTGAGGACGATGTCCTCGCCTATCGCATCGGGCCAGCCGCCGACCGCTCGGATGTCCTCGGTCCAGTACGCCGAGAACGCGCCCTGGGCGACCAGCGCGCTGTTGTAGGCGGCCTGGGTTCGCTTGACGCCGTTGATCCCCAGCCGGTAGTCCCATCCCTGCATGCGGGTGAGGAAGTTCTCGGTTGCGTTCGCGGCGATCAGGGCGCCGGCACAGGCGCACACGTGCTGGTCCTGCGGCCGGCTCGTCACGCGCGCGATCAGGTACATGATCGCTGCCGGGTACGGCATGGTGTCGGCGTCGACGGTCACCACGATCGGCGTGGTGACGTCGACCAGCGCCGTGTTGAGCGCGTGATGCTTGCCGGCCATCGGCTCGAAGCTCCGCCGGTATTCGAGCCCGAGGCGGCGTGCCGCAGCCTCGGCCAGCTTCGCCGTCCGGTCGGTCGAGTTGTTGTCGGCCAGGACGACCGCCAGCGCGCCGGGGTAGCCGCATCCGGCGATGCGGTCGAGGGTCCGCTCGATCGCGTCCTCCTCGTTGTAGGCCGCGATGATCACCGTTATCGCCGGCCACTCGCCGGGCGGCCACGGACCCGCGGGCGGTCCGAGGGACGGCGGGCGGTAGCGGGTGAGGATCAGCGTGAAGCACATGAAGCCGATCACGAGCGCCGGGATGTACGCCATCAGGATCGGGATCACCCACGCCATCACCGGGCCGATTGCAGCCTCGAGCTCGCCGCGCCACACGTGCGAGACCGACACGGCGAACACGAGGTAGGCGACGGTCAGGGTCACGGCAAGGGCGAACCGCAAGGCCGGTCTCATCCCGAACGCGGGATGCGCTCGGGGGGTGAAGCCGCCCAGCTCTCGCTGAGCCGAGTGGACGTCGGCCATGCGCGCATCATGCGGGCCCGATCGGGGCCCCGCGTCACCCGGAAAGGACGATGCCACCCCATCGGCGGGGCGGGAGGGTGCGAGCATGGGATTTCTACATAGACACGATGAGCCCGCCGGGACGCGCTACAGGATGCGCGAGAAGCTGTTCGCGATCGGGGATGACTTCTGGATCGAGACCGAGGACGGGCAGCGGGCCTTCAAGGTCAACGGCAAGGCGCTGCGCGTCCGGGAGACCTTCGTGCTCGAGGCGCCGTCGGGCGAGGAGCTCCTCAAGATCCAGGAGAAGAAGCTCTCGATCCGCGACACGATGAAGATCGAGCGCGACGGGGACACCGTCGCGACGGTCCACAAGGCGCTGATCACGCCGCTGCGCGATCGCTACGCCATCGAACTCGAGGACGGCGGCGAGCTCAGCGCGAAGGGCAACATCGTCGATCACGAATTCGAGATCGAGCGCGACGGCGACAAGGTGGCCGAGATCTCCAAGCGGTGGTTCCGGGTGCGGGAGACCTACGGGATCGAGATCGCCCCGGGGGAGAACGACGCGCTGATCCTGGCCGCGACCGTGTGCATCGACGAGATGGCCGGCCGCTGAGCGGCTTGCGTCAGGCGGTCTCGAGGTAGCGGGCGAGCGCCTCGGTCGGATAGTGCTTGGCCGCCTCGGCCAGGATGTAGAAGGTGTCGGGGGGGACGATGGCCTGGAGCCAGTCGTTGTGCGGCCAGCTTCCGTCGGAGTCCTGCTGCTCGAGCAGGTACGCGACTCCGCGCGCGACCGACGGCGACGCGCGTTCGCCGGAGTCGATCAGGCCGGTCAGGACCAGCCCGGTGAGGGGCGGCATGCTCGGGCCGCGGCCGGCCAGCGCGGGGTCGCGGTAAGAGTCGGGCAGTTCGCCCCATCCGCCGTCGTCGTTCTGGCGCTGGAGGAGGAAGTCGACGGCCCGCCGGACCCAGGGCGCGGACATGTCGGCACCGACGCGGGCGAGGCCCTGGAGCACACAGGCGGTCGAGGCCAGATAGTTGACCGTCCAGCGCCCCCAGAACCCGCCGTGCTCGAACTGCTGGGCGCGCAGGAACTCGATGGCGCGCCAAACCGCCGGCGAACTGGTGGTCAGCCCCACCCGACCGAGGCCGTCGAGCACCCGTCCGGTCAGGTCCTCGGTGGACGGATCGCCGAGCTCCCGCGGCGGATCGAGCAGCGTGCGCAGCGCGGCAAGCGGGTCCTCGAGCGAAACCTCGACCGGCCCCGAGAACAGTGGCCCCGGCCGCTTGGCCGGGAGGCCGTGCACGAACGCCGACCAGCCGCCGTCCGGATTCTGCATGCCGAGCAACCAGTCGCGACCGAGGTCGAGTGAGTCGCTCACCCGGCGGCTCGCGCCCGGCTCGAGCCCACCGCTCCCCAGCACATCCCCGAACGCGGTCAGGACCGCGCCGGTGTCGTCGTTGTCGACCATCATCTCGTTATCCGGCTGGAAGGCCCAGCCGCCGATGCGCGGCGCCCCCGGGTTGCGGTTGTCGACCTCCGGCTGTTCGATGTGCGATTGGACCCCGATCAGCCAATCGAGCGCGCCGAGGAGGCGGGCGTCGGCCGGTGAGGCGCCCGCGGCCAGAAGCGCCCGGACGTTGGCGGCGGTGCACCACACCGGGCTGCCGAACGCATCGAGATGCAGGCCGTCGTCGTCGCGCACGAACTGCGACTCGAGCCAGCCGATCGTGCGCGCCGGCATCGGATGGTCCGCCGGAAGCCCCGCGGCGGTGAGGGCGGGGAGGATCAGCGCGGTCTGCACGGTGCTCGCGTTCCAGCTGCCGTTGCGGTTCTGGAACGTGCCGAGCAGCGTCAGCGTCCGCGCCGTGAATCGGCGGGCGACCGCGCCCGGCGGCGGGCCGCTCGTGCCCCAGTCGCCGCGCAGCCGGTGGACGATGAGCGTCAGCGCGCCGCTCACCATGAGGATCCCGGAGTGGAAGCGGCTCTCCATGAAGGCGACCACCGGGGAAAGCAGCGCGGGGAGCATCGGCGGACAGGGAAGCTCCGACGGAGACACCAGCCCGGCCAGCGCGAGGAAGACGACCGCCGGATCGCCGCGCGCGAACGCGCCGACGACCGCGGACGTGCCACCGTGCCCATCGACGTACGTCTTCGCCGCGTCGATGGCGTCAGCGCAGTCCTTCGGCGCGCACACGTACATGGCGGCCCACGCCGAGGCCGTGGTGCCCAGGTCGCCGTGGGGAGCGGTGGGGAACGCGCGGTAGGAGCCGTCGGGTTCCTGGCGCCCACGTAGCCATCGTGCACCGTCGGCGCCGTCCTGCGGCGACAGTCGTCCGGCATGGTGAAGCGCGACCAGCACCTGGGCGGTCGGTGCCACGCCCATGTCGCAGGGCGACTCCCACGAGCCGTCCGGTCGCTGCGTTTGCCACAGCACGTCGCTCGCGCGGTCGAGCGCGGCGCGCACCATGGCCGGGTCGATCGAGGTCTCGCCGGCGATCGTCATGCCGGCTGGGTCTGCGCGATTTGGATCAGCTCGGCGTCGATGGCGGGGAAGACACCGCTCGCCGTCCAGCTGCGCTCGAGATCATGGGGAACGGGGATCGAGAAGCTGGCGCTCCGCCCGCCCGCCATCTCCGCCACGCGCTGGTTGAGCATGCCGGCGCCCACCAGCTTGGTCAGCGACCCGATCGGACCCCGCGCCGACTGGGCACGGTCCAGCGCGCGCCCCATGCCGACCTGCCAGCTGATCTTCCGGTCCCAGCGGGTGCGCGGCAGGTCGACGAGGTCGCACATCTCGTCGCCCATCAGGTATCGCGTGAGCGCCGGCGCGGCCCCGGCGAAGCCCGGCGGCAGCGAGTTCGCGTGTAGGTCGAACAGGGCCCGGGTCATCTCGATGCCCTCGGCGGAGCGGCGGTGGTTGCGCCGCGCGATCAGGTCGGTCAGCTCGCGCGCCCCGGTCAGGTCGACCGGGATGGCCGCCCGGTCGATGCCGAGCATCTCGCCGATCACCCGCCAGCGGTAGTAGTAGTCCTCGGCCTCCCGATCCTCCACGCGCACACCCAGGCGGCACAGCGCGTCGACGACGACCGAGCAGAACGACATCAGCGTGCCGGCCAGGTCCTCCTGGCAGATCGGGATGCCGTCGGCGGCCGCATCCCAGCGGTGACTTGCCGTCACCAGGTGCCGGATCGCGGCGTGCAGCAGCCGGACTTTCTGGATCTTGCGGACGCCGCGTCCACCCGGCGCAAGCGACCCCGGCGCCATCACCGACAGGACGAACTGCGCCGTCTCGCCCACGCGGCGCACGGCCTCGTGGTCCAGGCGGCGGCTGAAGGTCAGCACCTTGACGCCGGGATAGCCGGCGTAGCAGTACACGAGCGACCCGGTAGCCAGCACCACGCACACCTGCGGGCCGTGCTCGACGACCAGCGTGCAGCCGCGCTCGAACCGATCGGGGTCGACCCAGCCGGGCAGCTCCGCGGTCTCCTGGAGCCAGCGCGCGATCGACGACGGCAGCTCGTCCGGAACCGGTTGGTCGTTGTCCACCAGGTGGCGAAGCACCCGGCTGACCGCGCGAATCTGCTGCGTGCGCGCGAGCTCACCGATAACGGCATCCGCGCTCGGATCCCCGGCGCGCCTCAGCTCGTCCATGAAGCCCTCCACGTCGCCCACCACTTACAACCTAAAGGGTCGCCGTAAGGTTTGGCAAGGGATTGACCGAGTTGCCGGCAGTCGCTACCTTGTCTGCAGGCTTGCCACGGAGGGTGAGAGATGAACGAAATGCAGTCTGGTGGGGTCGGGGTCGACGGGGTGATTGGCGAGCGGCGACGCCGGGATGCTCCGTCACGCGCGAGACGGATGGCCGCCCGCCGAGAGCCGGGGGTTCGCCGTGCGCGCAGCCGCTATCCACACGGCGGAGCGCGCTTCGTGACCGGGGTGGCGGTGATCGTGGCGGCGGCGACCGCCACGTTCGGGATCGAGGCATACGTTCGGGCCGGACACGAGCAGTCGCGGGTTGCCGCCCTGCAAGCCGATCTGGCCGCCCTGCAGCAGCGGGTGACCACCGACGAACACGGCGCCGCCAGCGAGCGAAGCAATGTGCGGAGCGTCGCGGCGCAGGCGAGCACCGCCCGGCGGGCGCTCGCGCGCTTCAGCTGGGCGCTCCAGAGCGTGCCCAGCGAAGCCCAGGTCGCGAGCGTGCGGAACGACCTGGCCGCCTACGCGGCGTGCATACCCCAGCTGCAGAGTGAAATCGCCGGGCTGGGTGTCAGCTGGCGGATCGATCCGATGAAGCCTTCGACCGACTACTTCAAGCTGGCGACCGCGGCCCCGATATCCGCGTCCTGCGCGAGCGCTCTAGCCCGTCGGTAGCGACCCGGGTGGGTCCGATGACACGGGGCGGCTCGGACCGGCGAGCGCTCCGCGAGCCGTGCGGAGAAGGGCGCGCTCGGCGGTGTCGGGGTCCATCGCGCCCGCGGTGACCTGCCCGGACGCCGAGTGAATCAGGTCGGTGATGACGCCGATCAGCCAGTCGGCGGGTAGCTCGGGATCGAACTCGTCGGTGCGCTGGCCGCGGAGGATCAGCCGGCGAATCGGTCCCAGCGCCGGCTCGAGCCGCGCCCTCAGCTCGGCCCGCTCGAGCCGCCGCGGATTCACGATGACCAGACCGCGGTAGCGCCCGACCACCTGCCAGGCCGCGCGCAGCACGCGATCGATGGCCTCGGCGGCGGTGCCCTCCTCCGAGCGGGCGTGCGCGACCGCGGCCGTGACCTCGAGGACCGAGCGATCGGTCAGCGCGTCAAGCAGCGCGTCCCGGCCGGCGAAGTGGTGATAGAGGGTGGCGCGCGAAACGCCCGCCCGGTTCGCCACCTGCTCGAGGCTCACCCCGGGATCGGCGGCCAGCAGTTCGGCCGTGGCATCGAGGATGCGCTCCGCGTTGCGGCGGGCGTCGGCGCGTCCGGCCTTCTCGGAGAAACTTGACAATGCTGTCAAGCTTAGACCGGACCGCCGACGATGACGACACTCCGGAGCCGAGCATGAGCGAACGTGAGGAGCAGGCCACCTCGATCCCGGGTCTGGTGCGCGGGCAGCTCTGCTATTTGCAGATCCCCGCGCTGGACATCACCGCGTCCGCGCGGTTCTACGAGTCGATCTTCGGCTGGCAGGTGGACCCACCTCAGGCGGGCTTCGAGGCGCCCGGCCTGATCGGGCAGTGGGTCACCGATCGCGCCCCGGCTCCGGACGCCGGTCCCGTGGGCTGGATCCACGTGCCGGACGTCCGGACGACGCTGACCGATGTCCGGTCAGCCGGCGGGACCGTACGCGACGAGCCGATCCCGGATGGGCCACGGCTGCTCGCCTCGTTCGCCGACCCCGCCGGGAACCTGGTCGGGATCGTCCAGCACGGCGATCACGCGCCCCGGACCGACGAGCGGCCGGTCGCCGTCGAGAACCGCACGATGCCGCCGTGCACGGTGATCCCGGAGCTCGTCTACGACGACGTGACCGAGGCGATCGGGTGGCTGTGCGACGCCTTTGGCCTGATCGAGCGGTGGCGGGCCGGAGATCATCGCGCCCAGCTGTCGATCGGCCGCTGCACGGTGGCGATCACCGAGCCGCGGACCTCGAACGTGCGCGTGGGCGCCCGTAACCTGTTGATCCGCGTGCCCGACGCGGGCGCGCATCACGAGCGCGCCCGGGCGAGGGGGGCCAAGATCATCCGGGAGCCGACCGACTTCCCCTACGGCGAGCGCCAGTACACCGCGGAGGATCTGGGCGGCCATCGCTGGACGTTCTCTCAGTCGATCGCCGACGTGGCGCCCGAGGAGTGGGGCGGCACCTCCGGTCCGGGGATGCATTCTCTGCGTCCGGAGCGGGAGGGGGAGCCGGAGGCGGCGGCTCCCGGGTCGCCGGCGATCTCGGTGATGTTGATCGTCCCCGACGCCACCGCGGCGATCGCCTGGTACGCCGACGCGCTGGGCGCGCAGGAGCTGTGGAACCTGGGCGGCGTGGCCGGCCTGCACGTCGCCGGGGCTCCGTTCTTCCTGCACGAGGTGAATCCGCGCAACCCGGCCGAGACCAGCCCCGAGGAGGCCGGCTTCACCAGCGTCCGCATCGAGCTGTTCGTCGACGATCCCGACGGCTTCGTCGAGCGCGCCCTTGCCGCCGGCGCCACCCCGCGCTCTGCGGTCGTCGACCATGAGGTGCCGTGGGGAACGCATCGCCAGGGCGGTTTCCGCGATCCGTTCGGGCACAACTGGTCGGTCGGCGACCGCTCGCCACTTCGCCCGACCTGACCCGCTCGCCGCTTCGGTCGGCTCGACCCCGCGAAACTACGGCGGGTGGACAACCGCCGCATCGCCGACCGCCTGGACGCGTTCGCCGCTCTGCTCGAGCTCGCCGAGGCCAACCCGTACACGGTGCGCGCCTACCGGCGCGCAGCCGAGACGATCCGCGGCGCCGCGCTGCCGGTGGCCGATCTCGTCCGATCCGGCCGGGCGCGCGAGCTGCGGGGAATCGGGCCGGGGATCGAGGCGCGGCTGCGCGAGTTGGTCGAGACCGGCGAGATCGCGGAGCTGGCCGAGCTCGAGCGCGACCTGGCCCCCGACCTGATCGGCTTCGGGCGCTACCTGGGCCTGAGCGCCAAGCGCTCGATCGAGCTGGCGCGAGCGCTGGAGGTGCGCACGGCCTGACGAGTTCCGCGCGGCGGCCGCCGCCGGCCGCCTGGGCCGAGTGCCGGGTATCGGTCCGAAGACCGAGGCGCGGTTGCTCGAGGCGCTGGCCGGGGCGGGAGATGCGCGTCCGCGCCAGGGCCTGCTGCTGAATCGAGCGCGCGAGCTGGTGGGCGGGGTGGCAGCCTCGCTCGCGGGCGGGGCCGACGCGAGCGGGGTCGTGGCCGAGGTGGCGGGGGACGTGCGGCGGTGGCGCGACTCGTGCGAGCGGCTGGCCGTGGTGTGCCGGGCGCCCGACGCCGCAAGCGTGATCGAGCGCTTCGCCGACCTACCCCAGATCGTCGGCGTGATCGAGCGCGACGAGCGCCGTGCGCTGGGCGTGACAGTGGACGGGCTCCCGATAGAGCTCGTCACCGCGCCGCCCGAGCGCTTCGGGACCGAGCTGGTCCGGGCGACCGGGGCGCCCGCCTACGTCGCCGCGCTCGAACCGCTCCCCGACGCGCCCGACGAAACGGCGGTGTACGAGGGGCTCGGCATCCCGTGGTGCCCGCCCGAGCTCCGCGAAGACCCGTTCCGAAGCGACCCGCCGAAGCTCGTGGAGCGCAGCCAGATCAGGGGGGACCTGCACTGTCACACGACGTGGTCGGACGGCCGGGCCAGCGTCGAGGAGATGGGCCGGGCGGCGCTGGCGCTCGGCTACGAGTACGTGGCGATCTGCGACCACACGCCCGCCGTGGGGGCCGTACGCGGCCTGACTCCCGACGACGTGCGCCGTCAGGCCGAGGAGATCGCCGCGGCCAACGAGCGCCTGAAGCCGTTCCGCATCCTCCGCGGTATCGAATGCGACATCCTGCCCGACGGCCGGCTCGATCTGCCCGACAACGTGCTGGCCGAGCTCGACTGGGTCCAGGCCAGCGTGCACGGTGGCCAGCGGATGCCGCGCAAGGAAATGACGGCACGTGTGGAGGACGCGCTGCGCAACCCATACGTGCGCTGCCTGAGCCACCCCAAGGGCCGCTACATCAACCGCCGGCCCGAGAACGCGCTCGACCTGGAGCGGACCTTCCAGGTCGCGCTGGAGGAGGGCGTGGCGGTCGAGGTGAACGGGCTACCCGACCGGCTGGACCTGAGCGGCGAGCACGTTCGCGAGGCACTCACGGCCGGCATCGAGATCGTCTGCTCGACCGACGCCCATTCGGTGCGCGGGTTTACCAACATGGCGTTCTCGGTGGCCACCGCGCGCCGGGGTTGGGCCACCGCCGCGAACGTGGTCAACACGCGTCCCCTGGCCGCGGTCCTGGCGCCCCGCGGCAATGCGGCAGGCCTCAGATTACCTAAAGACACTTGACTATCTAGGTCGCTAGAGTAAGATCGAGGGTCGAGTATCGGACACCGACGAGCTTCAGGAGCGGATCGAACGCTGCTACGCCGCCAGGAGCTATGCCGACCTCGACGCGCTTCTCGCCGACCTGCCCAGAGAAGAGGCGGCCACGCGGGAGCGCAGGCGCCCGTTCCGGGCGCCAAGGATCGCGTTCATACCGCTCTTGCCCCTGCGCTGGAACGCTCCGGCGGGCGGCGGCTGCGGGACTCGCTACCGAGGTTCCGTCTAGCGGGCCCTCACTTGATCCGGCGTAGCGCCGGCCTCACTCCGGTCAACTCGCCGGGACCGCCGAGCGGCTGGTCCTGCACGAGCGTCTCCAGCGCGGCGAACGCGTCGCGGTCCAGGCGCTGCGGTACGTCGCCGCGCATCAGCTCGAGCGCGTCGCGGGGCGCATAGGCCGGCCGGTAGGGCCGGTCGGAGGTGAGCGCCTCGTACACGTCGGCCACGGCGAGCACGCGCATCGGCGTGGTGAGTGCGTCGCCGGCCAGCCCGCGCGGGTAGCCGCTGCCGTCCAGGCGCTCGTGGTGCGCGCTGGCCAGCGTCGCGAGCTCGCCGAAGATCGAGACCTGACCGAGGATCTGCTCGGCCAGCAGCGGATGCTGCTGGAGCCGCGCGCGCTCCTCGTCGGTGAGGCGGCCGGGCTTGTCGAGGATGCGGTTCGAGATTGACAGCTTGCCGAGGTCGTGCAGCAGCGCGGCGCGGCGCAGTCGCCGCAACGCCGCTTCGTCGAACCCCATGAGCGTCGCCGTTCCGATCGCGATCGTGCAGACGCGATCGCAGTGCTCGTGGGTCCACGGTGACTTGGCGTCGATGACCGCGGCGAACCCCTCGGCGATCCCGTCGAGCCGGGTCTCGTTCGCGGTCAGCACGCGGTCGGGCGGTTCGACCGCGGACACGTCGGGTTCCGTCAGCGAGCCCCAGAATCGTGAGTCGGAGTGCACCGAGTTCAGTGCCTCGACGAGCGCTGGATCGAACCATTCGCCGCTGCGCTTCCGCGCCACCCGGTAGGCGCCGCGGACACCGCCCGCGCGGTGGAACACCTCCACGGTCTGAGCCAGACAGAGGATCCTCCCCGCGAGCGGGATCTCCATTCCGCGCAGGCCATGCGGCTGTCCGTGCCCGTCCCAGTGCTCGTCGAGCGTGCGGATCGCTTCGGCTGTGGCCTCGGAGAAGCCAAGCTTCCGGGCAATCTCCGCTCCGCGGTAGCAGCGTGCCCGCATGAGGGAACGGGTCACCTGACCCTCGTTGCGGATGGCGCGCAGGCGGGCGGTTCGCTCGGCCACCGAGCCGTCCGGCGCCACCGTCCGCAGCGACCACACGAAGGCATCGAATGGCCGCGCCCAGTTGACCAGCTTGGAGGTGCGCTTGGCCACCTGATCGTCGGCGCCGAACAGGGCCGCCATGTGCGCTGAGTTGGCCGAGCAGCCCGCGTCCTTGAGCAGCAGCGCGTAGAACAGGTCCGAGCGCGCGTCGGGATCGAGCTCCAGTGCCTCGGCCAGGCGCATCCCGATCAGGCACGAGCGCATCGCATGCCCAGGGGGCTCCCCTTCGGCGACGTCCAGCGCGCGAGACAGCGCGCCGATCAGCTCCGATAGCGCGATCTCGTGCGAGCCGGCCACCACGAGCTCAGTATGTCGGTGCCGGCCGCCGCCGACAAGCGCGCGTGGACGAACGTCTGTCCGCCGCTTACGGCCGGCTTTATCAGCTGGAGCCGGCGTTGGCTCCGAGGGCGTTCAGCCAGTCGCGAATGTTCTGCCCGGCCGGAGTGACCTGACCCTCCTCGTAGCCGGTGGTGGCGCGGGCCAGCGTAACGCCGTTCAGCGTCGACCAGCCGTACTCGATGCCGGTGCCGGTGGGCGCGTAGCGCGCGATCGCCTGCCCCTGCTGGAGGATCGAGCCGGGCTGCGCGATGTCGGTGATCTGCTCGGCCACGTACTGCACCTTGCCGGCGTCCGGGCCGTTCAGGAGCTCGAAGTAGACCAACGGTTGTCCGGCGTACCAGTTGGGGATGACGGCCAGGATCTTCACCGGGCACGGCGCGAGGATCGGCGCGCCGACCGGCAGGTTCGCGTCCACGCCCTGGTCGGTGCGCTCCCAGTGATTGACGTACTGGAGCGGGTCGATGTAGGTGGCGTTGTTGACCTTCGCGGCCACGTGCTCGAGGCGCAGCAGGCGCTCGACCTGCGAGAGCGGCATGGCGTGCGCGTGGGGGTCGCCGACCGGATCCTGCTCCTGCGGCGTCACCGCCACCGCCTGCTGCCCGGCGGCCGGGTCGATCGCCTGCGGATGGGCCTTGCCGACGGCGCTGGCCAGCGTCGTGGTCTCCGTGCGCGTCGTGGCCGACCCGCAGCCGGCGAGCGCCAGCACGGCGCCGAGCGCAAGCACGGCGGTGACGAGCGAGGACCCCTGCCTCCTGAACCGGTGAAACATTGTCTTGCTGACCACGAGCGAGAACCGACCCACAAGCTAACAGTCGGCAGACGGAGGACCTCCCATTAGCGTTCGCTCGCGACAACCGGCGCGAGCCGGCCCGGCCGGCATTACGCTCCGGTTTTTTGTCTGGCGGGGAGGCTGGCGATGAAGGATCCGGGTAGGCGGCTGGGAGCCCTGGTGGCGGGGACGCTGATGCTGATAATCGGCGGTCAGGCGACCAGCGCGGGCGCCACGCACGGAACGGCACGGGCGGCCGCGGCGGGAGCGATCGGCTTCTCGCACGCCGTGGTCGTCGACCAGCAGCGGCCCGGGTTCGAGCCCGACGTCAAGGTGGACGGCAACGGCGTCATCTACACGAGCGTCCCGTTCGGCTTCTCGACGACCCAGAGCTTCATCTGGGCATCGCGCGACAGGGGCAACTCGTACCAGTTCGTCCCCGGCAACGTGGGCCCCGGAAAGCCCACCACGTGCGTCGGCGGGGGTGACACCGACCTGTACCTGGACTCGAGCAACGCCCTCTACTTCTCCGACCTCCAGGGGCTGACCAACATCTCGAACAGCGTGAGCCGCGACGGTGGCGCGACCTGGTCGACGAACTGCGCCGGGGCGCCGAACACGCCCGACGACCGCATGTGGTTCACCGGGACGGGGTCGTTGGCCGGCGGGAACCTCGGCCTGTACCAGGACTACGACGTGGTGGCGAGCCCGAACGGCAACCAGTTGGTGGAGACGATCTCGCACGACGGCACCACCTTCACCCCGGTCGTCAACACGAGCCCCGGGACCGACTGCGCCGGCGTCGCGCTGCACGACTGCGTCACCGGCAACGAGGGGATCTCGGGTAACCAGGTGGTCGACCCCGCGACCGGCAACGTGTTCATCGCCCACACCACGACCAACGCGAGCGGCGGGACCCCCGGCGTCGCGGTGGCCGAGGGCAAGATCACACCGGGGACGCCGACCACCGCGACCTGGACCGAGAGCCCGAACCTCGACGCCGCGCTGTGTGCGGACGCGAGCTGCGTGGACTCGAATGGCAATCCGGAGGAGCTCGCCGGCGAGAACTTCGCCAGCATCGCCCGCGACTCGGCCGGCTACCTGTACGTGACCTTCACGGCCGGTCCGGTCGACCACGCGAGCAGCTCGGATCCGAACTTTGGCGCGCTGAGCGCCCCGGAGCAGATCTATGTCGTGCATTCGCTCGAGCCGGCGGGCGTCGATCCCTCGGCGCTCACCTGGTCGGCTCCCACTCAGATCACCAGCGCGGGCACGAATACGTTCCCGTGGATCGTGGCCGGCAGCGACGGGCGGGTCGACGTCGCCTGGTATCACACCTCCGAGCTGACCGAGCAGGGCACCTGCGCGAGCGGCTCGGGAACCTGCACGCTGTACGGCGCCGGCAGTTTCCAGAACGCCGAGTGGTCGGTGCAGCTGGGCCAGAGCCTGAACGCCAACGCGTCCGCGCCGGCGTACACGACCGCCGACGTGAGCGAGACCTATGTCAAGCACGGACAGATCTGCACCAACGGCATCGGTTGCGCCACCGGTGGAGACCGGAGCCTGGGCGACTTCCTCCAGGTCAGCATCGACGGGCAGGGCGCCGCGCTGGTCTCCTACGTATTCGACACCTCGGCCGACAGCTCGGCCGGCGAGGACGCCGGCCCCGAGGTGATCAGCCGCCAGATCAGCGGTCCGAGCCTGCTCGCCTCGGTCGACTCGGTGACCCAAGACGGGGGTCCCGGCGTGGACATGGGCTCGATCGCTGATCCCAACGGCGACGCCGACTACTCGGCCAACGGAACGCGGACGGCTGCTCCCGACAACCTGGATCTGACCGGCGCGTCGCTGGCCAACGGTCCCGGCGACACGTTGATCGCGACGATCGACGTCAAGAGCTTGAAGAGCCTCTCGGTTCCGGCCTCGGTGGGCGGACCGGACGCGAGCTGGCTGCTCCGCTGGACGATGGTGCAGCCCGGCACCACGGGCAACGGCCACATCTCTTACGCCGGCATGGATAACAACGCGGGCGCGGGCGGCTCCGGAACGCCCAGCTTCTTCGTCGGCGACACGGCCGGGATCCCGCCGGCCAACGCGGCCGAGCACACCAAGTACCTCGCCTACCCCCAGACTCATGTGCTGAGCTCCTCGCAGGCCTCCTACGACGCGAACACGGGGGTGATCACGTTGCGGTTCCCCCGCTCCGACGTCGGCAGCCCGACCGACGGCACCCCGCTCTACAGCGCCGCCGCGTTCAGCGCGACCTCGACCACGCCGCAATCCGCCACCACCCTGTTCAACCTGATCGACGCGACGCCGCCGTTCGAGCTCGTCCTCGGAGCCCCCGGCACGGTCGGATCCACACCCACGCTGACGGGGGCCGGCGGCGGCCGGGTCTGCCAGAAGGCCGCGGGGCGGCTGACCGGACGTGCGCTGGGGCGGGTGAAGCTCGGCATGAGGCGCGCCCGCGCGCGGAAGCTGTTCGCGCACTGGTCGACCCGGAGCCGGCGCGACGACATGGACTTCTTCTACGTCTGCCCGAATGGGATCCGCGCCGGGTATCCATCCGCGCGCCTGCTCGGGTCGCTCTCGAAGCGCGAGCGGCGAGCCGTGCGGGGACGCGTGATCCTGTTGCTCACGGCCAACCGCTTCTACGCGCTGCACGGCGTGAGGCGGGGAGCCCGGCTCGGCAAGGTGAAGCGGCGGCTGCATCTCGGGGCCCCGATCAAGATCGGCGCGAACACCTGGTATCTCGTGCCGAACGGTCGCAGCCGGGGCGTGCTGAAGGTTCGTCGCGGCGTGGTTGAGGAAATCGGAATCGCGAACTCGCAGTTGACGCGCAGCCCCGAGGCCACGTTGCGCTTGCTGAGGACGTTCCGCTGATGCCGGGTTCCGCTCGCGCCGGGGTCCGCTGACGCCGGGCGCGGTCTAACCTAGGGCCGTGTCCGAGCGCATCGTCTACGTGAGCCGCTTGACGCGGCTGCCGCTGATCGGGGCGGACGGCGCCGACGTTGGGCGGCTGGTGGACGTCGTCCTCGATCTGGGCGGTCGCCCCCCGCGCGTGAACGGGTTCGTGGTGGCGGTCGGACGCCGCCGCGTGTTCGTGGGCGGCGGCCGGGTGGGCGAGATCGAGAGCGAGGGCGTGCGGCTGCGACGCGGCTCGATCAACCTGCGGCAGTTCGAGCTGCGGCCCGGGGAGCGGCTGGTCATCGGGGAGCTGTTCGGCCGGCCCGTCCGCGGCGCTCGCGTCGTCGACGTCGGCATCACGCCCGCACCCGAACCGTTCGCCTGGGAGGTGACCACGATCGCGCTGGGCAGCCGCGGTCTGGCCGGCCGCCGCCGCTCACCGGAGGTGATCGACTGGAGCGAGGCGGGCGAGTTGTTCGCCGACGACCGCTCGATCGACCGCCAGGCCGCGGCGCTGGGCGGCCTCCATCCGGCCGAGATGGCCGCCGCCGTGCGCCGGCTGCCGCTCAGCCGGCGGCGCGTGCTGGCCTCGGCGCTCGAGGACGACCGGCTGGCCGACCTGCTCGAGGAGCTCTCCGAGGACGAGCAGGTGCGCCTCATCGAGGGGCTCGATCAGGAGCGCGTGGCCCGTGTGCTCGACGAGATGGAGGCCGACGACGCGGCCGACCTGCTCGGGGAGTTCTCCGCCAGTCGCCAGGCCGAGCTGCTCGGCGCGATGGACCCCGAGGAAGCCGAACCGGTCCGGCGACTCTTGATCTACCAGCCGGACACGGCGGGCGGCCTGATGACCCCCGAGCCGGTGATCCTCGCGCCGCACGCCACGGTGGCCGAGGCGCTCGCACGCATCCGCGATCCCGATTTGCCCGTGCCGCTGGCCGTGCAGGTGTTCGTCTGCCAGCCGCCGCTCGAAACCCCAACCGGCCGCTACCAGGGCGCGGTCGGGATCCAGCGCCTGCTGCGCGAGGCGCCGAGCAAGCCGCTCGGGCGCTGCGTGGAGGACGAGTGGGACCCGATCGCCGCGGACGCCAGCGATCGCGAGGTGGCCGAGCGCCTGGCCGCCTACGACGTCGTGGCGCTCCCGGTGACCGATGCGGCGAAGCGGCTGGTGGGAGCGGTTACGATCGATGACGTGCTGGACCGGATGCTCCCGGCTGACTGGCGATCCTCACGCGCGAGCCGCTGATGGCGCGCCGCGACGACCTCGAAACCCCGCGGGGCACCCCCGGCGGCCCCTCGTATGACCCTGATGCCTTCGCCCGGTACGCCGAGCGGATGGCGCGCTTCCTCGGGACCGGCCGGTACCTGGCGGCCCAGACCATCTTCGTGTTCCTCTGGATCGCGCTCAACATCGCCGCGGTGTCGCTGCGCTGGGACCCGTACCCGTTCATCCTGCTGAACCTGTGCTTCTCGACCCAGGCCGCCTACGCGGCGCCGATGATCCTGCTGGCTCAGAACCGGCAGACCGACCGCGACCGCGCCGAGGTCGAGCGCGACCGCGAGACGAACGCCAGATCGCTGGCCGAGAGCGAGTACCTCGCGCGCGAGATCGCCGGCGTCCGCCTCTCGCTCGAGCGCAAGGCCGACCGCGAGGACGTCACCGACGCGCTCGACCGGCTGACTCGAGCCATCGAGCGGTCCTACGGTCTGGTTCACACGCCGTACTCGAGCGGCGACGGCGATTCGGAGCTAGCCGAACCGCAGGACGAGTAGCCGGACCTCGCGGGGTCCTACGATAGTCATGTGATCGCCCGCGCTCACCGGGCTTCGTGCATCGCGGTCATGACGATGGCGTTGCTGGCGGTCGGGTGCGGGTCGGGGCGGTCGCACACCCGGACCAGGGCCCAGCGGGTCAACACGACGCTCACCTCGCCGGCCACGCCGGCGCCGCTCATCAACCCCGACCAGCCGCTGCCCGCTCCCGGGCCCACCGGCAGGCCGGCCGCGACGACCGCCGTGGATGTGATCCGGGCCTGGTCCGACGCTCTGCGCCACGGCGACGTGCGGGCGGCCGCCGGATATTTCGCGCTGCCCAGCGTGATGGTCAACGGAACCGACGCCACCGGCACGGCGCTGGTGATCACCATCGGGACGACCGACCAGGCCGCGGCCGCCAACGCGTCGCTACCGTGCGGCGCGCGGGTCGTCTCGGCCGACCAGCGCGGGCGCTTCGTCAACGTGTTGTTCCGCCTGACCGGGCGTCCGGGCCCCGGCGGCACCGACTGCGGCGGCGGGGTGGGCACCACGGCGCGGACGAACTTCGTGATCGCCCATGGCCGGATCGTGGAGTGGCTGCGGGCACCGGACGATCCGGGGGATAACCGGACGCCGAGCGCGCCGCAGCCCGTGCCGACGCCGGCCCCGGCTCCGGGGTTGCCTGCTTCCCCACCAACCGTCTGACATACCATCTGCGACGTGGACGGCGATCAACTGCGCACGCTCCAGGCGCCGCTCAAGGAGCGCTACAAGACCGAGCCCGAGGCCGCCATGATCACGCTGGCGGCGACCGGCGAGCTCGGGGAGGGCGTGTCCTGCTCGGTGCAGACGGCTCGCGCCATCGCCGAGGCGGGACTTCATCCGGCCACCGGCGGGGACGGATCCCTGCTGTGCTCAGGCGACATGCTGCTCGAGGCACTGGTCGCCTGCGCGGGCGTCACCCTGCGCGCGGTGTCGACCTCGCTGGGGATCTCGGTGCCGTCTGGACGGGTGCGCGCCGAGGGCGACCTGGACTTTCGCGGCACGCTCGGCGTCGACCGCGCCGCGCCGGTCGGCTTCAGCGCGATCCGCCTGTCGTTCGAGCTCGACACCGACGCCGACGCGTCGCAGCTGGAGACGCTGGCGCGGCTGACCGAGCGCTACTGCGTCGTCTTTCAGACGCTGGCCGGCGGGCCGGCGCTCAGCACCAGCGTCGCCGCCGCCTGACTCAGTTGCCGTGGCCGTGGCCGTCGCCCTGGTGGGGCGTCGAGCCCTGGCCGCCGGTCGGCGCGGGGGTCGGGCTGGGTGTGGCTGCGGTGCCAGCGCTGGCGTTGGCCTGCTCGTTCTGGTTGCCGTTGCCTTGCCCGTTGCCGTTGCCGTTGCCGTTGGCTGTTGGCTGTTGGCGTTGGCGTTGCGTTGGCGTTGGCGTTGGCGTTGGCCTGCGCGTTCGCGTTCCCGGCGGCGTTGTCGGCGCCCTGGCTGCTCGGGTTGCCGTGGCTGCTGGCGTCGCCGTGGCTGCCGGAGCCGCCCGGAGACCTGGTGGGGAGATTGGCGTTGGAGTTGGCGTGCGCGGCGCCGTTTGCGTTCGGGCTCGTACGGCCGCCGGCGTTCGCGCCTGAGTTGCCGTGCCCGTTCGCCAGTCCCTGGCCGTGGCCGTTGCCGAGCGGCTTGGTGTGGCCGTATGCGTTGCCGTTGGCGCTCGACCCTTGTGAGTGGCCGGCCGACGTCGGCTGGCCGGTGTGCGTGCCGGTGCCCGACGCGCTGCCGTTGGATGTCGTCTGCGAGCGCCCGGCGGCCTGGCTCGGCGCGGCGGTCTGGCTCGGGACGGCGGTCTGGCTCGAGGCGGCGGTCTGGCTCGACGCGGCGGCGGGCGTGTGGCCCTGCTTGGCGGCGGCCGCTTTGCCGTGATGCACTGCGCCGGCACGTTGGGTCGCGGGCGGGCGCGGCTTGGATGAGCTGCGTTTCGCGGTCTTGGTGGCTGCGGTCGGGACGGTTCCCCGCAGAGTCACGCCGGCGCCGGGCTGACGGTGCGTCGCGGCTGCGGTATGCGGCCGTGCCGTGATGGCGTGCGTGACGACCGGGCGGTGCGGATGGTGCACGACCGGGACTGGCGCGGCCACGGCTACGGCGCCGATCGTCGCCGTAGCCACCGTGGCGGCGGCCACCTTGCCCGCCGACATCGCCGCCGCGGCGGCGGGGTCGCCGCTCAGCCACGCGACCAGCCGGCGGAGCGAGGAGGTGATGATCGCCCACGCCAGTGCGGGCCGGTTGCCCGAGTAGTAGGCGAGGAACGCCTTGACAGCATCCGGGTCAAGCTGGGTGCCGGCCTCCTTGCGCAGGATGTCGATCGCCTTCTGGTGCGCCGCCGCGTCGCGGTAGGGACGGGCCGAGGTGATCGCGTCGAACGTGTCGGCCACCGCGATGATCCGGGCCCCCAGCGGGATGTCCTCACCGCGAAGGCGGTCGGGATAGCCGGCGCCGTCGAGGCGCTCATGGTGATGGCGGACGATCCGGGTGAGCTCGGTATCGCCCAGCGCGGCGATCATCTCGGCGCCGTCGACTGGATGGCGCTTGATCACTTCGAATTCCTCGTCGGTCAGGCGTCCCGGCTTGTTGAGGATGGCCTTCGGCGTTCGGAGCTTCCCGACGTCGTGAACCGCGGCGGCGGCCCGAACCCGGGCCACATCCTCGCCGGAGAGGCCCAGCCCGCGCGCGATCATCGTGGCGTGCCGCGCCACTCGCCGCGAGTGCCCGTTCAGGTAGACGTCTTGGCCCTCGAGGGCACCGGCCAGCTGCCTGAGCAGATGCTCGCGGTGCTCGATGCTGAGCTCATCCCGCGCGTCGGTTCGCGCGCTGCCCGGGTTGACGAGGTCGAGGAGCCGGGTGGCATTGGCCAGCTCGCGCTCCTGGCGCCGGCTCCTGAGCCATCCCCACAGCAGCAGCTCGCTGAACAGCACCTCGCCGTGCCCGCCGCGCTTGCGCCAGTAGGCGCTGCCGGCGGTCGAGGCGGCCAGCGACATCGTGACGGCCAGCCCGACCGACACCCACCCCGAGATCACGCCGCCGGCGCGGAGCGCGAGGGAGATGAGCAGGGGGAGGACCGCGACCAGCGTCGTCGCGACGAGCATCTGCGGCAGGTGGCGCCCGGGCCTCGGCGCGATGTAGTCGCTGACGATCCGGACCGGCGGATCCAGCTCCTTCGTGGGTCGGGGCGCAGGCTCGAGCGTGCGCACCGGTGGGCCATCAATCAACAAACGTCAGCCATCCATAGCTCGACATGCCTACCAGTCTTGATCAACCCGTCGGTCGCCTGCGGCGAAACTTGAGCCCTCGATCCGGTTTCGACGCATGTATGGGTATCCGAGCGCCGCTCCCGGGTGCAGCTAGGCGCGAGCGTCGCGCCGGCCGACGCGAGGGACTACGCTCGCGGTCCACCGGTTCCCACCCCGAGCGTCTTCCGAAGGGAGGAAGGATGCGCCGTCTCATCGCTGTCGCAGGATTGGTCGGTTCCTTTGTATTAGTCGGCTTCACTGGTTGGGGAGACGCCGCGACCGGCGGCGCGCACGCTTCGCAAGCAACGATTCCCCTCGTAATCCTCAAAGCGAAGGACGGAGAGACGCTCGCCCTCGCGCGGGTCGTCATCCACGGCCATGTCTTTCCGTTCCTGATCGACACCGGCTCGTCCAAGACCCTGGTCGACGACGCTCTGGCCAAGAAGCTGCAGCTGAAGACAGTCGGCCGCCCGATCAAGGTGACCGGCGTGGGCTGCTCGGAGGGCGCGCGCAAGGTGCGGCTCTCGCGCTGGAGCATCGGCGGTCAGCCGCTCCCGAGCATCGTCGCCACCAGCTCCGTGATTGCCGGAGCCAACGGGCATGCGTTTGGCTTGCTCGGCTCGGACGTGCTGTCGCACTTCGGCACGATCAGCATCGACTACGCACACGGGGCGCTCACGCTGGGGTAGCCGTCTCGATCACGTTGCCCCGAGCCGTCCCCGCGTGGGAGGCTTGCCGTGATGGTCGTCGGACCCGGGGCAGAAGATCGCGCGCTGCTCGAGCGTGAGCGGGCGCTGGCGGCGCTCAGCCGGTGGCTGGAGGATGTGACGAGCTCGGCCGCCGGGCGCGTGGGCTTGATCGCCGGCGAGGCGGGGATCGGCAAGACCGCTCTGGTCACTCGCTTCTGCGCGGGCATCGGTCGGGTGCCGGCGCAGTGGGGGCTGTGTGATCCTCTGGCCACGCCAGCGCCTCTCGGTCCGCTGATGGAGGTCGCCACGGGGCTCGGAGGGCGTGCTGCCGCGTTGCTGGCCGGGGATGCCCGTCCATACGAGGTGGCGCGGGCGCTGCTCGAAGATCTCGCGCTCGAGGGGCCGTCGGTGGTCGTCCTGGAGGACCTCCACTGGGCCGACGAGGGGACGCTCGACGCCCTCGGTTACCTCGCGCGTCGGATCGCCCAGGCGCCGGCGCTGGTGATCGGCACCTATCGCGATGACGAGCTGGACCCCGGGCATCCGTTGCGGGCGACCCTGGGGCTGCTGGCGAGTGCGCCGCGGATCGACCGGATGCGACTTGACCCGCTCTCGCGCGACGCCGTCGGCGTGCTGGCCGAAGCGGCCGCGCAGGACGCCGACGGGGTGTTCTCCGTCACCAAGGGCAACCCGTTCTTCGTTACCGAGCTGCTGGCCGGACCCGGCAGTGACGTGCCCCCAACCGTGCGCGACGCCGTACTCATGCGGGCCTCCACGCTGGACGCCCAGGCGCGGGCGTTGCTCGACCTGATCGCCGTCGTTCCCGCGCAGGCCGAGCTAGGGCTGCTGGAGCGTGTGTCGACCGCGGGCCTGGACGGGATCGGGCAATGCCTCTCGGCCGGGATGATCGAGCCGCGGGGTCAGGCCGTGCGCTTCCGTCATGAGCTAGCGCGCCTCGTGCTCGAGCAGGACCTCGACGTGGGCCGCGCCCGAGCGCTACACGGTCGTGTGCTACGCGCGCTGGAGGGGGAGGGGGCGGAGCCGGCCCGCCTGGTCCACCACGCGGAGCGTGCCGGCGACGAGCGCGCCCTCTTCCGTCACGCCGTCACGGCCGCCGAGCGCTCGGTCGGGCTCGGGGCACACCGTGAGGCGGCCGCGTTCTACGAGCGGGCCATCGCGGTGTGCGCCGACGCGCCGGCGGTCGAGCAGACCGACCTACTGGGTCGGTGCGCGTTCGAGCTCTACCTGACCGATCGACTCGATGAGGCGATCGCGCTTCAGCGCCGATGCGTGAGCCGTCTGCAGGCGAGTGGAGACCGCGTGCGCGAGGGTGCTGCGCTACGACTGCTCTCGCGGTACCTGTGGTTCGGCGGTTTCGGAGAGGAGGCGGCGGCGCTGGCCGCCGAGGCCGTGGCCGTGCTGGAGGCCTGCGATGTCGATGGGCCCGAGCTGGCGCGGGCCTACAGCACGATCTCGCAGCTCCACATGCTCTCGGGCGACCTCGACCCGGCGATTGCCTGGGGAGGACGGGCGCTTGCGCTGGCCGAGCGGCTCGGGGTGCCGGAGATCGCGGTGCACGCGCTGAGCAACGTCGGCAGCGCCGAGGTCCTGTCCGGCCGCGAGCCCCAAGGCCGGGCGAAGATCCAAGAGAGCTTGCGCCGCGCGCGTGCCGCGGGACTCGACGACGACGTGGGTCGCGCCTATGCCAACCTTGCGGCGACCGCTGCCTGGCGCCGGCAGCTCGCCTTGGCGGATCGATATCTGGCCGAGGGCATCGCCTACTGCGACGCGCACGACCTGCGCTCCTACGGGGCCTATCTGCGCGCCTGGCGCGCCCGTCAGCAGCTCGACAGCGGCCGCTGGACGGCGGCCGCCGAGCTGATCGATGAGGTGCGCTCCGAGCCGGACGCCTCTCCGCACACGCGGATCGTGCTCCTCACCGCGGATGGGCTGCTGGCCCACCGCGTTGGGGAGCACGCCCGCGCCCGGGTCGCGCTGGCCGAGGCCCTGGCGCTGGCACAAACGGTGGGAGAGCTTCAGCGCCTGGGCCCTGTCGCCGCGGCGCGCGCCGAGGGGGCGTGGCTCCGGCGCTCACCCGCCGGGGTCGACGAGGCGACCGCGGACACGATGGCGCTCGCCGCCGAGCGCGGAGACGCCTGGACTCTCGGTGAGCTGTCGGTGTGGCGGCGGCGCGCCGGGCTCGGGGCGCCGCCGGGTCGCGTGGCGCCGGCGTTCGAGGCGGAGCTGGCGGAAGATTGCGCCCAGGCCGCCATGTTGTGGACGGACCTGGGGTGCCCTTACGACGCCGCGCTCGCCCTGGCCCAGTCTAAGCGCGAGCCCGAGCTGCGGCGGGCGCTGGACGAGCTGCGCCGTCTCGGGGCCGAGCCCGCGGCGCGGATCGTCGCGCGCCGCCTGCGCGCCCTCGGCGCGCTGGACATCCCGCGCGGGCCGAACCGCGCCACCGCCGCCAACCCGGCTGCCCTGACCAGCCGTGAACTCGAGGTGCTGGCCCTGATCGCCCAGGGTCTGCGCAACGCAGAGATCGCCGAGCGGCTGGTGGTTTCCTCGCGCACCGTCGAGCATCACGTGTCGGCCATCCTGACCAAGCTCGGCGCGCGTACCCGAGGCGAGGCGGGTGCCGCCGCCCAGCGCCTGGGGCTGGCCGAACAGCGCTAAAGATGGGTGGTCTCGCCCATGTGCGATCGCCGGCCGGCGGTCATCTTTCGGCGTGGTCAACCACCCGAGAGGAGCAAACGAATGAGCGAAGACGGCAAGATCGTGATCAACCTGGCGACCGGCCTCGAGGACCCCGAGCGGGTTACCGTCGCCTTCCTGGTCGGCGGCGCGGCCGCCCAGTCGGGCCGGCCGGTCACGATGTTCCTGACCAAGGAGGCGGTGCGGCTGGCCACGCCCAAGGTCGCCCAAGGTGTCGCCTGCGACGGCTGCCCCGGGCTCGACGCACTGCTCGAGCGATACACGGCCGCGGGAGGGAGGATGCTCGTGTGCCCGGTCTGCTTCGGCGCGCGCAAGCTCAGCCCCGATGACCTGATCGACAGCGCTCAGATCGGCGGCGCCACGCCGCTGTTGGAGTGGATCGAGGAGCGCGCGACGGTGTTCAGCTACTGACAGGGGTACGCTTCTGGGGTGAGCCCGGCGCGCTACTACGAGGTCGTCGACGATCGTCCCGCTCCGGGCCCACCGCTGTCGGTGCGGCTGGGCATCTCATGGCTCACCAATGCGCTCGTATTGGCGCTCGTGGCCGGGCTGCTCGCCGACGTCACGGTCAAGAACTTCGGCTCGCTGCTCCTCGCCGCTGCCGTGTTCGGGGTGCTCAACACCCTGCTCAAGCCACTGCTTCGGTTCATCACCTTGCCGCTGGCCCTCCTGACCCTGGGCATCGCCTGGTTCTTCGTCTCGATGCTGATGCTCGACATCACCGACGCGATCGTGAGCGGCTTCCACATCGATGGCTTCTGGACGCTGGTCGCCGCCACGCTTATCGTGTGGCTGGTCAACTTGGTGCTCGATTACGTACCGGGGCCATGGCAGGTGGCCGGCAAGCGCGGCCGTCGGCGCCGTCTGCAGCGCGGGATCTAGCGCTACCGCTTGGGCAGGGCCCGGGCGTGGCGGCTCATCCCTGACCAGGGGTCGCCGTCGTCGAGTCGCTTGGCGATGTTCGTGACCGTCCAGCGATCCGGTTTGAGGGAGCGATCGGACAGCTCCTCCCAGTGGAGCGGCACCGCCACCGGCGCCGTGGGCCGCGCCCGCACCGCGTACGGCCCGACCGCGTGCTGGGCGTAGGCGATCCGGTTGACGTCGACGTAGATCCGCTTGCCGCGATCGACCTTGCGCCATTCCAGGGTCAGGTGGCGGGGATCGTCGGCCACCATCTCCTCGGCCAGCCGCCGGGCGAAACCGTGCACTTCCGGAAACCCCGGGCCGCGCCGCAGGGGGCAGACCACGTGGACGCCGCGCGAGCCGGTCGTCATCGCGAAAGGGGTCAGCCCGAGGTCGCGCAGCCGGTCCCCGGCCGCGCGCGCGGCGGCTCGCACCTCGGCGAATCCTCCGCCGGAGGGATCGAAGTCGAGCGTCAGGCGATCCGGCTGGTGGGGCTTGTCGGCGCGCGACAGCCAGGTGTGCACCGTGACCACGTTCTGGCCGGCCAGGTACACGAGCGTTGCGGCGTCCTGCGCGAGCACGTGGGTGATCGTCCCGCCCTTCTTCGGGACGGTCACGTGCTTGATCCAGGCCGGGAAGTAGCCAGGCACCGACTTCAAGAAGAAGCCGTCCTCCTCGATCCCCTTCGGGTAGGCCTGCAGCGCCAGCGGTCGGTCGCGCACGTAGGGCAGCATCAGCGGCGCGACGCGCTCGTAGTGGCGGGCCAGGTCGAGCTTGGTCAGGTTTGGCAGCGGGAACACGGCACGATCGGCGTGCGTGATGCGTACCTCGCGCCGCCCGATTGTCAGCGTCTCGGTCACCCTTCGCGGACCACCTCTCGCGCCGCCTTGTCGTCCCGGAGGCCGAGGAAGCGGGGGTGGCGCAGTCGGCCGTCGCGCGTCCACTCGGTGAAGCCGATCTGGGCGACGAGCTCCGGCTCGACCCATGTCACGTGGCGTTCCTTGATCGACTGTGGTGCGGCGAACGGCGGGTCGGTTCTCGTGCGGTCTCGCAGCCGCGCGCCCAGGTCGTGGAGGGTGTCGGTGTCGAACCCGGTCCCCACCTTGCCGGCGTACTCGAACCGGCCGTCGCGGTAGTAGCCGAGCAGCAGCGCGCCGAACTCGACGCGCGAGCCTCGCGGCTCGGTGTAGCCGCCGATCACGAGCTCCTGGCCGTGTTCGCACTTGAACTTCAGCCAGTCCTTCGAGCGGGTGGTGACGTACGGGCTGTCCGCCCGCTTGGCGATCAGTCCTTCCCAGCCCTTGCGGCAGGCCTCTTCGAACAACGCTTCGCCGTCGCTGTTGCGGTACTGAGTCCAGCGGACGTTCCCGTGGAACTGAAGCGCGCTCTTGAGCAGTCGTTTGCGCGTGCGGAGCGGGAGTGGGCGCACGTCGTGGCCTTCGAGCCACAGGATGTCGAACACGTACAGAAACACCGGCACGTAGTGCTGGTGGCGCTGCGCCAGGCGCGCAAAGCTGGTCTGCGCGCCCTCGAACGCCACCACCTCGCCGTCGATGACGAACCGCTCGCATCGTTCGGCTGTGAGGGCTTCGACCAGCTCCGGGTAGCGATCGTTCTGGAGCAGATCGTTGCGTGACAGCAGCTTGAGGTCGTTTGCGTTGCGGATCGCGATGCAGCGGATCCCGTCGAGCTTGCGCTCGTAGATCCAGTTCGGGTCCGAGAAACGCTTGTCGGTCAGCACCGCCTTCATAGCGCCCGCCGTGCGGGGCGGCGGTGCCGGCGGCGCGAGCTCTCGCTCGTCTTCGCTCAGCGACGCGAGTGCGTCCACGCCCGGCATCCAAGCAGACGGCGGGTCCGGGTGGCGGCGAGTCTATAAACCGAGTCGCCATGCCGATCTCCGCGCTCCTGCTCGCCCTCGCCGCCGCGGTCGTCCACGCCACGTGGAACTTGCTGATATCCGGCGCCGACGACACCCACAGCGCAAGCGCCGTCGCGCTCGTGGTGGGGACGGTCGTGTTTGCGCCGGTGGCGCTGATCGCCTGGCGGTTCGAACCGGCGGCGTGGCCGTACGTGGCCGGGTCGAGCTCGCTCGAGGTGCTCTACATGGTGCTGCTCGCCACCGCCTACTCGGTCACCGCGATGAGCTTCGTCTATCCGATCGCTCGCGGCTCGGCGCCGGTGCTCGTGCTGGCGGCGGGCGTGGTCGTGACCGGCGCCACGGTGTCGTGGCCGGCGGCCGTGGGCGTCCTGCTCGTCGCTCTGGGAATTGTGCTCGTTCGCGGTATCCGCGGTGCCGGCCACCCGCGCGAATTGGCGCTGGCGCTGTCGATCGGTGCCTGCATCGCCGGCTACACGCTGATCGACAAGCACGGCATCGTCCACGCCAACGCGATCGCGTATGCCGAGGTCGTCTTCGCGGTGACCTCGCTGGCGTACGTGCTCGGCGTCTGGCGGTGGCGCGGCCGGGCCGCGTTGCGAGCCGCCCTGACCCCGAGGACGCTCCTGGCCGGGGTCGGCTTCTTCGGCGCCTACGCGCTCGTGCTGCTGGCGCTCCGGCTGGCGCCGGCGGCGTCAGTGGCGGCGGTGCGCGAATCGAGCGTCCTGATCGCGACCGCGGCGCTCGCGATCGGGGGCCGCGAGCGGATCGGTACGTCTCGTGCGCTCGGCGCGGTGGCGGTGGTGGCGGGAATCGCGCTGATCTCACTCGGCTAGTCAGTATGGACGCATGAGGCTGGTCCTCGTGCGTCGCATCTTTCGCGGGTTGAACAATGCGCGGTTGTTGAGGGCCACACAGGGCCAGAGCCGCATACGACCGTGGAGGACCAGCCATGCCTGACGTTACCCCTTGTCTGCATCCGGGCCAAGTGCGCCGGTGGATCTCGTTCGATCAACACAAGTTCTCGATCGTGACGGCAGTGCTGCCGCCGGATGGCGGCAAGCCGGAGGTCTGCCGGATCGAGACGACCGAGCGGGCGATCCGCCGGTTCATCGATAAGCAGGGAGGCCCGGCCGGCTTGTCGGTCTGCTACGAGGCTGGGCCCGGCGGGTTCGCCCTGTGGCGGCAGCTCACGAAGCTCGGCGTGGCGTGCGATGTCGTCGCGCCGTCGTTGATCCCGGTCCGCGCCGGCGATCGGGTGAAGACCGATCGGCGTGACGCGAAGAAGCTCGTATCGCTGTATCGCGCGGGGATGTTGCGGTTCGTGCATCCGCCGACGCCGGAGCTCGAGGGGCTCCGGGATCTGCTCAGGGCGCGTGATGATCTGCGTGGCGTGCGGCTCGCGGCGCGTAACCGGGTACTGAAGCAGCTGCTGCGGCACGGCAGGATCTTCCGGGACGGGAAGACGGCGTGGACGAAGCTGCATCGTCGCTGGCTCGCGACGCAGCGGCTCGATGATCCGCTCGCTCAGGAGGCACTTGAGCAGTTGCTGATCCACGTCGACGGGATCGAGCGTCAGCTCGACACCCTCGACGCGCGGCTGGCAGAGATCGCCGGCAGCGAGCGGTGGGGCGCCCAGGTGCAGATCCTCACGCGGTTCCGAGGGATCGCGACGATCACCGCGCTCGGGTTGATCGCCGAGATCGGCGACTTCGCGCGGTTCGGGCACCCGCGGGAGCTCGCGGCTTGGTTGGGAATCACCCCGTCGGAGTACTCCTCCGGTGATCAGCAGCATCGCGGGCATATCACCCTGTCCGGGAACAAGCACGCTCGCCGGCTGCTGATCGAGGCGGCCTGGCACTACCGCCACGCCCCCCGACTCTCGAAGAACGGCTCGCCGCCGGACGAGCGCGCCTGGCACGCCCAAGTCCGCCTCTATCACCGCCACCGACACCTCACCGACCACGGCAAGCGCACCACCGTCGCGAACGTTGCGGTCGCCCGCGAGCTCGCCGGGTTCCTGTGGGCCGCGATGACCCACCAGCCACTCCGCATCACCGACAGCGCCGCACCGTCTCCGTCCACCGCCGACCAGCTCCAGGAGGCCGCCGCCTAACACGCCGGAGTCCTTCCCCCGTGGTGGGGCCGGGCGGCGCGGTGCGCCCCGCCCGGAGGATCCTCGCTGTGGTCTATGCGATTTCGACTCGCGACGCTAGTACGAGGCAGCTCACGACCGGACACTGTCCTGCGGTCCCGACCCGCGCATCTCAGAGTGACAGTCGTCGTTGCGCTCGCACCCGCCGCCCGGCCCCACCAACCACCACCATGAACAACGTCAACGACAACATCTTCCAGCGCCCCCTTGACACGCGCGTCCATCTCAGACCATATGGATTGAGGGCCGTCCGGCCTGTGGTGTAGAAAAGGGCCGGTCCTCCCACGACGGTCGTGGGGGGTGTTCAGGCCGCGCGGTTGCCCCCGCGCAGCCGGTCCACAACCGAATAGGAGGAGCCAGCCATGGCGAAGGCTAGAACCCTCGTCGGCTTGGATGTGCACGCTGCGAAGGTCGTGGCGGCGGTGCTCGACGCTGAGAGCGGCGAGTTGCGGACGTTCCGGATGAACGGCGACGTTGGGGAGGCGGCCGGGTTTTGCGGCGGGCTTCCGCGGCCGGTACGCGCCGCGTATGAGGCGGGGCCGACGGGCTACGGGCTCGCGCGCGAGCTCGCGAAGCGCCGCGTGCAGTGCATCGTCGCGGCGCCGAGCAAGATCCCCAGGGCCTCGGGGGATCGCGTGAAGACCGACCGGCGTGACGCCGAGCTGTTGGTCCGGCTGCTGCTGGCCGGCAAGCTGCACGCGGTTCGGGTGCCGGGGCCCGAGGAGGAGGCGCTGCGTGACCTGGTCCGCGCGCGCGAGAGCGTGCGGGTGGATCTGATGCGCTGCCGGCACCGGCTCTCGAAGCTGCTGCTCAGGCACGGAATCCGGTTCGACGACGGGCCGGCGTGGACCCAGCGCCACCGCGACTGGCTGGCTCAGGTCGCGCTGCAGTGGCCTGCGGCGCAGGCGACGCTGCTCGATTGCCAGGGCGCGATCGACGCGCTCTGTCACCGCCGCGAGCGGCTGGAGCGCGAGATCGTCGCGCTGCTCCCCAGCTCGCCGTGGACGGTGCAGGTCGGCCGGTTGCGGTGCCTGCGCGGGGTCGACACGCTGACCGCGGTCGGCTTGTGCGCCGAGGTCGGCGACTTCGAGCGGTTCGCCCGCGCCGAGCAGCTAATGAGCTACGTCGGCCTGGTGCCGTGCGAGTCCACGACCGGGCAGCAGCGCCGGCTCGGGTCGATCACCAAGACCGGGTCCGGGCACGCCCGGCGGCTGCTGATCGAGGCCGCCTGGCACTACCGCCCCCGCCCGAGGATCGGCAAGGCGCTGAGCGACCGCCAAAACGGCCAGCCCGCCCAGGCAGCCGCGATCTCCTGGTCAGCCCAGCAGCGCCTATACCGCACCTGGACACGCCTCGAGCTGCGCGCCAAGCGACGCACGATCATCGCCGTCGCCGCCGCCCGCGAGCTCGCCGGCTTCGCCTGGGCGATCACCCAAATCGAGTAACCACAAGCCCGAACATCCTCGATCCCGTCGGCTGGGTCGGTGGCGGCCCGGCAACGCGCGGGGAACCCGCGACAGACCTATGAGCAACCCGCCCCCCAGGCCGGCCACGCCCGATGCTAGACAGCGGCTCCCCACGACGAACCATGGTCCTGCGGCAACCCAAACCCGCGCATATCAGCCTGACCGCGCGTCGCGCACAGCCTGCCGGACCGCCACCCACCCCAGCCGACCACAAACCCCTCCGTCCCGCAACCGCGAAAGCAAGAAATTCGTGACGCACCCCTTGACAAACGACTCTCCATATCAGGTCTTTGTGAGAGGCTTCGGGCGATGGCGCCGAGCGGACTGCAGGTGGCGTCGCTACGGCGGCGGCTGGCGGCAGCTGGGATCAACGCGATCCTTCTCGTGATCCCGTCGATCGCGTACATCGTCGGATACCTGGTGGTGGGACTTCGTCGCGTCGACGCACGGACCGGCGGGCCGGCGCTCTGGCCGCCGCGCCATCAGAGTCTTCCCGATCCGCTCGCCGGAATCGCCGTCGTCAAGGACTGAATCGCTTCGACGTGCTCGAGATCGCGAACCTCCAGCGTCGTTTCGGGGATCTGGTGGCGCTCGACGGTGTCAGTCTCTCCGTCGGCATCGGCGAGATCGTCGGCCTGGTCGGGCGCAACGGCGCCGGCAAGACGACGCTGATGCGATCGGTCATGGGCATCATCGACCCGGATCGGGGATCGATCGGTTGGAACGATCATCCGGTGGGCGAGACGGACCGCCTGCGGTTCGGCTACATGCCGGAGGAGCGCGGGCTCTACCCGCAGATGCGCCTGCTCGAGCAGGTCGCCTACTTCGCCCGTCTGCACGGACTCGAGGCGGCGGCCGCGACCGAGGCGGCGCGGGACTGGCTCGACCAGCTTGGCCTGGGCGAGCGCCTCGACGAGAAGCTGATCGCGCTCTCGCACGGCAATCAACAACGCGTGCAGCTCGCGGTCGCGCTCGTGCACGATCCCGGCCTGCTGATTCTCGACGAGCCGTTCGCCGGCCTCGATCCGGAGGCGGTCGAGTCGCTGTCCGAGACCCTGCTCGTCCAAGCCGAGGCGGGCAAGGCGATCCTGTTCTCGAGTCACCAGCTCGAGCTGGTCGAGCGCGTGTGCCGCCAGATCGTCGTGCTCGACGCCGGGCGGGTCCTCGCCGCGGGCACGCTCGCCGAGTTGCGCGAGCGGCTTCCGGCCCAGCTCCGGGTCAAGGTGAACGGCCGAGGCGACTGGATCCAGCGGCTCCCGGGCGTCGAGCTCGTGGGGGAGGACGAGCGCGGGGTCCTGCTCGCGATCGAGCCGGGCGCCGACACGCAGCCGATCCTCCAGGCAGCGCTCGCCGCGGGGCCCGTGGAGCATTTCGGCTTCGAATCGAGCGGGCTCATCGACCTCTACCGCCACCTGGTCTCGAGATGACGCGCCTCGGCGTGATCCGGCTGGTCGCCGGCCGCGAGATCTCGGAGCGCCTGCGCAGCCGGGCGGTTTGGATCACCACTGCGGTGATGACCGTGCTCGTCGTCACCGGAGTGGTCCTGCCCGGGCTCATCCACAGCTCCAACACGCCAACCCGGATCGGTCTCGTGGGCGCTCGGGCCGAGGCTCTGGGACCCTCGCTGCAGGCCACCGCTCGAGCCGCCGAGCTGAAGCTCCGGTTGGAGAACGTGGGGAGCGAGGCGATTGCGCGAAGCGACGTCAAGGACGGGAAACTCGACGTTGCGGTCGTGGTCTCGTCGCAGGGCGCCACCGCGATCGTCCCGCACACCCTTTCGTCCACCGACCAGACCCTGCTCGCGGTCACGCTCGCCGCGGCCCACCAGCGCGCCGTGCTCCTTCAGGCCGGTGTGCCGCCGGGCACGATCGCCGCGGCACGTGCGCCGGTGCCGTTGCGGACGATGGCGATCGCGCCGCCGCCATCTCACCAGGCGGCCCGTTCGGTGGCCGCCCTCGCCGCGGGCTTCTTCCTGTACCTCGTGCTCGTCATATATGGCAATGCCATCGCCACCGGCGTCGCGCAGGAGAAGACCTCGCGGACGGCCGAGGTGCTCATCTCAACCGTTCGGCCCGAGCAGCTCCTGGCGGGCAAGGTGATCGGCATCGGCACGGCGGCCCTCGGTCAGCTCTCGGTGCCAGTCATCGCCGCCCTGATCGCAAACGCCATCGAACAGAGCGCCAAGATCCCGTCCGACGTTTGGTTCCTCCTGCCGGCGAGCCTGCTCTTCTTCGCGCTCGGCTACGCGCTCTACGCGTTCGGTTTCGCCGCCGCCGGCGCCACCGTGGCCCGCCAGGAGGAGGTGCAGTTCGCCACCACGCCGCTCACCATTCCACTCCTCGCGGGTTACCTGCTCGTGTACGTCCTGGTCGGCAACACGCACTCGACGCTGGTTCGCGTGCTGTCCTTCGTTCCGCCGCTCACCCCATCGCTGATGCCCGCGCGGATCGCCGTCGGCACCGCCGCCTGGTGGGAGGTCGTGCTCTCGGTGCTGCTCATGCTGGCCGCGATCTACGCCATGGTCCAGATCGCCACCCGGATCTACAAGGCCACGCTCGTGCGCAGCGGCCCCCGGCTTGGCTGGCGCGAGGCCCTGCGCGTCCGCCCGCAGTAGCCCGCCCGGCCCTTATCTCATCAGTCGTGTCGCGGCGTGATGCGCCGACGACGAGTCCGGCATCAGATGAATGATGATCACGCTGGCCAGCAGGATCGCCACGATCCACATCAAGCCCCGGAACATCGAGCTGACTGACGACCAGTTGACGAATAGCAGTGGGCCCATCGTTTCCCTTTCATCCCGTCAGCCCAGCCGCTCGGGCCGGGCCGCGAGAGCCATCTCGCGAGTCCGTTTCCTGAGCTCCTACCCGCTTAATAGGCCACTGACGCAGCCCAGGGAGCGCGGTCGACCGCCCGTCGGGCCCCATGGCCTCGCCTGATTCCGACCCATTGCCCGGGGCGGCCCCCCGCCCGGGGCTCATACAATGACCTCGCCACCGCGCCCCCATGGTCTAGCGGTTAGGACGCCTGCCTTTCACGCAGGAGATCACCGGTTCGAATCCGGTTGGGGGTACTCGCGAAGTGCCCGTGAATCAGGCACTTCTGACCAAGGAGCAGTGTGGCGACCAGACTGCTCCCTCCGTGCGTGGACTCGCCAGCCTTCACCGGAGACCGACACCTCGTGCAGGGAGCGTCGTCCACAACGGGCCGGACTTCCGGGTCCTCGGGGCCGAGCGGCAGCCGGGTTCCGTCACCCGGGGGTCGGGCCCGGGATCCGGCGGCTCGAGCTCGCTCACCGACCACGGACTCAAGGTCGTGAGGGTCCTCTCTTGGTCGATCCGAGGGGTGTGGGGGCATTAGATTCTCCTTCGTGACGGCGATCGACTTGGCAGACGTCGGGGACGAGGAGGCGGCTGACTCGGGGTTCGGGCACTGGGTGGCGGTGCGCCGCGGCGTCCTCGTCCTGTACTTCATCTCGCTCGGGGTGTGGAGCGCCCACTATGGGATCCCCGTGCAGCGCGAGCTGGTCGTCGCCTGGGTGTGCGGGGCGCTCGCCTGCGCGTCACTTGGCCGGCCGTGGCGCGAGGTACTGCGGCTGGTGCGCGACTGGCTGCCGATGATGATCCTGCTGAGCGCCTACGACTTCTCGCGTGGCGCGGCCGACCGCCTCGGGATCGGCGTCCATGTCCACCCGATGATCGACTTCGACCGCTTCCTGTTCTTCGGCACGACGCCAAACCAATGGCTGCAGGCGCACCTGAACGACCCGAAGGTCGTCAACTGGATCGACGTCGCCTTCACGCTCATCTACACGTCCTACTTCATCGTTCCGTTCATAGTCGCCGGGTTCCTGTGGGCGCGCGACCGGCTGGAGTTCCTGCGCTTCTCCCGGCGAATCGTCACCCTCGCCGCCGCCGGCGTCGCCACCTACGTCGCATTCCCGGCCGCCCCGCCGTGGATGGCCGCCAACATGGGCCTGCTGCACGGCGTCGCCCGCACCACGTCGGACGGCTGGCAGGTGATCGGCGGGAGGACGGTCGAGCTGTTCGACGAGGGCCAGGCGACCGTGAATCAGGTCGCCGCGGTGCCTTCGCTTCACTCGGCGATCACGATGCTGGTGGCGCTGTTCCTCTGGCCTCGCGTGCGCCGCCCGCTCCGGCCGTTGCTTGTGCTCTATCCGCTGGCCATGGGGCTGACACTCATCGCCACGGGCGAGCACTACTTCTTCGACGTCTTGCTCGGATGGACGTACGCCGGCACCGTGATGGGCGCATGGGCGTGGTGGGAACGCCGGCGGGAGCGCGTGACGGTGCGCGGCCGGTCGCGACCTCCCCGTTACCGGCCTCGGGCGGCCAATTCCGAGGTGGGATTACCGGGGATCAGCGGCGCCATTCTGGTCGACGAACCCGGCTCGATACCAGAGTGAATGTCGACCCGTACGGGTTGTTCGTGTTGAAGCGAGGTTGACCAGGGGTCGGGGCCCGCTATGGCGGTTCCGTCGCACGCCACTGCTGCAGCCGACGGCACGGTCAGCAAGCATCTCCGGCTTTCGCGTTCTCGGCCGAGCGGGCACCGGTACGCCAGCTCACTGTAGGTGTCGCGCCATGTCGGTCGTCAGATCGGGCTGGCCGGTCGACATGCGACGCAACCTACGCGCGTACGCGAGCCAACACATCGGGAGAATCACCTATGTTGGGCTATCCGCTCAATATCTTGGGATACCGCGACGACGAGGTTCTCGAGGTCGCCACGGTCGCGATGCGCCACCCAAGAATGTCTCTCGTCAGCCAGTGGCTGCCACCGCCGAGGGTCGGCGGTGCCGCCGCCGCACGCGCGTCCAGCGCCGGCAGGCCGACACAGCCCCGGGTGGGAGCCACGCTCTGGATCGTCGGTGCTGCACTTCCGGGAAGGGTCAGATCAACCCATCGACAGGAGTCCTCCCTCTGATGAACGTCCTCGCCCTGTATGACATCCACGGCAACCTCGACGCGCTGGAGGCCGTTCTCGCCGATGCCCCGGATGATGTGGAGGCGATCGTCGTCGGCGGCGATACCGTCCCGGGGGCATTCGCCGCGGAGTGCCTGACCCTGCTCAGGGCGCAGACGCCGCCCGTTCACTGGCTGCGCGGCAACGGCGAGCGGGAGGTCGCCGACGCCGCAGCGCGATCGGTCGACCGTGCGAGCATCGCTTCCGACGCCATCGCCGAGCTCACGGCAGCGCAGACCGCCGGGACGCTCGACGCCGACACCGCGGCGTGGCTCGGAGCACTGCCGACGACGATCGAGCTCGACGGCGTGCTCTACTGCCACGCCACACCTCGTCGCGACGACGAAATGCTGACGCGGATCTCGCCCGACGCGGCGTGGCGTGACGCCCTGACGGGCGTCGAACGCGACCTCGTCATCGGCGGACACACCCACCAGCAAGACGATCGACGCGCCGGGCGCGTGCGCTTCATCAATGCCGGCAGCGTTGGCTTGCCGTACGAGGGCGACGCCTCCGCCCGGTGGGCATGGATCTGCGACGGTGGGCCCCAGCTGCGACGCACCGCCTACGACGGCGCGGCGGCCGGCCGGCGGATGCTCGCCGCCGGCTGGCCGGACCAGCGCTCGATCGACGGGGCGCTCATCGACCCCGTCGATCCGATGTTCATCACGCGATTGTTCGAGCAGTCGCGCGGCGCCTGACGCGTCGGGCTACCCGATCATCGTCGCCGTCGACGTACCCGGTGCCACGAGTGGGAGGCACTCCGCATCGGTGGGGATCCGCACGGGGTACAGCGTCGGTCCCGGTTCGGCGAGTAGTTCCTGCACCGATTCGGCAACGCTGATGCCGCACGCGCCGGCGAGCCCTGGCCAATCGGGAACCGACGCCAGGCCGGCGGCGAACGCGCCGCTGAAGAACCGATCCTGCTGTGCACGAACCATCCCCAGGGAGCGGTTGTCGAGCAGCACGACCTTGACCGGAAGCCGCTCCGCAGAGGCGGTGACGAGCTCCTGCATGTGCATCAGCAGCGAGCCGTCGCCAGTGACGCACACGACCTGACGGGCCGGTGCCGCGGCCTGAGCGCCGAGCGCGGCCGGCAGGCCGAAGCCCATGGTGCCAGCGCCGCCGGAGGTGATCCAGCGCCGACCGCCGCTGAGCGACAGTCGGTGTGCGGCCCACATCTGGTGAAGGCCCACGTCGGTCGTGACGACGGCATCTGCGTCGAGCAGCGAGTTGAGCTCGTCGAGCGTCGCCTCGCCAGCGTGCGCCGGCTCAGAAGTCAGCGGGTGCGCGGCGAGACGCTGCAGGATGCGAGTCCACCACCGACGGCGATCCGGCGCGGGGTTGAGCTGCGCCACCATCGTCTCGAGCGTTGATCGGACGTCGGCGCAGATGGCGATCTCCGGCTCCACGAGCTTGCCGAGCTCGGACGGGTCGGAATCGACGTGAATCACCCGGGCGTGCGGGGCGAACTCATCGAGCCTGCCGGTGAGCCGGTCATCGAACCGGGCCCCGAGCGCGATGATGCAGTCGGCTTCGTGCAGCGCCCAGTTCGCCACTCGAGACCCATAAACGCCTGGCATCCCGAGCCAGCCGGCCCCGCCGCCGCACTCCAGTCCGTGCAGCGTCGTGACGTACGGGACCCCTGCGCCGCCAAGAAATGCTGCGAGCTGCTCGTGTGCACCTGCGTGCACGACACCGCCGCCCACCAGCCCCAGTGGTCGAGACGACTGTTCGATCAGCGCGGCGGCACCGTTGGTCGCAACCGCGGGTGACGGCGACATGTGATTTGTCGGGCTCGATGCGCGCCGGGTCGCCGGGGCCTTTGCGACGTCGACCGGAATCTCGAGCAGGACGGGACCGCGCCTGCCACTTGCCGCCAGCGTGTACGCGTCGTCAAACAGCGCGCCGAGATCATCGCCGTGCCGCGCGGTGCTCGAGTGTTTGACGACCGGTATCGCCATCCCGGCGACGTCGGTCTCCTGAAACGCCATTGTCCCCGCCAGGTGAGTGGCGACCTGGCCGCAGATGAACACGACCGGTACTGAGTCCATCCAGGCGTCGGCGACGGCGGTCAGCAGGTTGACTGCTCCCGGCCCGGATGTGGCGAGGGCCACGCCCGGCTTTCCTGTGACCCGTGCCCATCCCTCTGCGGCGTGTCCGGCGGCGGCCTCGTGGCGCGTGAGGATATGACGGATCGGGCTGGTGGCGAGCGCGTCGTACAGTGGCAGCACCGCGCCGCCGGGGACACCGAAGATCGTGTCGATGCCCTGGCCCGCGACTGCCTCGATCAGGGCATCGGCGCCGCGCATCCCGGTCTCCTTCCACGCCAGCGGGTCGAGCCGGGGCGAGAACCGAGTACGAGAATGAGCGAGAGCATGAGAGCCTCCGAGAACGCGGGATAGGAGAGAGAAGCCCGCGCGTTCAGCGCGGGAGTACGAGCACGATGAGACCGAGCGCCAGCGAGGAGATGTCGGTCAGATGCTCCACAACCTGGATCGTACATGGCGGCCAGCGGTAGGTCGAGCGACTGCGAACGAATTCACGCATGCTCTATGCGATCAGGTCGGCAGGCGCCGCGTCGACGTGCCCCTGGGGGGTCAAGCCGCGAGAGGGGGCGGCCATTGCACGTCGGCTCCGATCACGGCGGCGAGCCGGCCGATGGCACGCAGAGTCGATGGGTCCGCGATCCGTGCCGATTCCCAGGCGCAGGAGATACACGCGGCCGCCGGTGGCGCGCAGTCAACGATCTGGGCGAGACAGTCCTCGACGACCGACAAGGTCGGACCGTCCGGGGTAGGGAAGCGCAGGCCGGGTAGATCGCTGCCGTCGACGATGTCCACGTCGAGGTGGAGGTAGACATCCATTGGGGACTGCTTCTGCAGCGCGGCGCGCAGCGCGTCGGGATCGGCGGCGACGCGTTTGACGCGACTGACCGCGAGCGCGTCGCCCTCGGCGGGATCGAGATCCCTCGCACCGATCAGCAGGCAACGCTCGTCCGGGACCGCCCGCAGCTTGACTGGCTCGCCGACGAGCTGGGGAACGCGACCGGTCGCGGCCGCCAACGACATTCCGGCGAGATATCCGCTGAGCGAGATCTCTGGCGTGTTGAAGTCGCCGTGCGCGTCAAGCCAGATGATCGACAGGTTTTCGCGTCGGCGCTGCACGCCGGCGAGGATCCCGACCGCCGTAAGACAGTCGCCCGCAAGCACGAGCGGACGATCCGCTCGTGCGGTGCGGTCGGCCACGGCGCCATACCGAGCGGTCAGCCGTCCCAGCTCGGTCCGCGCCTGATCCGCCGGCGCGGGCAGCACGACCGCACCGGCTGGGACCGGGAAGCCCTCGATGCGTTCCTCGAGGTGCCACGGGCTCACCAACAGATCCCAGCTGCCGACAGGCGCCAGCGAGTCAGGCACGATCGAGACCGTACCTCACCGCCATAGTGCCGCGTTCTGAGCACCACGGCCTGCCGCGTGCTCGCCGATCCTGCCGCCTCGCGAGGCATCGGCCAGTGCCGCCTGCATCACGTCCGGCTCCGTCACGGCCGCGACAGCGGACATCCCAGGACCGGCGAGAAGGGGATCTTCATGCCAGCGTCCACTCCGAAAGCGCGGCCCGCGCCGCGTGCTCGTCGAGGAAGACGCGAATGCGGATGATCTCGTTGCCGTCGATCTCGATCGCGGCGTAGAACTGTTGTGGCTCGGGATCTCTCGTCACGACTGCGAGACGGGCCAGCACTCCCTCGCCGATGCTGCGCGCGTCCTCTACCTCGACGTGCGAGGCGCCTAGCGTGGCTATCACCTGGTCAAGCCGGGCGATGGCGGCTGCTCGCCCGTACCACACCCCCTCGCCGGGCCAGCCGGGCGGATCCTCGAGCTGAACCGACCGCGACATCCAGGCGGCCGCGGTTTCTGCACCCGCCTCGTTCATGGCGTCGAAGGCGCGGGCGACGAAGTGCGCCTCCGGGTCGGCAATCGGCCGTGCCGGCATGTGCAGCGTCCGGCGGATCACGCTGCGCCGTGGGTCGGCCTCGCGCTCTGATAGCAGAAACTCTATGCCGCTCTGTACTGCCCGCCGGACTTCATCGCGGAGCTGACGCGCCGCGTCGTCGTCCTCGGCACGGCCGTCGAAGCGACCTGTGTCGATCGGCTCGCCGAACCAGAAGTAGAGCCGCTCCGGTCGGGGGATCAGTGTCGGCCCGATACCGTGAGCGATCGGCGGCAGCGGCAGCCCGAGAAGCCGGCTGATGATCGGATAGACGTGCGCCAGTCCGGGGGTCCGCTCGTCGGCAACGATGTCGAACATTTCCTCGACGCCGACGGCGGCGAAGGGGACGATCGGGTAGGCGAACTCGATCGCCAGCCGCGCGAAGCCCACGCGCTCCTTCCAGAGCAGCCGGTACTTCTGGCGACGACCATGGACCACCTCTCCGATCCCGCCCGGGAAGACAAGGATGTGCTGGCCGTCGCGCATCAGCGCGCGCGTGTTCTCGCGGGTTCCCCGCACCATTCCGGAGCGTTCGAGCAGGCTGCGCCAAACGGGGACCTTGTAGTGGGCGTGGTCGCCGAGGCCCCGGAGACGGATGCCTCGGCTTCTCCACAGCTGGGTCGCCATGAACGGGACGTCGATCAGCCCAAACAGGGTGTGGTTGCCGACGAACAGTGCGCCGCGCTCGGGAATCCGCTCGACGCCGTAGACCTTCGGGTCGATGATGCGTTCCAGCGGTGCAAGGACCGAGGCCGCCCGGTTCATCTGCACGTCCGTCGGAGCTGGCGGGAGCGGTCTGCCTGGGGTCGTCATATGCTCGCAAGAGCAAAGGCAGCGGCGCGACGAACCACGTACACGCCCTGAACCGCGACTCTACCGCGCGGCTGAAGACGGGAAGATATCGCACACCCTGACCGCGGGTCACTGCTGCCGCAAGCAGCTCCTCCGGGAAAGCACTCGCGCACGGGCGGAGCGCGACCCGTGTAACGCGACGCGGCAGTCTTGACTCTTCGCGGGCTCGTGCTCGCTGCCGCCGGTAAGCCCTGGCGAACGCGCCGCCATCAGCGCTATCGCCGGCGTCGAGCGACTTAGCGACGTCCCCCCGCCGCTGACCCCCGGCCTCGTCTCGTTGGGGATGGCTGCGATCGGTCGACTCCCGCGGCGCCTTCGCTACTCGCTGCCTGTGATTCAGGTACTGCAGGCGAGATTCCGCGCCGCCTCCGCGCACTGAATCAGCATCTCACACGCGGTCCTTGCTACCCACCTCGGCGTCCCGGATCGGGCGCATACCGGGGGCATGAGGCTGGGGTGATCCGCTATGGGCGCCCGGCATCTATCTCGATCGAAGCTGACAATCCCCGATAGGAGGGCAGATCGCGCTGAGCGCACCTGCCGCCATATCAGTAGTAGTGCGCTCGCCCCCCAACAGCGCGCCCCATCATGCCGAGCAGCGCGAGAACTAGGCCTACCACGACCAGAACGATGCCGATCGTCCACAAGATCGCGATCTTGGCCAATAGACCGATAATGAGGAGTATCACTCCAAGTGTGATCACTGACCCTCCCGGGGTTGTGAGTTGTGGGGAGTGAATACCCTCGATGTGGGCGTCGAAGCCTTTCGAGGTCGTCGATTCTCTGCAAGCGGTGAGCGCCGCGCGCGAGACAATCATCGCGCAGCGCATGCGCACCTTTACCGAACTGGCTCTGGCTGATGGCGATAGCGACCGCATGATCCGCTCCGCCGCCACTACCTTGACCGCACGACCCACGCGCCACGCCGACGCGACACACGATGCGCCGGCGTCGAACATCCGGCGAAATTGACGTGAGACGATGCCGCGGCGATTTCCGATTTTCCAGTTTCCGAATCCGCCGCTGATCGTGGCGGTGCTCGCCGGTGCGATCGGGAGAACGGCCCGTGGCCCCCTGTCCCGCAACGCGACGCTGCTCTCGCGGCTCGCTCTGCTCCTTTGGTCAGCCGAGGAGATGGCGACCGGCGTGAACTGGTTCCGGCGCTTACTCGGCGCCGTGGGCGGCGCGTACGTCCTCGCCAAGCTGAAGCACCGGGTACGCCAATAGGCCCATGCACGGAGGGTGCCCTCAGCACCCCAACGTAGATCATGTACGTGATGTGTGTGCGCCGGAACGTGTGGCTGACATGTGCGCGGGCCGTCCTGCATCGCTCGAATCTGGTTCGGTCGGGGGTCGGTAGCGGCGTAAGTGGGTCAGCTCTTCGAGAGCTGTGACCAAATCAATGTCCGTCCGGCAGCTTCTGCTGGCATCCGCGATGAGATCCTGCTACGATAATGGGCGCAAATGTTTACTATAGTGACATCGCTCGCTGTCGGTGAAACGGTCCGGCAAGCCCGCGAGGAACGCGGCATGACGGTCGCCGAGCTCGCCAAGCGTTCGCGCGTCTCACGCGCGATGATCACCAAGATCGAGAACGACGCGGCCCAGCCGACGGCTGTCCTGCTTGGTCGGCTTTCGGGAGCGCTCGGCATCACCCTGTCTTCGTTGGTCGCGCGCGCTGAGCGAGCGGACTCGCCAGTTGTGCGCGCGGCCGACCAGCCCGTTTGGGTCGATCCCGCGACCGGGTATCTGCGCCGCGCGCTCTCCCCCAACCCCGGCGGACGGCTGGAACTCGTGGAGATCGAGTTGCCAGCGGGCGCGAGCATCGGATATCCACCCGAGGCCGCGCTGCCGGCCGACCAGCAGGTGTGGCTGCTCGAGGGAGACCTCTGCGTGCGCGAGGATCGCACCGAGCACGAATTGACGGCTGGCGATTGCGTGGCCCTGACGCCGCAAACCGAGCGCGAATACCGCACGCAGGCCGGTTGCCGCTATCTGGTGGCCTACGCACGATGATCCGCGAGGCGATCCCCGCAGACGCGGCCGCATGCGCTGCCATTTACGCCCCGTACGTCACCGACACCGTGATCTCCTTCGAGACGCGTCCCCCGTCCGCGACCGAGATGCAGTGGCGGATGCGCTCAGCCCATGTCTGGCTCGTCGCCGAAGTCAACGGCCAGGTGCGCGGCTACGCCTATGCGTCGGCGCACCGCGAGCGCGAGGCGTACCGGTGGGCCGCCGACGTGGCGGTCTACCTTGACCCCGCGCACCACGGGCGTGGCCTCGGGCGAAGCCTGTACGCCGATCTCATCGAGCGGCTACGTGAGCGCGGAGCCTGCGTGCTGTACGCCGGCATCGCGTTGCCCAACGCCGCCAGCGAAGCACTGCACAAAGCGATGGGTTTCACTGAGGTCGGCACATACCGCCGGATCGCGTTCAAGCTAGACCGCTGGATCGACACCCGGTGGTATCAGCTGCACCTGCAGCCAGCCCTCCCCGCACCGCCCCTGCACGCGTCTCTGCGCCTACGCGCCGACGTGTCCGAGAACGCCTTGCTCGAGGAGCTCGATCACCTCCTGCGGCGCCCGGGGCGCCGCGCCATCACGGCAGCCCGCGCGGCCGACGCGATCCGCGCCCGAACGCCATGGCGCTGGGTCGGCATCTACACGGTCGCCGACGGGAGCGTCACCAACGAAGCCTGGAGCGGCCCGGAGCCGCCTGCTCACCCCACCTTCCTGGTCACCGAGGGTCTCACCAGCACGGCATTGGCCGCACGGAAGACCATCATCGCCAACGACGTCGCCGCCGAGCCAGGCTACCTCGCGAACCAAGACAAGACCCGGTCGGAGATGATCGTACCGGTCCTCATCGACAACCGGCCCGTCGGAACGCTTGACATCGAGAGCGAGATCCCTCACGCGTTCGGTGAGAACGACCGGCGTCAGGCCGAGGCGCTCAGCGAACGGCTCCGGGCTCTATGGCACCCACAACCCGCCATCGCTTCACCAGCGCTCTCATAGATGACCGACCGGAAGCTCTTGCCCACAAAAGCAGTCGCAATGCGCCGTTCCCGCGTGAAGAACCGTCGTGCGAGGTCGTGCCTGTCAGGGCGTAGGGCGTCGACGACCAGTGCGGAACACCCAGTGGAGGTGGCGGCCATCCAACCCCGGCTGACGCGACGCTGACTGCACGGTAATCGCCTACGATCCACGAGGAACGTCGAATTGCTCTACAGCTATTTCGTCAAGAGATTGGTCCGGCGAAGCTTCGACGACGTCAACAACCATCGCTGGGATGAGCTGCTGGAGCCGGCCGTACCGAACGTTCATCACCGCTTTGGCGGCGCCCACGCGATTGGTGGTGAGCGCCACGACAAGGAAACCCTGCGGCGCTGGTTTGAGCGCCTCGCCCGCGTCCTGCCCAATCTCCACCTAAAGATCAATAACATCTGGGTGAAGGGCTGGCCGTGGCATACCACCGTGTTTGTCCAGTGGGACGGCACCGCAACACTGCTCGACGGCGACTCCTCGTACTTCAATCGCGGTCTACACGTGATCACCTTGCGCTGGGGCAGAGTATGTGCGCTCGATGTGTTTGAAGATTCACAAGAAGTGGCTCGTGGGCTTGCCGCTCAAGCCGCAGCTGGCCTCGAGGAAGCGGTCGCCGAGCAAATCGTGAGCTAGCTCGACTTGGGTCCGCGCCCCCGGCGATCTCCTCAACCCGCGGCGGATACTGCACCATTTGTTGTGCGGCGCGCGAAAGACAACATCAAAACTGCTAAGCGACTCGATTAAGGAAGTCTCCATGCCAGCGCTGCCCTGGACCACCGGTCCCTTCAAGCCCACGGGCGACCGAGAGCTTCACGTTCTCACTTCCACCCTGCCGTTGAGCCGCTACCGCGACGTGCCGCGTTTCCTGCGCTGGGCTATGCAAATACGCAAACAGCTCGCCACCAGCGACGGCTGTGCCGGCTACAGCCTCGACGCCCATCTGGTGCGCAAGACCTTTTACACCTTGTCAGCCTGGCAGAACCGCGACGCTATGAACCGTTTCGTCCACCTTCGTCGAGTCCAGCACCCAAGCCGACGAGCTGCCGTTGGATTGGGGCGCCGCCAAACAACGGCTCACGAATGCTCGCCGCCCAGCACACTAGGGCAACGTAGACGGGCAACGGCTGACTCACTTGCAAGGAGGAACGCCACGGGCTCTTGCGTGGCGGTGAACGGACCGCGGCGATTACGACCGCTCCGCGCGTATCGTGCCGCAGGTCAGAGCTCTTGGCGTTGTTGTGGTGGCCATAGGCACAGAAGGACTCGTTTGGCCCAGTCCTTCGGGATCGGCTCGCCGCTGAGGTACCGGGCGTAGAACGCGCCGATCAGCATGTTGGTGGCCGCGTCGATGTCCAGTGTGCGGGGAAGCTGACCGGCACTTACGCCGTCGGCGAGTGACCGGCGGAGCATCGCGCGGCGCGGCTGCAGGAGCCGGGTCCTGAATCGCTCGAGTAGCCGGGGGTTTCGATGCTCCTCGGAGAGGATCGAGCCGAGCGTGGCCATTGCCAGTGGGCGCTCCAGGTTTCGCTGGAAGTTTGCGAGGATGGCCAATGCGTCCGCGCGTGGTCCTCTTGTTTGGCGGGGAAGGGGCTCGATGCGCAACGAATCGACGACTGTGGCCACGAGGTCCATCTTGTTGGGATACCGGCGGCGCAGAGTCGGGACCGTGGTGCCGGCGGCGGCCGCGACGGATTCCATCGACATTCCGGAGTACCCCTTCTCCTCCAGCTGGTGCTCGGCGGCGGCCAGGATCGCCGCATCGAGTTGTGCGTCGCGAGGCCGACCGCGCGGGCGCGGATGCACGGGCCCGTCCGGTCGCTTCGAGGCTCGTCGCGGGCGACTTACGGCATCAGCGCGTTCGGGCATACACGTTCTGGTACTTCGATTTTCATTAGGATATCCTATCGTAAACTAATTGCTCAGAGCCTGGACCCGAAGGAGAGGTCAGATGACCACAGCGTCGCCTCCGTCAACGGCCGTGATTCGCGTCTCCACTGGAAACTTCGACCCAGCCCGGTTTGAGGAGGTCGAGCAGATGACGCGCGCTACCGGCAGTTACCTCATTCCCGCGATCGGCAGATTGGACGGCCTGATTGCCTATTACGCTGGGGCCTCGGTTGAAGGCTCAATCGTCCACGTCAGCCTGTGGCAGACCAACGATCATGCAGAGCAAATGGGCCAGCTGAAGGAGATGGTCGTCGACGCACGCAGCGACGCAGACGCGGTGGGGGTGACCTTCAGCCCGATCGTGAACTATCCGATCGTGTGGAGCATCCAGCCCTCGCCAGTTCGCGGCGGCGGCGCTCCCCTCTGAACTCCGGGTGAGCGCTGCTGCTGCGTGCGCGCGAGTGCGGCCGGCTCTCCTCTTGCGCCCGGGGGGAGATACCTGACACAGTGAACCGATGCTGACTCAGGTGGCCGACGGCGTCTGGGTCCGGCAGAGTGCGTGGGTGTGGACCAATTCCATCGTGGTGCGCGGCGAGGATGGGTTGATCCTGGTCGATCCCGGCATCGACGGTTCCGAGCTGAACCAGCTCGCGGATGACCTGGACGGGCTCGGCATTCCGGTGCTCGCCGGGTTCTCCACCCATCCCCACTGGGACCACCTTCTGTGGCATGCCCGGTTCGGCGACGTGCCGCGCTACGCGACCGCGGCCGGCGCCAACGCTGCCGGTGAAGCCCGAGAACGGGCGCAGGCGATGGCGGCGGAGAGCGCGTCGGGCATCCCGCTCGAGCTGATCGCGCTCGTCACCCCGCTGCCCGCGGACGGCGGACCCGTGCCGGGCGAGATCATCGAGCATCAGGCGCACGCCGTCGGCCACGCCGCGGTCCTCCTCGCGGACCGGGGCGTCCTGCTCGCCGGCGACATGCTCTCCGATGTCCTGATCCCTCTCCTCGACGCTCGCCGCCCCGATCAGGTGGGCGCCTACGAGACGGCACTCGACCGGCTGGGAGAGGCCGCCAGGCAGGTCGATGTTGCGATCCCGGGCCACGGCGCCGTCGCCGAAGGTCCCGAGGTGGCGGCCCGCATCGCCGCCGATCGCGCCTACATCGATGCGCTGCGTCGAGGAGAGGATCCCCTCGACGCCCGTCTGGGGCCGGATGCGGAGTGGCTCTCGGGCCCCCACGAGTCGAATCTGGAGCAGGCCCGAGGACGGTAGGAGCACGCGAGGCTCCAGGAGTAGGGCCGCGGCCCGGAGATCGTTACGGTTATCCGATGCCCGTCGACTTCGAGCAGCCAAGGTGGGAGGCGGCCAAGTATCCTGGTCGCCACGTCGCTCCCGTGGGCGCTCAGGCTGGGGCCCGGGAGCTCGCTGCCAATGTCTACGAGCTCGATCCGGGCGCCGTCGGCTCGCCGTTGCATGTCCACCACGCCAACGAGGAGCTACTGCTCGTCCTCTCCGGGACGCCCACGCTGCACAGTCCGGAAGGGACGCAGCTCCTGTCGGCTGGCGCGGTGATCGCGTTCCCTCGGGGCCACGCAGGTGCCCATAGCTTGGTCAACCGCTCCGACGCCCCCGTTCGCTACCTCGTTGTCTCCACGACCAACCGCCCCGACGTCGTCGAGTATCCCGACACAGGCGCGACGCTCGTCGTCCTCGGCGAGCAGCGCCTGGCCTATCCGCACGGCGCGGACGCGCAGCAAACGCGCGTGATCACCGAAGCGATGCGGGCGGCGGCCGACCGAGACGCCTGACGAGGCATCGAAGCGATGCCCGCTTGAATCCGCTCGCGCGATCCCGCGCGAGCCAGACGCACGCGGGGCTCCGACTGGCGGCTCAAGGGCCGAATCGCGTCAACTTTGCGTTTGCGCGACGGTCTTCGTTGGGCCGGGAACCTTCACGGAATTCGGCCTTGATTGACGCCAGTGAGGTGGCAATATGCAGGTGCGGCTCAAGTGACGCGCAAGCCGCTGTCGGCGGAGACCCGCGGGCTCGGGACCGGCGCGTGCCGAGGCGATCGGGTAGTTGATGTCTGAGTTCAAGGTAGCCATCGTGGGTGGCGGGATCGGCGGATTGGTGCTCGCGCTGGCTCTGCGCGAGCGTGGAATCAACTTCGAGCTGTATGAGCAGGCGCTGGAGGCGCGCGAGATCGGCGCCGGGGTCGGTCTGTCGGCCAACGGGACACGTGAGCTTCGCCGACTTGGGGTTGGAGAGCAGGTCGAGGCCGTCTCCGTCATCCCCTCTGCGCTGATCGTCCGGCGCTGGGATACCGGCGAGATCATCGCCGACCATCCGATCGGCCGGGGCGGTATCTATGAGGCGACGTTCGGCGCGCCGTGGTACGGCGTGCACCGCGTCGCCCTTCAACAGTCCCTCGACCGGCGGCTGCGGGGCGAAGGGGTGAACCTCGGACGCCGGTGCGCAAGCATCGACGAGCAGCGTTCTGGCGTCGAGCTGCATTTCGCGGACGGTACGAGCATCGTCGCCGACCTAGCCGTCGGCGCGGACGGCGTTCACTCGGCTATCCGCGGTCACGTGGCGGGAGACATCCGGTGCAAGTTCTCTGGAACGGTGGGCTACCGCGGGCTGGTGGCCGTCGAGGACGTGCCCTCGCTTCCGGATGCGACGCCGCTTCAGTTCTGGGCGGGCCCCGGGCGTCATCTGCTGCACTACGCGATCGAGGGCGGCAGGACGGTCAACTTCCTTGCCGTCGTCCGGGTCCCCGAATGGACCAACACGGCGTGGATGGAGGAGTGCGCGGTCAGCGACGCTGTCGATGCCTTCGCCGGCTGGCACCCAGCCGTGACTGAGATGGTTGGCGCGACCAAGGTCGGGGCGCGTTGGGGATTGCACGACCTCGCGACGCTCAGACGTTGGCACACCGAGCGCGTCGTGCTGATCGGCGACGCCGCCCACGCCATGATGCCGCATCAGGGGCAGGGCGCGAATCAGACGATCGAGGACGCGATCGTCCTCGCTGACTGCCTCGCCGATGCCGATGGCCCGGGCGACCTTCGCGCCGCACTGGGCCGTTATGAGCAACGCCGGCGCAAACGCACCGTAGCCGTCCAGTGGCTCTCGCGCCGCACCGCCGACCTGATGCATCTCCCCGACGGCCCAGAGCTCGCGCCTCGCGACACCGCGTTCAGAAACCTCTATTCCAGCCTGGCCTGGATCCATGCATTTGATGCGCACGCGGACCACACCGAGCAACACCCGGCGGTCAGCACCCCCTCCGGCGCCACCTAGCCACCCATCCTCCGGATCCGCGCGCGCGGGACTACGACCAGCAAGGAGTACGTGATTCCGTGCGCGGTTGCGCGCGGAGCGGGACTCTCGAGATAAGCCCGGATCGGGAACCCGGGTAAGGTGAACCTCCCGATGAAAGCGCTTGTCAAAGCACGGGCAGAGGAGGGGCTTTGGCTTGAGGATCTACCCGAGCCCGAGATAGGCATCAATGACGTGCTCATCCGCGTCCGTAAGACGGGGCTCTGCGGCACCGACCTGCACATCTACGGCTGGGATGCGTGGGCGCAGAAGACGATCCCGGTGCCGATGGCGATCGGGCACGAGTTCGTGGGCGAGGTGGTGGCGCTGGGATCGAACGTGAGCGACTTCCAGGTTGGAGATCTCGTCAGCGGCGAGGGGCACGTGGTATGCGGGCGCTGCCGCAATTGCATGGCGGGCCGGCGCCACCTGTGCGCGCACTCGATCGGGCTGGGCGTCAACCGACAGGGCGCCTTCGCGGAGTACGTGGCGCTGCCGATGACGAACATCTGGCATCACTGGCCGGGAATCGACGAGGACGTAGCGTCGATCTTCGACCCGTTCGGGAACGCGGTGCATACGGCGCTCTCGTTCCCCGTGCTGGGCGAGGACGTACTCGTCACGGGTGCCGGCCCGATCGGGTGCATGGCGGTTGCGGTCGTGCGGCATGCCGGCGCGCGCCACATCGTGGTGACCGACCTGAACGGGTACCGGCTCGAGCTGGCGCGCGAGATGGGGGCGACACTCGTGATCAACCCGCGCGAGCGCGACCTGGCCGATGTGCAGCGCGAGCTCGCGATGAGCGAGGGCTTCGACATCGGCCTGGAAATGTCCGGCAACCCCGACGCGCTGCGCAGCATGATCGACAACATGGCCCACGGCGGCGGGATCGCGGTGCTCGGCATCCCTTCCGGCGAGGTAACGCTCGACCTCAATCCGGTCATCTTCGACATGCTGACGATCAAGGGCGTCTACGGGCGCGAGATGTACGAGACCTGGTACCAAATGACGGTGATGCTCCAGTCGGGGCTCGACATTCGTCCTGTCATCACCCACCGCTTCTCCTACCGGGACTTCGAGGAGGCTTTTGCCGTCGCCCGGTCCGGGAAGTCCGGCAAGGTGATCCTCGATTGGGCGGAGACCTGAGGGAGGGACACGTCGTGTACGGAACCATGCGCGAGGACCTGACAGCAAGGCTCGACGAGGTACGGGTGGCCGGCACCTACAAGACCGAGCTCGTGATGACGACGCCGCAGGGAGCGCACGTCGACGTGGAGGGGCATGGCGAGATGCTCAACCTCTGCGCGAACAACTATCTCGGGCTCGCCGACCATCCGGAGATCGTCGCGGCGGCGCACGAAGCGCTGGATCGCTGGGGCTACGGGATGGCGTCCGTCCGCTTCATCTGCGGCACGCAGGCCCTGCATCGTCAGCTCGAGGAGCGCCTCTCTGAGTTTCTCGGAACCGAGGCGACGATCCTGTTCAGCTCCTGTTTCGATGCGAATGGCGGGCTGTTCGAGGCACTGCTGGACGAGCGCGACGCCGTCATCTCAGACCAGCTCAACCACGCGTCGATCATCGACGGCATCCGGCTGTGCAAGGCACGACGGCTTCGCTACGCAAACGGTGACATGGACGAGCTCGAGGCTCGCCTGCGCGAGTCCGCGGATGCGCGCTATCGGCTGATCGCGACCGACGGCGTGTTCTCGATGGACGGCTACTACGCTCGCCTCGACGCCGTCTGCGACCTCGCAGAGCGCCACGACGCGCTCGTCATGGTCGACGACTCGCATGCCGTCGGGATCGCTGGACCCGGTGGGCGCGGGACCCACGAGCACCACGGCGTCGTGAACCGCGTCGACATCCTGACGGGCACGCTCGGCAAGGCGATCGGTGGGGCCAGCGGCGGCTACGTCTCCGCGAGGCGAGAGGTGGTCGAGACCCTGCGGCAACGCGCCCGGCCGTATCTCTTCTCGAACAGCTTGGCGCCACCCGTGGCGGCCGCATCTCTGCGCGCGCTCGGCCTGATCGAGTCCTCACATGAGCTTCGCGGGCAGCTGCGGGACAACACCGCCCACTTCCGGGCACGTATGACCGAGCTCGGCTTCGATGTTCTCCCGGGCGAGCACCCGATCGTGCCGGTGATGGTCGGAGACGAGGTGCAGTCATCGCGCCTCGCGGCCGAGCTCGCCGGACTCGGTGTGTATGCGGTCAGCTTCTCCTATCCGGTGGTGCCGCGAGGCACGGCCCGCATCCGCACGCAGATGTCGGCTGCCCACACGATCGGGGACCTGGACTTCGCAACCCAGCAGTTCGTCGCCGCGCGCGAGCGCGTCGCCGGCTGACCACGCCAGGGCTTCGGGTCCCGCGAACAGCGTCGTCATCGTGTTGACAGCACGTCAGCTTCCTGACGTCGTGTCAGTTTCGTAGTACCGGGAACGTTTGGTCCATTAGCCCGGGGGCGCCGACAGCTCGACTCGAGCTGCTCAAACCAATTGACAGGGGGATATTCGTGAAGAGAAGTGCGTTTGCCGCTGCGGTGACGCTTGCCGCCACGCTGGTGTTTGGGGTCAGCGGGGCTCTGGCCGCATCGTTGCCCGCGTCGCCGCTCGCGAAGGTTGCGGCGCACGACGGCGTGTCGGTTCCGCCGTCGCTCGCCCACGCGATCAGGCGGAAGCTCGGTGCGGCACCTGCCCTCGCCGCCGCCGCCGCTGCTGCCGCCAGCCACCCATCCGGCCAGCAGCAGGAGCTCTCGGCGAGTGACGGGATGCCGGTGGACCTGTTTGGCCTGACCGTCGCACTGTCCGGCGACGGTCACACGGCGCTGGTTGGCGCGCCCGGAAGAATCGTTGGAGCGGCGTACGTCTTCGTCGAGCAGGGAGGAAAGTGGACCGAACAGCAGGAGCTCAACTCTCCTGCGGGCTCCGCCGAGGACACCTACGGACTCTCGGTGGCGCTCTCCGCCGATGGCTCGACCGCTCTCGTCGGCGCCCCAACGGGTGGCACCGACCAAGCCGGAATCGTCTACTCGTACGCGCGTCAGGGCGGCACCTACGTTCTCAGCGGCCAGCTGACTGCGCCCGACGGGGCCTTCAGCGACGAGTTCGGCGCGTCTGTCTCGCTGTCAGGACTCGGCAACGTCGCGCTGATCGGGGCGCCCATCCACAACGGCTACCAGGGAGCCGCGTACGTCTTCGCTCACGTCGCCCGCGCCTGGAGCGAGCAGCGCGAGTTCGTGAATCCGGGTGTTGCCGGCTCGGCCTACGGCCTCTCGGTCTCGGAGGCTGCGGACGGTCTCGCCGGAGTGGTCGGCGCGCCGCTCGGTAACGACGTACAGGGTGCGGCTTACGTCGTCTCTGAGCTGAGCGGCTCCCAGCAGGAGCTCGTCGCCAGCGACGCCTCCGAAGGCGCCTTCTTCGGCGTGTCCGTATCGATGAACGCACTCGGTAACCGTGTCCTCGTCGGCAGCCCGACCGCCAACTTAGGCGACGGCGCGGCCTACGTGTTCGACGGCTCCAGGAGTGCGTGGACCCAGTCCCAGGAGCTCGTCCAGTCGAACCCGGGCTGCTGCGATCAGTTCGGCTATTCGGTTGCGCTCGACTACCTCGGTAACGTCGCGCTGATCGGCTCGCCGGGACGGAACGGCACCGATGGCAGCTCCTACACGTTCGCCGGCTACCCGAAGCTCACCCAGCAGCGGGAGCTGGACGACCCGGTGGTGGGCAGCGCGGGCGAGTACGGATTCTCGGTGGCGGTGGACGCACTCGGCAACGAACTTCTGAGCGGCGCCCCCTATCAGAACAATGCCCAGGGAGACGCCTGGGCAGCCACCAACTGATCGGCTGAGGCGCCTCCGGGCGCCGCGGCCCACTCGTAGCGACGAACGGCCGCCGGCACAGCCGGCGGCCGTTCGCCCGCAAGTGCTGCTCACTCACGCTTTCAGCTCGGATCACCTCTAGCGACACACGGGGCAAGACCCGGCCCGTGTGACACCTGTCGGCGAGGTCACGGAAGCGGTGTGACGCCGGCGCCGGTGAGTAGGTACCCCGCGGCCAGGCCCGCCTGATCGGTCTGCAAGAGCTCGAGCACCCCGGCGCCCGCGGCCTCGGGGGTCACCGGCGGACCCATCGCCTGCATGTACTCCTCCTCGGTCCGTCCCATGCGCTCGGCGTACGCCTTCACCGCGGGTCGGCCGAGATCAGTCAGCGGCGTGATGCGGGGCAGGATTGGCGTAAAGCTCAGCCCCAGGCCAGCCCGGTTCGATTCGTCCTGGGCGTAGGCGGTGATGAACCGCTGCGTCGCCTTGGCGCCCGCATAGCCACCGCTCAGCGGCGAGCCCTGAAGCGCCGCGCCGCTACTCATCACGACCACCCGGCTCCCGGGACGCAGCGGCTTGAGCAGGGCCTCGCGGACCCACTGGAAGGCGATGCGCACGTCGGTGTTCCAGTTGGTCGAAAACGTCTCCCAGGTCTGATGCTGGAGCGGGCGCATGAGCGGGGTCGCCCCCGCCACCAGCACCAACGCCTGCGGCTCGTAGCGATCGAGCAGGTTCCCAGGCACCGACGGATCGGATGCGTCGGCGACCTCGGCTTCGATGGCGCCGCTGCTGGCCAGTTCGCTGAGCGCCGACGCGCTCCGTGCCACCGCGATGACGCGGTCGTAAGGGCCGGCGAGGGCGCCGGCAATGCCTCGACCCAACCCACGGGACGCGCCCACCACCAGAGCCGTCCGCACACTGTCCGCATTGGAACTCATGAGTCACTCTCCTTCGTGTCGCTTTCATCCCGTCAAACGTCGCGGCGTAGGCAAACTCATCGCATGATCAGGCCCACAACCTCTCCCAAGGTCACGCTCGCGCCGGGACCGGGCGTTGGCTCGCCCGGTCCCGGCGCGTGTGAGGGTGCGTGGCTGGGGAGCGTCTTCACTCCCATGCTCGTTGCCGTGGCCTGGCCGGTTACGACTGGACCAGTGCCGCGTTCTGGCGCTCGAACTCCTTCGACACGCTGGCGCGCCAACCCTCGGCCAGCATCGATGCCATCGGGTCGGGGAAGATCTCCTCCTCCCCGGTCTCAATGCCGTCGAAGATGCCCTGTGCGACCGACTGCGGAGGGGTCTTGGGGACCGGCAAGTCCCGAACCATGTCCGTATCGATTGGGCCGGGCATTACGGCCTGAACCCTGATGCCCTGTGCGGCGAGAAGCGCGCGCAGCGACTGGGTGAGCGAGAACAGCGCCGCCTTCGAGGCGGAGTAGGCCGGGAGTACCGGGACGGCCGCGAGCGCGCCGAGCGAGACGACGTTGACGATCCGGCCCTTCGTCCTGGTCAGCAACGGCAGAAACGCTTGGGTCACGTTCCAGGTCCCGAACAGGTTGACGGCCAGGTGCTGATCGAACGGCGCCCGATCGCTGAGGTCGTCGGGGAGCGAGATGCCAGCGTTGTTTATCAGGATGTCCAGGGGCCCGATGCTGTCTGCCGCCGCTCGGATCTGTGCGGCGTCGGTCACATCGATGATCACCGGGGTGACGCGATCGTCCGGGTGCGTGAGCGGGCTGCGCGAGGCGGCATATACCCGCTTCGCTCCTCGCTTCAGGGCCTCATCGACCAGCGCCTGGCCGAGACCGCGGTTGGCGCCAGTCACCAGCACGGTGCTGCCGGCGAGGACACTTGGGGTGGCGGACATGGTTGTGTCTCCTTGTCTGGTTGGTTGTGGTCATCTGACGGAAAGCCGGTGGGCGGTCGCGCGGGGGGTCGCGCGCTCGAGGTTCAGGATCAGCTCGCCACCGCGGCCGCCGGCCGGGCGTCACGGGCACCCGTGCCGGCCGCGGTCTCGGACCGCTCGTTGCCTGCGACCAGTGCGACGATCGCCGGGATCGCGAGCAGCCCGATGACGCCGAGCACCCAAAGGGCGTCCTGAAAGCCCCCGGTGAGCGCCGCCGGGACGGCGGTGCCGCTGTGGAGCAGCGCCTTGGTGTGCGTGGCCGCGACGCTCGACGCGATCGCGATGCCAACGGCTCCGCCGATCTGCTGGCTCGTGCTCAGCAACCCCGAGGCCAGGCCGGCGCGATGCTCCTCGACCCCGGCCAGTGCGGCGATCGAAATCGGTATGAACGCAAACGCGGTTCCGGCGCCGGCGACGATGAACGGCCCGAGGAGGTTTCCGAGGAAGTGGCCGTGGACGGGAACCTGGGTGGCCCAGAGCACACCCAGACCGATCATGGTCATCCCCGCCACCATCACCACCTTCGGACCAACCCGGGTGACCAACGACTGCGACAGGCCGGCGAGCGCGACTGAGGTCACTGACGCGGCCAGCCAGGCGAGCCCGGTTTGGATCGCGCTGAAGTGCAGCACCTCCTGCATGTACAGAGTTCCGACGAACAGGAACGCGTAGAAGCTGGCGCCCAACAGCAGCCCGGCCGCATTTGCGCCGGCCAGCGTGCGCCGCCGGAAAATCGCCAACGGCACGACCGGATCCTCGGCTCGGCTCTCGATCACCAAGAACCCGACCAGGAGCGCGACGGATGCCACCAGCACTCCGATCGTGCGCACGGCGCCCCATCCGTACTGCGGCGCCTGCGAGATCGCATCGACCAGAAGCACCAACCCGCCGGTGCCGGCCAGGGCGCCGGCGGCGTCAAACCGGCGACGTGTGCTCACGAGCCGACTGTCCGGCACCATCCGCGGCACGAGCAGCAGCGCGATGGTTCCGATCGGCACGTTCAGGTAGAAGATGTACTGCCAGCCGACGTATCGAGTGAGCAGCCCGCCGGTGATCAGGCCGACCGTCGCGCCGCTGGCCGCGATCGCCCCCCAGATGCCCAGCGCCTTGTTGCGCTCGGCCCCCTCGTCGAACATGTTCATGACAATCGAGAGCGCTGCCGGAAGCATGATCGCGGCGCCCAGTCCCTGAACTGCCCGGGTGCCGATCAGGAATCCCGGGCCGGTAGCGAGTCCGGCCGCCAGGGAGGCAGCGCTGAACAACCCGAGCCCCACCATCAAGATCCTGCGGCGGCCGAGCAGGTCGGCGGCGCGGCCGCCGAGGAGCAGGAACCCGCCGAACGTCAGACCATAGGCAGTGGCGACCCACTGCAGGCTGGTGACGCTGAAGTGAAGGTCGCGGCCGATCGTCGGGAGCGAGACGTTGACGATGGTCAGATCGACGATCGTCATGAAGTACGCCACCGCCAGAAGCGCGAACGCTTGCCAGCGATTGATCTTCGGGGATGCGGACGTCATTGAACCTCCAGGAATCTGGTAGAGACGAACAGGCAGAAAAGCTGTGAGCCGGCGTCAGGCCGCTGCGGCGAGCGCCTGCTCCTCATCGGAGGCGGACCGGACCGCGGACGTAACGGTGAACCGTTCAGTTCCGAGGATCCGCACGGCGCTCCGATGTTCCATCGCTCTTCACTCCGTCAAACGACTTCCGGTCCTCAAACTCATCGCACCCCGAGTCTGCGATGGCTTGAAGGCACACCCGCACCGCGATCCGGTACAGCCACGTCCGGACCGGCATCTGAGTTTCCACGTTCTGCCGTTCGCCCCAGGCGGCGAGGACTGTGTCAGCGACCGCTTCTCTCGCGACGCCGGCGTCGGGCAGCATGCAATGGCAGAACTGCTCCAGGCCATCCCGGTGGAGATCGACTAACCACCCGAATGCGCGTTCATCACCCGCTCTCGCCGACAGCAGCAGAGCGTGCTCGTCACCACCTGGATAATCGTCACGCTGGGTCATCGCTTTCCGTACGTCAAAACGGCGACCGGCGCGCCATCCACTCGAGGTGACAGGCCGCTACCGCGGCGGCTCGCTCTGATCGCGGGCCGGAGGCGCGAACCTGGAAACCAGCGAGGGCTTCAGGAAGGCGTCGATTCCGGCGATCTGGCCGTCCTTGATTTCGAGCACGCTGATCCCGTGCGGGATCAGCTCACCGTTTTCGCCCACTAGATTGATCGTCACTGCGGGTCGGCCGTTCGCCCAGGTGGGCGTGTGCTTTATCCGCGTGAGGTCTCCGCGGGCGACGGTGTCGTGGAAGAAGTACGCGATCTCTGGCCCACCAAACAGGTCGGGCTGCGGTGGCATGTGCAACATCGCGTCCTCGCGCAGCAGCGCGAGCAAGCCGTCCATGTCGTCCGTCTCGAACGCGGCGACGTAGCGGTTGAGCAGCTCGCGCTCCTCGTCGGCGGCCTCCGCGGGCAGGTCCGATGGCAGGTGCTGATCGATGGTCGCACGGGCACGCTGGAGCGCGCTGTTGACCGACGGCACGCTCGACTCCAGGACCTCCGCCACCTCGGGCGCGGTCCAGCCGAGCACGTCACGGAAGACGAGCACGGCGCGCTGCCGGCCGGGCAGCTCCTGGATCGCACGCAAGAGCGCCAGCTCCATCCCCTCGCGGATCGAGTACCGGGCCGCCGGGTCATAGATCGGAGCGGTCGCCTCGTCGGACGGCCTATCCGGGAACGGGTCGATTGGCTCGGGCCGGCGCGGCCGGCGCTTCAGCTCGTCAAGGCACGCGTTCGTCGCGATCCGATACAGCCAGGTTTGGAACTGGGCTCGGGGCTCGAACCGTCCGAGCGCCCGCCAGGCACGCAACAGCGTCTCCTGCGCCAGGTCCTCCGCATCAGGGGCCGAGCCGAGCATGCGATAGCAATGCACCTCCAGCGCGTGGCGATAGGGCTCCACGAGCTGGCGAAAGGCGGTCTCGTCTCCCGCTTGGGCGGCAGCCAAGAGCCGGCGCTGGTCGATGTCCCTGGTCTCGTCTCGCAACATCTCTCAACCCGTCAAACGGTTCCCGGCGCGGAAACTCATCGGCGGGCAGTCTGCGTCCCTGGCGTCGACGTCGATCGGGTGATAGACGAGCCCCCTCTCCGGGTGCTTGCGGCCGCCACAATTGAAGCGTGGCGGGTCGTGTTTAGGCGTCGCGGGCCAACAGACGTCGAATCTTCGAGCTGTTCGACCCGAATGGCAACGAGGTGCTCGCCGACGCGACGCCGACGACGACGCAAGTGCCACCAGCCAACCCGGCGGTCGCGCTCGCGAACCTGTCGGTCGCCAATCCGATTCCGGGGCGGTGGGAGATCGTGGTCGTGCTCAACCTGACGACCAGCGGCAACGAGTTCAGCCAGGCGATCAACGGCGACGTCACGTTCAACAACTCCGGCGTGAGCGTCGCGTCGGGGTTGCCCACGTCGGCCTCGACGACGATCGCGCAGGGCGGCTCGCAGCCGGTGGTGCTGAACGTGACCAACACGCTCGGCGTCGGACGGACGTACACGTTCTCCTCGAACCAGCCGGACATCGCGTCGGTGAGCGCCTACATCCCGGCGGGCGCGACGCAGCAGGTGACGCTGCAGCTCAAGCCGACCGCGGCGCCCGCAACGGTCGTCTCCGGGCTGCTGGCGGTCACGGCCAAGACGTCCGCCGCTGCCAGCAGGCGCAATCCAAACATCAACGTAGCCACGTTGGCGGTGCTGCCCTACACGTACACGGTCGGTCCGCCGGCTCCTTAAGGGGCCGGCGGTCGACCGAGCGCGGGCCGGCGCCGGAAGCCCCCGCGGCGTACACTCGACGGCAAGATGAGGCGGAGGTACGCGGCATGGATTGCGCTCGTCGCACTCGCGGGAATCCCGGCGGTCGCTGAAATCCCGGCGGGCGCGGATGCGGCGCAGCCCAGCGGCACCCCGATGCTGCACGTCTCGGTCACGCCACGGACGGGATCCGCCCACACCCGCTTCGCGGTCAGCTTCCGGGCCGCCGCTACGACGGGGACGACCAGCGCCGGTCGCCGCGTGTACAGCATCACCGCCCGCGGCCAGAACAGCGGCGGCTGCCAATGGACCGCCACGGTGCAGGCGCCGCCGTCGAAGGCGGGCACCAACGTGCGCGTCGTGCTCTCGCCGAACCGCTCGAGCGGGTGGTGCGCCGGCACGTTCCACGGCACGGTATGGAACGTGATCACGTTGAACTGTCGCGATGCCTGCCCGGCGAGCGTGTTGCCGTCGAGCATGATCGGGAAGTTCACCTTCAGCGTGACTCGCGGCTGAGCGCGAAGCTCCCCAAGGCTCGTTCCGGGGGCGTGAGGCTAAGGTCCTGGCTGTGCAGTTCAGCCGCGAGTTAGTGGGCGACGTCCTGGCCGGAGACATCACGCTCTCCGTGCGACTGTGGAAGCGGCCCCGGGTCAAGGAGGGAGGTCGCTACCGGGTCGGCCTCGGCGAGATCGAGGTCGACGCCATCGAGCTTGTCCCGTTCGCGGCGATCACGGCACGGGACGTCCGACGCGCTGGCGAGCCCGACCGCGAAACGCTGCGCCGGCGCGCCGCGCACGCCGGGCCGATCGACGAGGACACGCTCGTCTTTCGCATCGAGTTCCACGCGGTGACCCCGGACGACTGAGTCAACGCGGCGGCCCGCGAGAGCGGGACGGGAGGACCGCCGCGTAACAGCGGGATAACACGGTAACCGGGCTGTGATGCGGTGGCGCGCAGGCTTCCGGCCGTCCGATTCGACCGAGAGCGACGAGGCCCCGGAGAGATGACAGCTAAGGCACTGGCAGCCGCCGCATTCGCCGTCCTCGCGGTTGCGGCGTGCGGGACCGGTACGTCAAGCAGCACGACCAGCGGGGCCGAGGACGCGCCGGCGGTCGCGTGGGCCGCATGCCTGCGCTCGCACGGCATCCCCAACTTCCCCGATCCGATATCGGGTCACGAGGCGCAGTTCCCCGATAGCGCCGGGCCGATCCTCAATTCCCACTCGCCGTCGGTACTCGCGGCGGAGCGGGCGTGCAAGGGCTTCCACGCCGCGCTCGTCGGCGCGAACTCAGGCTCAGGCCCCAATCAGAACGCGGCGTTCCTCGAGTTCTCCAGGTGCATGCGCGCGCATGGCGTGCCGAGTTACCCAGACCCCACTTACGGCAAGAACGGTCGCCCGATCACCCCGGACTTCTCCAGCGACGGTATCGACACCCAGTCACCGGCGTTCACGAACGCGGCCAAGGCGTGCAACGGCCACGGCATTCCCTTGGGTGGCGATGTGGCCGAGCGATGAATCCCGTGATCGAACTCGATGCGCTGACCAGGCGCTACGGCGCCGGCGGCCCGGTGGCTCTCGACGGCGTTCACCTGGAGGTCGAAGCCGGAGAGGCCGTTGCCGTGATGGGTCCATCGGGCAGCGGGAAGTCGACTCTGCTGAATCTGATCGGGGGGCTCGACCGCCCGACCGGCGGGAGCGTGACGGTCGCCGGCGAGCGGATCGATCGACTCAGTGAAACCGGGACGGCGAAATTCCGCCGTCGACACATCGGGATGATCTTCCAGTTCTTCAACCTGCTCGAAGACCTGACCGTCGCTGACAACGTGCTGCTGCCCGCGCAGCTCGCCGGGATGCGCCGCAGCCGCGCGCGCGGGCGAGCCGCCGAATTGCTGGCGCGGCTCGGGATCGAGCGCTACCGCGACCGCTATCCGGGTCGCCTGTCGGGCGGGGAGCGCCAGCGCGTGGCGATCGCCCGCGCGCTCGTCAACTCGCCCGCGCTGCTGCTGGCCGATGAGCCGACCGGCGCGGTGGACACCTCGACCGGAGAGGAGATCGGGCGGCTGTTGCGGGAGCTGAACCAGGACGGGCAGACGCTCGTGCTGGTGACGCACAGTCCCGAGCTGGCGACCAGATACGCGAGTCGGACGGCGCAGCTGGTCGACGGGCGGGTGGTCGGCGGGCGGGTGGTCGAGCCGTCGTGATCGGTGGCGCGGTGGTGAAGGCCGCCGTCGGCGGTATGGGCCGCCGCTGGGTGCAGACCGCCGTCATGTTCGTGGTGGCGGGCATCGCCGCGGCGAGCTCGTGTGTCGGGCTGACGCTCGCGACCAACGCCAACGCGTCGTTCAAGAAGGCTCTGGCCAACCGGCGCGCGCCGGACAGCGTGGTCATGATCGATCGCTCCAAGGTCACGAGCGCCGAGCTGGCCTCGACGCGCCGGCTAAACGGCGTGACGCAGGCCGCCGGCCCTTATCCCGCGACCACGATCAAGCTCGCCTCCGTCTCCGCCTCCGGTGCCGGGCAGGGGTCGCCGCCGCTGACGGTGGTTGGGCGCGCGAAGGACGAGCCACTCGATGATCTGGTCTGCTTCACGAGCCCGCCGGGGATCAGCTCGTGCGGGTGGCCGGCGCGAGCCGGGCAGATCGAGCTGTCGTCGTTCGCGCAGGTACAGATCGGGCCCGGCGGCGGCCGGCTCGGGTCGGTCGGCCAGAAGGTCACGGTCACGAGCGTTCCGGGCAGGCCGACGCTGACCGTCGTCGGCTACGCCGAGGGGATCCTGCAGCACGACGCAGACGCCTGGGCCGTGCCCGCCGAGATCATTGCCCTGCAGAAGGCGGGCGCGCCCGCGCAGGATCAGATGCTCTACACGTTCAGGCGCGACTCCGGCAACGCCCAGATCAACGCCGACCTCGCCGAGCTGAACGCGGCATTGCCGGCCGGAGCGATCATCAGCTCCGCGGGCTTGCCGAACATGCAGCATTTCGCGGCGGCGGGGTCTGCGCAGAAACCGCCGTACGTCGAGGCCTATGCCACGATCGCGCTGCTGCTGGCCCTGCTGATAACCGGGATCGTCGTGGCCGCGGCGGTCCTGGCCGGCTACTCCCGGATCGGCGTGCTGAAGAGCATCGGCTTCACCCCTGCCCAGGTTGTCGCCTCCTATCTGGCCCAGTTGGCCGTTCCTGCGATCGCCGGGGCGGTGATCGGAACGCTGGTGGGCGGGCGCTGGGCGGCTGTCCTGATCAAAGGCTGGGACGCGAACGCGCGAGTGCCGCTATGGATCAAGCTGACCGTCCCGGTCGCCGTGTGCGCGCTCGTGGCGCTGGCCGGTCTGATTGCGGCCATGCGCGCCGCCAGGCTCACCGCCGTGCAGGCGATCGCCGCCGGCCAAAGCCCCCGGACGACACACGGCTCGCCTGTCTCCCGAATGGTCGGGCGGCTGCCGCTGCCGCGGCCCGTGGCGCTCGGAATCGCTTCCGCCCTATCCAGGCCCGGCGCGTCGCTGGCCACCGGAGCCGTCGTAGCGGCGGGACTCGTCGCAGCGGAGCTCGCGGTCGGGCTGAACTCCCAGATGTTCCAGCTCGTCGTCGGCGCGACGACGCCGCAGAATGGGGCAGTCGTGTCAGGCGAGGCGCTCGTGCGACGGTTGACGCTTCTCGTTGCGATCGTCGCCGTGCTCGGGGTACTCAGCGCCGTGATCATGCTGGCCCGGCAGCGCGTCCACGACCTGGGCATCTACAAGGCGATCGGGGCGACCCCAGGCCAAATCATCGCCACGATCGTCTCCTGGGTCCTTGCCCCTGCCATCGCCGGCACGGTCATCGCGCTACCGGCGGGCATCGTGGTGGAACATGCGATCGCGCAAGCCACCGTCAGCGGACAGACAGCGCAGCTCTCTCAAAGCAAACCGCCAGCGGGGCCCCCCGGGCGCCCCTCCTCGCCTGGAGCAGGCGCGGCGGGCAGGTTGCGTCGGCCTCGCACCATCTACCAGGCTCCGGGGTCGCCCGGAGGCGATGTCCGGGTGATCGACCTGCCCCCCGGAGCATCGGTGCGTGCACCAGGGTCCGGCGTTCCGGCGACGCATGTCGGCCTGCCGCCGGCCTACAACCCCGGCACGCTCGCCCTCCTCGTACTCGCCGGTCTCGCGGTTGCGATCGCCGGCGCGCTCGGGCCGGCGATCTGGGCCGCGCTGTCCAGCACCACCACCGCGCTGCACGCCGAATGAGCGGCGTCCGATTGCCCGGGCGCGGAACGTGAGATCAAGCTGAAGCGCGCCGGTTCTTCAGCCGATCTTCAGGGAGCGTCGGGGACAATCGCTCACGCGATGGGCGAGCCGATCGGTCGAGTGGTCGTGATCGAGGACGAGCAGCCGGTACGCGATGCGGTACTCGCAGCGCTTCGCGCGGAGCGGTTCACCGCCACCGGGTTCGAGGATCTCCCCGGTCCAGGCGATGTGCTCGCCGTCGCGCCCGATCTGGCCATCCTCGACGTGCTCCTGCCGAGCGGCAACGGCTTTGCATTGGCGAGGTCGCTGCGCGAGCAACATGAGCTTCCGATCATCTTCCTCACCGCCCGCGATGCGGTGGCCGACCGGGTGGCCGGACTCGAACTCGGCGCCGACGACTATCTGATCAAGCCGTTTGCGCTCGAGGAGCTGATGGCGCGCGTGCGGGCCGTCCTGCGCCGGCGCGGAACGATCCCCCAGGTCCTGGAGGTCGAGCGGCTGATCGTCGATGAGGAACACGGGCTCGCGGCTCGTGCCGGTCGGGAACTCGCGCTGACCGTCACCGAGCTTCGGCTGCTCGCCTTTCTCATGCGTCATCGCGGACAGGCCCTGTCCAAGGATCAGCTGTTGACCCAGGTGTGGGGCTATGACGCCTATGACCACAACCTCGTCGAGGTTCACATCAGCGCGCTGCGGCGAAAGCTGGAGGCCACCGGGGTGGGCGGGGGCCGTCTCATCCACACGGTGCGCGGGATCGGGTACCGATTCTCACCGTGAGCGCTCACCGACGTTCGCGCACACGGCTGATTGCCGCCTCGATGCTCCTGATCGTCGCCGCGCTCACGGCGTTTGTCGTGGTGATCACCGTGCGCTACCGCGATGGTCTCGTGCAGCGCCTTCGCACGGATCTCATCTCTGGCGCAGATGCGCTCGCCACGACACGTACGCCTCGAGAGCTGAAGCCGCTGATCGGCTCACTTGCCGCGGAGGGCATCTCGGTCGACCTGGCCGGCATAAGCGGCCCCGGCGGGAGCCTTCAGTTCAGCCCGGGCGGAGCGCTCCTGACCGTGCACGAGGTGATCCCGGTTGGCGGCACGAACACACGTGCGACGTTGACCGGGAGCCTGGCCGGGATCGACCGGCAGGTCCGCAGCCTCGAAGTCACCGAGGCGATCGGGGGCGTGATCGCGCTGGTTCTCCTGGCGGCACTTGCGCGCGCCCTTGTGCTACTCGATCGCGCCGTGTCGGAAGCGCGCGCATCAGAGGTGGCCATGAGGACGTTCCTGGCCGACGCGTCACACGAACTGCGCACGCCGGTAGCCGCACTTCAGGCGACCGCCGAGCGGCTCTTGCGAGATCAACCGGCGCGCCCGGCGCGCGACGCGATCGAAGCCCAGCTCGCGCGTGACAGCGGTCGCCTCGGACATCTGATCGACGAGCTCTTGAACCTGGCGCGGCTCGATGCTCGGGAGCGACCGCACCGCGAGCCCGTCGAGCTCACCGACCTCGCATCGGCGGCCGTGGCCGCCACACGCTCCGCCGACCCGGCCGTACGCGTCGAACTGGTCACCAACGGTCCCGTGCCGGCGATCGGTGACCGCGACGCGCTGCTTCGCGCGCTCCGCAACCTGATCGACAACGCGATCGCGGCCGGCGACCACGTCGTCGTCGAGGCCACCCAGAGGCCGGGCGGCCCGATCATGTCGGTGTCCGACAACGGACCCGGGGTCCCCGCCGATCAGCGCGAACGGATCTTCGAGCCGTTCGTCCGCCTTCCCGGAAGCCGGCGGGCCGGCACCGGCCTCGGGCTCGCGATCGTCCGCCGCACGATCGAATCACACGGCGGTACGGTCACGTGTGACCCGTCCCCCACCGGCGGCGCCCGATTCACGCTTCGACTTCCGGCCGATGCCTGACGGCCAGAATCGTCGCGGCGAACGCGATCCGATGGTCCTTCGTCCAGGGCGGCCCAATCGCCGCCCGAGGGCGGCGCAGGAGCGCGTCGGTGCGCTCACCGAGGACCCTGAGCGCCTGATCCACCACCGCCTTCGCGTCATACAGGTGGACCTCCCAACCGCGAGCGTGTGCCAACTCGGAGAGCTCCTGGCGATACATGATCGCGTCGGCCCGGGCCTCATATGGCGGCCGACGCTGGACGGCGATGTCCGGGGGAAAATCGACCGGCCAGGTCCGGAGCGAGATCGAGCGGACCGGCGCGGGCAGCGTGGCCGCGAGTTCGTCGAGGGCGCCCGCCGTCGCCCGAATGACGGACGCTCGCACCTCCGCGACAAGGCGAGCGGTGGCCGCGACGTCGAGACGCCGACTCTCGTAATGAATCGGCGCCTCCGACATTCCGGGCTCGACCAGCCCGATGCGTCGGCGGTCGACGACCTCGTGGTCCTCGGACGCGGTCACCGCAATGGCCCAGCCAAGATGATCTGCGATGCCGAGACGCACGGCGTGATTATCCGCGGTAATACGTGTCATCCGCCCGGCGCTGGCAGCCGACACGACCGAGCGACACCAGCCGTTTATAGACTGGGCGAGCGCGGGGTGCCGCAGAGGGAACACGTTCATGATGACCAGGCGCGCTGTGACTGTGATTGCCTTCGCCGCCGTCCTCATGGCCGGCTCCGCGACGGCGGCGACCAGCCGGGTGTCTCCATCACCGCCGTCCGCCCGGGCGGATGTCCGCGCCGGCCGCCCGGTGCGGCCGGATCAGGCCGACTGGGAGAAGATCCAGACGGCCGCCCAGTTGCGCCAAATGGGGCTGGCACCGCACCGCACCGCTCACTTCAGGGCGTTTGCCGGCACTTTGGGGCTGAACGAGCTCGCCGGAATCCACCCCCTCGCCCCGGGCCCGTGCCGGACAGCGCTGACCTACCTCTACGGCAACCTGCTCGACCTGCAGAACGCCGAGCCCGGCGAGAACTGGACCCCGCTGCGTCGACTGGTCGCCCGGGAGCCGTCGATCCGCGCCTGCGCTCCTCGGCGAGCGAACCAGCACAGTGAGTCGCCCAGCGCTTGACGCGCCGCCGGCCCGGGTCAGGACGAGAAGGTTGACGTCGAGAAGTGCTGAGCGCGCTCGTCGTAGTGGGAGAGCAGGGCTCGCGCGGTCGGCTCGATCATCGCCGTCTCGTAGTCCTCGCCGGCGAACGCTCGGATCGCCTCCAGGCTGTCGAACCGGGTGAGCGTGACAAACGCGACCTCGGTTCCGTCGTCGCGGCGAAGGACCTGGGCGCCCCGGAACCCCGGGATCTCCCGCATCGACGGAAACAGCTGGCTGAGCAGGAACTGCTCGTATGCGTCGGCGTTTGCGTGAGGCGTCCACCCACGCCACAACCGCGTGATCATGGACGAGTCGCCTCAGCCAGCACGGTGAGGAGCAGGCGCGACGGCCGCGCGGCGTCGTGATAGAGCCGGTTGTGGCCAACCACGGCGTCAGTGGCCACGGTCTCGTCACCGCCGGTGCCGAGGTTCGTGGCGAACTTGGGGTGGGCCGAGGAGGCGACCTCGAGGCGGATGCAGTGGCCGGGCAGGAAGCGCTGGGCGGTGTCCCACATCACGACCTCGAGCTCGTACACGGTGTCGGGCTGCGCCGGCTCGGACCGCTCGTGTCCCCCGCGGTAGCGCAGCCGCACCACACCGTCGCACAGCCGCTGGGCAAATCCGTTGGGGTGTAGATCGATGAGCTTCGCGGTGACGTCGGTGTCGGCTGCCGAGGTGGACACGAATGCGATGAGCCGGACCGGGCCGACGACGTCCAGCGGCTCGGTGAGCGGCTCGCTGGTGTAGACGAGCACATCACCACGCGTCTCCACGCCCGAGTAGTCGTCCGGACCGCCGATCTGGAGCGAGGAGGACGGGGTGATGAAGGGGACGGGTCGGTCGGGATCGTGCACCCAATCGTCCGGGAGTGATTCCTCAGAGGCCGGGACGGCGCGCAGACGCCCGTCTCCGTAGCGCGAGTTCGCGTGGCCTTCGCTGTGCAGATGCCATGCCATCTCGGTGCTTCCCGGCGCCGGCCATCCGGTGAGATCGAGCCACTGGTTGGCGCCCATCAGGAAGATCCGAGCGGGCGGCCGCGGCTCGGCGGGCTGACGGCCGCGGACCATCTCGTCCAGGAACGTCGTCATCGTCGCCCGCAGGTCGACCATCGCGTCGTGTCCGAAGTCGACTTCGCCGAGCTTCGTGGACGTATTGACCTGGTGACCCCACGCGCCCATGAGCAGCCGCTGCCCGGTCCGTCCGGCTGCCTGCAGCGCGGCGAAGTTTGCGGGTGTACCGATCTCCTCATCGTCATACCAACCCGAGATGTGCAAGACGGGAACGTCGACCTCGCCGATGCGATGCTGGTAGCGCACAGGCTCCCACCAGTCATCGAGGGTCTGGTGGCGGCACAGTTCACGCCACAACTCCGAGTGAAAGCCTGCCGCCTCGTCGAGCTCGATCAGTGGCCGGTGGCGGTAGACCTCCATCCAGTCAACCGCCTCTGTGTACTGCAGCGCCCGGCCGTCGGTCATGCGGTACCAGTGAATGTGCATCGGGTCCGGCACGCCGGTCGGATTCTCGACGAACGGATCCGACGGCGTCACGAGCACGATCATGGCCTTCAGCGCCGGCGGATGATGCAGCGCGGTCAGCCACTGGATACGTCCGGGGTAACTTCCGCCATACGTGGCCACCGAACCGTCACACCACTCCTGAGCGGCGGCCCAGGCGATCACGTCGACGCCGTCGAGGCCGTCGTTGCGGAAAGGCACGAATCTCCCTTCCGAATCGCCGCGTCCGCGCACGTCGACCCAGCAGGTGCAGTACCCGGCCGTGGCGAACAGGTCAGCGCGGTGAGTGGTCAGCTCGCCCCCGCGTCCATATGGAGTGCGCATGACGACCACCGGCGCGGGCACCTCGTGCGGCAGTACCAGGTCGGCCGCCAGTGCGACGCCGTCGCGCATCCGAATCGGGACGTTGAACCGCCTGGCCAGTCTGGGGTGCAACGGCACTACGTCACGCGGTGCGCCGGAGCATTTCCACGACCAGAAAGGCGAGCTCGAGGGCCTGTTGCGTGTTGAGACGGGGGTCGCAGGCGGTCTCGTACCGAGAGGAGAGCTCGCTGTGGGTGATCATCTGGGCGCCCCCGAGACACTCCGTGACGTCCTCACCCGTGTGCTCGACGTGGATCCCGCCGGGATGAGTGCCGAGCTGCTGGTGGACCTCGAAGAACCCCTCGACCTCGTCCATGATGCGGTCGAAATGCCGAGTCTTGTGACCGCTGGGTGACTCCTCGGTGTTGCCGTGCATCGGGTCACACTGCCACACGACACGATGTCCCGAGCGGGTAACCGCCTCGATGATCGGCGGCAGTAACTCGCGGACCGCGTCATTGCCCATCCGCGATACCAGTGTCACGCGTCCATCGATTCGGTCCGGATCCAGCCGCTCGACGAGCTCGACCGCCTCCTCGGGCGTGGCCGTCGGGCCCAGTTTCACTTCGATCGGGTTGGCGATCAGCGCGCCGAGGGCGACATGGGCGCCGTCGAGCTGGCGCGTACGATCGCCGATCCAGGGCAGGTGGGCCGACAGGAGGTAGAGGCGGTCGCCGGCGGGCCGCAGCATCGCACGCTCATAGTCGAGCACGAGCATCTCGTGGCTGGCGTACAGGTCGACCGTGCGCAGCGACCCGTCCTCGACCCCGCACGCCGACATGAAGCGCAGGCTGCGATCGATCTCGGTAGCGACCCGCTCGTAGCGCGCGCCGGCGCTCGACTGGCGCACGAAGTCCATGTTCCACTCGTGCAGGTGGTGCAGATCCGCGAGGCCGGCGCCCGTGATCGCGCGGGCCAGGTTCATCGCTGCCGCCGCGTTGGCGTAGGCGCGCACGAGGCGACCGGCATCGGGCCGCCGCGCCTCCGGCGTCGGAGCCAGCTCGTTCACCATGTCGCCGCGGTAGGACGGCAGACCGGTCAGGTCGACGTTCGAGCTGCGCGGCTTCGCGTACTGGCCGGCGATCCGGCCCACCTTGACGACGGGCATCGAGGTCCCGTAGGTCAGGACGACGGCCATCTGCAGGAGCGTCCGGATGGACCCGCGCAGGTGCGCCTCGGTGTTGTCGACGAACGTCTCGGCGCAATCGCCGCCCTGCAACAGGAACGCCTCGCCGCGCGCGACCATGCCGAGCCGCGCCTGCAGCCGGCCGATCTCGGCCGGCACCGTGATCGGCGGGACGCTCTCGAGCACCCCGCGGACGCGAGCGAGCGCCTCGAGGTCCGGCCACGGCGGCTGCTGTGCGGCAGGCCGGGCCAGCGCTTCGCCGATCGCCGCCGACAGCACCGTCGGCAATGGATCGGCGGTGCCAGGCGGGATGTCGGCCACGTCGACGTTCCAGGTCACCCCAGAAAGGCTATGCGACGCCGCGATCGGCGGGCGCCCGCGGCTACCGCGAGGGGCATCCGGCGCGCGGGGCGAATCTCGGGGCACTTGTGCGAATTCTGAAGGAGAACCGGCACGGCCTGGGGCGCCGAAGCTGTGCGAAACCTCCAGTTCGGCCGCTCACGCTAAAGCCTGGCGTGCAGCCGCCGATTCCGAGACCGTCGAGAAAGGCTAACTCGTCGCGAGGCGGGGGCGCAAAGCCAGGGATCTCGGACTCCGAGACGGCCCAGCTGCCGATATCCAGGAGATCGTGCGCCGTATATATGGCGTCCCTGCATGGAGGTTCAGCCTTGTCTAGTCTCGCTCGCTCACGCCTGCGCGTCGCAATCCGACGGATCGTGATGATCGTCGGCCTCGGACTGTTCGCCGCCCCCGGCGTCGCCCTGGCCTCGTGTCCCGCCCCGCCCGTCAGCACCCCGTTCTCGCAGTGGGGGGACACCAACAGCTACTTCCTGATCCCCGGCGGGTCGTTTGAGGGAACAGTCGATCAGGTCGGCTGGACCCTGTCGGGCGCCAGCCTGACCGCCGGCAACGAGCCGTTCTTCGTGAACGGCAGCGGCGACGGGCAGTCGCTGACGATCGCCGGCGGGGGTAGCGCCACGTCGCCCTACTTCTGCGTCGACAACACGATGACGTCCCTGCGGTTCTTCGCCCAGCAGGTCAGCCCGGGCGGCGGTCTCCGGATAAAGGCGCTCGTGCAGGGCTCTGACGGCAGCGTTACGACGGTGCCGATCGCGCATCTCCTCGACGGCTCGACGCCGTCGTGGGCACCCACCGACCCGATCGCCGGCGACACCTCGGGCCTGTCCGATGACCAGACGCTGATGGTGGCGCTCCAATTCACGGTGCGCTCCACGGCGGCGAGCTGGCAGATCGACGACGTGTACGTCGATCCGTACCGGTCGGGCTGAGCCAGCGCGACGTCGAGCGGGTAGGACCAGATCAGGTGGACGGTACGACGGTGGAGCGTCGCGAGGACACGGCCCGGTCGGCGCCTGAGCGGCTGCTCGAGCACAGCTGGGAGCGCCGCGAGCGACGGGCCTCCCAGCGGGAGCTCGTCGTCGACACGGTCGCGGCCGCGCTGTTCGTGGCGGTCGCCGGCGCGCTGCTGTTGGCGGCGGGCGGTACCCATCTCCCCGCCGGCGAGGCAGGGTCGTTCACGGCCACGGCCGCTCTCCTGATCGCGATGTACGCGCTGGTCGCGCGGATCGAGTTCCCGGTGGGCGCGGGATACGTCGTGCCCACGCAACTCGTCCTCGTGCCGATGCTGCTGGTCCTGCCACCGGCGGCCGTTCCGGCAGCGGTGGGGCTCGGGATGGCTATCGGTAACACCGTGGACTGGATGTTCGGCCGGGTGCCGCCTCGCCGGGTGCTCTCCGCGGTCCCCGATGCCTGGCATGCCGTCGGGCCGGCGGTGGTCCTGCTGCTCGCCGGGTCGCCCACGATCGACTTCGGCCAACTTCCGTTGCTGGCCGCGGCGATCGCCGCAGGGTGTCTGCTCGATCTCACGTGCTCGCTGGTGCGGACGAGGTTGACCGGCGTCGTACCCGAGCTCGATGTGCAGATCCGGGTCATCGCGCTGGTCTGGGCGGTCGACGCCGGCCTGGCACCGCTGGGCTTCCTGGCCGCCATCGCGACCCGTCAACACCCGGCGGCGATCCTGCTCGTCCTGCCGCTGGCCTTCCTGCTCTGGCTGCTGGCGCGCGACCGCAACGAGCGAATCGACCGGGCCCATCATCGACTCAAGCTCGTCGAGCAGGAGCGGGTACGACTGCAGTCCGCGGTACGGCGGCTGGGCGACGCGTTCGCCGCCAAGCTCGAGCTCGAGGGCCTGCTCGAGATTCTCCTGCACGGTTCGGTCGACGCTCTCGACGCCGCGGCCGGTCGCCTCGAGCTGACCGGAGGGGCCGCACCGGTGCGCCTGTCGGTCGGAGTCGAAGGCTGGCTCGACGCCCTCGAACCGCAACACCGCGCGTCTGAGAACAACGCGCTGCCCGTGCAGGTGGGCCAAGCCGGCGTGTGGCGGCTGAGCGTGCCGATGCGAATCGCCGCCTCGCCCAGGGAGATCTCAGGGTGCCTGTGGCTGGTCCGCGCGAGCCGCGCGTTCGAGGAGGACGAGACCGTCCTGATCTCCGAGCTCGTGGCCAAGGCCGAGCTGGCGGCCGCCGAGATCATCGCCCATCATGCGATTCGCGAGCAGGCCATGACCGACCCGCTCACCGGCCTGGGCAACCGCCGCCGGCTCGCCGCCGACCTTCGCGTCGCCTTCGAGAACCACGTGGACTTCGCGCGTCCCTCGTTGCTCCTGCTGCTCGACCTGGACGGCTTCAAGGCCTACAACGACACGTTCGGGCATCCGGCGGGAGATGAGCTCCTCGCTCGCCTCGGCGAACGACTGCGTGGTGCGGTGCACGGCGTGGGCCGCGCCTACCGGCTTGGCGGCGATGAGTTCTGCGCGCATCTCGACCTGCTCGGCGCGGACGCGGAGGATCTGATCTCAACCGTGGCGGCCGCTCTCACGGAAACCGGTCCAGAGTTCGCCATCGGCGCCTCACTCGGCGTCGTTCTCCTGCCTCGTGAAGCGGACGACCCCTCGCGCGCGCTGCGCCTTGCCGACGAGCGGATGTATGCCAACAAGCGGCATCGAGCCAACGGAGCGGGTTGCCAGGCGAGCGAGGTTCTGCTCCGCACGATGCGGGCCAAGCAGCCCGAGCTCGATCAGCACGCGGACCAGGTCGCCGAGCTCGCTGCCCGCGTGGCCCGGCGGCTGGCGGTCAGCGGCGAGGCGCTCGACGAGGTCTTCCGAGCCGCCCAGCTGCACGACATCGGCAAGGTCGGCATCCCGGACGCGATCCTCAACAAGCGCAGCGGTCTGACCGACAGCGAGTGGGAGTACGTGCGCAACCACACGGTTCTCGGCGAGCGCATCCTCCAGGGCGCTCCGGCGCTCCGACCGATTGCCCGCATCGTCCGGGCCAGCCACGAACGTTGGGACGGGTCGGGCTATCCGGATCGGCTGCGCGGAGAGGAGATTCCGCTCGGTGCGCGGATCGTCAGCGTGTGCGATGCCTACGAGGCGATGACGACCGGCCGGAGCTACCGCTCCGCCGTCCCGCACGAGGCCGCCTGCCAGGAGCTCCGGCTCGGTGCCGGCGCGCAGTTCGACCCCACCGTGGTGGACGCCTTCCTGGCCGTCGTCGAGCAAGGGGGAGACGAGCGCACGGTCGACGCGGCGCGTACCGCCGCGGCGCACGTCCGGACGCTGCTCGAGGCGGACCCGGCGCGCGACGCGGCGTAGACGCGGCGTAGACGCGGCGCGGTGCGTGTAGCCGCCGGATCAGATGCGGAGGATTACGGATGGCCTCCGCATCCGGACGCCAGGATCATCGTCGTGTGACCCCGGCCTCGGACCGCAGTTGATCATGACCCGGCGGCGGTGGATGGCCCTCTGCTTCGCCCTCGGGTCGACGTGCTTCCTGATCGGACCGTTTCCCGGCTACGCGCAACTGGTCGGCGACAAAGCCGATGCCGTCACCTTTTTCGCCGGCTCGATCCTGTTCACGAGCGGCGGGGGCCTCCAAAGCTGGCTCGCCTGGCCCGAACGCCGAACCCCGGCCGGTGGACGTGCGGCGTGGTGGTCGGCGATCATCCAGTCGGCGGGGACGCTGTTCTTCAACGTCACCACCTATCAGGCGATGCACACCGCGCTGACGAGCTCGGAGTACAACAAGCTCGTGTGGCGGCCCGATTGGCGCGGATCGATCTGTTTCCTGGTGTCGGGAGCGATCGCCTACCGCGCCTCGCCGCGCCGGCGGTGGCACGGCTGGTTGCCCGTGCGCGGCGGCCCGGGATGGTGGCAGCCGGCCGTCAACCTGCTCGGCTGCGTGTTCTTCGGCATCTCGGCGGTCGCGGGCTACGTCGTCCCATCGACCGGTTCGATGCTCGATCAGGCCGCGGCCAACTGGAACACGGCGCTGGGCGCCGCCTGCTTCCTGGCCTGCGCCGTGGACACGCTGCACACCGACGAGGTTTCCAAGCTGCCGATCCGCCGCCGGCTGCGCAAGCTCGAGCACGATCTCGTGGCCGACGTCCGGCAGCTGAGGTGACGGGCGACCGGGCGGCACGTTGAGCAGCGAGCTCGTCACGATCTTCCTCCTTGCGCTGGCCGCCATGGCCAACCCGACGCTGATCGCGGCGGTGACCGTGATGCTGCTGCTGCCAAACCCCAAGCGTCTGATGTTCGGCTACCTGCTCGGCGCGTATCTGACGAGCATCACGGTGGGCCTGCTGATCGTGTTCGCGCTGAGCGGGGCGGGGAACCCGAGCGCGACCAATCACAACGTCGGCCCGGTGGAGGACATCGTCATCGGGGCGCTGTCGCTGGCGATCGCGTTCGTGCTCAGGACGGGCCGGGACCGGCCGTTCGAGGAGCGCCGGCGCGCGAAGAAGGAGGCCAAGCTGGAGGCCATGCGCGAGGCGGGCAAGCCCACCGAGGCGCTGCCGCTACGGCTGCTCGGCAAGGGCAATCCATGGCTGACCTTCGCGGTCGGGGTCGCCCTCAGCTTCCCCGGCGTGTCGTATCTCGACGCGCTGCATCACATGCACGTGCTGCACGCGAGCACTCTGGCCACGGTCCTGCTGGTCGTCGGTTTCTGCCTGGTGGAGCTGCTGTTGCTCGAGGTGCCGCTGCTCGGCTACGTGTTCGCTCCGCAGCGCACGCAGCACCTGGTCAGCGGGTTCCGGTCCTGGATACAGCGGCGCGGCCGGACCGCGGTCGTCATCGGCGCCACGGTGATCGGCGTCTGGCTGCTGATCCGAGGCGTGGTCACTCTCCTCTAGCCAGTTGCGAACTGCCTCAAGTCGGCCCCCATACCGACCGATTCTCTAAAGAACGAACCTCGGGACCCGGGACAAGCGATGCACGACGAAGAACTTCTGTTTGAACCTGCCGAGCTCGCGGTGACGCGCGGGATCGGAACGGCGCGCGCCAGGCTCGTCGTGATCACCGCAGTGCTGAGCGCGGTCGTCGCGGTGGGTTGCTGCATCGGCGCGATCGTCGCCCATGCGCCGGTCGCCGCGACCCCATTGGTGGCCGTGATCTGCGTCGGCGCCCCGATGTTTGCCGTCCTCGAGGTCCCCGGCGCGCTCGCCGAGCTGCGCATGAATCGCGGTGAGCAGGCGCTGGCCAGGCTGCGCCGCCGGCTCGCCGAGCTGCCCGAGACCGAGCACCCTCTCGGTCTCTGATTCCCCGCCCGGCGCGGCCAGAGCCGCGTCCACCCCGCATCACCCGATCCGGACGATGCGCTGCGCATGCGCGCGCATGACGCTCGGGACCGGCCTGGAGCGCGATGCGGAAGCGAGGAACGGATGAGCGTGGAGACTGAAGACGGCCCCGGTAGTTCGGCACTGGTGCTCGAACAGCGGATGAGCGATCTGTGCCAGGACCACCTGTTCGAGCGGGGCACCGGCACCGAGGTGGCCTACGACCTGATCGCCAACGAGCTGCTGCTCGATGGCAGCGCACGGCTCAACCTGGCGACGTTCGTCACCACCTGGATGCCTCCGCGCGCTGCGGCACTGATGGCCCTGACCGCCGACAAGAACATGATCGACAAGGACGAGTACCCCCAGACGGCGGAGATCGAGCGCCGCTGCGTGAACGTCATCGGCCGGCTCTGGCACGCGCCCGGATCCGGCGACGTCACGGGAACCTCGACGACCGGCTCGAGCGAGGCCGCGATGCTCGGCGGACTGGCGCTGAAATGGCGCTGGCGCGACCGGATGAAGGCCGCCGGCAAACCTACCGACCGGCCCAACCTGGTGACCGGCGTGAACGTCCAGGTGTGCTGGGAGAAGTTCTGCCGCTATTGGGACATCGAGCCGCGGCTTGCGCCGATGGAGGGGAATCGCTTCCATCTGGACGCCGAGCAGGCCGTCGCCCTGTGCGACGAGAACACGATCGGGGTGGTCGCCGTGCTCGGATCGACCTTCGACGGGAGCTATGAGCCCGTCAGCGAGATCTGCGCCGCCCTCGACCGCCTGGCGGCCGGCGGCGGTCCGGACGTGCCGGTCCATGTCGATGCCGCGTCGGGCGGGTTCATCGCGCCGTTCGTCCAACCCGAGCTCGAATGGGACTTCCGGCTGCCCCGGGTCCAGTCGATCAACGCATCGGGGCACAAGTACGGGCTGGTCTATCCCGGCGTCGGCTGGGCGATCTGGCGCGAGGAGAAGGCGCTTCCGCGCGACCTCGTGTTCGAGGTCAACTACCTCGGCGGGTCGATGCCGACGTTCGCGCTGAACTTCTCCCGCCCGGGCAGCGAGGTCATCGCTCAGTACTTCATGTTCGTGTCGCTCGGCGCCGAGGGCTATCGCGCCGTCCAGCGCGGGTCGAGCGCGGTCGCCCAGCGCATCGCGCACGAGGTGGCCAACATGGGCCCCTACTGGCTGCTCACCGACGGCAGCGATCTTCCGGTGTTCGCGTTCGCGCTGAAGCCCGAGGTCGCGAACTACACCGTGTTCGACGTCTCGGCCCGCCTGCGGGAGCAGGGCTGGCTCGTCCCCGCCTACACGTTCCCCGAGAATCGCCAGGACCTGTCGGTTCTCAGGGTTGTGGTGAGAGCCGGCATGTCGCACGACATGGCCGACCTGTTCCTGGCCGCCCTGCGCAAGCAGACCGCTGCCCTGGAGGGGCTGACCTCACCCCTGCCGGGTCGGCCCGTGGAGGAGATCTCCAGCTTCAAGCATTGAGCGGGTTGCAGCGCCGCCGGGTCCCCTGTGCGAGTTTCCCGCCATTCACCGGGTGACGGCCGGCGAGTGGCGGCTACGACGGAGGCCCGGGAAGGCCGAACAGCTGGACGACACACACGACAAGCAGGACGCCGGCGATCGAGATGAGCCCGTAGCGCGCCACCCGGACCGGGAAGCGGCTCCCGATCCCGACCAGGAACAACACCGCGGCGAGCAGCACGGTGAGCCGCACGTACTTGTCCGCCGTGTCGTCAGCGGCCTCGCCCTGACTGAAGTACGCATCGGCCTGCGCGTTCTGGACTCGCGCCTGCGCCTCCTGCGGGATGCGGTACTGAGGCATGTATGACGGATCGGGTGGCGCGTGCGGGTTCTTGAGCGGGTGGGTGGCCAGCCATGCGTTGACGGCCGGCCGGTAGCCAGGGCGCATGCGCTTGAGCGACAGGCGGAACAGCGCCATGTTCCCCGACAGGTAGGCCGCTTCGGCCGCGTTGAACGACACGGAGTCGAGCGTGCGGATCTGCGTGGCCTGAATCTGGTCGAGGTTGGCCTGGGTCCGGGTTGCGGAAGCCTTGGCCAGCGACAACGACGCGTGGCTGCCCCACTTCGCCGCCGAGTAGCCCGACCAGGCCGCCAGCAGCGCGACGATCGACAGGATGACCGCCTCGACGATCGAGATGATCCGGTCGCGGCGTACGTGCTCGGTGTGGGCGCCGGGGCTTGCGCCGGCATGCTCGGCGTGTTCGGTGTGCTCGCGATGCTCCGCGATCTCCTTGCCGACCTCGGTGGCCGACAGTCCCTCAGGCATCCGAACGCCCTCCGGTCCCGGCGCTCATCGACTGGCCGCACGACACGGCCTAGCACGGTAGGCGGGAGCAGGTGCGCAGGCATCATGCGAACCGGGTGACGACCCGGCGACCGGCGCGAGGGACGCTACGCGACTGGCATGAAATGGTCGCTGGCCATCGTGGCCGCGGCTGTCCTGGCGGTGGCCGCGGTCTCCCGTCGGCTGACCGGAACCCCGGTCACGCCGGCGATGGCGTTCGTGGCGATCGGGCTGCTCGCCGGCCCGCTCGTCGCCGACCAGGTCGCGATTTCGCCCAGCAGCGACGCCGTGCGCACACTGGCCGAGGCCACGCTCGCGGTGGTTCTGTTCTCGGACGCGTCGCGGATAAAGATGCGGGCGCTCGCGCGCGAGTACGCGGTGCCGCTGCGCCTGCTCGGCATCGGGCTGCCGCTGACCATCGCCGCCGGCGCTCTGGCCGCCGTCGCCTTGCTGCACGAGCTCAATCTGACCGAGGCGCTGGTGCTGGCCATCTTGCTGGCACCCACGGATGCGGCGCTCGGACAGGCGGTGGTCACCGAGCCAACCCTCCCTTCCCGGATCCGGCAGGGCCTCAACGTCGAAAGTGGGTTGAACGATGGAATTTGCGTACCGCTGCTGTTGCTCGCGCTGGCCGCGGCAGACGTCGACGCCAGCGCGACCACTTCGCAGCACGCGATCAAGATCGTGGCTGAGCAGATCGGCTACGGGATCCTCGGCGGCGTGGTCTCTGGGTTGACCAGCGCCGCCATCCTGAAGGCCAGCGGCGCGCGCGAGTTGATCGCCGAACCGTGGATTCAGGTCATTCCGGTAGCCGGCGCGGGGCTTGCCTACGGGATCGCCCTGGCCCTCGGCGGCTCCGGGTTCATCGCCGCGTTCGTGGCCGGCGGCATATTCGGCTATCTCGTCCCGCGTGAATCAGAGCGAGCATCGCAGCTGGCCGAGGAGGTCGGCGGCCTGCTCGGCGGCGTGACGTTCCTCGTCTTCGGCGCGATCCTGCTCGGTCCCGTCCTCGAGCACCTGACCCTGAGCGCAGCGGCGTACGCCGTTCTCAGCCTGACCGTGGTCCGGATGCTTCCCGTGGCGATTGCCATGATCGGCAGCGGCGCCAGTTGGCGCACCACGGGCTTCCTCGGCTGGTTCGGGCCGCGGGGGCTGGCGTCGATCGTGTTCGCGGTGATCGTCGTCGACGAGGCGCATCTGGCCGGCACGGGAACGATCCTGACCGCGACCTACGCCACGATCGGCCTGTCGGTCTTCGCCCACGGACTCACCGCGGCGCCGCTCGCGCGGCGCTACGCGGCCTGGTATGGCGCCCATGCAGGGAGCGGTCGACGGCTGATGGAGGCGGTGGCGGCCGCCCACCACCGGCCGCGTGGCGCCGCCCATCTCCGCCCGCCCGACACCTCCTAGGCAACCTCTTCCGTGCGCGACGGCTCCAGGTATGGCCCGATCAGCGAGAGATCCGCGCTGGAGAGCCGGTCGGCGGCCGTCTTGCGCTGGTGCCAGTAGGGGTACAGAAGCGGCGGGCGGCTGACCTCCTCGAGCCGCGCGGCCTCGTCGGCTGAGAGCTCGAGCTCAGCAGCGGCCAGGTTGTCGGCCAGCTGCTCGTCGGTGCGCGCGCCGACGATGACCGTCGTGATCCCCGGCCGGCCGCGCAGCCAGGCGAGCGCCACGCGCGCGGGCGAAACGTCGTGCGCGTCGGCGATCTCGACCAGCACGTCGACCGTGTCGTAGAGCTTGTCCTCGTCATATACCGGCGGCTCGTCCCACTCACTGGCGTGACGCGACCCTTCGGGGGCCGGCTGGTCGCGGCGGTACTTGCCCGACAGGAGGCCTCCGGCCAGGGGGCTCCAGATGAGCAGGCCGAGGCCTTGATCGAGCGCCGAGGGCACGATCTCGTACTCCGCGCTTCGCTCCTGCAGCGACAGGTACACCTGCTGGCTGACGAACCGCGGCAGGCGAAGGCGATCGGCGGTCCCGAGCGCCTTCATCACCTGCCAGCCGGCGAAGTTCGAGCAGCCGACGTAGCGCACCTTGCCGCTCTGGACGAGGTGCTCGAGCGCCGCCAGCGTCTCTTCCAGCGGGGTCTGACCGTCCCACTCGTGGACCTGGTAGAGGTCGATGTGATCGGTTCGGAGCCGGCGCAGGCTGGCTTCGCAGGCGCGGATCAGATGGTGCCGGGACAGGCCGGCATCGTTCGGTCCGGGTCCCATCGGAAACCGCGCCTTGGTGGCCAGGATGAATTCGTCCCGGCGCCCCTCGAGCGCGCGTCCGACGATCTCCTCGGCCGCCCCATCGGAGTAGACGTCGGCCGTATCGATCGTGTTCACGCCGGCGTCGCGCGCCATGTCGATCTGCCGTCGCGCTCCGTCGAGGTCGGTCTGCCCGACCGCCTGAAACTGTCCGCGGCCTCCAAAGGTCATCGTTCCGAGGGTCAGGGAGGAGATCCGCAACCCGGACCCTCCCAGCTGTCGATAGTCCATGCTCTCGTTGTCTCCTGTCGTTCGTCGTCGGACGAGGTAACGCGCTAATACCCGCGACCGATTAGGCTTCGCCGATGGATCCCGATCGAGCCCGTGAGCTGCTCGCCCGCGAGCGCGCCCGCATCGAGCAGTCGATCGCCGCCCTGGAGGGCGAGGGGCCGCTCGAAGGCGACCAGCGTATCGAGCCCGGCGACAACGATTCCGAGGACCTCTACCAGGACGAGTTCGACCAGGGCCGCCTCGAGGATCTGCGCGGCCAGCTGGCCGCGGTGGAGCGCGCGGAGGCCAGGCTCGAAGCCGGCACGTACGGGCTGTCGGTCGACAGCGGCGAGCCGATTCCGGACGCTCGGCTGGAGGCGCGTCCGACCGCCGAACGGACCGTCGAGGAAGAGGACCGCCTCCCGCGCGGCTGAGCTCTCAGCCTTCGCGCGACTGGTCGCGAAGGCTGCCGATGCGTAGCGATCCGTCTCCCGGTCTGGGGTCGGCGCTCTTGCTCTCCGCGCTGGCCGCGGGGGCCAGTGCCTCGAGCAGCTCGGCCGACGGGACGAAGAAAAGACTCCCGGTGACCGCGGTGGAGAAGTCGAGGATGCGATCCGTGTTGCCGGGCGGATCCCCGATGAACATGTTGGTCAGCATCAGCTCGATCAGCTCCGAGGTACGCGCGTAGGCGATGTAGTACGTGCCGAACTCATCTCGCCCGACGCGGCCGAACGGCATGTTGAAGCGCATGATCTGGCGTTCCTCGCCCCCGGGGCCCGTGATCACGTTGAGCGCCAGGTGGGAGTTGGCCGGCTTCACGTCGTCGGGCAATTCGATATCGCTGAGCTTGGTGCGGCCGATGATCAGCTCCTGCGCCTCGGTCGAGAGCGCGTCCCAGGCCCGGAGGTCGTGCAGGTACCTCTGGACGATCACGTAGCTGCCGCCGGCGAACGCGGGATCCTCGTCGCCGATGAGGACCGCGTCGGCGGCGGCCACGCCCTCGGGGTTCTCGGTCCCGTCGACGAACCCGAGGACATCGCGCTCGTCGAACGAGCGGAAGCCGTGAACCTCGTCGACCACCTCGGCGAGACCACGCAACCGCTCGGTCAGCCGTTGGGCCAGCTCAAAGCACAGGTCGAACCGTTGCGCCCGGAGGTGGAAGAGCAGATCGCCCGGCGTGGCGACGGCGGTGTGGCGCGGGCCGACGAGCTCGCGAAACGCGTGTAGGCCGGCCGGTCGGCGTCCGGTGCCGAGCCGATCCCAGAGAGCTGCTCCGATCCCCACCACGCAGGACAGCTCAGCCTCGGGTATGCGGAAGCCCACCGAGCGCTTCAGACCGGCGACATCAGAGAGCAGGTCCGCGACCCCTGCTTCGGCTCCGGCCGGAACCGTAAGTACGAGAAAGATGGCCGCCTCGGTCGGGTGGCTGAGAATCGGCTGCGGCTCGGCGGCGCACACGGTAAGCGCCAACATATCGCCCGTTCGTTTTCCCTGTCGGCGCCCGGGTAGCCGAGGGGAAACCGGCAAGGCGATCGCGGCCGCCGCGACGCTCGGCTGATCATCATGGACGAGCCGTCGGCCGCGCTCAGCGAGCCCGATACGGTGCGCCTGCACGAGATCATCCGCTCTCTGACCCGGCGGGGTAGGAACTGTATGTGGACACTCCGAGACGCGCCTGGCTGATCTACGCGCTGGGAGTCGCGGCGTACATCGTCGCGGTCTTCCAGCGCGCGTCGCTGGGCGTGGCCGGGGTCGAAGCACAGCGGCGGTTCGGCATCACCGCGGCCGTCCTGAGCCTGTTCAGCGTCCTGCAGCTCGCCGTCTACGCCGGGCTCCAGGTGCCGGTCGGCATCATGCTCGACCGGATCGGATCGCGGCGCCTGATCGCGATCGGGGCCGCGGTGATGGCGGTCGGACAGGCGGTGATGGCGACCACGCACGTGGTGGCACTGGCCGTCGTCGGCCGCGTGCTGGTGGGGGCGGGCGACGCGATGACGTTCATCAGCGTGCTGCGCCTGATCGCCCTGTGGTTTCCGCCGCGCCGGGTCCCGGTGCTCACCCAGACGACCGGCATCCTGGGGCAGATCGGCCAGATCGCCGCGGCGTACCCATTGGTCGCGCTGCTTGCCCATGCGGGCTGGAGCGCGTCGTTCCTCACCGCCGCGATCGTCGGCATGGGTGCCGCCGTGTGCAGCGCCCTCGCGCTGCGCGACCCCGTGCATCGCGCCGCCCGGCCGACGGCGATCAGTGCCGGGGCGGCGCTGTCGCATCTCGCGTTGGCCTGGCGCGAGCCGGGTACGCGACTGGGTTTGTGGACGCACTTCGTGAGCCAGTTCTCGGGCACGGTGTTCGCGCTCCTGTGGGGCTATCCGTTTCTCGTCGTCGGCGAGCACCGCAGCCCGGCCGAGGCCGGCCTGCTGCTCACGCTGCTGGTGCTGGTGAGCATGGTCGTCGGCCCGGTTCTGGGTCACCTGGCCGCGCGCTGGCCCTACCGCCGGTCGATCCCGGTTCTGGCCATCGTCGGCGCCACCGTCGCCGCGTGGACCCTCGTGCTCGCGTGGCCGGGACGCGCGCCGCTCGCGCTGCTCGTCGTGCTGGTGGTGGTGCTCGCGACCAACGGCCCCGGCTCGGTGATGGGGTTCGACTACGCGCGTACCGAGAATGAGGCCGAGCGGATCGGGTCGGCGATCGGGATCGTGAACGTCGGTGGCTTCGTCGCCTCGCTGCTCACGATCGCCCTGATCGGCGTCGTGCTCAGCCTGAGCAGTGCCGGCGGGGCGGGGAGCTACACGCTCGGAGACTTCAAGCTCGCGTTCTCGGTCCAATACGTGTTCTGGACCGCCGGTCTGTGTGGCGTGCTGTACAGCCGGCGTCGCCTGAGGGCGGCGCGCGGCCTGACGCTCGATCCGTTCCATCGTGCCGTGCTGCGGAACTGGCGCCGGCGCGGGGCCGAGGTTCGCTGAGCGGCTCAGGCCGAGCTCGCCGCTCAGCGGTGAGTCCGGCTTGTCGCGGCTCCCTTGGCCGCTTCGCGCAACTCGGCCCAGCCGGTCAGCTTGACGCGCGGCCGGGCGGGGTCGGACGCCTCGCCGGCCGCCGTCTCGACCGCGTCGATCGCCTGCCAGCCCTCCCAGGCGATGGCGTGCTCGGCCTGCGCCCCGATCAGGTCCTCGATGTCGTCGGCGACGGGCTGATTGAGGCGGCCGCCGGCGGCGTCCTCGAGGATCTTGTCGACCGTGTCCTGGGCGTCCTTCTTGTTCGTCCCGATCACGCCCGACGGGCCCCGCTTGATCCAGCCGGAGACGTACTCGCCGATCTGCTGCACGCCCGCGGTGTCGGTGACGCGCCCGCCCTCGTTGCAGATCAGGCCGCGGCGCTCGTCGAACGGTATACCGGCCACCGGGTGGCCGGTATAGCCGATCGAGCGGAACACGAGCTGGGCGGGAATCTCTTCGAAGCTGCCGGTGCCCCGCGCGGCGAGTGAGCCGTCGTCGCGTGCGACGATCTCGTTGTTCTCGAATCTCACCGCGCGCACGTGGCCCCGCTCGTCACCGAGCAGCTCGACCGGGGAGGCCAGGAAGCGGAAGCGGACGGTGATCGGCTTGCCCGTCCTCGGACGCGCCGCGTACTCCTGGACGATCTCCACGTTTCGCCGGCGGGTCTTGTCGGCCTCCAGCAGCGCCCGTGCCGACAGCTCGTCCAGCTCAGCGCCGAGAATCTCCAAGTCGGCGCGCTCGAGCTCACCCATCTCGAGCAGCTCGGGGTTCGTGAAGGCGGCCTGCAGCGGTCCGCGCCGCGCCAGGATCGTGATCTCCTCGATCCCGCTGGAGGCGAGCACGTCCATCGCGTGGTCGGCTGTGTCGGTGCCCGCGAGCTCGGATGGCGCCAGGGCGAGCATCCGCGCCACGTCCAGGGCGACGTTGCCTGCGCCGACGACGACCGCCTGCTTGGCGTGCAGGTCGACCTCCAGCCCGCAGTGGTCGGGGTGGCCGTTGTACCAGGCGACGAACTCGGTGGCGGCGTGCGAGCCGCGCAGCTCCTCTCCGGGGATTCCCAGGCGCTTGTCGATCGAGGTGCCGATCGTGTAGCAGACGACGTGGTACCGCTCGAGCAGCTGCTCGCGGCTGACGTCGGTGCCCAGCTCGACGTGGCCAAAGAAGCGAAAGCGCTCGTGCTGGGTGGTCCGGTCATAGGCCCGCGTGACCGACTTGATCTTCGGATGGTCCGGCGCGACACCCGATCGGACCAGGCCATACGGGGTGGGCAGCCGGTCGTACAGATCGACCGCGAACTGCGGCTCGGCCACGGCCAACAGCTGGCTGGCGGCGTAGAAACCGGCCGGGCCGGCGCCGACGATGGCGACACGGATGGGTGAGCTATCGACCATGAGCACACTTCAGGTTACGAACACCGGGCGCTCGTCGGGGATCTCCCTCGGCCGCCGCGCGCATCGCCTGGCGAAGCCGGATCGCCTAGGCTGGGCGGCCAACCCGGAACAAGGAGCCAAACATGGTCAAGCTGGTGGTCGCCTATGGGGCACCGGAGGACTCGGCAGCGTTCGACGAGCACTACACGAGCACGCATGTCCCGCTGGTGGAGAAGATCCCCAACCTGCGTCGCTTCGAGGCGGGGAAGATCCTGGGCACCCCGGACGGAGCGCCGGCGCCGTTCTATTACCTGGCCGAGCTCTTGTTCGACAGCGTCGAGGAGCTACAGGCGGCGATGGGAAGCCCCGAAGGCCAGGCGGCCGGCGCGGATGTCGCCACCTTCGCCAGCGGCGGCGCCACGCTGATGATCGCCGAAGCCTGAACCGGTCTGCAACCGGCGGGGCGATGCGCGAGCGCGGCGCCGTGCCAGGGCCTATGTCAACTGCAAGGCGAGCTGCTCTGCAGGTCCATCGTGCTGCCGTCGTCGTACACAAAGTGTGACCCGACGACGAAGTGGTTCGCGGTGCATCGCCCCGCCGTGATCAGGGCATGCCCGCCGGAGACCCGCGCGGGGACGCTGAGTTGCAGGGAGGTCAAGACGACCTTCACTCCGGCCACGGTCGGCGTGGGCACCGGAATGGTCAGCTTCGAGCCGCTCGCCGTCTCGTGGATGACGAGCGTCTGCGGGATCGGCTGGGTCGCCTTGACGACGAGGACCATGCCGCGTGGCCCCGCGGCGAATGCCTTCACCCCGGCGATGATCGGCTGCGGCAGTGGATAGGCCTTCGCCTGCGCGGTGCCTGAGCCAACCTTGCTGGCGGCCGGGCAGGACTTCCCAGACATGAGCTGCTGATCCGAGAGCTTGCAGGCCTTGACCAGGCCAAGCTGGAACTTTGTGCCGGCGGGGAATTTCAACACGAGCAGCTTCGCTGCCTTCAGCTCCTGTGGCGTATCGGAGGTGGAGTGGATGTCGGCGACTATCCCTGTCGAATGTCCCGCCTTCGTTGTGGTGAGTTTGACGTTGCTGACCTGGGTGAAAGCCGCGATGGCGACACTTGCGAAGGCGAGTGACGCGACCACCACCGCGGCGGTGACTGTCAACTTACGCATGGATTTCGCTCCTTGTTGATATGTGAACTCGTGAGTTGCTACTGGCTCGCGTGACCGGGCCGGCGGGGAATGTGAACGTGCGGCCGTCTGGGCCGGGATTTGCGGCCGCCCACCGCGTCTTCGGCGTGCGGGCTCGACGTCGGCCACCAGCCGAACCTCCCGAGCACCGCCTCGGCGGCGGGCAGCAGGACGGGCCGGGCGAGCAGGACGTCGAGCAGAACCGCCAGCGCCACACCGATCCCGAACGCGCGCAGGTTGATCAGGTCGCTCGTCGAGAACGGGATCAGGGCCGCGATCATCACGAGGCCCGCGCCGGTCGCCGCCGCCGCCGTCTCACGCAGGCCGACCCGCACGGCCGGCCTGCTTCCATCACCCGCGACGTAGGCCTCGCGCGTGCGCATCAGCAGGAGCGCCGAGTAGGTCACTGTGATGCCGAAGGCGATTGTGAAGATGCCGATGATCGTCATCGGGTCGAGGTATCCGGGACCGCCGAGCGCCGGATCCGTTCCGCCGAAGAGCAGCTGCAGGACCCCGAAGCACGCTGCGGTCACGAGCAGGCTCGAGACGATCGCCACAGCGGGTAGCAGCAGCGCGCGCAGCGCGAGCGCCAGCACGATCATGAGGACGACCGCGGTCACCGCGACGTCGAGCCAGATGCGAGATCTCGTCACGCTGGTGAGATCACCCAGGCTGCCGGCCGGACCTCCGACGGCGACCTGAACGTTGTTCTGCTTGCCGAACTGCTGGCCCAGCTTGACGAGCTCGTTTCCGAGCGCCTCGCTCCGCGCGTCGTTCCCTTTGTACCTGGAGACGACGACGATCTGGCCGGCGGTGCCGCCGCGGAGAAGGTTGATCGTGAACGTCGCGGCGTTGCGGTCGGCCGGTTGCGCCCCCTCGACCGCGGCAAGGACGAAGTAACCGGAGCTGAACAGGCCCGGTGACTGCTTTTGAAGCGTCTCGAGGTCCTTGGTCGAGGGGATCTGGCCCCGGGCCTTGACCACGGCGGCCTCCATCGTGCCGAGGCCGGTCACCAGCTGCCCCGCCGGCCCGACGCCCCCAGCCAGGCCGGTCGCGAGCTGCCCGGTTCCGCCGTAGAGCAGAACCAAGCCCGACTCGAGTTGGCCGGCGCCGGTCGTCAGCTGGCCGAGGCCATTCTTCAGCTGCCCGCCGCCGCTCGAGAGCTGGTTCACGCCCGTAGCCAGCTGGGCGTTCCCGTCACGGAGCTGCTTGATCCCGTTCTCGAGTTGGGACGCGCCGCTCTGGAGCTGTCCCAGCCCGCTCGCGAGCGCCGGCGCCTGCTTGGCGATCACGCCGGCCAGAGCGTTCGCCTGGGTCGCGCTGCTCGCCGCGGCGCTCAGCTGGGTCGACACGCCTCCGATCGCGCTGCTGGCGCTCTGAAGGGCGGCGGCCGCGGCTGCGTAGTTCGGGTCGCTCTTTCCGGTGGACATCGAGCCGAGCGCGGAGATCGCCGCGCCCAGCTGCGAAGCTGCGGTCTGGACGCGACCCTTCGCCCCGGAGATCGCTGTATTCGTGCCCGAGGTGAGCGACGAGAGGCCCTTCAGAGCCACGACACTCTGGCTCGCGCCGGTATGAGCCTGGCCGAGTCCGTGGGCCAGCAGCGTCGACCCGCTCAGCGCCTGGGCGGCTCCGTTCTTGAGCGCGGTCGCGCCGGCGAGCGCCTGATTCAACCCGGCGGCGAGTTGACCGGACCCGGACTTCGCCTGTGCCAAGCCGGCATGGAGCTGCGAGGCGCCGGACTGCGCCTGCCCGGACCCCGTGTGGAGCTGTGATGCCCCGGAGGAGGCGCTGGCCAGACCCGCTCGAAGCTGCGCCGAACCGGCGCCGGCCTGACCGAGGCCGTTGATCAGCTTCAGCAGGTCGCGCTTGCTCTGCTTGGAGATCTTCGCCGAGCTCTGAATGCCCGGCCAGAATTTCGACAGCTGCGCGGACGTCGTGTTGATGACGCCGGGTCCGGTGACGGACTCGACCGTGCCGACCTTGGCGATCTTCGTCTGGAAGCGGTCGAGGGCGGCCAGCAGCGACGGGGTTGTCAGCGGCCGGTTGGGGGCGACCACGATCAGGTCATACGGCGTCGCCCACCCCGGACCCATCACGCGCGAGACCTCCTGGAACGCGATTCTCGCTTTCGCGCTCGGCCGGCAGCTGACTGACGTCGGGCGGTCCGGACGCGAGCGAGAGCGCGGGCAGCGCGAGCACGGCGAGCAGCGCGGTAGCGGCAAAGCCGGCGTACACGGCGTGGCGGGTGACGATGTTGCCGCCATCGACCAAGTGGCCCCACGCCCGGGCCAGGACAGCGGGAGCGGGGAAGCCGAAGGCGTCGATGCGGTGCCCGAGCAGCACCAGCGCCGCCGGCATCACGACCACCGCACCTCCGGTCGCGAACGCGGCGCACGTCAGCATTCCGGTCCCCAACGAGATCATCAGCTGGCTGGGGCCGATGATCGCCGCGATCGCCAGGGCGAGGACCAGCGCCGTGCCACCGATGAGGACCGCCCTCCCCGTGGTCTGGATGTCGCGCATCGCCGCGGCTGCCTCCTCACGCGGGGACAGGTCCTCGGGGCGTTCCTCGCGGTGGAAGCGATCAAGGATCAAGAGCGCGAACGCGGTGGCCAGCGCGAGGCCGGTCATCGTGCCGAGCGCGACCCCCACCGGATCGAGCTTCAGGACACGCCCGAGGAGCGCGACCTCGCCGAAGCCGGCCAGGACGCTGATCGCGCCGACGGCGGTGACGAGCACCGCTGCCACGGGCGCGCGCAGCCCGATCAGCAGAAGAACGAACAGGATGGCGACGGCCAGCAGTTCGGCTCTGCGCAGATTCGACACCGAGGCATCCTTCAGCGCCCGATCGATCGACGGCTGTCCCGTGATGTACGCCTTGACCGGCCCCGAGACCTGCCGCGAGACGAGGCTCTCGATCTGCGGCTCGTCGTACTTGACGACGTCCCGCTCGGGACGGTCGACCGAGACCACGATCATCGCGGCGGTCGGCTTCGGACGGAGGGTTGCGCTCGCACTGCCGGCATCCCAGGCGGAGAGCGCGCGCGTATGGGCGCGCTTGGTCAGTGCGACGACCAGCTTGGGACCCTGCTTGTCGAGCTGGGACTTCGGACCTTCGAGCAGGATCGGGACGAGCTGGGTCGGCCCGAACTGGGCGTTCGCCAGCTGCTGCGCGCGCGAGGATTGCGTCCCGGGCACGACCGTGATCGAGGGCGACAACGCCCTGTCGACACCGAAGCCGATCACGCTCAGGACGAGCGCGACGACCAGCCAGACGGCAAGCGCGACCTTCGGGCGGCGGATGGAGAACTGCGCGAGAGAGAGCATGCAGCACCTCGGGAGCGGTCGGCAGAAGCCCGCCGGCCATTTGACCTCAATAAAGACCTACTCCGCCGACCGTATGTCTGACCACGGCCTCCCCACATCCGGAGGAGTAGCGAACCGAGATCAGTAGTTAGAACGGGTTTTTAGGAGCTTGTGGACCCTGACGGGGGCGACGGCTCGGAGCGTCCGCACGCTCGCCCATCGCCAGCGGATCCTGTCGGTAGGCGCTACGGATGGGGCCTGCACCCGATGGCGGATGCGCGCCGCGGACGTTAGACCCATGCTTGTCAATGCACCAAAGGAGGCAGACGATGACGCTTACGCGCAAAGATGCGGTGGCGACCGGCCTCACCGGGCTGGCGGTCCTCGCCTACCTGGCGACCCACGAGGGATGGAATGTCCCGCTCATCGGCGACAGCCATCGCTGGGCCGCCGCAGTGATCTTGGGTCTGGGCATCGCCACCTGTTCGGTCGGCGCAAAGCGAATGAACTCGGCGCTGTTCGGCGTGCTCGGCGGTGCTGCGTTCGTGTTCGGCGTGCTCGCGCTGGTGACCGGCTCGCTCACGCCACTCTCGCTTCTCGTCGCTGACATGGTCGTCATGTGGGCGCTCACGACGTTCCGTCACGTCCACGACCCGCCAGGGCGGCCGGTCGCCACATGACGGACCTGGCACGCTCGACCGGTGACGCCTCTACCGGCGTCGCCGGTCAAGCGACGCCGACGCCTGAGCCGAGCGCGGCCGGGTTGAGCGAGGCGGACGCCGCGCAGCGGCTGGCTGCGGCGGGGCGACCCCCGCGGCCGGAGACGAGCCGTTCCTACGCCAGCATCGTGCGGGCCAACGTCCTGACGGTGTTCAACTTGATTCTGGCCGTGTTCGGGACGGTGACGTTGATCTTCGGCGATCCGCGAGACGCGTTGTTCCTCGGGATCATCTTCGCGAACTCGACGATCGGCATCGTCCAGGAGGTGCGCGCAAAGCGCGCACTCGATCGGCTCTCGCTACTGGTCGCCCCAGCCGCGACCGTGCGGCGGGACGGTCAGGCCCGTCCGCTCCCACTCGAGCAGCTCGTGGTCGACGACGTGGTGATCGTTCAGCCCGGCGATCAGGTGATCGCCGACGGCACGGTCCTGTCTGCCACCGACCTTCGCCTCGATCAATCCATCCTGACCGGCGAGTCCGAGCCCGTCGCTCGTGTAGCCGGGGAGGAGATGCTTTCCGGCGCGTTCGTCGTGGAAGGCACCGGCGCGTACCGCGTGACCGCGGTCGGCGAGCGTAGCTTCGCCGCGCGGGTGACCGGACAGGCGCGTTCGTTTCGGCACCCCCGGTCCCCTCTGGAGCGGGCGATCAACCGCTTGCTCTACGCCCTGGTCGGGCTGGTCATCGTTCTCGGTGCGGTGCTCGGCTATTCGCTCTATCACCGTCACGCTCCCGTTCACACCGCTGTGGCCACATCGGCCGCGGGCGTGGTCACGCTCGTGCCCGAAGGATTGATGGTGCTGGTCGGCCTCACCTATGCGGCCGCGGCCGTGCGCATGTCACGGCGGGGCGTGCTGGCCCAGCAGCTGAACGCGATCGAGTCGCTGGCTTCGGTCGACACCATCTGCATCGACAAGACCGGAACGTTGACCGGGTCGGCGCTGCGCGTGGTCGAGGTAGTGCCCGCCGAGGAGCGAAGCGAGGCGAGGTTGACTCAAGCCCTCGCAACGATGGCGGCCGCCGCGTCTGCGCGGAACCTAACGCTGAAGGCGATCGCGGAGGCGTATCCGGGCAACGCGCGACCCGTGATGGGGGAGGTGCCGTTCTCCAGCCGGCGCCGGTGGAGCGCGATCGAGGTGGATGAAGGGACGTTCTATCTCGGCGCCCCGGGCCGGATTCCGACCGGACGCCTGGACAGCGTCGTCATCCAGCGTCAGCGCGCGGGGCGGCGCGTGCTGGCGGTCGCCGAGGGCTCAGGCCCGCTCCCGACGGACGCTCCCCAGGAACCAACCGACGAGCTCTACCCGCTCGGGCTGGTCGTACTGGCCGAAGAGCTGCGGCCGAACGTGAACGCCACCATCGCCTTCCTGCGCGAGCAGGACGTCGAGATCAAGGTGCTCTCCGGCGACGCGCCGGAGACCGTCGCCGCGATCGCTCGCGACGTCGGCATCCCGGTCGCGGGAGTGGAGGATTGGGCGTCGATTCCCGAGGATCCGGCCCAGCGGCGACAGTTCGCCAACGAGGCGACGGTCGTCGGGCGCATCTCACCCGAAGGCAAGCGGGCGATGGTGCAGGCGCTGACCGACCAGGGCCGTTACGTGGCCATGCTCGGAGACGGGGTCAACGACGTGCCGGCCCTCAAGGCCGCGCGGCTGGCGATCGCGCAGGGCAGCGGCACTCAGATGGCCCGCACGGTGTCGGACCTGGTGCTCGTTTCGGGCGACTTCGCCGCCGTGCCGCCCCTCGTGGCAGAGGGCCGCCGTGCGCTGCGCAACCTCCAGCGCGTGACCAAGCTGTACGTGACTAAGTCCGCGTTCGCCGCGTTCCTGATCCTGACCATCGGCACGAGCTCGGAGGCTTACCCGCTGCTGCCGCGCCATCTGTCGGTAGCGGCCTCGCTTACGATCGGCATCCCGACGTTCTTCCTTGCGCTGGCACCGAGCAGCGGGCCGTGGCGGCCCGACGGCTTCGTGCGCGGCGTGGCACGGTTTGCCATACCGGCCGGGGTCCTGGTGGGAACCGGGCTAGTGGCTGGGTACCTGTTCGCCCTCCATGACCTGGATCTGTCCGTGCCGAACGCCCGCACGGTTGCGTTGACCACGCTAATCGCCAATGGGTTGTACCTCGTGATGGCGCTCGAGGCCGGGGGCTCGCGGCGGCGTTCGACCCTGGTTGCCGGCATGTGCGCGGTGATGGCTGCTCTCTATGTCGCCATCGTGCTCATCCCGGCCGCGCGCAGCTTCTTCGCCCTCACCGTCCCCGGCCCCGAGATGATCGTGACCGCGCTGGCGGCGAGTGGCGTATCGATCGGAGCGCTCGCTCTGTCGGGCTATTCCGTGCGCGTCGGCTCGGGCGACTCCGCGTGACGCGGAACGACGAGCACAGCGTGCCGGGTGTGTTGGACGGTGGCGGCCGACACGCTGCCGAGGAGCGCGGACTGCACGCGGGACAGCCCACGGGCCCCGAGCACGATCGGGTCGGCGTCGATCTCATCCGCGACGTCGCAGATCACGCGCCATGGCTTCCCGCCGGTGACCCGGCTCCGCGCGTCGAAACCCGCCCGGCGGGCGATCTCCACCGCCGCCGTGGCCCGCTCCTCGGCCAGATCCCGCGCGATCTCGTCGAGCCCCAACGCGTTCGAAGCGAGCCGCGACAGGGGCGCCGTTATCGCCGTCGCCGGGTCATACGGCTGCCAAACACGCACCGGCTCCCACACCGACAGCACGACCGCCGACCGTGGGCCGAGCAGCTCACCGGCGCGAACAATGGCGTGGGCGGCATCCTCCGAGCCGTCGAAGCAGAGGAGTGCCGGACGGCTGCTGTTATGCGGGACGTCCGCGGCCATGTCTCTCCACTATCGCACGCCTACTGGTAACACCTAGATCCATGCGAGGCATCGAGCTGATCGTCGCGTTGCTGCTGGCCAGCACGGTGCTGGCCGGGCTCGCGCGCGCGATCAATGTGCATTACGCGATCGTGCTCGTGTTGGGCGGGCTGGTGGTGGGGCTCGTGTCGGGGACCTCCGCTCCGCACGTGGATCCGGACATCGTGCTGTTCGTGTTCCTGCCGCCGTTGATCTACGCGGCCTCGTTCAGCACCTCGGCCCAGGACCTGCGCACTCACGCGAGGGCGATCGGGCTGCTCGCGGTCGGCCTCGTGCTGGTCACGATGGGCACCGTCGCGGTGGTGGCGCATGTCGTGGCTGGGATCGAGTGGGGGCCGGCACTGGTGCTTGGGGCGATCCTGGGCGCGACCGATCCGGTGGCGGCGACGTCCGTGCTCCGGCGCCTGGGTGCGCCGGAGCGGATCTCCACCATCCTCGAGGGCGAGTCGCTGATCAACGACGGGACCGGCCTGACCGTGTACAAGCTCGCGGTCGCCGCGGTGGTCTCGGGCCACTTCTCGCCCGGCGCGGGGATCATCAAGTTCGTCGTCGTCTCGGCCGGCGGGGTGGCGATCGGGCTGGTCGCGGGATGGCTGTCGGTCGAGGTGCGCCGCAGGATCGACGAGCCGCAGCTCGAGATCAGCATCTCGCTGCTCACCGCCTACCTGGCCTATCTCCCGGCAGACCGGCTCGGCGAGTCGGGGGTGCTCGCCGCCGTCGCCGCCGGCCTCTACACCGGCAGTCGGACCAGCCTGATCCTCTCGCCCACGTCGCGTCTGCGCACGCTGGGATTCTGGGATGCACTCACGTTCGTGCTCGAGTCCCTGCTGTTCCTCCTCATCGGCCTCCAGCTCCCGCACATCACCCGGGGCCTGTCGGTGGGAAGACCGCTCGAGTACGCGGCGGTGGTCGTGGTCACCCTGATCGCAGTCAGGATGATCTGGATGTTCACCGTCCCGCGCACCGTGCGCCTGGTCACGCCGGCTCGCGGTGAGCCCTCGCAGACGCCCGGCGAGCTGCTGGTCCTCGGCTGGAGCGGCATGCGCGGCGGCGTGTCGCTCGCCGCCGCACTCGCCCTGCCGCTGACGGCGGCCGGGCACGCGTTCCCGGACCGGGCGAACATCATCTTCATCGCGTTCGTGGCCATCGCGGCAACGCTCGTCATCCCGGGCCTCACCCTTTCTCCCCTGGTTCGCCGGCTCGGGCTCGGGCAGGAGGAGGCGCTGATCCGAGAGGCGGCGCGGGCGCGCGTGACGCTGGCCGAGGCCGCGCTCCGGCGGATCGACGAGCTGGCCGACCGGGCCAAGGTCTCCGAACCGGTCGCCGAGCCGCTGCGCCTGACCTACGAGCAGCGGATCCACCGGCTCGAGCCGGAGATCGACGACGATGCCACGCCCGGCGACGAGGCGGCCATCGCTCAGCGGATTCGCGAGCTGCGCCGCGAGCTGATCGGCGTCGAGCGCGTCCGGCTGAGCCAGCTGCGCCGCCGGGGCGAGATCTCGGCCGAGACCGTGCGGCGCATCGAGCACGAACTCGACCTGGAGGAATCGCGGCTATCGGGATAGCCGGCCTGAGCCCACGGCGTTAGGCCGCTCCGACGCGGATCAGCTCGAGCGTGTTCTGCTGCACGCGCTCGAGGCTCATCGTGAAGCTGGGCGAATAGAGCGACAGGTGATCGAAGTCGGCGTCGCGGCGGGCGATCCCGGCGCGCACCTGCTCGGGGGTGCCGGCGACGGCGATCGCGTCGAGCATCTCGTCGCTGACCGCGTCGATCATCGCTTCGTGATCGCGGTCGACGAACGCCTTGCGGATCCGCTCGGCCTCCCCGCCGAAGCCGCTCGCCTCGAGCATCGGAGCGTAGGCCCGAGGCGCGGCGTAGAAGGCGAGCTGCGCGGCGACCTCGCGGCGCGCGAGCTCCTCGTCGTCGCTGACCGAGCACAGCAGCATCCCGACGACTTCGACGTCGGCCGGATCGCGTCCGGTCCGCTCGGCGCCTTTCGCGATCGCCGGCCGAACCACCTCGTGGACGTAGCGTGAGCTGAACGTCGGGTGGCAGACGAGCCCGTCGGACACCCGGCCGGCCGTTTCGATCATCCGCCGGTTCACCCCCGCGGTGAAGATCGGGATCTGCTCACGGACGGGCGGGAGGACATCGGCGGTCGCGGTGAGGTTCATCGAGTAGAAGCGACCCTCGTGCTTGACCGGTCCCTCGTGGAGTCTCCAGATGCGGCGCAGCAGCGGGACCAGCTCCTCGAGCCGCACGGCCGGCGACTCGGGGTCCTTGACGCCGTGCCAGCCGATCTGCATGCCCTTCGTGCCGGTCCCGAGCCCGAGCACGAGCCGGCCGTCGCTCAGCTCGTCGATGCCGCGCGCCTCGTTGGCCAGGATCAGCGGCGAGCGGCCGACGGCGTAGGCGATGGCGCTCCCGATCCGGCACCGGGTCGTGTTGCTCGCCATGGCCGCGAGCGCGACAACAGCCGAGCGGTCGTTGAACTCGCTCGTCCACGCCGCGTCCAGGCCGGCGTCGTCGGCCGCCGCGGCGATCTCCACGGTGTCAGCCATCCGGCCGGCCAGCACGCACACCCCACGGGTCGCCATGCGGGCGCACGCTACCAGCCGGCCTGCGGATTGCCGGGTGTGGGGCCGGCGTGGCGCCGGCCCCACACCGCGTCCCTGTCTCCTAGTGGTCGAAGCCGGAGCCGCCGTTGCAGCGACCGAAGCCGCTGTCGCTGTAGGTGGCCGGGGTGCCGGCCGGAGCGGTCGGGCTCTCCATCGCCGACCGGTAGTCCCAGTAGTAACCGTCGGGCTGCAGCACGAGCTTCATCACGCCGTAGTACTGGTCGGCCCATGCCTGCAGGTTCGGCGTGCTCGGCAGGACCGTGTCGAGCGACTCCCCGCCGGTGCCCACGATGAACTCGCGGATGCCGTGACGCGGATCGGCGTTGCCGGCCGGATTCATCGGGGCGAACCGTGAGTACACGTGGTCATGCCCGTTGAGGACCAGCGTCGCGTGGTGGGCATAGAGCAGCTGCCACCAGGCGTCCGCCGTCTGGCCCTCCGTGCTGTCGGACGTGGACGGGCTGGCCGTCGAGCTGAACGTCGGCTGATGCCAGTAGGCCAGGGTGCACCTGGCGTGATCCTGGTTCAGGTCCTGGGCCAGCCACTTGGTCTCACTGGCGAACCAGGAGCCGGTCGTGCTGCAACCGCCCGGCTCATCGGCGCACTCGACGTTGAGCGAGATCAGATGCCAGTCGCCAAGGTTGTACGAGTACCACCCGTTCCCGGTCTGGCCGAAGTCACCGGCCTGCCCCTCGGGTTGCGGGGCGGGCTGGGTGACGACATGACCGTTGCTCGGGTTGGTGATCGTCTGGTCGACCTCGGCGCCGCTCGCGTTGTGCTGGATGCCGTTGAAGTAGTCGAAGTAGCCGACTCCGCGGACGCCGGTCTGCCCGTGGTTGTCGTAGAACTCGTGGTTGCCCGGAGCGGGGCGCTCGAGGAACTTGAACGCGCCCCAGTACTTGTCATACGAGTTCTCGAAGTCCGAGTAGTAACCGTTCTGGTACTGCTCGTCGCCCAGCACGGCGACCAGCGCGGGCTTCATCGCCTCGACCTGCCCGGCGGTGGCGTTCTGGGCGGCGTCGCGCACCGTCGAGCCGGTGCCCTGGTCGCAGGTGTCCGTCGGTTTCTCGGACTCCTGCGGGGTGCCTGGTTGACACGAGATGTCGCCCACGGTGGCCAGCACCGGCGCGGGGCCGGTGGAGTTGTATGGCCAGTCGTTGTCGCTCGAGCTGAACCAGCCGCCCGCGTCGGCCAGCACGGTGCCGGTGCCGGCGATCAGGGCCACGATCGCGGCGGCGACCGCCACGGTCATCCGCCGGGACAGCCGTCGATCACTCGTACGCCTTCGCATCCATCCTCCTTGCCTCGGGGTCAGAGCGGCGCGAGCCTAAGCGTGAGCGGCCCCCGAGACGTGACCGGCGTGTGAAGATGCTCGCGTGAACGGCGAAGCGCGCGGACAATGAGCGAAGCCGTTGCGCTCGTCGTGCTGGCCGCGTGCCTGATCGCCGCGATTGCGCGCTGGCGCTGGGCACCGGACTGGGCGGTCGCCGCGATCGGCGCGGCGGCGCTCGTGGCGTTCGGCGTCCTCAGCACGGCCGACGCGCGGGCGGCCGTCAAGCAACTCGGCCCGACCGTCGGGTTCCTGGCCGCGCTGCTCCTGCTCGCGGACGGGTGCCGGCGCGCCGGCATGTTCGACGCGCTCGGCGCCTTCATGGCGGCCGGCTCCGAAGGGCGTCCGAGGCGGTTGCTGGCGCTGGTGTTCCTCGTCGCCGCGGGCACGACCGCGGTGCTAAGCCTCGATGCAACGATCGTGTTGCTGACGCCGATCGTGTTCGCCACCGCGGCGAGGCTGCACACGAATCCCCGACCGCACGTGTACGCCTGCTCGCACCTGGCCAACAGCGCGTCGCTGCTGCTCCCGGTCTCGAACCTGACCAACCTGCTGGCCTTTCACGCCAGCGGGCTGTCGTTCACCCGCTTCAGCGTCCTCATGGCGCTTCCCTGGATCGCCGCGCTCGTGATCGAGTGGCTGGTCCTGCGCGCGTCGTTCGCCGGTGAGCTGAGGAATTCGGCGCCGCGCGGGACGCGCGTGGTGGAGCGGCCGGAGCTGCCTCGGTTCGCCCTGGGCGTGTTGGCGCTGACGCTCGCCGGGTTCGTGCTCAGCTCCCCGCTCGGGATCGCGCCGGTGTGGATCGCCGCCGCCGGTGCGGCGGTGCTGGCGCTGCGGGAGCGTCCCCGGCCGATCGAGCTCGTGCGCGCCGCCGAGCCGGCCTTCCTGGTATTCGTCCTCGGTCTCGGGGTCGTGGTCCACGGCGCCGGTCAGCACGGCCTGTCGAGCGCCGTGGATTCGCTGCTGCCGCACGGCACCGGGCTCCTGCCGCTTCTTGCCGTGGCGGGGATCAGCGCCGTGGTGGCCAACCTGCTCAACAACCTGCCGGCCACGCTGATCATCCTTCCGGTGGCGGCGGCGAGCGGGCCGGGCGCCGTGCTCGCGATGCTCGTGGGGGTCAACGTCGGCCCGAACCTCACCTACGTCGGCTCCCTGGCCACGCTGCTGTGGCGGCGGATCGTCCACGCGCACGACGAGGAGACCGACATGGGCGAGTTCACGCGACTGGGCGTGCGCACGGTCCCGCCCATACTGGTGGTCTCGACGCTGGCGTTGTGGTTGGCTCTGCAGGTCGTCTGATGCGCGCCGTCATCTGGATAGCCGAGGACACGTGGGAGGGATGCGTCGATCGCGCCCGCGCCCTGCTGGCGGAAAGCGCTGACGTGACGCTGCTTCATGTCGCGCCGACCGACGTCGAGGAGCTCGCTTCGCGCGGCGGCGCTCGCCTGCTCGGTCGCCATCCCCCGCCACTGCCCGGTCCGCCGGTGCGGGCGATTGCCGAGGAGGAGGCTCATGCCGTGCTCGAGGCGGCGCAGGCACGTCTGGCGCGGCCAGCCGAGCTCGTTGCCCGACGCGGGAAGATCGAACGCGAGGTGCTCGACGTCTGCGCCGGTGCCGATCTGCTGATCCTCGCGAGGGACGGTGAGCTCCGGCTCGGTCCCAAGAGCCTCGGCCCCCGTACCCGGTTCGCGCTCGACCACGCTCCCTGTCAGGTGCTGCTCGTGTGGCCCGAGGAGCCGCCGGGCGTCGACACCATCAAGTTGCCGCCTCACCTGCGGTGAGCCGGAAGGTCCCGATCTGCCCGGGACCGAGCTCGAGCGTGCCGTCGTCGTCGTCGTCGGCGGGCGTTTCGTCCAGTCGGACGGCGGTCAGGTTGATGTTCCCTGTGACGGCCACGTCCGCGCGGGTGTCGCCCGGGTTGAAGCAGCGCAGGATCAGCCCGTTACCGTCCTCGGCGCCCTTCAGGCATGAGAAGACAACGTCGCCGTCGATCGTGAGGGGCGACGCTGCGTCGGTGCCGCCGGGGGCGAGCACGAACGGACTGCGGTAGTCCTGGGACGCGCGCAGGAGCGCCGTCGCGTCCAGCTCGTCCGCCCCGGGGAGCAGCGCGTACTCGAGCTCGTGGCGCCCAAGGCACTGTCCCTCTGGCGTGGGGGTGGCCGGGCCGGCGCCCAGCGGCCGGGTGGCGATCGCGCCGGTCGGGCGGGAGATGAGGCCGACCGCGCGGAGCAGGGTCAGACACAGCTCGTAGCCTTCGCCGGCGGCCGGGCGGGCTTCGTACTCGGGCAGTCCTCTGGTCAGTAGGCCAAGCGGACCCAGAGCGACCGCGCCGAGCGTGTGGTTGGTCGGATCGGGTGGCTCGATCCATTCGGAGCGTGGCTCGGGCGGCGTCAGCGGGCGGTGGACGAGCGCGAACTGCCCCTCGGCGCGAACGTGGTCGATCGGCTCGGTGGTCGGGGTCGGGAACACGGCGCGGAGCCGGTGGTCGCGGGTCTGGTTCTCCAGCGTCGTGCGGAACTCGACGCGTCTGATGCCCTGCACGAGACGGACCACGGTCGTGATCGTCAGGGGCGCGGTCGGGGTCTCCGGGCGCAGCTCGCCGTCCAGCCCGGCCGGGCGCTCGGCCGCGATCCGCAGCTCGAGCTCATGGACGAGCGGGCCGTCGCGGAGGATCCGGATGGCCGCTTCGCCGCTGCGCCAGGTCCCGGTCCCGTCGACCGGGCAGAAGTTGTAGAGGTCGCCCATGTCGAGCTCGTCCTCCAGGCGGTGGGCGTGCTCGAAGCGGCGCCCGCTCGTCTTGTCGAGGATGGTCAGCGTGCCATCTGGACCGGCTTCCACGCGGGTCGTGTCGGACTCGATCGCGGCGCCCTCGCGGGGCGTCCACGGACGGGCGGGTGGCAGCTCGACGGTGCGGGTGGCGAAGCCGTCGAGCTCGACGACGACCGGCTCGTGTCCCTGTACTTCGATCAGCCCGCGGCGGCGGTGGGGGAGCGGGTTCGCCACCGCGATCCCGTTACCGGCGCCGGCGCCGGGTGTCCGGCTGACGGCTCGGCGCTCGAGCACGGCCAGCATCCTTTCGAGCTGCTCGTAGCGGACGAGCATGTCGCGGTGAACCTCGTCACACGAGCAGCCGCAGATCGAGTCGTGCGGGTGGCACCTGAGCAGCTGGCGCCAGGCGAGGCGGAAGTCCGCGGTCGGGAACGGCTCGCCGGTGCCCAGGACGCGCAGCGCACTCAGCGTCTCGGCGGCGAGCAGCCGCCGCTCGGCCCGCTCGTTGGCCCGCTTCAGGTACAGCCGGGCAGAGTTGACGCCTCGCAGGATGTTCTGGATCCGGCTGCCCAGCAGCTCCCCCACGTGGACGGCGCGGGCGGCCGGGCTGACCGCGTCAACGTAGTCGGCGTAGGTGGCGATCCGGAACTCGGTGCCGGGGAGCCGCTGCTCGAGCTCGGCGCATAGCGCAGGCAGCTCGCGCCTCACCGGCAGGTGATCGTCGCCGGCGCACAGGAGCAGCTCGTGCATGCCGGAGCGCTCCAGCACGCCGGCGAACTGGCTCGCGATCGCCTCGATCCGCGCCTGCGCGCCGGCCGCGTCGGTGACGCCCGCGAAGTTGCCGTAGCCCGGCAGCTGCTGGAAGGCGCGCACCTCGCTTCCGTCCGGCGCGCGCCAGCGGAACACCGGACCGAGCTCGTCCAGCTCATCGCCCAGCCCGCGCGAGAAGACGAAGCTGTCGATGCCGAAGCCGGCCAGTATCTGGGGAAGCTGAAGCGGATGCCCGAAGCTGTCGGGCAGATAGCCGACCGGCGAAGGTCGCGCGCCAAACCGCTCACACGTCGCGCGTCCGATCAGCAGATTGCGGACGAGGGACTCGCCACCCACCAGCAGCTCGTCGGGAAGGATGTAGCTCGGCCCAACCTCGAGGCGGCCGGCCGCCAGCAGCGCTCGCAGCCGCCCCTCGTGCTCGGGGCGAGCATCGAGGTAGTCCTCGAGGATGATCGCCTGGCCGTCGAGCGTGAACGAGGCGAAGCTCGGGTCCTGTTCGAGCACTTCGATCAGCTCGTCGACGATCGCCGCGAGCCTGAGCTGGAACTGCTCGAAGGGCAGGTACCACTCGCGATCCCAGTGCGTGTGCGGCACGACGAAGAAGCGCCTCAGGCTTCCGAGCTGATTCACGCGCGGAGCCTACCCTGGGTTCACTTCGGCGTTCCCAGGAGGGCCGTCAGCACGTGAGGGGCGACGTACACCTCCCAGACCGCTGAGGCGACTAGGATCGGTACCGCCAGCGCGACCGTCACGAGCGTGGCCGCGAGCAACCGCTCCCATTCGCCGCGCCGGCTGGCCAGGATCCAGGCGGCCAGCGGCAGGAAGAGCGCGACCAGCTCAGGCAGTGCGTGGGGCAGCACTCCGGCGAGCAGGAGCAACCGCGAGACGTGCGCCGAGGCGGCGTCCTGCGCGGTGGCGTGCCCGATCCTGTAGGCCTGCATGCTGAGCGAGAACGCGGTGGCGCAGACGACGAAGCCGATGGCGACCGCCGGTCCGCGCTCGTGGATCAGCCGCATCCGGCCCGTGTGGCGATCGGCCTGGAGCGGGAGCGAGCTTCCGGCGATGAACCCCGCCACGCAGGCCATTGCGTGCAAGGCCAGCACGAGGCCGTTCGCGATCAGGATGTGGACGACATCGCCTGACCCGCCCACGACGAACGGCGGCTGGGGCGGGATCCAGCTTGGCGAAGCCGAGGAGATCAGCGCCACGACGGTGACCGCGCACAGCAGCAAACCGGCTGCGCCCACGGCGCCGAGCAGCCACGACCGGATCACCGGCCAGGGGTTCGCGCGCCAAGTGGCCAGCGCCGCGCGGGTACTGCGCATGCCCTGGACAAGCGCGTATTCCGACGCCTCCACGCGCGTGTAATCGGCGCTCATGTCGGCGGGCTTGACGGCGCGTCCGGCTCCGCCGGTCATCCGGCTACGCCGCGCGCATAGGATCCCGTGGGTCTTGGCCACGGATCGTCCGGCGACCTCGCGTGTGCTCATCACCGGCGCGGCCGGCGGGATCGGCTCGTGCCTGCGTGAGGGCCTGCGACCGATTGTCGATGAGCTCGTGCTGACCGATGTGCGCCCGCTCGAGCCGGTCGCCGGCGAGCGGTTCATCCAGGCCGATCTCGCCGATCGCGACGCCGTCGTGAGGGCGGCCGAGGGCGCTGACGCGGTGATCCATCTCGGCGCGGTGCCGAGCGAGGCGCCGTTCGACGAGCTGCTTGGCCCGAACCTGGTGGGCACCTTCAACGTGTTCGAGGCTGCCCGGCGCGGCGGGGTTCCCCGCGTGGTGTTCGCGAGCTCCAACCACGCCACCGGCTTCTACCCGGTCCAGCAGAAGCTCTCCGGCCACGAGGCTCCGCGACCAGACTCGCTGTACGGCGTCACCAAGGCCTACGGCGAGGCACTCGGCCATCTGTACGCCGACAAGTTCGCCTTGGACGTGGTGTGTATCCGCATCGGGGCCTTTCTCGAGCGGCCACAGCAGGTGCGCGATCTCTCGACATGGCTGAGCCCCGCGGACACCGTCCGGCTGTTCACCGCCTGCCTCTCGGCGCCGGCGGTCGGCTTCCGCGTCGTCTACGGCGCCTCGGCCAACACACGGCTGCGCTGGGACCTGTCGTCCGCGCGCGAGCTCGGCTACGAGCCGCAGGACGACGCCGAGCGGTTCGCGGGCGACGTCGCCGGCGAGACCCACGAGTTCCACGGCGGTTCCTACACGGCGCGCGACATCGGCGGATGGGCCTGACGGCCTAAGACCGGCTCAGGCCGGACTGCCCTGGCTTCAGATCGGCGCGCAGTCCGGCGGGGGCGGTCGCCGGGCCATGGCGAAGCTTCCCTCTGAACCCCGTGCCCGCACGACGAGGGCGCTGCAGCGATCGGCCGGCACCCCATGCAGGGTCACCGTGAAGGACCCCCGGGAGTTCGCCCGGACGGTGCCCGAGGCCCCGGTCGTGGCGGTCACCTTCACCCGTTCGCGGCGTTGGAAGTGGCTGCCGTGCACCTCGATCGACGAGCCGACGTGCATCGTGAGCGTCGGCCGCGGCCGGCTGGCCGCGGAACCCGCCGCGGTGAACAGCAGCGCGGCCAAGAGGGCGACAGCGATGAGGCCAAGCCGGCGCACGCCCCGATGATTGCACCGATCACAGCGCGGGGGCCGTCCGGCCGGGCGGCCCCCGATGCTGTCTCGAGCATCTGTCGTCCTACGGCAGGATCGGGAACGTGCCGTTCACGCAGATGCTGTAGGTCATCCCATCCGGCGCCAGCTTGCCCAGGTTCGGCAGCGCGAAGTTGGTCTTGCCGTCGCCTCCGTACGTCGTCCCGAGGAGCGTGAACAGCGCCTGATACTGGTTGATCGGGAGCAACTGGCCGTTCGCCGGGATCCCGGTGGTGCCTCCCTGGCTCGCGCTGAGGATGATCTGGCCGATCGTGCAGGGCGCGCCCCCGGCCGCTTGCGCCTTCTGGGTATTCACGCCGATACCCGTGAGGCCGGCGCCGGCCGGGCCGGCTGGACCCTGGGGCCGGCCAGCTTCATGTTGCGCGAGCGCGGAACGAGATGCATAGGTCCGCCTTTCGTCGGATCGGTGTTGGGTGCCTGAGGCGACGGCAGCGCGCGCGAAGCGGCTGCCCGGCGACGGCCTCGAGCCGCTCGTCGAGCGTCTCAGGGCTGAACACACCCCTCACGCCGGCGGGGCGGCGACCTGTCCCCAGCAGCTCACCATGAGCGGCGCGAAGCACACGGTCTGGCCGTCGTGCAGCAGGCGGTGGAAGGCGTCGAGCTCTTCCTGGTCGACCAGTCCGGCGGCCAGGAGCTGAGGAGCGAGCTGGTCGGCCAGCAGTTCCCACTGCGGCACGCCGTGCACCGGATCGGCATCGACCTGGATCGATTCGGCGCGCGTGGCGACGTTGGTGAGCCCGGCGGCCCGCAGCCGGCGCGGCAGCGAACGGCCGTAGTGCGGGTCATAGCCGTGGCGCGTGAAGGTCGAACGGATGGCGCGCGCGACGCGACTGTGCACGTCGGACGGAGGATCGACCACGAGCGCTGTGGACCAGTCGAAGTCCTCCACGAGGACCCAGCCACCGGGCTTGACGGCGCGGATCATGTTCGAGAGCACCTCGCTGCGCGCCGGCAGGTGCTCGAGCAGCAGGCGCGAGTGGACCAGGTCGAACTCGGCTCGCGGCAGCGCCCGCTCGGTCACGTCAAGGGCGACGGGCTCCAGGTGCGGCCCGGCCAGCGGCTCGAGGAAGCGCGTGTTGACGTCGACGGCGACCACGGCTCCGGTCGGGGCCACGCGTTCGGCCAGCGCCTGCGCGAGCGAGCCCGTTCCCGCCCCGACATCCAGGCACCGCCAGCCCGGCGTGAGTCCGAGCCGGTCGCAGATCGCCAGCGTGGCGGGGTCGAACAGGCCGGTCATGCTGTCGAGCCGCTCTCGCTCGGCCTGCCAGCTCGTGTCGAGCGAGTACCCGCCGGTGGTCTCGCTGTTGGTCGTGATCGTCATGGTGCCTCCGTGTCCTGGTCCGGTTGGTGATGCCGCGATGCTTCCAGGAGGAGGTGGATCTGCCTATTGGGCAGATGCTCATTAATCACGCTCCGGTCGACTAAAGACCCCGGGACGCGGGCCTAAAGAGAGGCGATTCGAGGCCGGGGGCCGGTTAGCTCACGGGCGCCAGGACGCTAGTTGGCGCCTGGACGCCCGTTGGCGCCAGGATGCCGGTTAGCTCACGGGCGCGGTCGCGTGCTGCGCGAGCTGGTCGGCGAGTCGCTCCATCGCGCGCTGGTTGCCCCGTCGCAGGATGGCGCGGACGAGGGGCGCGGTGAGGCGTTCGCTCATCGGCGCGCTCTGCCAGGCGTACTCAAACGCGATCCGGGTGCGCCCGCCGGGCAGCTCGTCGAGGATGTAGGTACCCGTGCCGATGCGCCGTCCGCCGGCTCCCACGTTCCGCTCGACGATCGTCTTGGGTCGCTCGGCCGCGACCACCTCCATGTCGACCGTCTCGCTGCGCCCGGCCGCCTTGACCGTGACCTTGGCCTTCGAGCCGATCCCACGTTCCGGCCCGGAGTAATCCCAATCCTGGAGCATGTGGTTGGTGAAAGGTTCGTGGTTGCTCATCACGTCGAGGAAGTCGAATACCTGCTCGCGCGACTGGGGGACGTCGATGGTGACTCGTACTGGTTTCATGTACCACATGGTACACTAGTTGCACATGGCTGGCAAGGCCCCCCGCCAGCGGCTCCTGGATGGAGCGATCGACTACGTCGCGCAGAACGGACTCGCGGACGTGAGCCTTCGCACGCTCGCCGCGGCACTCGGCACCAGCCACCGGATGCTCATCCATCACTTCGGCTCCAAGGAAAAGCTGTGGGTCGAGATCGTCCGTACGGTTGAAGCCCGCCAGCGCGAACTGCTCGGACAGTTGCTGCCCGACCCCGACCAGCCGGTCGCCGACGCGATGCGCGCCTGGTGGAAGCACATCTCGGACCCGGCACTTTGGCCTAACGAGCGGCTGTTCTTCGAGATCTACGGACAGGCGCTCCAGGGCCGTCACCACACGACCGAGCTCCTCGACGGAATCGTCGATGACTGGCTCGATCCGGTCACCGAGATCAACGTGTCACTCGGGATCCCGCGGCGCGTCGCGCGCGCGCACGCCCGGTTGGGAGTTGCCGTGACCCGGGGATTGCTGCTCGACCTCCTGGCCACCCGCGACGTGGCCGGCGTGGACGCCGCGATGGAGGCGTTCATCGACGTGTACACGGGATGGCTCGAGCGGTCCGTCCGGCGGTGAGTACTTGGGAAGAAACTCGCTCCATGCGCGAGTTTCTTCCCAAGCGCCGGCCGCGACTCTCGGGGTGGCGGGCGAAAAGTTCAGGGTGGCTCACCGATTGTGGGGCGGCGGCCGGCGGCTTACGGTGCCCTGTGGCCGTGGGCACGCGAACAGTCGGGCGCTATGAGATCTTGCGCGAGATCGGCCGGGGCGGCATGGCGATCGTCTACGCCGCGCGTCAGCCCGACCTCGACCGGCAGGTCGCGCTCAAGGAGCTGAGCCGGTTCCATGCGAACTCGGCCGAGTTCGCTCACCGGTTCCTGCGCGAGTCGCGGCTTGCGGGGTCGCTGAACCACCCGAACATCGTCACCGTGCACGAGTACTTCGAGCATGGCGGCACGCCGTACATCGCCATGGAGCTCGTGCCGCGCGGATCGCTGCGGCCCTACGCACGGCGCCTTTCGCTCGCGCAGGTAGCCGGTGTGCTCGAGGGCATCCTGGCCGCCCTCGCGCATGCGGAGACAGCCGGCATCGTCCACCGCGACCTCAAGCCCGAGAACGTGATGGTGACCGCCGACGGGCGCGTGAAGCTCACCGACTTCGGCATCGCGCGCGCCACGCAGCGCGCGGGGACTCAGTACATGACCGCGACCGGCATGACCGTCGGCACACCCACCTACATGGCGCCCGAGCAGGCCATGGCGGGAGAGATCGGCCCCTGGACCGACCTGTACTCCGTCGGCGTGCTCACCTACGAACTGCTCGTCGGCCGACCTCCGTTCAGCGATTCGGAAACGCCGGTGGCGATCCTCATGCGCCACGTCAACGAGCCGATTCCCTCGGCGGTCGAACTCGAGCCGACGATTGACCTCGGGTTGTCGAAGTGGATCGACTCGTTGCTCGTGAAGGATCCTCAGGGCCGGGTTCGTCACGCGGTCACGGCGTGGGAGTCGCTCGAGGACATCATCGTCCACCTGCTCGGGCCACTCTGGCGCCGCGACGCGAGGTTGCTCGGCGATCAGCCCGAGGTCGTGGGGGCGGACCCGCTGACGCCGGCGCCGTTCGAGAGCCACGTCTCGATCGTCACGCCGAAGCCTCAGCCGAGCGCGGCGTCCGACGCGTTCGTCACGTTCGAGCCCGAGCGGCCCGTGCCGGCCAAGCCGGAGGCTGTGGTGCCGGAGCCGCCGGAGCCGCCTGGAGCCGGAGCCGGAGAGCGCCCGGAGTCGCCGGAGCCCGTGGAGTTGCTGGAGCCCGCGCCCGAGCCCGACACCGAGCCCCTGCCTGAGCCAGACGAAGAGCCGGAGGCCGACACCGAACCGCTGCCGGAGCCGGCGCCGCCCGAGTCAGAGCCCGAGCCGCCGCTCGAGTCAGAGCCCGAGCCGGCCTCCCACCGCGCAGAGGCGCCGCCGGTGGCCGCCCCGCGGACGGCGACCCGCGCTGTCGTCGCCGCCCTGGTGGCCGCGGCCGCGGCCGCCGTCGGCTTCATCGTGGCGCCCGCCTCGCACGGCGCGGCGCGTCCGCCGGTCCCGCTGACCCAATCCGCCGCGGTGGGCCCGATGTCGATCTCGTACCCGACCGGCTGGCAACGGGCGAGCGCCGGGCAGCCGGTCCAAGGCTCGTTGCGGCTGTCGAGTCCCGCCGGCGGCGCCCTGTTCGTCGGCCTGGCGAGCGACACCGACGCGATGCTGCTCCCGAAGGGGTTCGCGGCCACGCTGGTGGCCTCGCCGCAGGGAACCGGCGTCAAGCTCGGGTCCTGGACCTTCCGCCGCTACCTGAACCTGCTGCCGCGCGGCGCGGCCGAGCCCGAGACCGTGTACGCCCTGCCCACGACCGCCGGCACGGTGGTCGCCTCATGTGTCGCCCCGACCGTGAACGCGACCGTGTTCGCCTCGACCTGTGAGCGCGCCGTCTCCTCGCTGCGGCTCCGGTCCGCCGAGGCGCTTGGACTGACCGCGAACCCGGCGTTCGCGCACGCGCTCGGCCGCATCATCGTGACGCTCGGCGCGGCGCGGAGCGCCGATGGGGGCCGCCTTCAGGCCGCACGCCATCCCGCCGACCAGGCTGCCGCGGCGCGCCGGCTCGCGCTCGCGCACGACACGGCGGCGGATGCGGCGGCCCGTCTTGACCCCGGCCCGATCGGCGCCGATGCCAACACCGCGATCGTGGCTGCTCTGCGCCGACTCGGCTCCGCGTACACCTCGCTCGCCTCCGCGGCCCAGCGCGAGGACAAGCGCCGCTACGCCGCTGCCGGCCTGGCCATCACGCAAGCCGATGCCGCGCTCCAGGCGGCGTTCGCGAAGCTGCGCGAGGACGGCTACTCGATCGGATGATCGCGGCCGGTCACGGGGTCACGGACCGCCGTGGACCACGCCGCCGCCGCTGGACGTCGAACCGCCGCCGCCCGAGCTGTGCACGACTCCGCCCGTGCCGTGCACGACTCCGCCCGTGCCGTGCACGACTCCGCCCGTGCCGTTTGTGGTGCCTGGCGGGGTCTGCAGAACGCTGGGAGGTGGAGCCGTCACCGGGGAAGCCGGCGAGCTCTGCGGCTTATGGGCCGGCGCCGGGCGTGGCCTGAGCGCGGGAGTCGGGATGTCCGGCTGGAGCGCCGGCACCGAAGCGCTCGGCGCCTGGACGGTGACCGGCGCAGCCAGCGACGTGGCCGCCTGCGGGCTCGGGCTCGACTTCGTGGCGCTCCCGAAGGCGAAGGCGGCGCCGAACGCGGCCGCGGCCGCCGCCGCGGGAAGCAAGCCGCGCGCCCAGCTGCGCGCCCGTGCCTCGCCCGGCCGCATGGGGAGCGGAGGCGTCGGGAATTCCTCCGCTCCCCTGGGACGGCCGCCGCCCGCGGCCCGGGGGGCTACCGCGCGCCGGCGATCGTCGCTTGCGACCCGGCCGTTCTCCCGTTCACCGGGGGTGTTATGTGACGGTGCTCTTCTCAATGTGGATGTCCGACAGTTCGTCGTAGGTTCCATGCAGGTTCGCGCCACCGCCGTAGTGGCTGCTGGCCCAGTCGCTGTTCGCGATCGCGGCCATCTGCTCGTCGGCGCTATGGCCGACCGAGTTCAAGATCGCGCGGATGCTGGCGCTCGCTCCGCCCCATTCGCCCTTGAGGAACTTCGCGCTCTGCTCGGCCGCGCTGACCGGGTCGCTGAACGTGCGGTCGAAGGCGATCTTGCCGGCGCCGCTGTCGAAGTAACCGATGTTCAGCCAATTGAAGTTCGAGGCGGCCTCGCGTCCCTGCGCCGCGCTGCCCGACTCCTCGGCCAGCTCCCACGCGGCGACCACGTGCGGATCGAGCCCCGTGAGCTCGGCCAGCCGTCCCGCGAACTTCTGCTGGCCCGGCGTGAGCAGCGACGAGCTGACCGAGATCGAGCCGCCGGGGGGCGCCGGCGCGGGAGCCTGATCCAGCACGCCAGCCGGTGCGGGCTGTTCGGAGGCTTGATCGACGGTGCTGCCCGGCGCGGACTGTTCGGGAAGCTGGCTCGCGCTCGGCTGCGGCGCGGCGATCTGGTCTCGAGGCCTGTCCATAGAGTGGGGAGCCCGGGCTTGGTTGCACCGCGGGGAGGAACTGGACGGTGTGGCGCACCGGGGCGTGGCGGCTCGACTCGAGCACGCTGAACGGTGCGGCCGGCGCCGCGGGTGCTGGCGGTGCGGCCGGCGCCGCGGGTGCCGGCGGGGTCGCCTCGGCCATCGCTGGGGCGGGGCTCGCGGCTGGCGGGGTCGGCTCGGCCATAGGTGCGGTGGGACTCGTGGCCGGCGGGGGGTCGCCTCGGACATAGGTGGGGCGGGGCTCGCGGCCGGCGCGGCCGGCGCCGCGGATGCGGCCTCGGAGGATCCACCCGCGGCGGGGGTACCGCCGTGTCGAAGGCCGTCCAGGAACTGGTGGAACGAGTCACCCGCCGCGGTCTGCTCTCCCTCGCTATAGCCCGACGTTGCCTGCGCCAGCGTCTGCTCCCAGTTGGGGCCGGCCCAGCCCATCTCGATGCCGGTGCCCGACGCCGCGTAGTGGCCGATCGGCTGTCCCTGCTGGACCACCTGGCCAACCGACACGTCGGGCGTGATCTGCTCTGCGATGTAGTAGTTGTGCCCCTTCATCGGCCCGTCGAGGAGCTGCAGGGCGACGTATGGCTGGCCTCGGTACCAGTTCGGCGTGATGCCCAGGACGCGGCTTGCGCCGGGCGCCACGATCGGGTCGCCAGGGTTGAGGTCCGCATCGACGCCCATGTCGGTTCGTCCGATCTGAGCCGAGGCGGGCAGCGGATTGACGTACTGGCCGGGGTTCGGAGCGGTGGCGGGGGCCGGCGCGGAATTGGCCGGAGCCGCGGCAGCCGTGGCCGGCTCAGCCGGCGGTGCCGCGGCCGTGGGCGCTTCGACCGGGGCTGCGGCGGGCGTGGGCGGCGCCTCACCTTCCGAGCCGGGCAGGAACGCCAGGTGCAGCTGCCCCTGATGCGCCGAATCGGTGAAGAAGCCAGGCGCGTGAATCGGCCACGGGGTGCCGATCTCGCTCGGGCGCAGGCTGGGGTCGAGCGCAGCCAGCTCGGTGACCAAATCGCGCGCGGCGAAGTTGCTCGGCCCAACCGGCTGGCCATCGACCGACACGATGCTGACCACCTGCATGGGCACCGGATCGGTGAGCGTCGTGACCTGGCCCAGTCCGATCGAGTGGTTCGCGAGCGCGGAGCTCAACACGGCCACCAGGCGGGGGTCGGCGCCGCCGCCGGCCAGGAAAGCCTGCGCGTCGGGCGGCGCGGACAGCTGCGGGCTGTCGAGGACGCCGGAGGGCGCGCCTGTCGCGCCGCCCAGGCCGCTCGTCGCGCCGCCGCCGGCACCGCCGGCGCCGCCGGCGGGTGCGTCGGCCATCCCGCCGGCCGGTCCGGCAGCTGCTCCGCCGGCCCCGGCCGGGTGCTCGTCGGGCCAGGCCGGCACCACGCCGCCGCGAACGGGTTGCGCGCCCGGGTCGGGAGGGGGCGGGCCCGCTGCCGCGGGCGCCGCGACCGGCGTGGACGGCGCCGAGTGGTCCTGCGCTGCTGTTGGTGGAGCGGCCGGGCTGGATGGCGCAGGCGGATCCTGCGCCGCAGGTGAAGCGGACGGGGTCGAAGAGGCGGAGTGACCCTGGGTTGCCGGTGCCGCTGCCGCAGCCTGGGCGGACGCGGCAGGCTCGGCATGCGCCAGCGGCGCTCCGGCGCCGTGCGCGGGTGACCCCCCGCGCAGCCCGTGCAGCTCACGCTCCAGCGACGCCGGCGACGCGGCGCGATGAACGTGGCCGAGCGGACCGCGCAGGGCGCCTCCGTGCAGCAGCTTCGCGCCGCCCCGCGGGGCTCCGGTCAACCCGTGCTGGATCAGCGCCTGGGCCTCCGCGACGCTGATCCCCTCGACCGCCACCGCCATCACGACGCCGGCGAGGCTGGAGCGTGACTCACGCACGGCCAGCTGATCCATCGACCCGGCGGATCCGGTGAGCTCGTCGGCGAGGTCGGGCAGCCCCGCCGCCACGCACGCGGCGGCCGGATCTCGCCGGAACTCGGCCCGGAACTCGGGATCGATCAGGAGCCGCTCGATCAGCTCGCCGGCGCGCGCGTCGCTGCGCTCAACGGATGACACGGTTCACCTCCGCGGGGCCGAAGCGGGCGCGGCGCAGCAGGGGCAGGCCCAGGGCGAACACGACCGGCAGGAGCAACAGGACGAAGAAACCGGCGAAGCCCGCCACCACGAGGTCGTGTGGCGCGAGCGCCGACAGGCGGTCGTAGTAGCGCAGCGAGAGCACCACGACGAAGCCGGCACCGATCAGCGACCACACCAGGCCAGCGACCGCGTAGCGCCCGAGCAGCGACGAGCGCTCGCCTTCCGGCGCGGTTCCCGACAGCCGGGCCGACAGCTGTGCCCGGGCGCGCTCGCGCAGCCGCGGCTGACCCAGCCAGTCGCTGAGGATCTGGTAGCCGTCGCGGTCGAGGAACGGGTTCGCGTTGAAGAACGCACCGACGTAGGCGGCAAACGCGAGCTGGAACAGAACGTCCCGGACGTTGCCGCGCGGGGACAGCGCGCAGGCGATCGCGAACGCCGCCCCGCAGGCGAAATCGGACAGCGGCCCGGCCGCGCTGACCACGATGCGGTGCGAGCGGGGCTCGAAGTACGCCTCGCTCGTGTCGACGAACGCGTACGGGAAGATCATGATCAGACGAAGGCCCGCCCGGTCGGTGCGCCGGCCGTAGTGCGCCAGTGCCATGCCGTGGGCCGACTCGTGGAGCGCCACGAGCAGGAACCGGCCGGCGATGAACACCAGGCCGCCGAGCAGCAGGCGGTGCGCGACGACCAGCGGCGTTCCATACCGCGCGCCGATCAGGTAGGAGAACGTCACGAGCCCGGCGAGCGACAGGAGGATCAGCGCGGTCGCCGCGAGGGGCGAGAACCACGGCCGGCCCCAAACCGCGTACGCGCGCGCGAACCAGTCGCCGGCCCAGTCGAACGTGCGCTCGCGGGGCTCCAGCACGCGCCGCAGTGGTCCGGGCTCGCTGCGGCGGGCCGGGGCGGCCGCGATCCCGTCGAGCAGGCCCTGGTCGCCACATTCCGCGACCAGGCGGGCCAGGCGTGCCGGCCCCAGTGGACCGAGCAGCACCGTCGCCTGGGCCAGCAGCTCGCCGATCGTGCGCCGGCCGTCGAGCAGCGCGAGCAGCTGCGCGTCCGGCTCGTCGAGGCGGAGGAACGCCTTGCTGCGCAGGTCTCGCAGTACGTAGCGCACATCGTGCGGATCGTCCGCGACTCGCTTGAGCGCCCACCCCGAGCGCAGGCGGGGCCGGATCGATCCGTCGGCGGGCGAGGCGGCGCGCAGCTCGTCCGGTGTCGCCCCGATCGGCACGATGATCGTCGCGCTCGGGTCGGGTGCCGCTCCCGGCTGGGCCGGCGCCGGTTCGGCCCGTTCCACGCGCAGCGGCACGTTGCCGAGCCTGAGCTCGATCCCCGGCTCGAGCCGCCGCCGACCCGCGAGCGGCTGACCGTCGAACAGGGTGCCGAAGCTCGAGCCGGCATCCTCGATCAGCGGTCCGTCCGGCCCGGGCAAGATCCGCGCGTGTCGCCGGGAGACCGTCTGATCGTCCAGCCTGATCGCGGCATCGGTCGCGCGCCCGATCGTGAGCGCCGCCTCGATCGGCACCCGACCGCCGTCGGGAAGGACGAGCACGAGCTGCTCAGCGCGGGGCGGAGCGTCAGCCACCATTGGCCACCGGTTGCCACTGCGGGTGCGCCGCCTGCGTGGCCAACGTCGTCGGGGTGCGCGGATTGGCGAGATCGATGCCGACCACCGTGCCGGTGGCGGTCGGGCTGCACAGGCCGTCGGGCTGCATCACCGCGAGCTCCCGACCGTCGGATCGCCAGCTCACCTGGCAGGCGCGTACGGGCAGCTCCTGTCCCGGCAACGGCGAGAACGTGCCGGCCGGAACGACGTAGAGATGAAAGTCCGAGCTGCCGAGGTTCGAGACGAGCGCCATCCGCTTCCCGTCCGGCGAGAACACGCCCGCGAACACCCCCTGGCCCGCGATCGAGGCGTTCGTCTGAAGCGTGCCGTGTCCCCAGTCCGCGGCATGGGTGGAGAACGGAACGTTGCTCGTGAAGGCGAGGAGCCCGAAGTTCGCGCCGCGGTTGCGGCTGCCCAGCACGAGGATCGTCGAGCCGTCGGGCGACCAGTCGACCTGACCGCCCAGATCCCAGCCGGGCGCCGCGGTGCAGTCGGCGTTCAGGGCGAACGGGCCGATCGTGGCAAAGCACAGCCGCGCGCCGCCCCGGCTGCGCTGGACGAAGGCGACGATCAGCGCCCTTGTGGTCGGGGCGAACGCGGGATTGAGGTCCTCGACGCCCGGAGTCGGTGGCGTGAGCGGGTGCGGCGCGGCGCCGGATACGTTCGGCCGCTCGAGCACGAGCCGACCCGCCTCGGACAACACGAGGTGAGTCCCGTCCGGGCTCCACGACGCCTCCACATCGGGCCCTGCCCCGGCCGGCACCGCCCCCGACGGCTTGCCGGTCGCGGGGTCGATCACATGGATCGCGTGACCGTCGTCGTAGGAGAGCTGCGGCGAGCCGCTCGATATCTCCAGGGTGACCTGGGCGCCCTTCTTCACCTTGGCACCCGCGGCCGGCACGGTTCCCGCCACCTGGCCGATCGGAACGGTGGCCAGCCGCTTGGTCGGCACCGGCACCAGACCCAGTTGCGAGAGCCTGCCCGCGGCCGCGGTGGGGTCGCCGCTCAGCGACGGAATCGCGATCGGACCGCCGCCCGTCTTGGCTGCTGCCGCCGCCGCCGACGCAGCGGATACCGCGGACGAGGCGGCCGCCGCGGACGTGGCCGCGGTCGCAGCCTTGGCGCCCGGCGGCGCCATGAACACGGCGACCGCCGTGCCGGCCGCCACCTTCGTTCCGGCCAGCGGGATCTGCGAGCGAATCCGGCCATTCGGGTTCAGCGGCTGCGGGCTGACCGCGCCTAGGGTGAGCTGCGACGCGCGTAGCGCCTGGTCGGCTGAACCTGGGGTGGTGCCGAGAACCGAGGGCACGACGACCTTCCCCGTGCCGGTGTAGATCGCCACCGTCACGAGCGATCCGCGCTTGGCCTTGGCTCCGGCCCGCGGACTCTGATCGGCGATCGTGCCGGGCTGCTTGGTCGCGTCGACGACCGGGCTCGTCCGCGGCGAAAGCTGGAAGCCGGCGGTGTTCAGGAGCTTTTGGGCGGCGAACGAGTTCGCGGCGCCCTTCAGGTTCGGCACCGTGGCCTGCTTGGGCAGCAACGAGACGAGCACCGCCGCCAGCGCCACGGCGACCGGAACGACGAGGGCCAGCCACCACGGCAGCCAAGGTTTCTGGCGGAACACCGCGGCGTGTCCCGGCTCGGACGCCGACGGCTCCGCTCCGATCGGGGTCGTGTGAACCTCGAAGCGGCGCTCGACCGTTCTGCCGAGCCACACCTGGCGGGGCGGCAGGCAGGTGAACGGGCACTCGATGGCATTGCCCGGCTCGATCGCAACCGTCGGCTGCGCGAAGCGGAACCGACATTCGTCATCGGTGTCCTCGGCGCTCACCGCGACTTCCGCTCTGGCGTTGGCGCGGTTGTGAACGGTCAGCGTGTAGCGCGCCTTGAGCCGTCCGGACCGCCGCTCGGGGTGCAGTTCGGTGACGATGTCGAAGTAGGGACGCAAGGTGACGGTGGCCGGCGCGGTCGCCACCGGTGCGCCGTGTGCGCGGGACGTCGCGACGACCTCGAACGGCCAGGCACGCGCGTGCGCGTCCGGCGCGCGGGGAGGGTGCAGGTGAATCTCGATCTCCTGCTCGTAGGTGCCCCCGCTCCCGTACGGCACGAGGTACGCGGTGGCCGGGGTAATCGTCCACCAGGCGTCGGGAATCCCCCGCACGCTCAGGTCGAAGTTGTCGACGAGCTCGGACTGATTGCGAATCAGGCCGACGATCGTGGTCTGCGCGCCGGGCTCGACCTCGACCGCGACGGTGCTACCCGGGGCGTTCTCGCCATCGGGCCGGCGCAGCGTGAGCGCAGCAGCGCCGTGGGGGATGGCAATCTCCGGCGCCGCGCCGTGAGCGGCCGCGGGAACCGGCCCGCCGCGGCCCGCGGCGGACACGGCTCCGGGAGCGACCGTGGCGAGCGGATCGTCCACGTTCTCGCGGGGGGCCGGATCGGCCGCGTCGACCGTTTCCGCACGATCGGCTACCGCCGCGCGGCCGCCACCGGCCGGGGACACCGCTCGTACGTGGTTGGTCGGCTCCCAACGGAGGTACTCGCCGCACACGCAGAAGTCGGCGCCGTCCGGATTCTCCCGGCCGCAGGCATTGCAGACCCTCATGCCTCGCCTCCCTCGTCTGTCTCGGCTGCCCTGACTCCCTCGTCTGCCTCGGCTGCCCTGACCCGCAGCCGGTGGGCGACATGAGCCGGCTTGGCCTGATCGATCAGCCGCGCCACCGCGGCCAGCCTGTCCTGCGGAAGGGGCGTATCGCAGTAAACGACAAACGACGGCGCGCCTGGCTCCCGGTCCGCGTCCGGATCGAGCGACCACGTGACGGCGCCCGCGTCCTGCACGCGGAACGGGACGCCCGGGAAGGCCAGCTCGAGCGCGAGCTCGATGCCCGCTCGCGTGCCCCGCAGGCGCATGAGCTCGGGAGCTCGCCGCACCGTGCGCCGCCGTTCTTCGCCCGAGCGCTGCTCGTCGCGCTCCAGGGCCAGCCAGTCGCTCATGAGCTCGAGCACGTCACGCGGCGCGTATGCGGCGTCGAAGTGCTCGGCCAGGTTGTCCAGCGTCGCCACCAGCGGGTCGAGCACGGCCTCGAACGCGGCCACCAGTCGCATCGCGAAGTCGTCGTCCGAATACATCGCCGGCAGGTGGTCACGCAGGTAGTGACGGCTCGACACCGGCTGCGGCGCGGGATCGGCGCCGACCGCGCGCTCGATCTGGATCGTTCCGAAGCCGCCACCCGCGAACGTGACGAACGCGCCCGCGCCGGCGCTGTGGGGCTCGGCGGTCACGAGGCCACCACGCGGACGAAGTGCCGACCGGAGGCGATCAACTCATCCGGTCCGATGGTCAGATGGCTGTCGGTGGGCTGCGCCGCCTGCTCGCCGGTGCGCAGATCGGTCTCGTACACGCGCAGCAGGTTCACCGCGCGCACGCCACCGATCCCGTAGACGATCCCGAACAGCTCGCCCTGGTTGAGCGCGCGCCCGACCGGCCAGCCGTGCCCGGGACCCTCCGGCGATCCGCCGATGAGCGGATTCAGGAACGTGTACAGCGCGTGCTCGACGTCGTGGCGGACTCGCTCGAGATCGGCGAGCGGCTCGGCGCGCACCTCGGCCGCAACGCTCACACCGCGCAGCCGCGCGGGTAGCAAGAAGATGCTCGTCCCGATCAGGCGATGCTGCTCGAGCCGCTCGGCCAGCAGCCGCATCAGGGCCTCATCCGGCGTCAGCTCTTGCAGGGTCAGGAGGCGGTCCGGAGCGTCGAGGCGCGGGAGAACGTGCAGCCTGACCGGCCCGAGGTCATCATCCGGTCCGCTGCACAGCGCGCGTGCCACCCGGGACGAGGCGGCGAGCGCGAGGCGTTCGAAGTCGTCCACGGTGACCGCCCGCGAGCGACGTCGCAGCTCGAGCGCCGCGCGACGCCGCGTGCCCTCGAGCGACTCGGCATCCGCGCCGCCGGCCGCCGGTAGCGGGTTGGTCACGCTCGCCCCGCCGGCCACGGGAGAGGCGAACATCGTCAGCGTTCCGGCCGCGACGTTGCCGGCGCGGCCGCCGCCGTGTCGATAGCACGTAAAGCGGAGCGCGGCGCCCGCCGGCGGCACCGCCCCGAACCGGCGCCAGCCGCCGTCGGGCTGGCGGATGGCCGGACCGAAGCGAACCTCGCCGCGCACGAGGTCGAGCACGAAATGGCGGTCGTGGCCGCCGCTTTGCGCGAACGAAGCCACCGGCTCCCAGCGAACCCATTCCTCGCTCCCGGGCTCGCGCACCTCGAGCGTCTCGCCGGGCTCGAGCGCCAGCACGGGCCGATGCCTGAGTGGGAAGCCGACGCCGGCCACACCTTCGCTGACGCCCAGGGACTCCTCAGACTCGGCGGCGCCGTGCACGGCCGGCACCCTCGCGCCGGCGACGAACGCCCGCAGCAGCCGAGCGTCCGGACGCCGTGGCGCCCGGCAGCGGAGCCAGTGCAGCTCCTCGCCGCCGAACGGCGCGGCCGCGGTGTCGGCCGGGAGCTCCAGCGTGACGGCGCCGGCGCCCAGCCGCAGGCCGTCGGTCTCGTCGGTGATCACGGTGGCCTCGAGCCATCCACCGGCGGGCCCCGACGCCTCCCACGCGATTGACGCCTGGCCCGCGACATCCTCGGCCGGCGAGCCGTCGATCTCGAGGCGGATCACTCGACCCGACAGGGGCTGCTCGAAACCGAGCAGCAGGGCCTCGCCCGGCTCGGAGGGCTCGAGTTGGCGGGCGGCGAGATCACCATCCGGCAAGGCGACCGGCGCCGTCGTCCGGAACACGATCGCGTCCTGGCCCGCCGTACGCGGCGCCGCGACCTCGGTCCCGGGGGGAATGGTCATGCCCGGCGTCGGCTTGTCGAGCACGAATCGCAGATCGACCCGAGCCGGCCGGGGCGGCGCGGGTGTGATCCCGACGAGCTCGAGCAGCGCGAGATGCACTCGCTCTGGGATCCGATTGATGCGGTACAGAAGGATGTCGGTGAACCACGCGAACAGCTCGATCAACGTGATCCCGGGATCGGACACGTTGTGCTCGGTCCAATCCGGCGAGTGGTGGACGATCCGCGTGCGGGCTTCGCTCACGAGCTCCTGAAAGCGCAGGTCGTCGAGCACGATCTCAGGCAGCACGGCAGCCCCACCTCCCGTGCCCGGAGGCGTTTGCGCCCGCGGTTGGTCCGGGGTACAGTGGCCGGCCATGCCACCCTTGGTCAGCGCCGGCGCGATGATCTCGTGCTCGATGGCGACACCGCCGGTCACGGTGCCCCTGGCCACCACACCCAAGGCGACACCCGTCAACGCGGGCGCGCCGGCCGGCTCGGTCGAAGACTACGTCCCGCTGACCAACATCCCGTCGTTCGGGATGTGCGGTGCGCCGGCCAATCCGGCGGTGGCAGCGGCCACTGCGGCCAAGATGGGCGCGTTCACGCCCGCGCCCTGCACCCCGGCCGTCAGCACTCCCTGGACTCCGGGCGCCGGCAAGGTCAAGGTCGGCGGCGCTCCCGCGCTGCACCAGGGCTGTCAGGCGACATGTGCCTGGGGCGGCGTGATCACGATCTCCGCCCCCGGCAACGAAGGCAAGGTACAGGTCAGCTGATCGCGACCCCCGTCGCCGTGGGGCAACTCGCGTCGCGCAGATTGTTCGGCTCGTACTCATACCCGGCCCGTCACCCCTTTTGCAGCCACTGGTGAGTCGTCAGACATCCGACTAAGACGGATCGGGAAGGACGAACCTTCCCGGAGCGTCTTGGGACTTCGGATGTCCGACAACTTTCAGAGTCACACGGAGGAGCAGGCGGCGGGGCACGCGCCAGCACGGCGAGCGGGGGCCGAGCGAGGCCAGGCGCCTGCCGCTACCGGAGCCGGCGACGTTGCTCGCCTCGCATCGACGCTCGGCAACCGTGCCTTCGCCCGGACGGTCGCGCGGATGCGCGACGGCGAGGGCATCCTCCCCGGTGGGGTGGTGCATCCCGACGTGGAAGCCGCCATCGGGTCGACCCGGGGCGGGCGGGCGGTCGATCAGGCGGTGGCGGGCCAGGTCGGTGCCGCACTGGGCGACTCGCTCTCCGACGTGCGCATCCACGCCGACAGCTCGGCCGCGTCGCTCGCCCGGTCGGTGTCGGCGCGAGCCTTCACCGTCGGCAGAGACATCTTCTTCGGGCCGGGCGAGTACCAGCCTGCGACCCCGGAGGGTCGCGAGCTGCTCACCCACGAGCTCGTCCACGTGGTCCAGCAGCGCGGCGCTCCGCGCAGTGGGCCGCTGACGGTCTCGGAGCCGGGCGACGCCCTCGAGCGGGAGGCGGAAGACGTCGCTCGCGGCCTCTAGCGACGTACTGGCCTTCCTCGATGCGCGGCTGCGGTCCGCCGTGCACGCGGCGGTCGCGCGCGGAATGGACCCGCACGACGCTCTGCGCGGGCTGTACATCTCCGACGAGCAGGCCATCGCGCTCGTGTCCGAGGTTGAAGAGCCGTCGGCGCCGCCAACCCTGTCGGTTGCCGCGGAACGTCTCGCGCTGGGCGCGATCGATCGGATGGTCCTGGCGCTGTGTGCGGCGCCCGAGCTCGATCCTCGGTTCGGGCGCCTCTACTCGTACCTGCACGACGACGTCACGCGCAAGCTGGCGAGCCCTCGCCTGGCGGCCGAGCTGCTCGTCGACGAGTCCGTGACGCGGGCGGAGGTGCTGGCGCGCTTCGCCCCCGGCGCTCCGCTCTCACGCCGCGGGGCGATTCGCCTGCTCCTCGGCGAGGCGGCGGCGCCGCTGGCCGACCGCCAGGTCAAGGTGGCAGACCGGCTGGCTGCGTTTCTCCTCGGGGCCGTGCAGCTGGCGGACGCCGCGGCCGGGACCGCGCTGCGCCACGTTGCCGCACATGATGTGACCGGACGCGCGGAGGCCGTCGACCGGCTCGGGCTGCTTCTGGCGGCGGACACGCGCCTGCCGCTCGTCGTGTGCGGACCCGATGGCGGGGCGGTCCTGGCCGCGGCAGCCCGCGCGCCGGTGGTACTGCTCGGAGCCCGTGAGCTCGACCGGCCCGACGCGCTCGCCGATGGCCGACTGGCCGCCGCGCTCGAAGGTGGCGTGTTCTGCATCGACGGCCTGGAAGACCTCTCGGTGGCCGAGCGGGGGCGCCTGCTCCGCGCGATCGACGAAAGCCCGGACCGGATCGTGTTGCTCGCCGCATCGCGGCGGGATGCCATGGCCGTGAGCGATCGCACCGCCCTCGTCGTCGAGGTCCCGTTCCCCGGCTTCGCCGAGCGCCATCGCGCGTGGCGCAGCCTGACCGGCGCCGATGACGCGCGCGAGGTGGCGGCCAAGTTCAGGCTCTCGATCGAGCAGATCCATGCCGCCGGCGAGGTGAGCGTGATCGCGGCGCGGTCGCGGGGCGAGCCGGCGCCCGCAGGCCCGGATCTGGACATGGGCGCAAGGCACGCGTCGTCGGCCCGGGTCGGCGAACTGGCCACGCGACTCGAGCCGGGCTATGGATGGAGCGACCTCGTGCTGCCCGACCGCCAGCTCGACGTCCTGCGGTCGATCTCCGCCTACCTCCGTCACCGTGATCGCGTGCTCTCCGAATGGGGCTATGAGGAGAGCGTCTCCCGCGCCCAGGGGCTGAAGGTGCTGTTCGCCGGAGAGTCGGGGACGGGCAAGACGATGGCCGCGCAGGTGCTCGGCGCCGAGTTGGGTCTCGAGATGTTCCGCATCGACCTGGCCGGCACGGTGTCGAAGTACATCGGGGAGACCGAGAAGAACCTCGAACGGATCTTCAGCGCCGCTGACGGCTCGAACGCGATCCTGTTCTTCGACGAGGCCGACGCGCTGTTCGGCAAGCGCTCCGAGGTGTCGGACTCCCACGACCGGTACGCCAACCTGGAAGTTGCCTACCTGCTCCAGCGGATGGAGGCCTATCCGGGCGCAGTGATCCTCGCCACCAACTTCCGCCGCAACCTCGACGAGGCATTCGTCCGCCGGCTCGACTTCGCGATCGACTTCCCGTTTCCCGAGGCGGCCGACCGCCGGCGCATCTGGCAGCGCGTGCTCCCGCCACGAGCCCCGGTGGCCGGCGATGTCGACCTGGACTTCCTGGCCGAACGCTTCAAGCTGTCGGGCGGCGCGATTCGCAACTGCTCACTGGCCGCCGCGTTCAGCGCGGCGGACGAGGGCAGCTCGATCGAGATGCGCCACCTGGTGCGCGCGGTGGCCCAGGAGTACGCCAAGCAGGGTCGCCTCACGCTCGAGGCCGATTTCGAGCGCTTCCACGGCGAGCTGCGCGCGCAGTAGCGACTGGGAAGGTTTGCCCGGGCGGTCGCGTCTTGGCTTCCCATGACACGAAACACCGGACGTCTGATGACTTACTCGAGCGGGTGCGCCATGGCGCTGCTCCTCGTCCTCGCGCTGAGCGCCGTCTTTGCCCACACCGCGTCAGCGGCTGCGACAGTCACTGTCAACACGACGGGTGACACGACCCAGGCGGGTGACGGCGCCTGTTCGCTGCGCGAAGCGACGTTGTTTGCGAACGGCAACACCGCCGAGCCGGACTGCGCGCCGGGCACCGCCTCTGGCACCACGACGATCGTCGTGCCCGCCGGTTCGTACGGCCTGGGGGGCCAGCCTCTCAGCCTCACCGGTGCGGCCACGCTAGTCGGCGCCGGCGCCGCCACGACCACCGTCAACGCGGCCCGCGCCTCGCAGGTGTTCTTCATCCGGGACGGCGCGAATGTCGCCATCAGCGGCATGACCATCACCGGAGGACTCAGCGGTCAAACCGTCGGAACAGACCCCGTGTTCGGTCTGCCCGGCGGCGGGATCAACAACAACGGCACGCTGGCGCTCAACCAAGTGATCGTTACCGCCAACCGCACGAGCCCGGGCGCCACGACGGCGAACTGCATGCAGGTGAACGTCGGCTGCACCGGCGGCACGGGTGGCCCCGGCGGCGGGATCGCCAACGCCGGCACGCTGACGATCGCCAACTCCGCGATCACCGCCAACTCCACCGGGGCCGGATCCGCCGGCACGCGCGGACCCAACGGCAGCCCCGTCTCGCCCGGTAGCGCCGGCAGCCCCGGCGGCCCCTCGGGCAGCGGCGGCGGCGGAGGCGGCATCGTGAACTTCGGCAACCTGACCATCACCAACTCGACAATCGCCGGCAACACGACCGGGGCCGGCGCTCCCGGGGCCGACGGTGGGGCCGGAACGCGCAACCACGCCGGTGGGAGCGCGAGCAGTGGAGGCAACGGCGGCCTCGGAGGCGGGATCGACAACAGCGGTCGGCTCGTCATCTCGAGCAGCACGATCAGCGGCAACCAGACCGGAGCGGGCGGCAACGGCGGCACCGGCGGAAACGGCGACAACGGAGCCAACGGAGGTGCCGGCGGCCCCGGCGGTGCCGGCGGCGCCGGCGGAGGCATCGCCTCGACCACCGACATGACGATCTCCAACTCGACGATCGCCGACAACTCCGCCGCACCCGCCGGCACGTCCGGGCCCGGCGGGCTCCTCTTCGGGATCACGCCCGGCCCCGTCGGGGGAGCCAACGGCGGCGGGATCGACCAGCTGGCGATGGGGACCACGCTCACGCACGTCACGGTTGCCTCCAACCGGGCGGCCGGCACCGGAGGCGGCGTCAACGGGGACGGCGGGACGATCACCGCGGGCAACTCGATCATCGCCTCCAACCAGGCCGGCTTCGGCCAGAACTGCGACGGAGTAGTCACCGACCAGGGCGGCAACGTGGAGTTCGGCGACACATCCTGTCCGTCGGGGTTCCTGCGCGCCGATCCGCGTCTGTCACCGCTGGGAAGCCACGGCGGCCCGACGCAGACGATCGCCCTCCAGCCCGGCAGCGCCGCGATCCAACACGTGCGCACCTGCGTGCTGAGCGCCGACCAGCGCGGCGTCGCTCGGCCGGTGGGTTCTGCGTGCGACTCCGGTGCCTACGAGGCGGCGCCACCGTCGCTGAGCGGGATCTCCGCCGGCGCGCTCACTACGACCAGCGCGACGATCGCCGCGGCCGTGAACCCGAACATCCAGGACGCCACCGTGATCGTCAACTACGGCCCGACCACGAATTATGGATCGAGCACCGCGCCGCAGGATCTCGGCGCCGGCAACGCGCCGGCACACTTCAGCGCCGCGCTCACCGGGCTGGCGCCGAACACCACTTACCACTTCGACGTGGTGGCTACCAACGCCGACGGGCGGACCACGAGCAGCGACGGCGTGTTCACGACGTTGCCGCCGCTCGGAGCATCGATCGCCCGCGCTACGACCACGGGCGCAACGCTGTCACTGACGATCGCCTGCGCCGGCGGCTCGGGTCCGGGTACCTGCGCGGGGACGATCGGGCTGAGTGCCAAGGTCGCGAGCAAGCATCGGCGCGCGCGGAAGGTGACGGTCGCGGCCGGCGCATACTCGGTCTCGAGCGGTGCGAGCGAGACGGTGACCCTCAGGCTCAACCGGACGGGTCAGACGATGCTCAGTCAGCACTACAAGCTGGTGAGCACCGTTTCACTCGGCGGGACGACACAAGTGTCGATGCCGGTCACGTTCCGTTATCCCGTGATCAAGTCTCCGGTCAGTTACACGTGGGCGTTCGCCCCGGGTCGAGCCGGGCAACCGAGCTGACCGTGACGCGCATCCCGCAGGGCGGCAGGCTGATCGTCATCTGTCAGGGCGGCGGCTGCCCGTTCGCTACGCGCAGCTTCAAGCCGCGGCACGGGCAGGTGATCCTGGCGCCGACGTTTGCGCACAGCCCGCTGCGTCCGGGTGCCAGGCTGGTGCTCGAGGTGCTCGCCGCCAACCGCGTGGGCAAGGTCGAGATCTTCGCCATCCGGAGCGCGCAGCCTCCGGTGGTGACCCGCGCATGTCGTCCCCCCGGAACGAGTCGGCCGGCGCGCTGTGTCTAGAGCGATGACGAGTACCCGCGCCGCTTCGACGCCGCCGACCGGCACTCGTGTCGCAGGTCGAACGGGCGCGTCGGCGTCCGTGATCGCGCTGCAGCGTAGTGCTGGCAACGCATCCACGCTGGCACTGCTGCGCCGCGCCCGCCGGATCGAAGACGAGCCGCCGGTGACGCTCACGATCAGCGGCCTGGTGGACGGCGCCGCCGTTTCCTCGTGGAGCCTTTCCCACGACGGCCGGAGCCAAGCCGCCGAGCTCCAGATCACTCGTCCGGTCGACACCAACTCGCCCGTCCTCGCCAAGGCGATGATCGACGGCGTGCCGGGGTCGGAGGGGCGCCTGGTCGTGCGCAGGCTGACGCCACTGGGCTGGGTTGACCAGCTGACGGTGACGATGGAGGACTGCATGGTCGCCGAGTACGCGGTCCACGGGAATGAAGAATCGGCGTGGCTGAGATTCAGCCGGATCGAGTTCGAGCGATGAGTCCGACCGTCGACGTACCGCTGAATACGGCGATCGCCGATCTCGACGAGGGCCTCCGCGACGTGCTGCGCACCGATCTGCGCCGCCACGGTTTCGACGGCGTCGAGGTGTCGTTCGACGCGCCGTCGCGCGAGTGGTCGGGCAAGCTGACCGGGCCGGCGGTAAACCTGTTCCTGTACGACATCCGCGAGGCGCGCGACCGCGCCACGCGCAGCCCTGAGTCGCGGGAGGGATTCATGGTCTCGCCGGCGCTGCGACTCGCCTTGACCTACGCCGTGACCGCGTGGACGAAGGCAGTCGAGGACGAGCACCGCCTCCTCTCGCAGGTGCTGTCGATCCTGTTCTCCCACGCCCGGCTGCCGGACGACGTGCTCGGCGACCGGCCTGGGGGAGTGAGGGGCCCCGTAGAAGCGGCGGTGGGCCGCCCGCGCGAGGACAAGGCGGATTTCTGGAACGCGGTCGGTGGGCAGTACAAGGCCTCGATCGACTACGTGGTTCAGCTCGCGATCGAGTCCGGTGCTCGGTTCGAGCGCGGGCCCGAGGTGCGGACGCGCACGATCCGCATGCGCCAGTCAGACGTCCCGTCCGGGAGCGTCGAGGAGTTGCACGGCCTCGGCGGCACCGTCCGCGACGAGGGCGGCGAGCCGATTGCGCATGCCTGGATCGTGCTGCCCGACCTCGGCGTCTGGGCCGCAAGCGATCTTGGCGGCCGGTTCCGGGTGGCACGCGTTGCGCCCGGCAGACACCGCGTGTTGGTGCGGACGATTGACGGCGGCGAGGCCCAGGCGAACGTCACGGTCCCCGGCGCCGGTGTCGACGTGGCGGTTCCGAGTGCGCGCAAGCGCCGGCGGAGCGCGGCGTGAACCCCTGTAACTCAGAGTCACCCGAAGGAGCAACATGCCCACATACCTGACCCCCGGTGTCTACGTCGAGGAGGTCACCAGCGGCAAGAAGCCAATCGAAGGAGTCGGCACTGCGGTGGCCGCGTTCGTCGGGCTCGCCCCGGGCGGTCCGGTCAACGTGCCGATGCGGATCGCGAACTGGAGTCAGTTCGCGCGTGTCTACGGCGACACGGCCAACCCGGATAACGGCCCGTTCATGGAGGGCGCCTACCTGGCGCATGCGGTGTACGGGTACTTCCAGAACGGTGGGAGCCTTTGCTGGATCGTGCGCGTCGGCGTCGAGGAGAACGGCAAGGCGAGCGCACGCGCCGCGCTGCCGGCGGCGAGCGACCGCAGCGTCGAGGCACTGCGCGCCGTGGCCGTGGACGGGAGCAATGGCTCGATCGATGTCGAGATCACCGAGGAGGAGACGCCGCCGGAGGGGGACCCGACCTACAAGGTGATCATCACCGCGGGCCCGCAGCGCGAGGAGTTTCCCGGCGTGACCCTCCGCAAGGGACGGACCTACATCGCCACCAAGGTGAATGCCGACTCGAAGCTGATCAAGCTCGAGGACACCGGCGCAGCCCTCCCCGACGTACGGCTGGCGCCGGGTCGTTACTCCTTGCAGGCGCCGTCGGCGCCGCCCGCCGAAGTCAAGCCGGCCGACTTCGAGGGTGACGTGGCCAAGCGCCAGGGGATGGGCGGCCTGGCCGCGATCGACGAGATCACGATGATCGCGATGCCCGACATGATGCAGTTCGCCAGCGCCGGCGACGGCGCCCGCGTGCGCGACCTTCAGGGCAAGCTGATCGCGCATTGCGAGAACGCCGGCGAGCGCATGGCGATCCTCGACTGTCCGCCTGATCTGAGCCCGCAGGAAGCCTACGAGTGGCGGATGAACGCTGCGGGCTACGACTCGAAGATGGCTGCTCTGTATTACCCCTGGATCGAGGTGATGGACCCGTTGACGCGGCGGCCGATCACGATCCCACCGTCGGGGCACATCGCCGGTGTGTGGGCGCGGGTCGACGAGCAGCGCGGCGTGCACAAGGCGCCGGCCAACGAGGTCGTCATGGGAGCCAACGGGCTCGCCTTCCAAGTCACTCACGCCGAGCAAGGAAGCCTCAACAAGAACGGACTGAACTGCATCCGGGCCTTCCCGGGCCGGGGCATCCGGATCTGGGGGGCGCGCACGCTCTCGAGCGATCCGGAATGGCGCTACATCAACGTCCGGCGGCTGTTCAACTTCGTCTCGGAGTCGATCATCAACGGGACGCAGTGGAGCGTGTTCGAGCCCAACGATCCGTTCCTGTGGACGAGCCTCTCGATCAGCGTCTCGAGCTTCCTGCGCACCGTGTGGCGCAGTGGCGCACTGTTCGGTGCGACGCCGACCGAGGCGTTCTACGTCAAATGCGACGCCGAGACCAACCCGCCCGAGGTGGTCGAGGCGGGACGGGTGGTGTGCGAGATCGGGATCGCCCCGGTCAAGCCCGCGGAGTTCGTCGTGTTCCGCCTCAGCCAGTTCACCGGTGGCGGCGCCCCGGAGACTGCGGAAGGCGCCGAGTAATCACAAGTAAGGGAGCTCGAAATGGCCGATATACAGGTTGGAAATCTGTTGAAGCTGCAGATCGACGGAGTGTCCGACGCGCTCATGTTTCACAAGTTCGATCCGCCCAGCATGTCGCTCGACAACGTCACCCACAACACGTGGGACGAAAACGGGAACCTGCAGCCCGCGTCGGGCGGCGGAAAGAACCCGCTCTCGGGCGATTGGGGGATCGAACGCGCCGTCGATGACAAGGGTGTGCTGTTTCAGTGGTTCAAGGACACCAACGACAAGGGGCGGTCAGATCCCGACACCAAGAAGGAGTGCACGGTCTTCATCCTGAACCTCGATGGTTCGATCTTGAGGACCTGGGCGCTGCACAAGACCTCGATCTTGAGCTACTCGTCCTCCGGCGCGGACGCGAACTCGAACGCGCTCTTGACGGAGTCGGTCCGGCTGCACTCCGAGGAAATCGACCTCAGCTAGCGAGCGATGCATGCAGACCGAGATCAGCTTCACCCTCCCGGTCGGGTACGTGGACGACCGCGGGCAGACGCACCGTCAAGGGACGATGCGCCTGGCCACGGCCCGGGACGAGATCGAGCCCCTGCGCGATCCTCAGGTCCGGACGAACAGCGCGTACCTGAGCGTGCTGCTGGTGGCGCGGACCGTGACTCGCATCGGGTCGGTCACCGACATCACGCCGGCGCTCGTCGAGGGACTGTTCGCCGCGGACTTCGATCACCTGCAGCGGATCTACGAGCGAGTGAACTCCGACGGCGATGCGGTCGGGGTGGTCGGCTGCCCACACTGCGCGCATCGCTTCGAGGTCGACCTGACCGAGATCGAGGACGAGCGCCTGGGGGAATGACCGGGCCGTCGCCGCAGGCCCTGCTGGCGGAGACGGCCCGTCTGGCCCAACAATTTCACTGGTCGCTGGACACGATCCTCGACCTTGAGCATCGCGATCGGCGCCTGTTCCTGGCGCTGGCGTCATCGGAGGGGTGAGAGGTGGACGTCAGACGGCTGTTAGCTGTGGCTGCGCGCGGTGAGCGTTACGGTTCGGTGGCGCGCAGGCATCGTGCGGGTGCGCGGGTGCTGGCCGCGCGCGAACCGAAGCTGCTGCGCGCGGCGACGCGGCTCGCGGTGGCGCGGACACGGGTGGCCTGGGCACCGGCGGTGGTCGCCGAGTTCGCGGAGCCGTCGGTTGCGCCCAGCCCACCGGGTGCTTGGGAAGTAACTGGGAATTATTCGGAGTTTCTTCCCACGGCCCCGCCGGCAGCGGTGCGTCAGCCCTCGCCCGCGTCGGTGCGTCAGCCCTCGCCCTCACGGGTGCGTCAGCCCTCGCCCGCACCGGTGCGTCAGCCGAGCGCTCCCGGCCCGGTGGCGGCGCGGTTGAAGGTGGCGCGCGCGGCCCGCGCGACGGCGACGCCTGCGCCTGCGCCGAGCGCCTGCGCCCGCCCCGACGCCTGCGCCCGCGCCCATGCCCGCCGCGGCGCCGGCGATCACGCCGGAGAGCCTCGGCATCGGGCCGGCGAGCTTCGAGTGGCTGTTCGGTGATCCCGAGAAGGCGCTGGCCCACCCCGATGTCACCCCCGGCCCGATGGTGTCGTTGCCGGCGCTATCACCGGCGGAGCGGAGCGCGCGGCGGGTGGCGCGGTTGACCGCGCGGGGCGGGTCGCCATACGGACGCGGTGCCCGTATCAACGAGGGGCCGGCGCCGGCGCGGTCTGCGTCGCCGGAGGTCTCCGAATTGCCGGCGCCGCCGTCCGAATCTGCGGTGCGGTTCGAGCCGTCGGCGGCTTCCGAGTTGATCGCACGGTCGGAGGCACCGTCCGAGTCGCCGCCGCGGCTCGAGCCGCCGGTGCGGTCGGAGGTGCTCGCGCGGTCGCAAGAGCGGCCGCGACCCGAGCCGGCGGCGCCGGACGCGTCTGCCCAGCCCGTCAAGGAGGCCGCCGCGGCCGCTCCACCCGACGTGCCGGTCGCACCGGTGCTTCAGCGCATGGCGCGCGATCCCGCATCGCCTCGCGTACGGCAGCGGCTCGTGCCCGGCCGGCGACCGGTCGACGCGCCCGCGCGCGAGCTCGCCCGTGCCGCGGCTGACCCCGAGGTGACGGCGGTCCGGACAGCGGCGGCCTCGGTTCCGCCGTCCCCAGTTGTGGCGTCCCCAGTCGTGGCGTCCCCGGTCGTGGCGTCCCCGGTCGTGGCTTCCCCGGCCGTGGCGCCACCCAAGCCGCCACCGCCACCTTCGCCCGGGCCGCCGCCCGTGCGCCCGATCGCCCCTGTTTCGGTGCGGCGAGTCCCGTCGAGCGGGACGCCGTCACGCCCGGCCCTTCAGCGCGTGCCACGCCCGGCGCCGGCGCCGGCGCGCGCGGAACCGCGGCCGCCGTCGCTGCTCCGGCGGGCGCTCACGAAGCTCAACCCGCGAGCGCGGAACACGGAAACTGCGGTCCCGCCGACGGACTTTGGCGATGCGCATGACATATACGAGAGTCCAGCGCCAAAGTTCGAGGTGGCGGTCGCGCGCATGAGTCTGGCCGCTCGTCCGGAGGCGGCTGTCCCAGGGGCGGTTGGTCCCCGCGTGGAGGCGACAGTCGCGCGCGAGTTGGCGCAAGGCACATCGTGGCCAGGCGCGCGCGCGGAAGTGGTCGCCGCAACCGCTCCGGCGCCACCGCTCGCCGCGGCGCCACCGCTCGCCGCGGCGCGACCGCTCGCCGCGGCGCCACCGCCCGCCCCGCCGGCGACCACCCATCCGGCAACCGCACCGCCACCGCCCGCATCGACCCCCGCGCGCACCGCCACCGCCACCGGTGACCCCGACGCGGCCTACCGAGACCTCCTGCAGCGCGTCCGCGAGGAGCGCGAGCAGCTAGGCCAGTTGATCTCCCACCCGTTCTAGAGACGAGAACATGCGCGGCGAAGAGCTGTTCACCAACGACATCTTCAAGATCGAGCTGCCCGGGTCGGTGACCGTGGGGCACTTCTCGCACTGCTCGGGGCTCGAGCTCTCGTTTGAGGTGTTCGAGTACGCGGAGGGCGGCAACAACGAGTTCGCCCACAAGCTGCCCGGGCGGCTGCGCTTCCCGAACCTCGTGCTGTCCCGCGGGCTGACCGATTCCGATGCGCTGCTGAAGTGGTTCGCGCAGACCAAGACCAAGGCTCAGGCCGGGGACATCACGCTGACCGTCCAGGGCGCCAACCAGACGCGCACGTTCGCCTTCCATGACGCGTTCCCGGTCCGCTGGACCGGGCCGTCGTTCGACGCCAACGGGGCGGCCGCGTTCGGCACCGAGACGCTCGAGATCGCTCACTCCGGGATGGTGCTGCCCGCATGATTCCCCAGGGATTCCAGAAGGCCAGGCTGGAGATCGACGGCGGGGACTCGATCGAGTGCGCGTTCAACCCCGAGAGCTACACGGTGTCCAAGTCCAACGTGTGGACGTACAAGCCGACCCAGGGCAGCGACCTGCCCGCGCCCGAGTTCGGGGGTGGCATGCCGATGACCTACAAGCTCGCGCTGCTGCTCGACACCTCGCTCGATGGCCCCGACGCGTCGGTCAAGGACGACGCCAACAAGCTGATGCGCGCGATGCACGGCAACGGCACCGCGCCGAGCTTCATCACGTTCAGCTGGGGCTCGGTCAAGCTGCCCAAGGCGGCACCGATGTCGCTCTCGATCCACTACGCGATGTTCCACCCGAACGGGGAGCCGGTGCGCGCGTTCGTCGAGCTCGAGCTGGCCCAGGCGGAGCCGACCTCGCCGGTCGGACAGGCGCAGAACCCGACTACGCGCGGCACCGCCGGTCTGCGCTCGCACGTCGTGCAGGGGGGCGATTCGCTGCAGTCGATCGCGTATGAGTCCTACCGCGACCCGACAAGATGGCGGGCGATCGCCGAGGCGAACGGGATCGACGACCCGCTTCGCGTCAGGCGCGGCACCAGCCTCACGATCCCGAAACTCTCCGGCTGATGGCGACGATCGCAGCCGAGAAGCACGTCGCGCTCTACACGGTCGAGGTCGACGGCGAGACCCTGGAGGAAAAGATGTCGAAGCGCATCCGCGAGGTGCGCCTGCTCAACTACCTGCGCCTCCCCGACGTCTGCACGCTGGCCGCGACCTTTCCGCGGGGGACGCCGCAACCGCTCGACGAGCATCCGTTCGCGATCGGCGGCCGGCTCGAGATCAAGCTCGGGGCGCGCGAGGAACTGACCACCACGACGCTCTTCAAGGGCGACATCGTCTCGCTCGACGTCGACTTCGGTCCGGGGAGCATCGAGCTGCTCGTGCGCGGACTCGACCGTTCGCACGTACTGCAGCGCTCGCGCCGAACCAGGACCTTCCAGAACCAGACCGCGAGCGACATCGTCGAGAAGATCCTGCGCGAGGCCGGCTTCGACGCACGGACCGATTCCAGCGGCGATCCGTACGAGTTCGTCCAGCAGGACAACGAGACCGACTGGGACTTCATCTGGCGGCTGGCCGAGCGCATCGGCTTCGAGTTCGTCCTCGAGGACGGCACGGCACACTTCCGCCGCCAGGACGCTGACCAGCCAGGAGTGGAGCTCGAGTGGCCGACCACCCTGCACTCGTTCAGCCCGCGCGTCACCGCGATCCAGCAGGTGGCCCAGGTCACGCTGGCCGCCCAGGATCCGAAGGCCAAGCAGACGATCGATGCGAACGTGTCGACCCCGGACCAAATCACCCGGATCGGCATCGACCGTGAGACGATCAAGAACGCGTTCGACGGGGCGAGCGTGCACATCGCCAGCGAGCCGGTCGACAGTCACGCCGAGGCCGAGGCAGTCGCCCAGGCGCTGCTCGACAAGCTGGCCAACGGCTACGTCGCCGCCGAGGGCGTGTGCGACGGCAACCCGCGGATTCGCGCCGGCTCGACCATCGACGTGACCGGCGTGGGACAGAAGTTCAGCGGCACGTATCGAGTGGCCGCGGCGACGCACGTCCTGCGCGGGGGCGGCACGTACGAGACGAGGTTTGCCACCGAGACCGCCCACACGCTGACGGCGAACGTCGGATCGAGCGCCAAGCCGAGGTTCGGCGCGCAGCTCGTGATCGGCACCGTCACCAACAATCGCGACCCGGACGACATGGGGCGAGTGCGGGTGAACTACCCCTCGCTCGGACCCGACGCGGAGAGCGCGTGGGCCCGCGTCTTGACGCCGAGCGCCGGCGACGCGCGGGGCATCCTGATGCTGCCGGTCGTCGGCGAGGAGGTGCTGATCGGCTTCGAGCACGACGACACGGCGCGGCCGTACGTCCTCGGTTCGCTGTTCAACGGCGTGGACAAGCCCGGTGACGACCTGCTCCAGGACTACGACGGCTCGTTCGCGCTGCTCAGCGACCACAAGGTGCACATCTCCGCGATCGAGGACATCACGATCGATGGCAAGACGATCACGATCAAGGGCGACAACGAGATCACGCTCGACGCCGGGACCACGCTGACCCTGAAATGCGGGCCGAGCCAGATCCAGCTGAACAGCAACGGCGTCACGGTCAGCGGTCCGATGATCAACCTCGGGTGATGATCCGCGATGAGCGACTTGATCGGATCCGGCCTGGCCTTTCCGCTGCACGCTGACCAGCGCGGTTCGCTCGCCCTGACCGGCGGCGTGGAGGACATCGAGCAGGCGATCGCCCTGATCCTCGGAACCGCGCCCGGCGAGCGGCCGATGCGCCCCGAGTTTGGCTGCGCCGTGCACGACGTGGTGTTCGACACGATCGACGCGGCGATCGTCGGCAAGATCCACACCGCGGTGCACGAGGCGCTCGAGCGGTGGGAGCCGCGGATCGAGGTCGTCGAGCTCGAGATAGAGCAATCGGAAGCGGAGGCCGGCAAGGTGCTCGTCGGGATCACCTACCGGGTACACGCCACCAGCCGCCTGTACAACCTGGTCTATCCGTTCTACGTGATCCCGGCGGAGGAGCTCGGGTGAGCGTGTCCCTGGACAACCGAAGCGCCGGCGACCTCGCCACCGAGACGCGCGCGCGCCTCGCCGCCGCGTGCCCGGAGCTTCGCGCCGGCGCCGAGGGCGATCCGGCCCTGACGCTGACCCAGCTGTTCGGGTGGATGACCGGCCTCGCCGCCGAGCGGCTCAACCGGGTGCCCGACAAGCTCCATCTCGCGCTGCTCGAGATGCTCGGGATCGAGCTACGGCCGCCGGCCGCGGCGCGCGCCGGCGTGCGGCTGCGGTTGAGTGCCGCCGCCCAGCGAGCGGTGCAGATCCGGGCGGGCACGGAGATCGGGACGGTCCGCACGGCCAGCGAGGACTCGATCGTGTTCGGCGTCGAGGAGGACTTCACGATCCCGCCGCTGCGTCCGGTCGCGTACGCGATCGAGCGCGGTGGCGCGACCAAGGAGATCGGCGTGGCCGACGGTGTCGCGTACCCGCACGGGCCCGACCGCATCCCGTTCGGACAGCCGCCGGCAGTCGGGGATGCGCTGTATCTCGGATTCGAGCAGAGCGTGGCGCGGCTGCTCGTACAGGTCTCGCTCGAGGCCTCGATGGCCCGCGGCGCCGGCGTCCGCCCCGAGGACCCGCCGCTGCGCTGGGAGGCGAGCCAGGGCGGCGGCGCGTGGACCGAGGTCGAGGTGCTGAGCGACCTGACCGGCGGCTTCAACTACGGGTCGGGAACGGTCGAGCTCCAGTGCCCGCCCACGTCGGGCGTGGAGCCGATCGCTGGGCGGCGACTGCACTGGCTGCGCTGCCGGATCGCGCCGACGACGCGCACCGGCGGCCAGTCCGCCGCGTACCAGAACGCGCCCGAGATCTACCAGATCACCGCCGCGCCGCTCGGCGCCCTGCTCGCCGCCGAGCACGCCGCGGTCGAGAGGCACGAGTCGCTGGGTGCGAGCAGCGGTGAGCCGGGCGAAACGCTCGCGCTGCGCTTCGCTCCCGTGCTCGCGCTCGGTCCCGGCGAGACGCTGGAGGTCCAGGCACCGCAGGGTGAGTGGGAGGCCTGGGAGCGGGTGGAGTCGTTTGCGGATTCCGGGCCCGACGATCGCCACTTCACGATCGACCCCGTCCACGGCGTGATCTCGCTCGGCCCCGAGGTGCACGGGCCCGACGGCACCGCAACCCGTCATGGGGCGGTCGCGCCCAAGGGCGCCGCGCTGCGCATGTCGCGCTACCGGCACGGCGGCGGGCGGATCGGCAACGTTCCCGCGGGCAGCCTGACCACGCTGCGCAGCGCGATTCCCGGCGTCGCCTCGGTGACCAACCCGGACGGCGCCCGTGGCGGGGTCGACACCCAGACCGTGTCGGCCGCGCGCGAGCGCGCCGCGCTCGAGATCCGCACGCGCCACCGCGCGGTCACCGCCCAGGACTACGAGTTCCTCGCGGCGGACGCCTCGCCGCGCGTCGCCCGGGCGGTGCGCGTGCAGGACGACCAGCCCGGTGTGACGCTCGGCATCCTGCCCCGGGTCGATCCCGCCGGTCGGCGGCTGTCGCTCGAGGAGCTCACTCCGGATGCGGAGCTGCTGGAGGTCGTCGCGCGGCACCTGGACGCTCGCAAGTTCGCCGGCTGCCCGGTGCGTCTGGCGCCGGTGCGCCTGCGCGGTGTGTCGGTGGTGGTCAACCTGGACGCCTCGCCGCGCGCGGATCCCGAGGAGATCGAGCACCGGGTGCGCGACGCGCTGTACCGCTACCTCAACCCCGTCCTCGGAGGCGGGGCCGCCACGGGCTGGCCGGTTGGCCGGCCGCTCAATCAGGGCGAGCTGTATGCGATCGTGCACGCGGCGACCGGCGTCGAGTCGGTCAGGATCCTCCGCCTCTACGAGATCGACCTGAACACCGGCGAGCGGGCGGACAAGCCGGCCGGACGACAGATCGCGCTGGCCCCCGACGAGCTGATCGCGTCGGGCGAGCACATCGTGAGGGCCGTCCGGCGTGACCCCTGAACGAACTCACGGCAGCCCAGCCCACGGCGGCCCGGAAAGGATCAGCGAACCAATCGCGTCTTCCCGGGCATGCGACCAAGTCATCGGACATCTGATCTCACCGCGGAGGCGCCGCCGCGAACGTTTCTCCCGCCCCGGATCCAGATCCGCCCGCTCGAGCCCTCGGACCGGGCGGGCGTGGCCGCGCTGTTCGGGCGGCTGAGTCCCGAGTCCCGCCGCCGGCGGTTCCTCGTCCCCAAGCCCGAGCTGAGCGCCCGTGAGCTCACCTACCTGACGGCCGTCGACCATCGTGAGCATGAGGCGCTGGCGGCGATCGACCGACGCGACGGCTCGATCGTCGGCGTGGCTCGCTATGCCGGCGTGACCGATCGGCCCGGCGTGGCCGACGCGGCCGTCGCGGTGGCGGACGACTGGCAGCGACAGGGGATCGGCACCGCGCTCGTCCGCTGCTTGCTCGGCCGGGCACGCGCCAACGAATTCGACGTCTTGACCGCCTCGACGCTGTGGGAAAACCGGCCGGCCCGACAGTTGCTGCGCCGCCTGGGCTTCCACGCCCGGGACAGCGACGGCAGCGTCATCGAGCTGGAGCTCGTGCTGTGACCCCGACCGGCATGGCCGCTCGGGTCCCGGCGCCCCGGGCCGCCCCGGACACGAGGTTTGCCCCGGTCACGCGGCACGCCCCGGCCACCCCATCTGCCCCCGGGGCTCGGCCGCTCCGGCTCGTCCCCCCGGTCGCCGACCCGGTCCACCCCGCGCCGCTCGACGCGCTCGCTCGGGCGGCGTCCGGCGCCGGCTGGCTCGTGCGACGGGCAGCGCCGGCCCCCGCCGAACGCGACCTGCCGTTCGGGGTGATGCGGGCTCTGCTCGAGGCGCCGGTCCGTCGCGCGACCGACGCGCAACGCGCGGCGCTGCTGGCCGGCGCGGCAGGGCCCGCCGCCACGCTCCTGCTGCGACCCGCCCAGAGCGGCGACGAGCACGGCGGCGCCAACGTCGTGATGGCGCACAGCTTCCTGTGGCTGGCCGCGGCGATCGGAGCCGGCCGCGGACTCGCCCTGATCGTGGACGACGTGCAGTTCTCGGACCCGGCGTCGCTCGAGGTGCTCGCCTACCTCGGGCGGCGGATCGACGACGTCCCGGTGCTGCTCGCGGTCGCGCCGGGGCCCGAGGCCAGCCTCCCAGAAGGCCTGCGCACGGCCATACGCCAGCGCGCGCTCGCTCGCAGCCGGGACGCAGCGGCCAACGCACTCCGGGCCGCCGAGCGGCTGACCAGCGAAGGACGATTCCAACAGGCGCTCGCGATGGCGCGCCAGGCCGGCGCCGGCGACGAGCGCGAGCGCGTTGGCTGGCGGTCGACCGCGGCGGTCGCGCTTGCCCATCTGGGCCGGCACGCGGAGGCGGTCGCGCTGGCCGAGACAGACCTGGCATCCGCGCGGGCGAACGGCGCGGCGCGGGCGATCGCCGGTGCGCTCCTGGCTCGCGTCGTGGCCGAGGCGGACCACGCCGCGCGCGCCGAACTAGCCGCGCGAGCGCTCGAGGAGCTCGGGGATCGCTCCGCGGGGCTTGAACTCGTACGCCTACGGCTCGAGCTCGGCAGCGCGCTGGGCCGGCTCGGGCGCCGCCTCGAGGCCCGCGAACCGCTGCGCCGTGCGCTGGCCGACGCCGATCGCGCCGGGGATGTCCGGCTCGCGCAGCGCGCGCGCCGCGAGCTCGTCGCCACCGGACTGCGGCCCCGCCGGGCGGCCCTCGACGGCGCCGACGCGCTGACCCCGCGCCAGCGCCAGATATGCGAGCTGGCCGCCGCCGGCAAGGGCAACCGCGCGATCGCCGCCGAGCTGTTTCTCAGCGTGAAGACGGTCGAGACGCACCTCGCCACCGCCTATCGCAAGCTGGGGGTGAGCACGCGCGCGTCGCTGGCGGGAAGGATTGACCTTCCCGACGCGTCATCGCACCGATGACTCAACAATCGTGGGGTGCGACGGGGCAATCGGAGCTCCGGCGCGGCGCGGTCGGCCTGACCGGCGCCATCGTGATGTCGGCGGCCATCATGGGTCCCGCCGTCTCCACGTTCTTCAACCCGCAGTTCTCGACCCCGTTCTCGGGCGAGGCGACGCCGTTCGTGTACCTCGCGTGCCTGATCGCGATCCTCGTGGTGGCGAGCGGGATCGTCGAGATGGCGCGCGAGTTGCCGAGCGCGGGCGCCTTCTACACCTACGTCAGCCGGGGCCTTGGACCGCGCGCCGGGTTCGTCACCGGCGGGCTGATGTTCGTCGCCTACGCGCTGCTGCCGCCCGCCGAGCTCGGCCTGATCGGCTCCTACGTGCAGAGCACGCTGCGCACCGAGGCGAACGTCGACATTCCCTGGTGGCTGATCGGCATGGTGCCGGCCGCCGTGATGATCGCCCTCGCGCTCGAAGGCATCCGGGCGTCGCTGCGCACCGCGCTGGTCCTGTTCGCCACCGAGGTGGGCGTGGTCGTGCTGCTGGCGGTCATCGTGGTCGGACACGGCGGGCGCAACGGGCTCTCGCTGCATCCGCTGAGTCCGACCGCGTCGCCCCACGGGTTCCACGGCCTGGCCACCGGCTTCGTATTTGCCGCGCTCAGCTTCGTCGGCTTCGAGGCGGCGGCGACGCTGGGTGACGAGGTGCGCGAGCCGCGCCGGCTCGTCCCGCGCGCGATCCTGATCAGCTGCGCGGTCGTCGGCCTCATCTACGTGTTCTGCGTGTGGGCCGAGGTGTGCGGACTCGGCCCGGCGGCGACGAACCGGTTGAACGGCGCCTCGACGCCGTGGAACGATCTCGCCTCGACGTACGCGTCGTGGCTCAAGTGGCCGGTGATCGTGGCGTCGGTCTCGAGCATGTTCGCGGTGATGATCAACTCGGCCAACGGGATCGCCCGGATCCTCAACACGATGGCGCGCGAGGGGCTGCTGCCCCGAGCGCTCGCAATCGTGGACCGCCGGCGGATGACACCGACCCGCGCGACGCTCGTCACCGGGGCATTTGCCATCGCCTGCGCGCTGGTGGTCGGCGCGATCAGCGGTGGGCTGGATCAGCCGGTCGGCGGATCGAACGTGTACGGCTACCTCGGGTTCCTGCTCACGCTGGGCGTGTTGCCCGTGTATGCGCTGACCAACCTGGCGGCGGCGCGCTACTTCCAGCGCCTCGGACGGTTCCGGGCGGTCCGCCATGGCCTGCTCCCGCTCGCCGGCACCGGCCTGATGCTGGCGCTGCTGGTCGGCCAGATCGTCGAGCAGACCGCGGCGCCGTACACATGGCTGCCGTGGGCGATCGTCGGATGGGTCGCCGCGGTCGCGGCGGTCGCAATGTGGCTGGCGCGGAAGCGGCCTGATCAGCTCAGGCGGGCCGGCGCGTTGCTCGCCGCCGGCGAGCCGGAGCCGGTCGGGCCGCCCCGAACGGCGGTACTGGCACGCTGATGAGCCACGTGATCGGGATCGACGTCGGGTCGCAGAGCGTGAAGGGGGTGATGTTCGACGATGCTGGCTGCGCCGGTGGCGGAGGCGAGCGCACCGTGCGAGATGAGCCACCCCGCGAGCGGCTGGGCCGAGCAGGACCCGGCCGACTGGGAGCGCGGAATCGCGCGGACGGTCCGCGAGCTGCGCGAACGGGCGGGCGTCGGACCGGGCGAGGTCGAGGTCCTCGCGCTCGCCTCTCAGGTCGACGGGCTGGTGGCGGTCGACGAGCATCTGCGCGCCCTGCGTCCTGCGATCATCTGGCTCGACCGGCGCGCCACCGCGCAGTCGGCTCGGTTGAGTGACGCGGTCGGCGAAGACGAGCTGATCGTCCGAACCGGCCTCAATCCCGACGCGTCCCACACCGCGCCCAAGGCGATGTGGCTGCGCGACACGGAACCCGAGCACTACGACGCGGCCCGCTGGCTGGCACCGGTCGGGGGCCATCTGGCGGGCTGGCTGACCGGCGAGGTCGTACAGGATCCGGCCAACGCATCCTCCACCCTCCTCTACGACCTGCGCTCGGGCGACTGGGACTTCGATCTGGTCGAGCAGGCCGGGCTGGACGCGGACAAGCTGCCGCCGATCCTGCCCGCGGCGGATGTGATCGGGCCGCTTCGGCCCGAGGCCGCCGAGGCGCTCGGCCTGTCCCGGACCTGCCGCGTCGCGGTCGGCACGGGCGACGAGCACGGTGCCGCGCTCGGCGCCGGCGCCGTCGGCCCGGGCGTCGTGGTCGACGTGACCGGCACGGCCGAGCCGGTCGCCACCCCCTCGGACGAGTTCGTGTTGGACGAGGAGCGGCTGGTCGAGACGCACGCGCATGCGGCGGCCGGCAAGCTCCTGATCGAGAACCCCGGATTCGTCTCGGGGGGGAGCACGAGCTGGTGGGCGAGCGCCCAGGGGGTGTCCCAGAGCGAGGTGTTCGTCCAGGCCGCGCTGGCGCCGCCCGGCAGCGAGGGGGCGCTGTTCCTGCCCACGCTGTCGGGCGCGTGGGCACCACGCTGGAACGGCCGGATGCGCGGGTCGTTCGCGGGCCTGGGACTCCACCACGACCGGACCCATCTGGCCCGCGCGGTCCTCGAGGGCTGCGCGTACGCCCTGCGCGACATCGTCGATCGACTCGACGCGATGGGCCTGGGCGGCGGAGAGCTCCGGGTGGTGGGTGGCGGCGCGCGCTCGGCGCTCTGGCTTCAGATCAAGGCGGACGTGACCTCCCGTCCGGTGCGCGCCGTGCGCGGCGACCACGCGACCAGCGCCGGCGCCGCGATGCTGGCCGGTGTGGCAGCCGGCTGGTTCGCCGACCTTGACGTGGCGGCGGCTCGGGTGGTGCGTCTGGCCGACGAGCCGGTGCGTCCACGCGCCACGACGGCGGAGATCTACGAGGAGGCCTACCGCGCCTATCGCCGCCTGTTCGATGGGGTAGAGCAGGCGTTGTCGTGATCGACGCTGAGGGTCTGGCCCGTCTGTGAAGATTGGCGGGCCATGAGTCCGAGCAAGCGACCGTCGCTGGTCGAGCAGGTCCGCGAGAGCCTGCTCGGAGACCTCACGTCCGGCAAGCTCGAGCCCGGGGCGAAGCTGGCCAACGAGAACGAGCTGGCCGAGCGCTTTGCCGTCAGCCGCTCGACGATCCGCGAGGCGGTCGGCGGCCTGATGGACGCCGGCTACCTGGTCCGCCGGCATGGCTCGGGCACCTACGTCACCGCCTCGCCCCGTACACGCCACCCGCTCGAGACGACCGTGAGCTACACCGCGATGATCCGCGAGGCCGGGCACACGCCGGCCGAGACCGTCGTGAGCAAGGCGGTACGCGCCCCGGCCGATGCCGAGCGCAACCTGTTCGGACTCACCGACGCCGAGTCGGTGATCGACGTGGAGCGCGTCCGCTTCGCCGACCGGCGGCCGGTGATCTATTCGCGCGACCGGATCCCCGCCGCGCTGCTGGGCGAGATCTCCGAGCAGGCGCTCGACAGCTCGCTGTACGCGATTCTCGCCCGGGCCGGTCATCCGGTGGCCAGTGCCACGGCGCAGCTGATCCCGACCGTGGCCAATGCAAAGCTCGCCAGGCTGCTGATGGTCAAGCGCGGCACGCCGCTGCTGCACATCGACCAGGTCGACTACGACGAGCGCGGACGGCCGGTGATGCTCTCGCACGAGTGGCACGTCGCGGACGCGTTCGACCTCGTGGTCAACCGCCGCGCCTCGCCCTCGAGCGAGGACGCTTAACAGGCATCCGACCCTGGAACGTTCCAGGGAAGGTTCCGGGGTCGGTTCAGGGAATTCCCCTATACCGCAATCGCGCTAGTTACGGCAAGCTGCAGGCATGCCGAAGTTCGTCCTCACCCACTCGCACAGGCCCGACGAGTGCGCGGTCGCCGTCGCCGCCTGGAAGGGCTTCGCGAGCCCGCTGCGCCACGGGACGCCGCTGGGCTCGTGCGCCCACGGCGGGCACCGGGTGTGGTGGACGGTCGAGGCGAGCGACGAGACGGCGGCGCTGGCGCTGCTGCCGCACTACGTGGCGAGGCGGACGGTCGCGGATGAGGTGCGCGAGGTGCACCTCCCATGAGCCAGGCGGCCTGCATGTGTCCTCCTGCCCCCGTTTCTCAACCTGCCGAGCGCGAGCTGCGTCCTCACGTGCTCGACCCCAACTCGCTGAGCCGCCACATCGATCACCTGTTCCGGGCGGCCTGGGCGCTGTGCGGATCCCGTGATGACGCCGAGGACCTCGTCCAGGAGACGTTCCTCAACGTGCTCAAGCGGCCGCGGATGCTCCGCAACCGCGACGAGATCGGCTACCTCCTGCGCGCACTGCGAAACACGTACAACAGCCGGTACCGCAGCGCCGCTCAGCGCCCGCGCGAGCGGCAGCTGCTGGAGACCGATCTGCTCGATCGCGCCGACAGCGACGTCAACGCCCGCGAGATCATGGAGGCGATCGCCGCCGCGCCGGCCGCCTACCGCGACGCGGTCATCGCCGTGGACCTGATCGGCCTGTCCTATCGCGAGGCGGCTCGCTCGCTGCGCACGCGCGAGGCAACGCTCACCACTCGCCTGCACCGCGGCCGTCAGTACGTCGCGCGGGCCTTGCTCTGCGAGTCGCCGGCCGGCGCATAGTCCTCGGCGGCGAGGATCGTGGCCAGCGCTGCGCGCGAGCGCACGCCGAGCTTGTCGTAGATCCGCGCGAGGTGGCTCTCGACGGTCTTCTCGCTCAGGAACAGGGCGGCGGCCACCTCGCGGTTGCGCTTGCCCGCCGAGACGAGCTGCGCCACCTCCCGCTCGCGCGGGCTCAGCGCCGCCGGCCCCTGCGCGCGGCCACCACGAGCGCGGCGAGGCCCGCGCCAGCCCAACCGGCGGAGCTCCTGGGCGGCCGCGGCCGCCTCGCGCATCGCGCCCGCCTCGGCCAGTGTTCGCTCCGCGTACTCGAGCTCGGCGATCGCGCTCTTCTCCTCACCGAGTCGGCCGAGGGCGGCGCCGAGGAGTGCGCGCGCCCGCGCGCCCAGCAGCGGATTGCCGGTGGAGTCGGCCAGCGGGATCGCCTCGCGTGCGGCTCGCGCCGCGCCCGGCGGGTCGTCCCCGGCCAGCAGGACGACTCCTCGCGCACAGACCGCGGTCGCCGTCCGTTGCGGGAGCGAAGTCGACCTCGCGCGGGCCTCTGCGGTCTGAGCGGCCTCCGCCGCCGCGCGCCAGTCACCGAGCGACAGCTGCGTCTGGATCAGCAGCTCCCAGCCCTGGCCCCCACGGAGATCGAGCAGCCGCTGATCCGGGCCCGCTTCGAAGGCGGCCAGCTCGGCGCGGGCGGCCGCGGCGTCGCCGGCCGCGTTCAGGGCGGCGGCCAGGTGCAGCCGCGACAAGCTCGAGAAGAACGTCTCGGCCATGTTCTCGGCGCGAGCGGCGGCTTCGCGCGCGCTGGCCACGGCGCGGCCCGTGTCGCCCGCCACCGAGCAGGCCATCGAATCCGCCCACAGCGCCCACATCGCGAACTGGTCGTTGCCGGTCAGCACGGCGGCGTCGGTGGCGGTCTCCGCCACCGCGACCGCCTCCGTGATCCGCCCCTTCATGAACAGCGCGTTGGTCTCCAGCACCAGTTGCCCGGGGATGAACGGGCTCTGGCCGCTGGACTGCGCCAGCCGCATGCCGCGGCGCGCGTATTGGAGGGCGTCGTCGGTGCGCTCGAGCAGGGATGAGGCCTGGGCCAGGTAGCCGAGGACGTCGATCTGCTCGACCAGCTCCTCGTCGGACAGCTCGGCGCAGATCGCCTCCACCTCTGCCAGCTCGGCGCGTGCCTCGGCCAGCCGGTTCTCGGACGCACTGGCCAGGCTGCACAGCGCGCCGGCCCAGGTGGCGAACAGCCGCTCCTGGCGGACGCGGGCCCGCCCCCACACCTCTTCGGCGACCTGGTGCATCGCGGTGAACTCCCCGCGCCAGTAGTGATCGATGGCCAGCTCGAGCGTGAGGCCGAGCACCCCCGGCGCCTCCGGGGGCAGCGAGGCCAGCGTGCGCTCCACCAACGCGCGCGACTCGAAGGGCCGCCCGCTCATCCGCTTGGCAAAGGCGATCCGGGCCGCCAGGCTGGCGCGTTCCTCGGTCGCTTCGGGGGCTAAGCGGTCGCTGGCCCGCTCGAGGACGTCCAGAGCCTCGTCATAGGAGCCGGCGTAGATCAACGCGCCGGCCGCCTCGCTGAGCAGCGACAGGCGCCGGGCTTCGTGCTCGGTGCCCGGCAGCAGCCGGCTCGCCGCCAGCAGCCAGCGCCCGGCGGTCTCCGGCGCGCGGGCGGCGGCGTCACGGCCGGCCTGCACGAGCAGCCCGATCGCCTGCTCGTCGCCCACCACCGCCGAGCTCTCGACGTGATGGGCGAGGACGACGGCGGGCGCGTTGGCCGACGCCAGGGCGCTGGCCGCCCGGGCGTGGGCGCCGATCCTCCACCCTCGGGGAATCGCGTCGTACACCGCCCGCCGCACGATCGGGTGCCGGAAGCGGAACCGCCGCGGCGCCTCGGTCGGACGGATGAAGTCGAACGCCACCAACTCGTCCACGGAGGCGAGCACCGTGGTCTCGGTCTGCTCGGCGATTGCGCCTACCAGCTCGGGTTCGAACGACTCCCCGGCCACGGCGGCGGCCTGGAGAGTCGCGCGGGACTCGGCCGAGGCGGCTGCGAGCTCCTCGCGGATCGCGGCGATCACCGCACGCGGGACCGTGCCGCCCGAACGGGCCCGTCCGCTGTGAGGCTCGAGCGGGCGGCCGTGGCTGATCCGGGCCAGCTGCTCGATGTAGAACGGGTTGCCACCGCTCTCGCGGTGGATCAGCGCGCGGGTGGCCTCGTCGAGATCGTCGCCGATCAGTCGCCGCGCGTCCTCGGTGCTGAGTGGCGCGAGCTCCAGGCGGGTCCCGAACCCGCCCCGGGCCGCCGCCTCGAGGGCGCCGAGGAGCCGCGGTGGCGGCTGGCGGTACGCGAGCGCGGTCAGCAGTGGGCCACGGAAGCGCCGCAACAGGTGGGTCAGCACCTCGACCGAGGCGGCGTCCGCCCAGTGGACGTCGTCCAGCGCCAGCAGCATCGGCTGGCGCGTCGTCAGCCGCTCGAGCACGCTGCGGATCGCGTAGTGGAGCCGGTAGCGCTCGGCGGTGTCGTCCCGCAGCGCCGCGATCCGCTCGTATCTCGGCACGGCGGGGAAGACCGACGCCAACTCGGCCAGCAGGGGCTCGTCGAGCGTGCGCAACAGCGACGGGTCGAGCGAGCCCAGGTAATCGTTGAGAGCGTCGACGATCAGGCCGAACGGGATGTCGCGCTCGAACTCCGCCGCCCGGCCGTCCAGGACGAGATAGCCCCGCTCCTCACCGGATCGGCACAGCTCGGCCAGCAGCCGCGACTTGCCGATGCCCGGCTCGCCGGCGATCTGGACGAGCCACGGCTGCCCACCGGCCAACCGATCGAGCGCTCCCTCGATCTCGGCTAGCTCGCGGCCACGTCCGACCAGCGCAGGCTTGACATCCACCATGACCCCCCGGGGTTGTGCCGTTCAGCCTACTCCTACCAATTCGCTCGTGCAGGACCTTTCCGTCGCCTGAAAGGATCGCCGCACTGCTGCGTCCACTAATACATAAGACATCTGATGACTCTTGAATCTACCCAGGAACTCACATGCCCTCACATCTCGATTACCTCGCCATCCAGGGCCGGCAGACGGAACTCGTCTGCCGGGCCGAGCGAGTACGGCAGATCCGAGAGGCCGGAGCGCCCAAGCCGCCCCGCCGCGAGGATCGCCGCCTAGGCCGGCTGTTCGTGGCACTGCGACTGCGCCGTCCGGCGCCCGCAACGGCCCCCTGTCGCTGACCGACCGGCAACGCCTCCGAGGTCAGGCCGAGAGACGTCACTGACACCGACGTCTCTCGGCCAACCTCGCGTCGATCCTCGTCTCGTAGGATCTCCCCGATGAGGGCCGCTCGCTACTTCGCCGCCGTCGACTCCCACACAGAGGGGATGCCGACGCGTGTGATCACCGGCGGGCTGGGGCCGGTGCCGGGGGACTCGATGCAGGAGCGGCGGTTGTATTTCGAGCGCCATCTCGACGACCTCCGGCTGCTCCTGATGCGCGAGCCGCGCGGTCACGGCGCCATGTCCGGCGCGTTTCTGCAGCCGCCGACCCGGCCGGACGCGGATTGGGGCGTGCTGTTCGTCGAGGTCTCGGGCCTGTTGCCGATGTGCGGCCACGGAACGATCGGCGTAGCCACGGTGCTGGTGGAAACCGGGATGGTCGAGGTGACCGAGCCCGAGACCCGCATACGGCTGGACACGCCCGCGGGACTGGTCGAGGTGAGCGTGGCCGTCTCCGGCGGCCGGGCGGAGCGGGTGACGCTCCGCAACGTGCCTGCGTTCGTCTCCGCGCTCGATGCGCAGGTAGAGGTCGAGACGCTCGGCACGTCGGTGACCTACGACATGGCGTACGGCGGCAACTTCTACGCGCTGGTGCCGGCGGCGTCGATCGGGCTGGATCCGGTGCCGGCCAACTCGGAAGAGCTGATCGCCCGCGGCCTCGCCATCGCCGACGCGATCAACGCCAGCGCGCCGCCGGTGCATCCGCTCGACGCCGCGATTCGAGGTTGCAAGCACGTCGTGTTCCACGCGCCGGGCGAGGACGGCGCGAACGCCCGCAACGCCACCGCGATCCATCCCGGTTGGCTCGACCGCTCGCCGTGCGGGACAGGCACCTCGGCGCGCATGGCGGCGCTGCACGCGCGGGGCGAGCTGGCGATCGGTCAGGAGTTCGTCAACGAGTCGATCATCGGCAGCCGGTTCATCGGCCGGCTGGTCGAAGAGGTTGCGCTGGGCGCCACGCCGGCTGTCGTGCCCGAGGTCACGGGCCGGGCCTGGATCACCGGGATGGGCCAGTACCTGCTCGACCCGACCGACCCGTTCCCGGCCGGGTTCGATTTGTAGCCGGGCCGTGCGGGTGATCGTCATCGGCGCCGGCGCGGTCGGGCTCTGCGCCGCGGAAGCGCTGTCCGCCCGCGGCTGTGAGGTGACCGTGTGCGAGCGTGATCGCCCGGGCGCGGGAGCGTCCGCGGGTAACGCGGGCTGGATCACGCCGTCGCTGGCCGCCCCTGTGCCCGGTCCAGGCGTGATCGGGGAGTCCGTGCGGTGGCTGATCGACCCGTCCGGCCCGCTCTGGATCCGGCCCTCGCTGTCGGCCGAGCTTGCCGGCTGGATCGCGCGCTTCGTGGCCCATTGCCGGGCGACGCCCTACCAGCGCGGCATGATCGCGCTGCAGCGCGCGGCGGCGCGGGCCGGGCCCGCGTTCGACGCCCTGGCCGCGCGGGGGGTGCAGTTCGAACGCCACGCGGAGCCGCTGGTGTTCCCCGCCTTCGATCCGGCCGAGCTCGAGCAGCTGTGGCACATGATCGACGACCTGCATGCGGCCGGCTCTCCTCAGCGCCTGGAGCGACTGTCGGCCCGGGAGATCCGGGCCGTCGAGCCCGCGCTCGGCGAGGGCGTGCTCGGCGGTCTCGTCGCCCACGGCGAGGGCAGGGTCCGGCCGGAGGTGTTCACCGCGGGCGTCCGCCGGGCGCTCGGCGCGCGAGGGGTGACGGTGCTCGAGAACATGCCGATCACCAGCCTGTCCCGGGCCGGGCGCGAGTGGCTGGCGAACAGCCCGGCCGGGCCGCACCCGGCCGACGCGGTGGTGATTGCCGCCGGCGTGCCCTCGGCCCGGCTGCTGGCCGACCACGGGGTGCGTCTTCCGATCGCGGCGGCCAAGGGCTACAGCCGGACGTATGCCCCTCACCCGAGCGGCCCGCGCCAGCCGTTGTACCTGGAGGGTCCGAAGGTCGCGATCAGCGTGTTCGACGAGGGCGTACGCGTGTCGGGCACGCTCGAGCTCGGCGCCCGCGGCCTGGGCCTGTCGCGCCGGCGCCTGGCCGCGCTCAGCGCGGCGGCGCAGGCTGCGTTGCCGGGCTGGCAGATGCCGGCCGACCCGCGCGACTGGGCGGGGATGCGCTCCCTCTCGCCGGACGGGCTGCCCTACGTCGGGCCGGTGCCCGGGCTGGACGGACTGCATCTGGCCACCGGGCACGCCACGCTCGGGATGACGCTGGCCCCGTTGACGGGCGAGCTCCTGGGGAGGATGCTGCTCGACGGCGCCGGCGATGAGCTGCTGAGAGCCTTCGACCCCGCCCGCGCCATCCGAACGCGAACCATGAGGAGGCCCGCATGAAAGGCGTGTACGCCGCGATCGTCACCCCGTTCGACGCCGATCTGTCCGTCGATCACGACGCCCTGGCCGCCGAGGTCAGCCGGCTGATCGCCGCCGGCATCCACGGCATCCTCCCGAACGGCACCGTGGGCGAGGGCGGAAGCCTGACTCGCGAGGAGCGCCGGGCGGTGATCGAGACCAGCGTCGACGCGGCGGCGGGGCAGGTTCCGGTGTGCGCCGGGGTCTCGGCGGCCACCGCCGAGCAGGCCGGCGTCTACGCGCGCGACGCGCGCCAGGCCGGCGCCGAGAGCGTGATGGCGCTGCCTCCGCTGCTCTACCGGGCCGACCGGAGGGAGCTGATCGAGTTCTTCGGCTCGGTGGCCCGCCAGGCCGAGCTTCCCCTGATGGTCTACAACAACCCGCAGAGCAGCGGGAGCGACCTGGAACCCGAGCTGCTGGCCGACCTGGCGGGCGAGGTGCCCGGGATCACCGCGATCAAGGAGACCTCGGGGGACGCCCGCCGCATCGCGCACCTGGTCAACCTGTGCCCGGACGTCGACATCATGGTCGGGGGCGACGACTGGGCGCTCGAGGGGTTCTGCGCCGGCGCCGTCGGCTGGGTGTCCGGAGTGGCCGACGTGTTCCCCGCCGAGACGGTGCGGCTCTGGGATCTGTGTCAGGCCGGCGAGCTGCCCGGCGCTCGTGCTCTGTACGCCGACCTGCTGCCGCTCGCCCGGCTCGACATGACGCCCAAGCTCGTCCAGTACTTCAAGGCCGCCCTCGACGAGCTCGGTCTCGGCGGAGGGGGCCCCTGCCGCCCGCCTCGCCTGGCGCTCACCGAGGAGGAGCTCGCCACGCTCCGCGCCGCGGTGGCCCAGGGCGCCGTGGCCGGCCACCGATGAGTTTTCTTGCTCGGCGCGGTCTGAGCAGATAGAAATCCAATCCTCAGGCGCCGTCCCGCGCCCAACCCTCGATTCCGGCGCTCACGCCGCCGGCTCCAAGCGGGGGCAAAGGGGGCCCGTGCCCTCGGGACGCCGGTTGGTTCGCTGCCCTTTCCGGCGGGGCGCCGTGAGCGTGAGTCGCGGGGCCGCGCTTGCTGAAAGGAGCACCGGAATTGACCGAGCACAGATCGTTCAAGCGCCTCGTCCGCGCGCGCATGGCGAAGACCGGCGAGAGCTATACGGCGGCCCGGGCCGTGCTGTTGCGGGCCGAGCCAGCCGAGAGCACCGGAACGCCGACGCTGAAGACCTCCGACGAGAAGATCCGGCAGCGGACCGGCCGGGGCTGGGAGGAGTGGTTCGGGCTGCTCGACGAGTGGGGCGCCGAGGAGCGGCCCCACCGGGAGATAGCTCGCTGGCTGGCCGAGCAGCAGGAAGCCCATCCACTGGCCTGGAACGTGCAGGCCATCGTTTCCAGCTACGAGCTGACCCGCGGCCTGCGTGAGGTCGGCGAGAAGGACGACGGGTTCGCGATCACCGTCTCGCGGACGGTGGCAGTGCCGGTCGAGCGGCTCTACGACGCGGTGGTCTCGGATACGGCGCGCGCGGACTGGCTCCCCGACGGGCGGCTCTCCGAGCGCACGGCCACCCGGCCGAAGTCCGCCCGGTTCGACTGGAACGGGGGCGACACGCGCGTGCACGTCACGTTCCTGGCCGGCGGCGAGGCGAAGAGCCGGGTGGCGCTCGAGCACCGGCGACTCCCCGATGCCGGCGAGGCGGACCGGATGAAGACCTATTGGCGACAGCGGCTCGGCGCGCTCAAGAGCGCGCTGGAGCGATGAGAGAGATGAGAGAGGAACACGAGATGAACGACCAGGCAACCACTCCGGCCCCGATCAGCGACGTCATGACCGTCGGCATCCCGGTCACCGACCAGGACCGCGCGCTCGAGTTCTACCTCGAGCGGCTGGGGTTCGAGAAGCGCCGGGATTACCCGACGCCGCAGGTCGGCGGCCGCTGGATCGAGGTGGCGCCGCCGGGCGCGAGCGTGACGATCGCCCTCGTGCCCGCCGCGGAGCAGACACCCGCCGGGGTCGAGACGGGAATCCGGCTGAAGGCCGGCGACGCGGCCGAGGTCCATGCCGAGCTCCAGGCTCGTGGCGTCGACGTGGATGAGCTCCTGAACTGGCCCGGGGTGCCGCCGATGTTCGCCCTCCGCGACCAGGACGGGAATGCCCTGAGGATCGTCGAGGCGGCCTAGCAGCCCCGTTCCGGGGACCAAGATTGACCGCGATTCCTGCGACGGTGATGGCACTACGAAAGGAGGTCAACCGATGATCACCAAACTCGATTTCGTTGCCGTCCCGTCGCAGGATTCCGAGCGCTCGCGGCGCTTCTACGGCGAGACACTCGGGCTCCGTCCCGACGATCACGGTCAGTACGAGTTCTGGGCCGGGCAGACCTGCGTCGCCATCTGGGAGCCGGGGCGGCTCGGGATGCCGTTCGCGCCGCAGAAGAACGGGCACCTCGCCCTGCACGTCGATGACGTCGCGGCCGCGCGCGCCGGGCTCGAGGCCAAGGGCGTGACCTTCCTCGGTGACACGTTCGACACCGGGGTCTGCCACATGGCGTTCTTCACCGATCCGGACGGCAACGATCTGATGCTGCACAACCGCTACGCGCCGTATCGGTAGTGCGACGTTCAGCCGGAGGGCCGGTTCGCCCGCATCAACGCGGACGCCCCGATGGACGGATCGAGGTCGATCTGGGTCGTGGCCATGATCCGGCCGAGCATCATGTACTGCCCGATGACCAGGAGCAGATGGATGATCTCGCGCGGGGTGAAGCGCGCGGTCATCGCGGCCCAGGTCGCCTCGTCGGGGGTCACGTCGCGCACGACCTGGCTGGTGAAGCGAACCACGAGCTGACCGTGTTCGCCGAGTACGCCTGCGTCCAGCTCGCCCTGCCGGATCGCGTCGAGCTGCTCCTGCGTACCGCCAACGTCGAGCGTGATCTGAGCGTGCTGCACCCACTCGTAATCCGCCCCCGGGGTCATGGCGGCGACGCGGGTGATCGCGAACTCGCGCAGCAGCGGGTCGAACTCTTCGGGGTCGAGCAACGCCCCTCCGAATCGCATCCACGCGGGAAAGGCCCGCTGAGCGTTGGCCACCATGCGGAACACGCCGAGGTCGGGCGCCCTGGCGAGCACGTCCGCCACGCGCGGCTCTGCCTCGTCGGGGTCGAGATAGGGAAGTCGCGCCACCGGGCTGTTATAGCGAGCCGGCGATGAATTTCGCACCGCGCGCGGGTCTATTGATCCGGAGCGTCACATCCGGGCCCGCTCGCGGGTCTAATGATCCGACAGCGTCCCGCTTGCGAATGCCGACCATGGAAACGATGCAACTCTCCGAACCCCAAGCGCGCCCCACCGCCGGGATCGCCACGCGCGTGGCGGCGGTGGTGCTGCTGAGCCTGGCCATCGCCACGCTGCTGCTCGCGGTGCCGCCACTGCGCGGCGTGGCGCAGCACATCGCCCACATGCAGCCGGGTTGGATCGCGGTGGCGGCCGCGCTCGAGCTGGGGTCGTGCCTCGCGTTCGTGGTCATCTTCCGACTGTTCTTCGGCGAGCTGCCGACCGGGGCTGCCCGGGAGCTGGCCTGGGTCGAGGAGGGCTCGGGAGCGCTCCTGCCCGGCGGCGGCGTCGGCGCGCTGGCCATCGGCGGCTGGCTGCTCCGGCGCGCCGGGATGTCGACCCGGAGCATCGTAGATCGGTCGAGTGCCCTGTTCTTCCTGACCAGCGCGGTCAACGTGGCGGCGCTCGTGGGGGCCGGCCTGTGGTTCGCCGCGACGCGCGGCGCCGGCGGGTCGTTCGACCTGGTGCGGGCCGGGCTCCCGGTCCTGGGCGGCCTGGGGGCGACGCTGGCCGTGCTCGCGATCCCGCGTGTGCTCGCCCGCTCGCCACAACGTGGGTGGCCGACCTGGCTGATCGATCTCGCCACGGGCATAACCCGAGCCTGTGGATCGGTGCGGCGGCCGAGCTGGCGGCTGCTCGGCGCGGTCGGCTACCTCGGCTTCGACATCGCCGCGCTCGGCGCGACGCTGGCGGCGACCGGACGACCGGTCGGCGCGGCGCCGCTGATCCTGGCCTACCTGATCGGCTACCTGGCCAACCTGATCCCGATTCCGGGTGGGTTCGGCGTGCTCGAGGGCGGTCTGGCCGGCTGCCTGATCGCCTACGGCGCGGCGCCCACGCAGGCCGCGGCGGCGGTCGTCGTGTACCACGCGATCGCATTCTGGATCCCGAGCCTGGGAGGCCTCGCCGGCTTTGCCCTGTTGCGCCGGCGCCTTGGGGCAGGACACGAAGTCACTCGGGCACCGCGACGCGTCGGCTATTCAGTGGCAGCTGCCACCAGCGCGGTCACAAGTCAGTAACACACCATACGGACTTACCACGTCGTGGCACGGCGTTGTACCGATGCTGTGTTCGTGTCCCGGAGTTACGTTGTCCACGTGCGTCCGAACTTCACCGCTCGTGCCGCGCAATGGAGCGCCGCTCACCGCAAGGCGGCGGTGTTGGGCTGGCTCGCGTTCGTGATCGTCGCGTTCATGGTCGGCAGCGCGGCGGGCATGGTGACGCTCAAGGCAGGCGAAGGGGAGAACGGGCAATCGCGGCAGGCGGACCAGACGCTCGCGCAGCAGTTTCCCCGCGAACGCGCGGTGGAAGAAGTGCTGTTCGAAAGTCGAGCCGGCGGCCGACTGGGGTCGGACTACCGAGCTGCCGTGACGCAGCTCGTCGCGGCTCTGTCGCGGACTCCTTCGGTGACCGGGATCAAGTCGCCCCTGGTCGCGGTAAACGCGGGGCAGGTGGCCAGGGACGGCCGAGCGGCACTCCTGACCTTCGAGATCGCCGGCGACCCGAGGACCGCGTCTGACCGCGTCGCGCCGGCGCTCGCGGCCACTGCAGCCGTGCAGCGCGCCCATCCGGGGCTGTTGGTCGGGGAGTTCGGCGACGGAAGCGTCAACAAGGCGGTGAACGCGCGCATCAACCAGGACTTCCGCCAGGCGGAGCTCACCTCGGTTCCGGTCACGCTGGTGATCCTGGTCCTCGCCTTCGGCGCGCTCGTGGCCGCGGGGGTCCCACTCCTCCTCGGTCTCACCGCTGTGGCGGCCGCGCTGGGCCTCACCTCGCTGTTGAGCCATTGGCTGCACGTCGACCAGTCCATCAGCTCGGTGATCCTGCTGGTCGGGCTGGCCGTAGGGGTCGACTACTCGCTGTTCTACCTGCGACGCGAGCGCGAGGAACGCGCCCGCGGGTATTCGCCGGCCGATGCGCTCCAGCGGGCAGCCGCGACGTCCGGCCGGGCCATTCTGATCTCCGGCTTCACCGTGATGATCGCGATGACGGGGATGTTCCTGATGGGCTCGCAGGTGTTCTCGTCCTTCGGGATGGGGACGGTGCTGGTGGTGGCGATCTCGCTCGTCGGGTCGTTGACGGTGCTTCCGGCGGTGCTCTCGAAGCTCGGCGACGGGGTCGACCGGGGCAGGGTGCCGTTCCTTCGGCGGCGTCCCACAGACGGGGAGTCGCGCTTCTGGGCCCGGATCGTGACGATCGTGCTGCGCAGGCCGCTGCTCTGGGGAGGATGCGCGGCGGCGCTGCTGGTCGCGCTGGCCATCCCGGCGTTCAGCCTGCACACGGTCGATTCGGGCGCCCAGGGATTGCCGCAGGACATGACGGTCATGAAGGTCTACGACCGCATCCAGAAGGCGTTTCCCGGCGGGGCGGGCCCTGCGGTGGTCGTGATCAGCGCGCGTGACGTGACCACCCCCGCCGTGAGTGCCGGAATCGCCGAGCTGAAGCGGTCCGCGCTCGCGACCGGGGAGATGCACCAGCCGATCACCCTCGATGTCAGCGGCTCGCACCAGGCCGCCCGCGTGATGATCCCGCTCGTCGGGAAGGGGACGGACGCCGTCTCCGACCGCGCCCTGCTGCGATTGCGCGATGTCGTGATCCCGGCCACGATCGGCAAGGTTCCCGGCGTTACGGTCCGTACCACCGGCTGGACCGCCGGCTCGATGGACTTCAACAACTCGATGAAGTCCCATGCGCCGCTCGTGTTCGTTTGGGTGCTCGGGCTGGCCTTCGTGCTGCTGCTGGTCACGTTCCGCTCGATCGTGATCCCGCTCAAGGCGATCGTGCTGAACCTGCTGTCGGTCGGGGCTGCATACGGCGTGCTGGTGCTGATCTTCCAGCAAGGTCACCTCCAGTCGCTGCTCGGGTTCACCTCGATCGGCGGCGTCACCGACTGGCTGCCGTTGTTCCTGTTCGTGATCCTGTTCGGCCTCTCGATGGACTACCACGTGTTGATCCTCAGCCGAGTCAAGGAGGCGCACGACGGCGGCATGCCCACCGAGAACGCGGTCGCCCACGGGATCAAGGCCACGGCCAGCGTGGTGACCAGCGCGGCCATCGTGATGGTCGCGGTGTTCGCGATCTTCGCCACGCTCGCGATGATCGACTTCAAGATGATGGGCGTCGGGCTCGCCGTCGCCGTGCTGCTCGACGCGTCGATTGTGCGCGCGATCCTGTTGCCCTCCGCGATGAAGCTGTTGGGCGACTGGAACTGGTACCTGCCGCGCTGGCTCGAGTGGCTGCCCGACTTCCGGATCGAGGCGCCCCCGGCCCGTTCTCAGCCTCACCCCGAGGCTGCGTCCGGCCGTGTCCGCCGGCCTCGCCAGCGCCGGGTCCGCGTGCACCGATGAGTTGAGCTGGCTCCTCCGGTCTTAAGGGACGGCGGCACCCGGCCGCCCGTCGACACCGGATAGGAGGACCACGCATGGCGAGCACCACCTCCGAGGACCGAGCAAACCGCCGACGCTGGCTTGCGCTCTACGTGCTGGCGCGGTGGGGGGTCGTCCTGGTCGTGCTGCGTCCTCAGCCCGGCGCCAACGCCGCGCGAGCCCGGGCGGCGAACGCCCTCCAGGTCTCCGCCGAGTGACCGGCGCGCGGGCTCACCGCGACGATCTGACGCAGTAGCTGCCGCAGCCGGCGTTCGCGGGCGCGCTCGGCGAAAGCTCGCTCGCGCGCCTGCTCGTACACGGCGCGGCTGACCCATTCGACCGGGCGCCAGACGCAGACACCCAGGCACGGCTGCGGCGCATCGATCCCGCCGCATGCCTCGCACCACCAGGTGACCGCCGGCTCGCTCGGCTCGGCCCACTCCTCGTCGTGACCCGTGTCGGGATGGTCGGCCAGCGTGGCCCGAGCCCGAGCCTGGAGCGATCGATATCGCGCTTCTGGCGCCGGTTCGTCGACGAGCAGGTCCTCGGCCACTGCGCGGAAGGCATCGGCGTGCCGGGCGGCGCTCAGCGACAACTCGCAGAGCGCGTCGCTGGCCGCCGCGCGAACGAGTTCGAGCTTGCGCTCGGTGCAGCCGGTCTCGCACGTCCCGTATTCGCCCATCGCGCCACAGCCGATGCAGGTGGGCACGATGAGACGATCTGGAAGCGCCATCAGGTGTGCGGGAGCGGGCCGGGCGCCAGTCCACGGACATCGATCACGCACCCGGCATCGTCGGGGTCGTGGGGGACGAAGGCAGCCAGCCTGGCCCGTGGAGCGAGCACGTCGAGCAGCCCGCGGGTGATCCCCTCGTGCAGCGCGCACACGCCCGGCTGGTTCTCCCTGACCGCGGCACTGTAAGGGCAGTTGCCCAGGCAGAACGTGACGCTCCCGCCGTCCTTTGCCTCGAGCGTCGGTTGGAACCCGAGGGCGATCAGGGTCGTCTCGAGCGCATCGACCGGGTTTCCCGCGACGTCCGGCGCCAGCTCGCGTCCGATCCGCCGGCCGGTGCTCGCGATTCCGCGCAGGCCGCTCGGGCGCGCGCCGAGCGCCTGGGCCAGCCAGCGGCCGAGATCCTGGTAGGCGTGGGGCCTCGCGCCGGCCGGGCGGGCGTCGCGCGCGATCCGCCACGCGTCGGGTGGGCGGCCGCGCTGTCCGCGCATCCGCGCCCGTTCCACCAGGCCCTCCTCCGAGAGCCGTTCCAGGTGCAATCTGACTCCGTTCGGATGAAGTCCGAGCCGCTCGGCCAGCTCCGCCGTGCCCACCGGCCGCTTGAGCTCCGAGAGCAGCGCGAACAGGCGCGCGCGGGTCGGTTGCGACAGGGCGTCGCCGGGATCGGCCGTCGCGGGGAGATCGATCACAGGCTCAGTTTACCCAGTGACTCTGTACAAATGATCCGACCGGGTGCTAGCTTTTTTACACCTTAACTGGAAGAACCCGACTCGAACAGGAGCACGCGGTGGCGTATGTGATCAACGAGCCATGCATCGGGGTCAAGGATGCGAGCTGCACCGAGGTCTGCCCGGTCGACTGCATCCACCCCACGCCGAGCTCGCCGAAGTTCGCGGAGGCGGAGCAGCTGTACATCGACCCCGAGGAGTGCATCGACTGCGACGCGTGCGTGGAGGCCTGCCCGGTCGACGCGATCACGCCGGAGGACATGGTGCCGCCCGAGTGGGAGCATTACATCGAGAAGAACGCCGCCTACTTCCGCCGCGATTAGGGGCGTTCGGCGTTCCGAACGACGAGGAAAGGAGAGGACCAGCGATGACGACGGGCAGCGTGGCCGAGCAGGTGACGAGCGTGCCGGGAGAGCTGCACTACCTGGCGCCCGGATCGACGGTCCTCCGTCGCTTCACGGCGCCCGGCGCGAGCATCAACACCGGGAGCTATGAGTCACACGTGGTTCCGATCCGCAACGGCCGTCCGGTGCAGGACACCTTCCGGCTGGACACCCACGGCTTCGAGCTGTTGGCCCATCAGAGCGCGGTGAGCGATTTCACCGACAAGAGCGAGGTCGACTCCGTGTACCTCCCGGAGGTGGTCGAGTTCGTCAAGCGGCACACCGGTGCCGACGCGGTGGTCTCCCGCGGAGCCGTCCTGCGACGCTCGGCGGCACCGGCCGAGAACGCGTCGCAACCGCAGGCGGCACTGGTCCACATCGACTACGGCCCCGAGGGTGCCGCGATGACCGCGGCCCGGGTCTATGGCGAGCACTTCCCGGACGGTCCCGGCTACCGGCGCGTGCTGGCCACCAGCCTGTGGCGGGTGTTCAGCCCGCCGCCCCAGGACTGGCCGCTCGCGCTGTGCGACTGTCGCAGCGTGGGCGAGGACGAGGGTCTCTCCAACCAGCTCTACTTCGTCGACCGGCTGCCGGAGGATCCGCTGACCGAGCCGGTCGACGAATCCAAGATGATCACGAGCGGCTCGGAGTTCCTCTACCGCCCCGAGCACGAGTGGTGGTACTTCCCGGAGATGACCCGCGACGAGATCCTGTTCTTCGTGTTCAACGACTCCGACCACAGCAGGGCCTGGCGGGTCGTGCACACGGCCTTCCGCGACCCCACGGTCGAGACCGCGACGCCACGGCACAGCATCGAGGTCAGGACGTTCGCCTTCTTTCGCTGATTCGCTCCTCAGGGCCGGCGGGCGACTCCGAGGATGTGCGCGATCGGCGGCCCGATCCGCGGCTTGAATCTGATGCGTTCCGCGTGTTCCACCTGGAAGCCGGCTTCACGGATGGCGGCGCCGGTGTCGCGGGCGCAGTGGCAGCCGCCTGCCAGCGTCGGGTAGATCGTGGCGTCGAGCGCTCGCTGAATACGCGCAGTGGAGGGCCGGTTCGAGACCACGTGCTCGTAGAAGCGAAGCTCTCCCCCCGGCCTCAGGACGCGCGCGATCTCGCGCAGGGCCACCTGCTGGTCGGGAACCGAGCAGAGCACCAGCGAGACAACGGCGGCGTCGAATTCGTCGTCCTGGGCAGGGAGTGCCTCGGCGGTTCCGTCGCGCACCTCGACTGGCACGGGGGCGCGGCTCGCCGCCTCGCCGGCAAGGCGGCGGAGGTGCGGCTCGGGCTCCACCGCGAGCACCTGCGTCACCGTCCGCGGGTAGAAGGCGAAGTTCAGGCCGTGCCCGGCGCCGACCTCGATCACGCGACCTTCGAGGCCGGCGAGCAGCGCGCGGCGGTGCTCACCCGCGCCCTTCGCTTCGGCGCAACGGCTGATCCGCGGGTAGAGCCGGGCGAACACCGGGTGGCGCTGTGATCGCGGCATGCCACCGTTGAATCTAATCGGTAACGCCGGGCCCGGAAGGATCGGGCCCTCGCCGTAGTCGTTTGGGATGACGTCCGATGGTCACGTGGCGCAAAGTCAGACTGCTGCTGGTGCCGATCTGCGCGGGTTGGCTGATCGCCGGATGCGGTGGCAGCGGGTCCGCCCCGTCGACGAGCACCCGATCCGCCGCCGCGATCGGTCGCGTCACGATCAAGACCGTCACGGGCCGCGACGGGACCTACCTGAGCGATCTGTCCGGCCGCGCGCTGTACATGTGGCTGGGCGACGGCGACGGCAGGTCCAACTGCGACAGTGACTGCACCGGCGCGTGGCCGCCGCTCATCACGGGGTCGGCGCCGAAGGCCTCGGGCGGCGCGCGGCTGGCGGATCTCGGCACGACCAGGCGCTCCGACGGTCGCCTGCAGGTGACCTACAACGGCCACCCGCTGTACTACTTCGTGGTCGACTCGGGCCCGGGCACGACCAAGGGCCAGGGCAGTGACAGCTTCGGGGCCCGGTGGTGGCTGGTCGCGCCCTCCGGCGCGGCGATCACCGTGAACGGATCGTCGAGCGTTTCCCCTCCGACTGCGTACTAGGGGACCCGATAACCGACGCCCGGCGATTCTCCGGCCGGCACCGGCGGCGCGGGCGCCGGCGGGACGCGAAATACCCAGGTTGCCAGCGCGTAGTAGCGCGTGACGGTGGCGGCGAGGTTGGCCAGCACGAGAACCGCCGCCTCGACCAGGCGGGGTGGATGGGGTTCGAGCCCGTGCAAGACGCCGAGGGCTGCGTTGGTCAGCCCGAGCGCGATCAGGAACACGATGAAGCCGGCCAGGTGCTGTCGGCCCAGACGCTCGCGCCCGCGTATGCCGAAGGTCAGCCGGCGGTTGGCCGCCGTATTGGCCACCGCCGTGAGCGCGAGTGCCGCGGCGCTGGCCAGGACCGACCCCAGGGGCGCCGCCAGCACGAGGAATAGCAGCGCGTAGGCGACGGTCGAGGCGAGGCCGATGCTGAGGAAGCGGACGAGCGGCGCGGCCAACGCGAGCCGGGCCACGCCACGCAGGTCGGCGAGCGCGGTCGGGACGATGTCGACCCGGGAATCCGGATCGTCCACCCAGTCGACGGCCACCTCGTGGATGCGCATGCCACGCCGCTGGGCGAGCACCAGCAGCTCGGTGTCGAAGAACCACGCCTCGTCACGCACGTCCGCGAGCAGCGCGTCGAGCACGTCGGCCCGCACGGCCTTGAAGCCGCACTGAGCGTCGCTGAACTTAGCGCGCAGCACGGTGCGCAGAATCAGGTTGTACGCGCGCGAGATCACCTCGCGCTTTGTGCCGCGAGTGACTTTCGAGCCCGGGGCCAGGCGCGAGCCGATCGCGACCTGGCTGTGGCCCGAGAGCAGTGGCGCGAGCAGGGGGAGGAGCGCCCGCAGGTCCGTGGAGAGATCGACGTCCATGTACGCCACGACTCGGGCGCGACTGGCCGCCCAGGCCAGGCGCAGGGCGCGCCCACGACCCTTCTGTTCCAGCCTGAGCACGCCAACGTGGTCCAACTCGGCGGCGAGCGCCTGGGCGATGTGCGGGGTGCGGTCCGTGCTGGCGTTGTCGGCGATCGTGATCTGCCACGAGAACGGGAGCTCGTCGGACAGAAATCCGTGCAGCCGGCGGACCGTGACGGCCAGCGCCCGTTCCTCGTTGTAGACCGGGACCACGATCTCCACGTCGAGCACCGCCGGCCGCGGCGCTCGGGGCGGCGCATCTTCCATGACGGTTTGCATGCCCAGAGCTTCGAGCGCCAGCGTCGGAACGGCGTTAGTCGACGCGAAGAGTCTCCTAAGCACGCAGGACACGAGGTCGTACCCGTGGCCCGGCGCCCTGGCGTCACGACCCCGAGATGACACCGAAGCCGGGCGTCGAACGATGCACCTCTTTCCGGTAGCGAGCAAGCTGCCACTCGCCGCCCGCCCAGAATGTGACTGGCGGTTCACTCGGCTGTGGCGCGAGTGAACGTCCATTCATGCCGCTGGCGGGTCGCGAATGGCAGATTGGTCGCGGTCGCCGGCGAGCAGCCGGCCGGCGGCTAGCCACTGACCCGCTTGCGCCGGCCGGCGCCCCATGCCGGCCGGCGGCTGGTGAACGCGTACGCCGCCGCGGGACGTCCGCCGGTCGGGAGGCGGTCGTGTCCCGCCGGTTCGATCAGCCCGGTGGCGCGCAGATCGCGGGCGAAGGTGGAAGGGTCGTAGGTGGCGCCCGCGATGGCCTGGTAGACCTCGCGCGCCTGCGCCATCGTGAACGGGCCCGGGAGGACGCCCACCGCGATGTTCGACCACCAGAGCTTGCCGCGAACCCGGTCGAGCGCCGCGCCGAGGATCTGCTCGTGGTCGAAGGCGAGCGGGTTGCGCTCCTCGACTGGGTCGTGCTCGTCGACCGGATCCCAACGCGCGGCGGGATCGGTCGGCTCGGTATCGGCGGGCACCAGCGCGAGGTAGGCGATGGACGGAATCCAGCCGCGCGGATCGCGGCCCGGATCGGCGAACGTGGCCAGCTGCTCGAGATAGAGATCGCTCAGCCCCGTCTTCTCGCACAGCTTGCGGGCGGCGGTCTCGTGGGGCGCCTCGGTCTCACCGACGAAACCGCCGGGGAGCGCGCGCCGGCCGTCGGGGCGCTCCACGGTCAGGACCTGTAGGCGAGCGTCGCGGACGGTGAGCACGACGGCGTCGACGGCCAGCGCGGCCGGCGCGGCGTAGCCGGCGCTGTTGGTTGCGCTCCAGCGGCACCGTGGCTGATCCGGGCGACCCTCGGAGCGCCGCTCGGGATCCCGGCGACCCTCGGAGCGCCGCTGGGGATTCTGGCGCCCCTCGGAGCGCCGCTGGGGATCCCGGTTGCCCCCGCTTGACAAGTTCTGGGCCATGTGACCATAATACTGCCAGAGGCTTATAGGCAATAAGACCAGAAGGGTCGATGAGATGGCTGAGATCAAGACATATCCATTCGTCAGGCACCTGCGGGCCGAGCCGACGGCGCATGTCCTGCGCTACCGCAAGGGATCGCTCGTGAGAGAGGGGCCGGGTCTGGCCTTCTGGTTTCTCCCCGACCGCACGGGCGTGGCAGAGGTGCCGCTCGAGGACCAGGACCTTCCGTTCCTGTTCCACGCGCGCAGCGCCGACTTCCAGGAGCTGACGGTGCAGGGCGTGATCACGTTCCGCTTTGCGGACCCCGGCCTGATCGCCCGCCGGGTCGACTTCACGATCGACCTGCGGACCGGCCAGTGGAGCGAGACGCCGCTCGAGCAGGTCAACGGACTGCTCGTGCAGATGGCGCAGCAGTACGTGATCGACGAGCTGATGGCGACCCCTCTGCGCACAATCCTGGCCGGTGGCGTGGCGCCGGTCCGCGAGCGCATCACAGCCGGGCTGGCCGGGGAGGCCACGCTGGCCGATCTTGGCATCCAGATCGCCGCTGTCCGCCTGGCCGGTCTGGCCGCCGACGGCGACGTGCAGCGCGCCCTCCAGCAGCCCACGCGTGAAGCGATCCAGCAGCAGGCGGACGAGGCGATGTTCGGCCGGCGGGCACTGGCGGTCGAGAAGGAGCGCGCGATCGCCGAGAACGAGCTGGCGAACAAGATCGAGCTGGCCCGTCGCGAGGAGGAGCTGGTCGCGCGCGAGGGCGCCAACGAGCGCCGCCGGGCGGAGGAGCAGGCCGCCGCGCGCGCGATCACGGCCCAGGCGACCGACGAGACCGAGCGCATGGGCGCCCGGCGCCGGACCGACGCGCTCCGGGAGCTGGAAGCGGCCAAGCTCGAGGCCGAACGGACGCGGGCCGAGATCGAGAGCGGCCTGGGCGCCCAGATCCTCCTCGCGCTGGCGGCGCGGGAGCTGGCCGCGCAGCTCGGCAAGGTCGAGCACCTCACGATCACGCCGGAGCTGATCACGCCGCTGCTGGCCAGGCTCGCGGCCACGCCGGAGGCCTGACCATGGTCCCCCGCTGCGTCCTGATCGAACGGCCGACCGAGTACCAGGAGCTGCTGGCCCGCCACGGAACCCGCGAGCAGGCGAGCTTCTTCCTCACCCGTCGAGGCGAGAACATCGACGAGCCCGCCGCCCGGCACGAGCAGCAGCGCCGCCATCGCCAGCAGGTTCTGGCGGCTGTGCCGCCCGAGTGGCGGCGGGCCACCGTCACGCGGGACGACCTGGACCGTTTCCTGTTCGAGCCCGACGATGTGATCGTGGTGCTCGGTCAGGACGGGCTGGTCGCCAATGTGGCCAAGTACCTCGATGAGCAGCCTGTGATCGGCCTGAACCCGCGCCCGGGCGTGTATCCGGGCGTGCTCGTGTCTCACCCGCCCGAGGCGGCCGGCGAGCTCATGCGCGACCTGTGGCGTGGGCGGGCCCAGATGGAGCGCCGGACGATGGTCGACGCGGCGCTCGACGACGGCCAGACCCTGACCGCGCTCAACGAGATCTTCCTCGGCCACAGCTCGCACCAGTCGGCGCGCTACACGCTCGCGGTGGCCGGCGCGCGCGAACGGCAATCGTCGTCCGGCCTGATCGTGGCCACCGGCACCGGCGCGACCGGCTGGGCGGCCAGCATCCACCTCGAGCGTCACTCCGCGCTCGAGCTGCCGCGTCCCGAGGACGTCCGACTGGCCTACTTCGTGCGCGAGGCGTGGCCGAGCCCGGCCACCGGGACGACCCTGACCGAGGGCCTGATCGACCGCGGCGAGACGCTGACCATCACGAGCGAGCTCACGGACGGGGCGATCCTGTTCGGGGACGGAATCGAGCAGGATCGCATCCACGTCGACTGGGGGCAGACCGTCGAGATCAAGGCATCCGGGCGGGCGCTGCACCTCGTGCGGTGAGGGTGCCGTTCAGCGGAGCGTGCCGTTCACGGACTCGGCGTTCAGCGGAGCGCGCGCAGGACCGACTGCGCCGCGTTGTAGCCGTTCATGCCGTGCACCCCGGCGCCGGGCGGCGTGGCCGCCGAGCAGATGAACACGCCGGGCAGGCCCGTGCGGTACGGGTCGAAGGTCAGCCGCGGGCGGACCAGCACCTGCCAGGGGGTGTTGGCACCGTTGATGATGTCGCCGCCGACGTAGTTCTCATTCTCCGCCTCGATCTGGCCGGGCGAGCGCACGGCGCGGGCCACGATGCGCTCGCGGGTGCCCGGGGCGAAGCGCTCGATCTGGTCGAGGATGGCCGGCTCGGCATCCCCGGGGTAGCCGGCCGGGACGTGGGCGTAGGCCCACACCGGGTGCACGTCGCCGACCGAGCGCCCCGGATCGGCCAGGTACTGCTGGGCGACCAGGACGAATGGCCGCTCGGGGAGCCGCCCGCGGTTGACCTCTCGCTCCGCGTGGACGACCTCCTCGAAGCACCCCGCCACATGCACCGTGCCGGCACGGCGGCAGTCCTGATTGGTCCACGGCACGCCGCCCTCGACGGCCAGGTCCAGCTTGAACGCGCCCGGTCCGTGGCGGTAGCGCCGGTAGGCGCGCTCCACGTGCGCGGGCAGCCGGCCCTCGGCCAGGTCGACGATGCGGCTGGGTGCGAGATCGAGCACCACGGCGTCGGCCCTGGGAAGCTCGGACAGCGCACGCACCCTGACGCCGGTCTCGAGCCGGGCTCCGTGCTCGCGCAGGATCGCCACCAGTGCGTCGGTAATCGCCTGTGAGCCGCCGCGCGGAACCGGCCACCCGAACGCGTGGCCGGCGCAGACGAGCGCCGTGCCCACCGAGGCGCTGAGCGGTCGGTGCAGCGGCGCCATCGCGTGGGCGGCGATCCCGCCGAACAGGCCACGGGCCTGCGGGGTCCGCCAGGCACGCGCCACCGCGGTGGCGGGCATCGCCGCCACCGCGCCGAAGCGCGCGAGTGCCACCGGGTGACGAGGGACATGCGCCACGGGGCGCAGCAGGTCGTCGCCCAGCGCGTCGAAGGCGGCGGAAGAGGGCCCGAAGACGCGGCGCCAGCCGGCGCCGTCTGAGCCCAGCGCCTCGATGGTGGCGGTGATCGAGCGATGCATCACGCCGGCCGATCCGTCGTCGAGCGGGTGCGCGCAGTCGACCTCGGGCCAGCGCCACTCGAGCCCGTAGCGCTCGAGGCCGAGCGACCGAAGGAACGGCGATCCGACCGCCATCGGGTGAACCGCCGAGCAGACGTCATGCACCAGGCCCGCCAGCGTGAGCTCGGCGCTACGGACACCACCTCCGAGCGTGTCGCGAGCCTCGAGCACGGTCACGGCCACGCCTTCCCGGGCGAGCGCCACCGCGCAGGCCAGCCCGTTCGGGCCCGAGCCCACCACGGTCACCTCGCTCATGCAGCGATGGGATGCTGAGCGTCGGCGGCGAACGTCACGCGCACGGGGAAGTCGAAGGACTCCTCGAGCCACGGTCCGCGCCTGACTATCTCGGCCACGTCGACCGAGCCTTCCTCGAGCAGGCCGGCCGCGGCGTCGTGGATCCGGTATTGCTGGCTGCGTTTGTGGGCCGGCTGACCCTCGAGCGCGACGATGCGCAGCTCACCCGGAGCGAAGCCGCACTGCTCCTGGACGGCGTCGAGTAGCTGCTTGTTGTGGAAGTGCCCGTCGCCGAAGTTCCAGCCGGCCACCACGCCGGCCACGATCTCGCCGTCCCGCACGTGGTAGTCGTCGATGTTGTCTACAGCGCGGGCGGCCAGCGCATTGAGCGCGCGTCCGTGGCTGTGCATCGAGCGGAAGGCCAGCGCCTTCTCGAGGAAGTACTCGGCGGTCTCGCGCCCGAACAGCTTGGTGAGCTGCTCGACGGTGACCCGGGCCACCTTCTCCACGCGCTCGTCGAGCTTGGCCTCGGCTCCGCTGTCCTTGCGAAACAGCCACAGACTCGTCGCCCAGTTGCCGGCGTAGTAGCGCATCGCGGGCAGGAACGAGACCTTCTCCGGGAACAGGTTGCCGACGATCGGAATCAGCACGCCACCGATCACGAGCAGCGCGATCAGCAGCGGATTGTCGAGCGCGGAGAACGGCACGCTGCCGTAATGCCCGAACAGGAACAGGAGGCTGAAGATCATGAACAGGTTCCACTCCATGGGCACGCCGAGCGCGAACGTGGAGGTGATGTGCGCGTGGAAGAGGATCATCCCGATCACGGCCAGCGTGCCGATCGTGCCGCCGCGGGAGACCATCAGCACGAGCGGCAGGCCGAACTCCACCGCGGTGCCCAGGTGGGCGCCGAGCGAGGCCGCCCGACCCGGGCGCAGATCCTCGGGCCAGCGCCGGTACAGGCTGGCCTTCGCCTTGCGCGAACGGTTCCACGGCGTGTTGCTCACCATCACCGCGATCACGTACGGGAAGTGGCGGTTGAGCTTGGAAGCCGCCGCGCCCCACCAGATGAAGAAGATGACGAACTGCCAGCCGACGATCAGGTTGCGGGGCGCGAACAGCGACACCAGGAGCAGGAACCCGTACACCTCGGGGCGGCCGGCCAGGAACGAGACCTTGTCGCGCAGCCCCAGGAGCGCCCAGAGCGCGAGCAGCACCGCGATGCCCGCCGGGTGCAGCCGGCCCGCGGTGGTGCCGGCCACCGCCTGGCCGCTCGAGACCAGCAGGTAGATCCCCGCGGCGAGCACGCCGCCGTACAGCGCGACGTCGACGAATGTGCGCCGCGAGCCGCGGGTCAGCGGCACCCTGTCGGGCCACGGCGCGAGGCGCACGGTGCCCGGCCGCAGCCAGTACAGAACGCCGCCGATGATCGGGCCGTAGCGGGCGGTCAGCTGCATCGAGCCCGAGCCGAGCCCGAGGATCTCCCACAGGAGCGTCCACACGGCGAACTTCTGGAAGACGATCGGCTGGGTCCACCAGTCGCCGATGTCACCCAGGCCTCCGAGCCCGGGCGTGGTGGCCGAGATGACCGCGGCAGCGCCTACGACGTAGATGACCAGCTTGACCGCGTAGAGCAGAAACACCACCTCGGGCGAACCGAAGCCGTTCACCGCCCAGTCCTGGCAGTTGGCCTTCACCCGGGTGAGGTACGGCTTGGCCCGCCACTCCTCGAGGTCGAACGGCGGTGGTGCGGGTTGCAGAAAGCTCATCGCCGTCAATACGTACGCGGCGGCTAAACGGATGCCGCTGTGATGCCCCCCGCCACGGTCGCCGCGGCAGCCAGGATCAGGACCCACGAGCGGGCCGGCGAGCGTGGGCCGGCCAGCGTGGCCACGAAGTCGGCCGCGTCGCAGGCGGTCGAGGCGATCAGCCAGCGACGCAGCTGGGTCCGATCGCCGACCGCGGCCAGGGTCCCCGCGCCGAGCGCGGCGTCGCGCGCCCCCAGCGCGCGGACGACGACGCGGGCACCGCTGGTCCGTGCATGGTCGCCCACCCACGGACCGGCCGCGAAGTCCGGCGCGGCGAGCAGGGTGGCGCCGATCAGCACTCGCCCCGCGGCGAGCATGCGGGCCGCGGTGTGCGCCTGTCCGGTCATGGGTGCCGCGACGCTATCACCGCGTTGGTCAGCCCGTGTTCGAAAGCTTCGCCTCCGCGCGCGTGGGCTGAAACAGCTCGACCGGGTTGCCCGCCGGGTCCTCGACCAGGATCTGCTTCCCGCCCATGCCGGTGACGATGTCGTTACGGAACCGGGCGCCGTGGTCGCGGAGCTGCCCGACGGTCACCTCGATGTCGTCGACCTCGAGCTGAAAGCGATTCCAGCCGCCGGGCTTCGGCAAGGTCCCGTCCGGCATGGCTGCGCCGCCACCTGGCCCACCGCCCGGCGCGCTCAGGACGAGCCGGAGGTCGCCGTGCGAGAGCATCGCGAAGGTGGGCGCCGGGTGCATGTCCTCGGTGAAGCCGAGCTCCCGGCAGTAGAAGTCGATCGCGGTGTCGACGTCGTCAACGATGTAGCGGACGCTGACCGTGGCCATCGTGTCCTCCTCTTGCCGTTTACTCTGTAGAACGTACGCGTTTCACAGCGATACGTCAACGTTTCATTTCGTTCAATCGATGGCCAGAGCTACCGACCCGCGCATTGAGCGCTCCCGGATGGTGATCCTCCGGGCCGCCGTCGAGGAGATGGCCGCGGTCGGCTACGGCGGCGTGACGATCGAATCGATCGCTGCGCGGGCCGGCGTCGGCAAGTCGACCATCTACCGCCACTGGCCGGACAAGCTCGACCTGATCGCCGACGCATTCGAGACCTTCCACGAGCAGCTCGTTCCCGATCTCGGCGATCGCCCGGTGCGCGAGTCGCTCGCGCTCCTGCTCGGGCACCTGGCCGAGGTCGTGATCGACTCGACCTGGTCGCGCTGCATCCCCGCGCTGATCGAGGGCGCCGAGCGCGACCCGCGCGTACGCGAGTTTCACCACCGATACGCGGCCGATCGCCGCCAGGCGCTGATCGACCTGATCGCGCGCGGGATCCGCGAGGGGGAGGTCGACCCCGACATCGATCCCGAGCTGGCCACCACGGCGCTGCTGGGGGCGATCTTCTATCGGCGTCTGTGGACGGCAAACCCACTGAACCCGGACGACATGGGTCGGCTGGTCGATCTCGTCCTGAGGTGATCCGCGCGATAGGCTCGCGCGGCTCATGAACGTCTCCTCGCGATTGGATCGATAGGGTCGCGCCGCCGATGAACGTCTCCTCTCGATTCGACGTGACCGGGTTCGGGGTGATCGTCACCGGGGGCGCCAGCGGCCTGGGCCTGGCCTACGGGGAGGTGCTCGCCGCACACGGGGCACGGGTCACGCTGATCGACGTCGATGCCGAGGCGCTCAGCGGGCAGGCGGATCGTCTGGCCGGCAAGGGGCTCGATGTGCGCGGCGCGGTGGCGGACGTGACCGACCACGCTGCCCTGGACCGCGTGATCGACGAGGCGGCAGAGCGCTACGGCCGGCTCGACGTCGCGTTCGCCAACGCCGGGATCGACCCCGGCGTCGGCTTCGTCGGCGCCTGGGCCGGCGGCTCGCGGCCGCGGGTGGAGGAGGGCGCGATCGAGCGCTACAGCGACGAGCGATGGGACCGCGTGATCGACATCAACCTGAACGGGATCTTCGCCACCGTGCGGGCGGCCGCACGCCACATGCGCCCGCGCCGGTTCGGGCGGATCATCATCACGACGTCGCTGGCCGCGACCATGGTCGAGGGAGCGATCGGGTCGGCGTACCTGGCCGCCAAGGCCGGGGCACGGCACTTCATGCACGCGGTCGCGCTCGAGCTGGCCGCCTACGGGATCACGGCCAACGCGATCGCGCCCGGCTTCTTCGTGACCAACATCGGCGGCGGCCACGCGCACAACCCCGACGTGCAGGCGGCGATTGCCAAGGACATCCCGATGCACCGCGTGGGCCAGCCCGACGACATCAAGGCGCTCGCTCTGTTCCTCGCCTCGCCGGCCTCGGAGTACATCACCGGCCAAGAGGTCGTCATCGACGGCGGCTGGGGGCTCGGAGTCGCGGATTGAAGACGGTGGACAGCTCCGAGTGGGACCGGCGCTACTCCGGCCGCGAGCTTGTCTGGACCAGCGAAGCCAATCGCTTCCTGGTCCGTGAGGCCGAGGGGCTGGCGCCGGGTCGCGCGATCGACCTGGCCTGCGGGGAGGGACGCAACGCGGTGTGGCTGGCCGAGCGCGGGTGGCAGGTGACCGGCGTGGACTTCTCCGCGGTGGGGCTCGACAAGGCCAGGGCCCTGGCGGCGGCCCGCGGGGTGGAGGCCGAGTGGATCGTCGCTGATCTACTCGACTACCAACCTGCGCCGGAGGCGTTCGATCTCGTGATCGTCTTCTACCTCCAGGTGCCCGAGGTGCAGCGGACGGCGATCCTGACCCGCGCCGCCGGCGCGGTGGCGCCGGGGGGCACGTTCGTGCTGGTCGCGCACGACAGTGCCAATCTCGAAGGCGGTCACGGCGGACCGCAGGATCCCGCCGTGCTCTACACCGCCGAGGATGTGGACCGAGACTTGAATGGGTCCGGGCTTCGCATCGAGCGGGCCGAGCGCGCGGAGCGCCCGGTCGACACGCCCGACGGACCGCGGATCGCGCTTGACGCGCTCGTCCGAGCGTCGCGTCCGGGAAGAAATTCCGAGCTGAGCAGTCCGTAAGGGTAAAGAGAGGTACACCCCATGAACATCACATCCGTAACACCCAGGCGGTGGCTGGGCTTGGCGCTGGCGGTGGCCGCCCTTGCGGTGGCCGGCTGCGGCGGAGGCTCGTCCTCGTCCAAGAGCTCGAGCTCTTCATCGCCTCCGGCCGCTACGTCATCCAGTTCCAGCTCCAGCGCGGGCTCGAGCTCTTCGGGGATCCCGCAGGGCCAGAACGCCGGCGACGGCGACAGCGATAACCACGGCGGTCCGAGCGACGGCGACGGCAACATCTGAGCCGAACCCAGACCGGAAACGAGCGGGCGGGCGGTCGTCTCGCGGTCAGCCGCGGGCGACCCGTTCGCCCGCTCGTACCGGCACGCTCAGGCGATTGGCGGGCGGCGCGAGCGGGCACGTCCAGCGCGGATCGTAGGCGCAGGACGGTTGGTAGGCGAAGTTGAAGTCGAGCACCAGGCCGCCATCCTGCTCGCCGAGATCGGCGCCCTTCACGGTGTCGAGTAGATAGCGCCCCGCACCGTAGGTTTCCCGCCCGCTCGTCGCGTCGGCAAACGGAACAAACGCTCCGCCGCCGTATCCCTCGAGCCAGTACAGCTCGAGGCTTAGATCGGTGCCGTCGTGTTTGAAATGCGCGAGGCCGAAGCGTCTGAAGGCCATCGATTCGACGTTGCTCGTGATGATCTCCAGGCGCCGTGGTTCGACCGTCTCGACCGCGGCGGTCAAGCACCACGACGGGTCGTAGTCGTAAACGTGCGGACCCGTGTAATCGCCGCGATCGTGCACTGGAACGGGTGACTGCGGGTGCTCCAGGAACAGACGCCGGCGGGTCGCCTGCCAGTGCTGCCAGGCGGCCTGCTTGTCTCGCGTGGCCCGGATCTCGGCGTAGAGCTCGGCGATCGTGCGCTTCCAATCGAGGAGCGAAAGCTCGTCTGCCATAGTGCGCAGCCTATGCCGGTCGAGAACGTCGACGTCACCACCCCTGACGGCGTTGCTGACGCGTACCTGGCGCGGCCCGACGATCAACCGCATCCGGGAGTCCTGTTCATCATGGACGCGTTCGGGCTGCGGCCGACGATCGCCGAGATGATCGAGCGGATCGCGGCCGACGGTTATGTCGTGCTCGCGCCGAACGTCTTCTACCGCGCCGGCCGCGCACCTGTGCTGCCGATGCCCGACCTGAGCGATCCCGAGCAGCGCGCCGGGTTCTTCCAGTCGCTCCGCCCGCTCATCGATCAGCTCACCCCGGACCGGATCGCCGCGGACGGGTCCGCCTACCTCGACCGTCTGTCCGAGGCGGCTTCGCCCGGCCCCGTCGCCCTCACCGGCTACTGCATGGGCGCGCGGGTGGGCTGGCGAATCGCCACGGCACTTCCGGATCGGGTCGCGGCGCTGGCCGGCTTCCATGCCGGCGGCCTGGTCACCGATGCGCCCGACAGCCCGCACCACTCCGCGACCGAAGTCAGGGCGGAGCTGTACTTCGGCTTCGCCGACCAGGACCCGAGCATGAGCGGCGAGCAGATCGCCACCCTCGAGCAGACGCTCGAAGAGGCCGGAGTCCGGTACCTCTCCGAGGTCTACGAGGGGGCCCAGCACGGCTACACGATGGCCGACACGGCGGCCTATGACGAGCCGTCGCGGGAGCGCCACTTCCGCGAGCTGCGCTCGCTGCTCGAGCGGACGCTCCCAGCTCCCGCGCCGTCGGCCTAGGCGCCACCGCGCCGCGCAGCGTCCGCCTCTCTGGCCAGGCGCGTCATGAATCGGAAGAAGGCCGGCGTCTGTCCGCGGAACAGCCCATCGGCGACCAGGAACTTGACTGCGCCCATGGCCGCGCCCTTGGTCTCCGTCGGGCGGATGATCGAGCAGCGGGGGAACTTGCGGCTGAGGAAGACCGTCGGCTCGGGCATGATCAGGTTGGTCTGGAAGGTCTCTCCGCCGAACGGCGACGAGTTCAGATCGGGGAACACCAGGCCGTTGGTGGGATCGGTCACCGGCGGAGCGTTACCCGCCTTGTCACTCCAGGTCTGGAAGTGCATGGTCTCGGTGGGCCCGATGCTCAGCAGGATGCGCAGCACCTCCGGGTCACTCACCCTCTGGGCGAGTGACGGATACAGGCTCGTGCCGCCCTGTTCGATCGTCGCGAAGTGGAACCCCGCCGTGTTGGCGATGGCCTGGAGGTGATCGCCGTTGGCCAGATCGGCATCCGACCTCGGGATCGCGGGGAACTGACCCTTCATCAGCCCAGGTACGGCCTGCGGCAGCGAATCCCCGAAGTCGGGATTCCTGGCGCTGCTCCGGTAACGCGTCCACCAGGTCGTGTCGACGGTGAGCTGCATGAGATTGGTGAGACGCTTGATCTGCTGCGCGCCGCTCGCGGTGCTGCTGGGCAGCGTGCGAAACGGCTCCAGGCTCACCGGTCGGCCGCCACGCGCCTCGAGGTAGGCGTTCAGGAACCGGAAGTGAGTCACCTCGTCGTCGGTGTTGTCGTGCACGTATTGCGGCATGTCGGAGTCGAGCATGTTCAGCGCGTTGGTGTACGCGCTGTTGCCGCTGCCGCCCGGCACCTCGCTGTCCTGGATCCCGCCGAACTCGTTGTACTGCTGCCAGAGGTCGGACTCGAGGATCTCGGCGGCGGCGAGAAAGCGCAGGATGGCCTCGTCTCCCGAGGTCAGACGCCGCCCAGCCGCGGCGGCGGCCGGTACCTCGCCGAGCAGCGTCAGTCCAAGCGCGCCGGCGCCCGCGCCCGCGATGAACGAGCGGCGGCTGGTGGGACGATTCGCGGTCGCGGTTTCAGCATCGCCCACTGGACGCGCGTCAGACCGATGCGACGTAGGGGCTTGACTACTCATGGTGTGCTCCGTTCTTGCGGTCAGGAAAGGGTCAACGCTCCCCACGGTGCGCGGGCGTCAGTTCACTGGCGAAACCTCCGATGGTGACGTCGGTTAAGTGGTGTTAGCGGCATTGACTCTGCAAGGCACGGATTCCTTCCCGGTGGTTCGCTAAGCGCAGATGAACTTGTTCCTGACCGGCGCCGGCGGCATGCTTGGTCAGCCGCTGAGGCGTGCGCGGGCCGCCGGTTTTGGCGGCCCGCAGCCAGTCACGCGGCGCGCAGGCGCGGCGCCCGCCAGCGAAGCCGGTCCGTGGCCGGAAGCCGGGGCGTATCCCTGCGCCGCAGCTGCCGGGCCCGCATCGACAGCAGCGCGACGACGTCCGCGGTGGGCAGGAACGGGTTGGCGACGGTGCGCCCGTCGGACAGGGATGCGGCGGCGACCGGCTCGCCGTCGAGGAGGGCGATGAGAACCTGCCCCGGGAGCGGCGGGGCGTCATCGAGGGCGGCCAGCCGGCGAACCACCAGAGCATCGTCGGGGTGAGCCAGCCGGAGGGCGATAGTGGAGTCCTGTGAAGTGATCATGCGTTCATCATGCGCCTAAGCCGGGTTGCGCACATCGGGCGGATGGAGCGACTTCTGGGCCCTGATGCCTTACCTGATGCCGGCGAGGCCTTACGTGCTCGGCGCCGACGGTTCCGGCTTGACAGGAATCCGGTCTGACCCGAATACTCATCGGCGATCCAGGTCCCCAAGGGAGGACGCGATGCGCCTTCGTCGCCTTACCCTGCCGGCCGGGCTGCTGGCCCTCATCGGCGGGATCACACTCTTGGCGGGACAGGCGAGCGCCGCCTCCTGCCCGTGGATGGACTCAGCGCAGCCGGCGGCCCAGCGCGCCACCGCGTTGCTGGGGGCGATGTCGCTCGCCGACAAGATCCAGATGGTCACCGGCGGCGGCGAGTTCAACCCGCAGGGGCCCAACCCGCCGGCGGCCAGCTACATCGCGGCGAATCCGGCGCTGTGCATCCCGGCGCTGGTGATGAACGACGCGACGGCCGGCGTGGGCGATGAGCAGCAACTGACGACCGCCTTTCCCGACAGCATCGCGCTGGCCGCCGCCTGGGATCCGTCGCTGGCGGAGCGGTACGGCGCCGTGCTTGGGCGCGAGGCGTTCGCCAAGGGCGTGAACGTGTTGCTCGGACCGGGCGTCGATATCGCGCGCAATCCGCTGAACGGGCGCAACTTCGAGTACGCGGGCGAGGACCCGTACCTGGCGGGGCAGGCCGCCGCCGGGGTCGTCCAGGGGATTCAGTCCCAGCACGTGATCGCCACCGTCAAGCACTACGCGCTCAACGACCAGGAGACCAACCGCATGACCGACTCGTCGGACGCCGACGAGCGCACGATGCAGGAGATCGATCTGCCCGCGTTCGACGCGGCGGTGAAGGCCGGGGTGGGTTCGGTCATGTGCTCGTACAACCGGGTCAACAGCGTGTACGCGTGCGAGAACCCGTACCTCCTGCACAGCGTGCTCGACGACCAGTTCGCCTTCAGCGGGTTCGTGATGTCGGACTGGGGCGCCAACCACTCGACGGTCGCGTCGGCCAACGCCGGCCTCGACATGGAGATGCCCGGCGGCGTCGGCACGAGCCCCGAGTTCTGGGGGCCGGCGCTCCAGACCGCGGTCCAGGACGGACAGGTCTCGACGGCGGTCCTGAACAGCATGGTCCACCGGATCCTCTACACGATGTTCCGCCTGGGCCTGTTCGACCACGTGCCCGCCGAGGGTGCTCAGGCCGCGGCGACTCCCGCCACGAACTCCGACAGCCTGGCCATGGCGACCAGCGTGGCCGAGGAGGGGACGGTGCTGCTGAAGAACGCCGGCGGCGTGCTGCCGCTCAGCGGACCGGCCAAGCGGATCGCCGTGATCGGGCCCGCCGCCAACGAGGCCGGTGCGACGCTCGCCGAGCAGGGCTACGGCAGCGGCCACGTGCCGATGTTCTCCTACCAGCCGGGCGTGGTCTCGCCGCTTCAGTCGATCACCGCGCGTGCGGCCCAGGCCGGAGATGTGGTCACCTATGCCGACGGCGAGTCCACCGCCGACGCGGTCGCCGCGGCGAGCGCCGCCGACGTGGCGGTCCTGTTCGTCAATGACGCCGAGATCGAGGGGGCCGACCGGCCGGACCTGAACGCGCACGCCGGAACGTGCTCGTTCCTCGACTTCGCCTCCTCGACGTCGTGCAGCTACACGCCACTGGACGAGAACGCGCTCGTCTCGGCCGTCGCGGCGGCGAATCCGCACACGATCGTGGTCATCCAGAGCGGCGGCCCGATCGCGATGCCGTGGGCCGGACAGGTGCAGGGGATCCTCGAGAACTGGTTCCCCGGTCAGGTGGACGGCAACGCGATCGCGCCGATCCTGTTCGGCGACGTGGACCCGTCGGGCAAGCTGCCGGCGACCTTCCCGGTCAGCCTGTCCGACGACCCGCTCCAGACCGCGGCCCAGTATCCGGGAGTGAGCGAGCCCGGCGACACCGTGGGGCCGCACTCGAGCTACAGCGAGGGTCTGCTCGTCGGGTATCGCTGGTACGACGCCAAGGGCATCGCGCCGCTCTACCCGTTCGGCTACGGGCTGTCCTACACCACGTTCAAGTATTCCGGGATCGGTGTGCGGCGCAGCGGCAGCGGGGCGTCGGTTGGCTTTACCGTGACGAACACCGGCACTCGGGCCGGGTCGGACGTCGCTCAGGTCTACGTCGGCGACCCTGCCGCGGTCGGGGAACCCCCCAAGCAACTCAAGGCATTTCAGCGCGTGAGCCTGGCGCCCGGTCAGAGCGCGACGCTCACGATCCCACTGGGCGCGATGTCATTCGCGCATTGGGACGTGTCGCACCACGAGTGGATGGTGAGCGCCGGCGCCTACCAGGTGATGGTGGGAAGCTCCTCGCGCGAGATCGCCGGCCAGGGGTCGGTGGCGCTGCCGGCGAGCGTGCCCGGCGGCTGAGAACAGGGGTCATAAGTCCGCACTCGGCCTCGCGCCACCGTCGAGATCGTAGTTGTGACCTGTATACGGCCCTGAATCGGCGTTCACCTCGGGGGCGGGGCCGAGTGCCGGGTTATGGTCCACGGGCGGGCCTGGCGCGGGTCGCGCGGGCTGCGACAATGGGTGGCGGTGGCGGAGCACTATCAACGCCCGGGATGGTTCACGACCAACGTCTTCAACCGGATCGTGGCGGCGCTGACCCGGCTCGGGGTGAGCGTGTACGGCTCGCGGGTGCTCGAGGTCAAAGGCCGCAAATCGGGCGAGTGGCGGAGCAACCCGGTCAACCTGCTCCGCTACGAGAGCGAGGACTACCTGGTGGCCCCACGCGGGCAAACGCAGTGGGTGAAGAACCTGCGGGCAAGCGGGGAGGGCCGCCTCAGGGTGGGGCGTCGCGTCGAGCCGTTCACGGCCGTCGAGCTCAGCGACGACGAGAAGCCGCCGCTGCTGCGCGCGTACCTGAAGAAGTGGAAGTTCGAGGTGGGCGCCTTCTTTGCCGGCGTCGGACCCGACGCGCCGGACGAGGACCTGCGCCGGATCGCGCCGGACCATCCGGCGTTCCGGCTCTCCCGGCGGTGAGCGCCGGTGATCGCGACGGCGTTCGTCGGGATCCTGGTGGCGGTGGCGTCGGCGATGGGAGCCACAGCATCGCCCGCTGTCCCGACAACGGTCCCGGCCGCCAACTCGGCGCTCCAGGCTGACCTCAACCTGGCCGAGTCAACGATCGACGAGCCGGCGACCCCGACGGCGACGATCGCGAACGCCGCGCAGTTCGAGCAGCTGGCCACCGTGACACTGGCCCGCTATCCCCGGGCGGACCAGCGGGCGATCGTATCCGGACTGAACCCAACCGCGGCGAACGCGATGCGCACGAACCTGGACGCGGCGGCCGCGCTGTCGCGCCTGAACACGCCCCGCCGGTCGTTGCCGCCCTGGCGGATCGAGCGGCCGCCGGCGCCGGGCACGCTGCTCGGATACTTCAGGGCCGCCCAGGCGCGAACCGGCGTGCCCTGGGAGTACCTGGCCGCGATCCAGTTCGTGGAGACGAGCTTCGGCCGAGTCCATGGCCTCAGCACGGCCGGCGCCGAGGGGCCGATGCAGTTCCTCCCCGCCACGTGGGCTCGCTACGGCAAGGGAAACGTGCAAGACCCCAGAGACGCCGCATTCGGCGCCGCTCGCTACCTGACCGCGAACGGCGCCCCGCGCGACATGGCTGATGCGCTGTACCACTACAACCCGAGCAGCGACTACGTCCGTGCGGTCACCGACTACGCGCTGCGCATGCGGACCGATCCGCACGCTTACTACGTGTACTACTGGTGGCGGGTCCTCTACGCCCGGCGCGGCCGGCTGCTCGTCCTTCCCGTCGGCTATCCGAGCCTAAGGCCGCTCGCGCTCACGTCGCCCTGAGCGCCTCGGTCGGGCTGAGCCGGGAGGCCTTGGCCGCCGGATACAGGCCCGCCAGGGCGCCGATCACCAGCCCGGCGGCGGGCGCGGCGATCAGCGCGTAGAGCGGCACCACGAACGGCTCGTGACGGGTGACCGCGTAGACCTCGGTGGCGCCGGCGCCGAGCGCGAGCCCGGCCACGCCCCCGAGCACGGCCAGCAGCGCCGACTCGGCCAGGAACTGGAGGCTGATGTGACGCCGGGTGGCGCCCAGCGCGCGGCGCAGACCGATCTCCCCGCGCCGCTCGAGCACCGAGATCACCATGATGTTGGCGATCCCGATCGCGCCCACGAGCAGCGCCACCGCCCCGAGCCCGAGCAGCAGCGTGGTGAACTGGCCCTGCGCCGCCGCCCGCGCTTCCAGGGCGTCCGACGGGCGGCTGACGTTGACGCCGTCGGGTTGCTGCGGATCGGCGGTGGGGGCCAGCAGACCCGAGACGGCGGGCACATGGTTCTGGTCGGCGCGCACGTAGATCTCGGACGGGTTGGGCTGCGTCTGGAACAGCCGTGCGGCCACCGGCAGCGAGATGAACACGGTCGAGTCGAGCGAGGAGTCGAGCAGCGCCGGCTTGAGGACGCCGATCACGTTGAACCACGTGTTGCCGAGGTAGACCATCACGCGGCCCTTGATCTCGGCCCCACCCACCCCGATGTCGAGGACCTGCGCGGCCTGGGCACCGAGCACGGCCTCGGGAAAGCCGTCGCTGAGCGCATCCAGGAAGTGGCCCGAGGCCATCGACGTGCCGATGACCTCGGGTAGGTTGTCCCCCGCCGCATCGACGCCGATCCCACCGGTCTCCGCCACCGGCACGAACGGGCTCCGGTACACGTTGATGCTCGGCACCTGATAGACGGCGGCGTCGCTGTCGACGTTCAGCATGTGCCCGATCATCGGCACCGACGTGCCGGGCAGCGTCTCGTTGGCGCCCAGGAACGTCTGTCCGGGGGTGACCGTCAGCAGGTTCGTGCCGAGCGCGTCGATCTCGGCCAAGAGGTTCGCCTGCGCCGAGGAGGAGACCCCCACGACCGCCACCATCGCGCCGATCCCGATCGCGATTCCCAGCGCGGACAGCGCGGCGCGCAACCGGCGGGTACTCAGCCCCTGAAACGCGGTGCCGAGGAGCTCCCGGATCGGCAGGCGGGCGGCTCCCGCGGCGGCAGCGGGACCCACGCCGGTGTCTAGCTCGAGCGTCACGCGCGCCGGTTGTACAGGTCGAGCGATAACAGGGACGTAACGCGGTTATTGGCCCGTGATGACGTCTCGCGGCCGCGCGGCACGATCAGTGCTGGCCGCTGGCCGCCGCCCGCACCTGCGCCATCGTGATCGCGCCGTGGGTGACCCCAACGCACGCGGCGCCCGCGCGCAAGAACTGGCTCGAGCGCAGGTCGATGCCGGCGGCGCTGATCATCTGCGGCGTGATCTGGCCGTCGCGGGTGGGATCGGGGAACCCGGCGAGGCCGTGGCTGCGCAGGCAATGCGCGAAGGCGAGCATCACCTGTCGATGAGCCTGATCGTCGCTGGAGCTCGAGCCGCCCGGCGCGGGCAGGATTCCGCGGCACGCCTTCTGGGCCGCCTTGAAGTGCGGGGAGCCCCCGGCCGACGCCGGTACCGCCATCCGGATCGATCCGCCATGCGCCGTGGTCGTGACCTGCGGATCGGGGAAGTTGGGCACGCCGTGCGCGCGGATGCACCGGGCGTACGCGTAGGCTGCCGTTGCATCCGGGTTCTGCGAGGCGGCGCTGTTCGTGGTGGTCGTCGGTGGCTTGGCCGATCCGCAGCCAGCCGCGAACGCCGTCAACACCAGGGCCGGCAGCAGGCACCCGACTAGCCGGGGTGAGACCATGATGCGAGAGGAGAAGTTCATGGCGCGAGTTCTAGACAGCGGGGGGTGACAGCACGGTGACCGCCTCTGTGACCCCGCTGTCACCTTCGGTCCGGGATGCTTTGCCTGCGACCATGCGGGTGCTGATCGTCGAAGATCACGAACGACTGGCCCGTGCGGTGGCCGAGGGACTGCGGCGCGAAGGCATGGCGGTCGACGTGTCGCTGGATGGAGCCGATGCGCTGGCGCACGTGGCGCTCACCCGGTACGACGTCGTGGTACTCGACCGAGACCTGCCGGGCGTGCACGGAGATCAGGTGTGCCGGAGGGTGATGGAGGAGCATCGCGAGACCCGCGTACTGATGCTCACGGCGGCGAGCACGATCAGCGATCGCGTCGATGGACTCGAGCTCGGGGCCGACGACTACCTGTCCAAGCCGTTCGAGTTCCCCGAGCTGGTGGCACGAGTTCGGGCGCTGGGGCGCCGCGCGGTCGCCGCGCTCCCCGTGAAGCTCGCGCACGGCGATCTCACCCTCGACCCGGCGCGCCGAACCGTGTTTCGCGGGCCAAAGCGACTCGCGCTGAGCCCCAAGGAGTTCGCGCTGCTCGAGTACCTGCTGGCCGCGGACGGCCGCGTGGTCTCGGCCGAGGAGCTCCTGGCCCGGGTGTGGGACGAGGCGGCGGATCCGTTCACGAGCACGGTCAAAACCACGATCGGGCGCCTACGCGCCAAGCTGGGCGACCCCCCGGTGATCCAGACGGTGCGCGAGGCGGGGTACCGGATTTGAAGGCTGCGACATCTCGGCGGCTCGTTCCCCGCCGATGGTTGCGGCTGCCCAGACACAGCGCCCGGCTGCGGCTCACGCTCATGTACTCGGGCCTGTTCCTGTTTCTGGGGACGGCGATCGTCGCGCTCATCTTCGTGCTGGTGCGGTCGAGGACCTCCGTCAGCGTGGCTCGGGCCTCCCCGGGTCCGTTCGGTGGCTCCGTCCAAAAACAGCTCGTGTCCCAGCAGCAGTCGGCTGACATGGCCGGTCTGCTCGCGGTCTCGTGGCTCGCGCTCGCGGTGTCGGCCGTCGCGTCTGCATTCCTCGGTTGGTTCGCGGCCGGCCGGGTGCTCCGCCCGCTGCGCCAGATGACCGCGGCGGCCCAGGCGATCTCCGCCGGGAACCTGCATCAGCGGCTCGCGGTGAGGGGACCCGACGACGAGTTCAAGCAACTCGGCGACACGATCGACGACCTCCTCGCCCGACTGGAGGCGGCGTTCGCCGCGCAGCGGCGGTTCGTGGCAAACGCTGCGCACGAGCTGCGCACGCCGCTCACGCTCGAGCGCACGCTGCTGCAGGTCGCCCTGGCGGATCCGGAGGCGAGCACGGCCCGGCTCCGCGCGGCCTGTGAGGAGCTGCTCGTATCCGGGCGCAACCAGGAGCGGCTGCTCGAGGCACTCCTGACGCTGGCCACCAGCGAGCGCGGACTCCAGCATCGGGATGCACTTGACCTCGCGAGGCTGGTCGAAGACGCCGCCGAGGGGACGCGTACGGAGGTCGAGCGCCGCCGGCTCGATCTGACGCTCATGCTCGCTCCCGCGCCGGTGCGTGGCGACCGCGCGCTGATCGAGCGGCTGATCGCGAACCTGCTCGACAACGCCGTGGACCACAACCACGAGCAGGGTTGGGTTCGGGTGATGACCGGCGCGGACTCAGAGCGGGCGGTGCTACGCGTGGCCAACAGCGGTCCCGCGATCAGCTCCGACGAGGTCGGGCGGCTGTTCGAGCCGTTTCAACGCGGGGGCTCAGAGCGGACCGTGGCCAACGGCCACTCCGGTCTCGGCCTGTCGATCGCCCGGGCGATCGTGGCCGCCCACGACGGCGAGATCGAGGCCGAGCCGGAGCTGGGTGGTGGGCTGGTGGTGAGCGTCAGCCTGCCCGTGGCCGAGTAGTCATCCCCGCCCGCACGCCTGGGCGGCCTTCTGGAACGAGGGCGAGGATGGGACCAGACCGGGCGGCAGCTTGCGCTCGACGCCGCCGTTCGCGGGGAAGATCGGGTCGGGGTAAGCCGGGTACGCCGTGGGAGCGCATGCACTGCGCCAGGGTGAGCTGTGACGGACGCGTTCGTGGTCGTTCCGCCGTTGCTCGTGGAGCCACAGGCGGCCAGCCCGACGACGAGCAGCATCCCGGCGGGCCCGGATAGGCGTCCGCTCACCGCTTGCCCAGCCCACAGGCTTGGGCCGCCTGCTGGAAGGCCGGCGACTTGGGGTCGATGGAGGAGCCTAAGGCGAACACCATGCTGCGCAGGATGAGCACACGTGCGGCGTGCGGCGGTGTGAACGCCGGATCCGGAAACGCCGGGACGCCGTGGGTGCGCATGCACCTCGCGAAAGTGAGGGCGGCCGTGCGCTCGGCCGGGCTGGTGGCCGGGGGAGCGCCGCCGTTCGGCAGGTACTTCTTGCACGCCTGCTGAGCGGAGCGGAAGACGGGCGACTGTCGGTTGATGCCGGTCGGGACCTGGAGTCCGTTCGACGTCGGGTCCGGGAAGTTCGTCACACCGTGCGCGCGCATGCAGTCCGAGAACGCGACGTCGCGGGTCTTCCCGTTCGCGGTGGCGTTCGCGGCGCCGGTCCCGGTCCCGGCCGGTTGTCCGACGGAACCGCACGCGGCGAGCGTCGCGCAGCCCAGCAAGAGGACGGCAATCAGACGTGTCAGGCTCACGGACACCAGGTGTACGCGGTCTGCGCTAACCGGCCGGTAACGGTGTTATGCCCCTGTTACCGGCCGTGCGCCATCCTGCACTCGATGCAGCGATGAGAGTGCTGGTGGTGGAGGACCATCCTCGTCTGGCCGCGACCGTCGCCGCCGTGCTGCGGCGCGAGGGGATGGCCGTCGACATTGCCTTCGACGGGCGCGAGGCGCTTGACCACGCCGCGGTCACCGACTACGACGTGGTCGTGCTCGACCGCGACCTACCCGGGGTTCACGGCGACGACGTGTGCCGCTCGCTATCGAGCACCGGGGGGAGCGCGGTGCTGATGCTCACGGCGGCCGGATCGGTCGAGGACCGTGTGGAGGGGCTCGGGATCGGTGCCGACGACTACCTGCCCAAGCCGTTTCACCTGACCGAGTTGGTGGCGCGGATCCGGGCGCTGGCCCGCCGCTCGCGCCGTGCATTGCCCCCACGGCTGGCCTACGGCGACCTCGAACTCGACACGTCGCACCGCGAGGTCACCCGCGCCGGGGAACCCGTGCCGCTCACGCCCAAGGAGTTCGCCGTGCTCGAGGTGCTGCTCCGCGCGGAGGGCGCGGTCGTCTCGACCGAGGAGATCCTCGAGCGCGCTTGGGACGACGCCACCGATCCGTTCACCAACGCCGTGCGCATGACGGTGAGCCGGCTGCGCGGCAAGCTCGGCGATCCTCCGGTCATCCAGACGGTGACGCCGGTCGGCTACCGGATCGGGGACGGCCGGTGACCGGACTGGATCGCCTGCGTCATCCCAAGACGGCCGTCCGGTGGCGGCTCACCCTGCTCTACGGGGGCCTGTTCCTGGCCTGCGGCGCCGCGCTGCTGGCGGTCACCTACGCGCTCGTCTCGCACGCGACCCAGGGCTTGGAATCCGGTCCCGAGGTCACCGTCCTGGGCAGGCCCGCCGCCGCGACGAAGACCCGGTTGGCAAACCTCCATCAGCAGGTCAGCGCGCCGGCGTCGTGGGAGCAGTTGCCGCCGAACATCCAGAGGGTCCTCAAGACGCCGGGAGGCCAGGCCGCCGTGAGGTTCGTCGGCAGCCGACAGCGCGGCGCCGATCTGCACCACCTCGAGGTCGAGTCGGCGATCGCGCTCGCCATCATGGCGCTGATCTCGGGGGGCTTGGGCTGGATGGTGGCCGGCCGGGTGCTGCGCCCGCTCGAGCGGGCCTATGACGCGCAGCGACGGTTCGTGGCGAACGCCTCGCATGAGCTGCGCACGCCGCTGACCGCCTCCCGGGCGTTGCTCGAGATGGTCGTCACCGATCCCGCGGCCACCCCTGACACGTTCAGGGAGACGTGTCGCGAGGCGCTGGAGGAGAACGAGCAGCAGGAGCAGCTGATCGACGCGCTGCTCGCGCTGGCACAGGGCGAGCAGGGGATCGACCATCGAGACCCGCTCGACCTGGCCGTCGTGGCCAGCGAGGCGTTGCGGACCGATGAAGGCGATCCGGTCGCCGAGGACCTCGACTTCGACGTTGCGCTCGTGTCCGCGCCGATCCTCGGCGATCGGCGGCTGCTCGTGCGGCTCGTGTCCAACCTGCTTCAGAACGCGATCCGATACAACGTCCCGCACGGGTACGTGCGCGTACGAGTGGGAAACCGGGACGGTCGCGCCGTGCTGCGGATCGTCAACAGCGGTCCGGTCGTGCCGGCCGAGGAGGTGGAGCGCCTGTTAGCGCCCTTCCAGCGCCTGGCGCCAGATCGGCTCGGCCACGCGGGCTTCGGCCTCGGGCTGTCGATCGTGGCCGCGGTGGCCAGCGCCCACGATGCCGCGCTCGACATCGCCCCGGCCGAGGCCGGCGGCCTGCGCGTCGAGGTGCGCTTCCCCCTGTCCGGAGCGTCGGTCGACTCGCCGCACTTCCCCGATCAGCAGTGGAGCGAAGGTGACGGCCGCGCCGAGTACGCCGGCGCCGATCAGCGTCGCGCGCACCCCAATCGCGGCACTGACCGGTCCCGTCAGCGCGTAGGACACCGGCAGCAGGCCGATCGAAATGAGCCAGTCGAGGCTCGACACCCGTCCGAGCAGCACGCCGGGGACGTGGCGCTGCTTGGCGGTGGCCCAGGCGATCGTCCCCGCGGTCTCGAGCGTGTTGAACAGCACGCTGGCCAGCATCAATCCCCCTAGGCTGTGCGCGAGGCCATAGCCCGCGATGGCCAGGGTGGCCACGGTCCACGTCGCGTACATGAAGGTGAGCTTGCGCCGGGGCAGGCCGAGCTGGCCGACGGCCGCGGCGCAGGCGAGCGACCCGAGCCCGCCGGCGGCGAACACCAGACCGAGATCGCCGGCCCCGTCGGCCAGGCGGTTCTTGACGATGTAAGGGAGCAGCACCTCGGTCGGGCCCATGAACAGCAGGTAGGCGATCGCCGCGCTGACGAGCGTGGCCCACAGCCAGGCATTCGCCCGCACGTAGCGCAGACCCGCGCCGATCTCGCCCGCCACGAATCGCACGTCGGTCGCGCCGGCGGCCGGCGCGGGCGAGATCGAGATCAGCGCGACGATCGAGACCGCGAACGAGGCGCCGTCCAGGGCAAAGGCCGCACCGGTTCCGAAGGCGCCCACGAGCAAGCCGCCCAGGGCGGGACCGCCCAGGCGCAGGGCCAGTGGACGGATCAGCTGGTCCAGGGAGTTCGCCTGCGCGAGCGCGTCCGCCGGCAGCAGTTGCGGCACGAGCGCATCCGAGGCCGGGTTGAAGAACGCGGTGGCCGCGCCGTAGAAGACGACGGCGACCAGCAGCTGCCAAACGCGCAGCGATCCGGTCAGGGCGAGTGCGGCGAGCGCGGCCAGCACGACCCCGCGCACGAGATCGGCGGCGAGCATGACCAGGCGGCGGTCATAGCGGTCGCTGACCGCGCCCCCGATCAGCAGGCAGGCCACCGTCGGCACCGTCATCGCGATTCCGACAAAGGCCAGTGCGGTCGGCGTGTTCGACAGCGCATACACCTGCCAGGCCAGCGCGACCAGGAACAACCCGTCCCCCAGCTGCGAGATCGACATGCCGCCGAGCAGCCGCCGGTAGTCGCGGTGGGCGAGCGGCGCCAGGAGGCGGACGCGGCTGAATCCCCCGGGCCTGTCCAGGGTCTCGTAGCCGGGCTGCACGCGATTAGTCCGAGCCGGTGGGGACCGCGAACTCGCCCGCGTGATCGCTCAGGAAGCTGATCAGGTGCTCGGGATCCATCGGCCGGGCGAAGTAGAAGCCCTGGCCGGTGTCGCAGCCGAGCTCGCGGAGCGTGGCCGACTGCTCGGGGTATTCGATCCCCTCGGCCACCACCTCGAGCTGGAATGTCTCACCGAGGCTGAGCACGGCGGAGGCGATCCCCGAGGTGACCGGCGCGGCGCCGGCGGCCAGCAGCGAGCGATCCATCTTGAGGATGTCCAGCGGGAACATGCTGAGCGAGCTGAGCGACGAATAGCCGGTGCCGAAGTCGTCCATGGCCAGCCGGACGCCGAGTGCGCGCAGCTCCTGCAGGCGGGAGATGGCCAGCTCGGTGTCGGTCATCATCACCGACTCGGTGATCTCGAGCGTGAGGGCCCCCGCCTCGAGGTCGGCAGCCTCCAGCGCAGACGAGACGTCGGCGACGATGTCGGAGTGGAACAGCTGCTTGACCGACAGGTTGATGCCCACGGTCGGCAGCACCGGTCCGCCGATCCGCTCGCGCAGGAGCTTCGCCTCGCGGCAGCCCTCGTGGAGCACCCAGCGCCCGATCTCCACGATCAGGCCGGTCTCCTCAGAGAACGGGATGAAGTCGCCGGGCGGGATCAACCCGCGGGTGGGATGGCGCCAGCGGATCAACGCCTCGAGCCCGGTGATCACGCCGTCCTCGAGCCGGACGAGCGGCTGGTAGTGCAGCTCGAACTCCTCGCGCTCGAGCGCCCGCTGCAGGTCGGCGCGCAGGGCAAGCCGGGCCACCACCCGGTCGTGCATGGCGGGCTCGAACAGGCGGTAGCCGCCCTTGCCGTCGCCCTTGGCGATGTACATGGCGGCATCCGCGTTGCGGATCAGCTCGTCGGAGTCGATCGGATGCCCGGGCTCGGCGATTGAGATGCCGAGGCTGGCCCGGATCACCAGGTGGTTCTCGTCGAGGTCGAGCGGGCGGCTGAGCGAGTCGAGTATCCGCTCGGCGGTCTCGACCGCGGTCTGGATGTCCTGTACGTCCTCGAGCAGAATGGCGAACTCGTCACCGCCGAACCGCGCCGCGGTGTCGGCCGCGCGAACGCTGCCGGCGATCCGCTGAGCCACCTCGAGCAGCACCCGGTCGCCGGCCGCATGGCCGAGGCTGTCGTTCACGGTCTTGAAGTCGTCCAGATCGACGAACAGGACAGCCATCCCCATGCCCTCGCGCAGGCTGCGCGCCACGGCGTGGCGCACGCGCTCGTTGAACAGCGCGCGGTTGGCCAGGAGCGTGACGGGATCGTGGAACGCCTGGTGCGCGAGCTGCTCCTCGAACGCCTTGCGCTCCGAGACGTCGCGGCCGTTGAGCACGATCCCGCCGACCGCGCTGTCGGACAGAAGGTCCGTCTGGAGGATCTCGAAGTGACGGAGGCCGCCATCCTTATGCGCCAGCAGGCAGTCGATGACCTCGGCGCGGCCGTTCGCGCCGGCGCCGTCGGTGAGCCGGCGCAGCAGCCGGCCGTGCTCGTCGGGATGTAGCAGCAGCCCGAATGAGCGCCCCGTGACCTCCTCCGCGGTGTAGCCGAGCACGCGCTCGATCGAGGGGCTCTGGTACATGATCGTGTTGTCCGCGCCGAGCACGGTGATCAGGTCGCTCGAGTTCTGGACCAGGGTGGAGAACCGTGCCTCGCTGGCCCGGCGGTGAACCTCGGCGGCGAGCTCTGAGCTGCTCAGCGCCAGCGACACCTGGTGCGCGAGCGTGCGCAGGGCGTAGCGGGTCTCCTGGTTCTCGGCCGCCGCGCCGGCCACGATCAGGGTGAGGGCCGGGCTGGATGAACCGCCGGGTCGGAGCTCGAGCTGGAGGATCCGGTCGCTTTCCGGGGCGAGCCGCAGCTGGTCAGCGGCCCAGGCCGGGATGGCCGAGATGCGGTCGGCGCCAGCGAGCGCCAGGAGCGCCGCTGTCTCGCCCGACACGATCCAATCGGTCAGCGCCCGCTGCTCGTCGAGCGCCAGCGCGCGTACATCCTCCTCCGAGCTCACGCAGACACGGGCTTCGACGTCAGCGTTGCCGAAGTCGGCCACCGCCTGGAGTGCCGCGATCACGATGTCGCGCGGCTCACTCGCGGCCACGAGCAGCCCGCCGGCCGCGCTCAGCGCGCGCTCGCGCCCGACCGACTTCTCGCGCTCGCGAATGAGGCCGGTCATGCGCCCGACCACCAGTGAGAACAGGACGGCCGAGGCCCCGATCACGAACAGCAGGTCCCAGTTGTGCGTCGGGATGACCTTGATCAACTCGAGCGCCGGGGCGGTCAGGCTCGCCCCCGCCAGCATGGCCAGGCGCACCCAGGTGAGGCGGGGCGGGCGATCGCTCTCGACCTCGGAGAGATTCTGCATCGTGGGGTGCAGGGCGGCCGCGCCCCACAGCAGGTAGAAGAAGATCCAGCCGGCGTCCAGCCAGAGCTGGTGGTTGTACGCGTCGTGCAGCGTCAGGATTCCGTAGACGAAGTCGGTGCTGAGCAGCGTGACGATGCTCGCGATCAGCAGGTAGAAGGACGGCCGGCGCTGGCCCGCGTCGACGGCCAGGCGGATGGCGCCCGCCAGCAGGATGATGTCGCCCATCGGATAGCCGATCGAGACCAGCTTGGGCAGCAGCCCGAGTGTCGGATCGTGGACGTAGGGGGCGATCAGGCAGATGCCCGAGATGAGTGAGAGCCCGAGCGTCATGATGATCGCGTCCGTCGCCCCCGGGCTGTCGGCCCGGCGGTTGCGCCGGCGCACGAGGCTCACGAGGCCGACCATCAGCACGGGATACACGGCCAGGTAGATGGCGTCGCCGAGCGACGGGAACGGCACGTCGGCGCCGAACAGTTTCGGGTAGCTGTACGTGTAGAGGTCTCCCATCCAGAACAGCGCCAGCCCGATGGCGAAGCACCACCAGGCGAGGCGCGCCTGGGGCCGGTGGATGCGGATGCCGGCCGCGACGCCGAGGACGCCGTAGAGGCCGAGCCCGTTGATCACCGGGCCGCTGCCCTTCAGCGGGGGCACGAACACGTAGAGCCCGCAGACGACCGCCCCGAACAGGAGGTAGATCCACCACAGATGACGGCGGTGAGGGGCGCTGGGGCGTGCCTCGGGTGCGGACATGGAGGTCGTGACGCCCGGGCTGGCTTCCGGCGCAGACATCAGGGTCACGCGCCCGCCGCGCGCTGCAGCTGGAATCGCTCGCTCAGCTCGCCGAGGACCGTGCACAGGTGATCGACCTGCTCGTCGGTGTTGGCGGCCGTGATCTGGAGGCGGAAGCCAACCTCGTCGCGGGGCACGAGCGGGTAGACCGCCATCGTCGCGTAGATGCCGCGCTCGAACAGGACGTCGCCGACCTGGTCGACCGCGTCCGGATCGGCCAGCGGAATCTCGATGATCGGGAATCCCGACTCGTTGGGTGTGCTGATCCCGAGCTCGTGGAGGCGGTCGAGCACGCGGGCGGTCAGCCCGTGCAGCTTGGCGCGCAGCTGCTCGCCGCGAGCCTCGTTGACGCGCAGGCCCTCCAGAACGGTGGCCAGCGAGGCGACCGGGGAGGGGCCGGAGTAGAGATAGGGGGGCGCCGCGGTCTTGAGGACCTGCTTGAGCGGGGTGGGGCAGGCGATGAAGGCCAGCAGCGAGGAGTACGCCTTCGAGAAGCCGCCGACCAGGACGATGTTCTCGTAGCTCTCCCCGACGTGGCGGATCACGCTGTTGCCGCGGATCCCGTACGGCGAGAGCTCCTGCGCAGAGCGCTCGCCGATCACGCCGAACCCGTGGGCGTCGTCGACGTACAGGACGACATCGTGCTCTCGTGCGAGCGCGGCGAAGGCGCCGATGTCGGGCGCGTTGCCGGTCATGCTGTTGACGCCGTCGATGCAGATCATCCCGGGACGGCGCCAGCTGCCGTCGCGCAGCAGCGCGGCCAGCCATTCGAGGTCGTTGTGGGCGAAGCGCTGGATCGCGGCGCCGCGCGCGGCGGCCAGCGCGCAGCCGTCATAGATCGTCTTGTGCGCCCGGCTGTCCAGGAACAGCGTCCCGCCGCCGGCGAGCACGGGGATCACCGACATGTGGATGTGGGTGATCGTGGGCAGCACCAGCGTGTCCTCGCAACCGAGCAGGGCGGTCAGCTGCTCCTCGATCTGCTCGTAGAGGACCGGGCTGCCGAGCAGGCGCGACCAGCTCGGATGGGTGCCCCAGCGGCGCAGGTATTCGGGCACCGCCTCGATGATCTCCTGGTCGAGGTCCAGCCCGAGGTAGTTGCACGACGCGTAATCGGTCAGCCACTTGTCGCCGATCCGGATCCGACGCCCGTCGATCTCGTCGATCACGGCGTCGACCATCCGGTGTGAGTACTGCAGCCGAGCGAGATCCTCGGTGGACCGGATCCACCGCTCGAGCCAGCGGTCATGCTGCCGATCGCCCCACCTCAGCACGTCCGCAGGCGCGCGATGGGGCTCGCCGATCTCGGGCGAGGGGTCGAGCAAGTAGGGGTCGCCGGTCTCCACGTGACGCATCACCCGCGGTATCGGTCAGCGCGGTGAGTTCTGAAGCCCCGAGGAGAAAATTTGGCCGGGATGGCCGCCCTGGACCACGTGTCGCAATCGCGCTAGACGCCGGGCCGGGCGTCTGCCACGCTCGCCCGACATGGAATTTGACGTGTGCTACCGAGCCCTCGCCGCCAGGGACTCTCGTTTCGACGGGTGGTTCTTCACCGCGGTGACCTCGACCGGCGTCTATTGCCGCCCGAGCTGCCCGGCGCGGACGCCGCTGCGCGCGCACGTGCGGTTCTACGCCTCGGCGGCCGCCTGTCAGCAGGCGGGCTTCCGGGCCTGCAAGCGCTGCCGCCCGGACGCCACGCCGGGATCCCCGGAATGGAATGCGCGGGGGGACGTGGTGGCGCGCGCGATGCGGCTGATCGCGGACGGCGCGATCGACCGCGGCGGCGTGCCGGCGCTGGCCCGCGCGCTCGGCTACAGCATCCGGCAGCTTCAGCGCCTCCTGGTCGCGGAGCTCGGCGCCGGACCCTTGGCGCTGGCCCGGGCCCAGCGCGCGCAGGCGGCGCGCACGCTGATCGAGACCAGCTCGCTGTCGATGGCCGAGGTGGCGTTCGCGTCCGGGTTCGACAGCATCCGCCAGTTCAACGACACGGTGCGGGCGGTGTTCGCGCTGACCCCGACCGAGCTGCGCCGGCGGGCGGCTCGCGGCTCGGCCGGCTCGGCCGGCTCGAATGGAGCGACTCCCGCGGCAAACGGGCTGCGGCTCAAGCTGGCCTTCCGTCAGCCGCTGTGCCCCGAGAACCTGTTCGGCCACCTGGCCGCCACGGCGATCCCGGGGGTTGAGGAGATCCGCGGCGAGACCTACCGGCGGACGCTTCGGCTTCCGCGTGGCGCGGGAATCGCCGAGCTGACGCCCCAGCCCGATCACATCGCGTGCCGGCTGCAACTGGCCGACCTGCGCGACCTCGGCGCGGCGATCGCCCGGTGCCGCTGGCTGCTCGACCTCGACGCCGATCCGGTGGCGATCGACGGTCTGCTCGCCGAGGACCCAGGGCTGCGGGGGCTGATCGAGCGGGCTCCGGGCCGGCGCGTCCCGCGCGCGGTGGACGGCGCCGAGATGGCCATCCGCGCGGTGCTCGGGCAGCAGATCTCGACCGCCGCGGCGCGCGCGCACGCCGCGCGGCTGGTCCTCGCCCATGGAGAGCCGGTGTCCGATCCGGACGGGTCCCTCACGCATGTGTTCCCGGCGCCGGGGGCGCTCTGCGAAGCCGAGCTCGCGATGCCCGCCGGTCGTGGCCACACCTTCCAGGCGGTGGTCGGCGCTCTGGTCGCCGGCGAGCTCGATCTGAGTCCGGGCGGCGATCGCGAGCGCGCGCGGGCGGCACTCGACGCGCTGCCGGGGATCGGGCCGTGGACGAGCGAGGTGATCGCGATGCGCGCACTCGGCGACCCCGATGCCTTCCCGGTCACCGACCTCGGGGTCCGCCGCGGGGCCGAGGCGCTGGGGCTTCCGGGTGGTCGATCACCACTGATCGCGCGCGCCGAGCGGTGGCGGCCGTGGCGCGCCTACGCCGTGCAGCACCTGTGGGCGGCCACCCGGCATCCGATCAACGACTGGCCGCCCGTGGTGCCGGCGCGACCTTCATCGGCCGAGCGGCTCGCGGCCTGACGGCGGCCGCTACCCGAGCAGCCAGACGTCGTCGCGCAGGATCGGCGTTGCGTGGCCGGCGGCGTCGAGCCCGTCGACGGTCACCTCGGGGCCCCCGATCATCAGATCCTGGTGGACGTCTGACTGATTGAAGCCCCGCTCGGCGCGTGCGTCCGGATCGGCCGGCAGGTCGGGCACGGTGAAGCCGTAGCCGTTGCCGAGCGCGATGTGGCAGGTGGCGTTCTCGTCGAACAGGATGTCGTTGAATACGCGCCCGGTGCGCCCGACCGGCGAGGTTCCGTCGACGAGCGCCACCTCGCCCAGGCGGACGGCGCCCGGGTCGGTCTCGAGCCGGGCTCGGACCGCGTCGGCGTTCCGCTCGGCCTCGACCTCGACCACGCGCCCGCCCTCGAAGCGCAGCCGGAGGCCCTCGATCGTCGGGCCGCCGATCAGCTGGAACGGGCGGGTGGCCGCCACCGTGCCGTCCGCCACCCGGTTGTCCGGGGTCGTGAACACCTCCTCGGTGGGCATGTTGGCGATCATCTCGCGGCCCCAGGCGGTCTCGAAGCCCGCCGCGAGCCAGTTCGCGCCGCGCATCAGGCCGACCCTGAGGTCGGTTCCCGGACCTTGGAAGCGAAGCGCCTCGAAGCCGCACGCGTTCAGCGCCTCGGCACGTGTCCGCAGGCGGGCGACATGATCGCGCCAGGCTTGCACCGGATCGTCGGCGTCGAGGCGGAGGATCGGCGCGTACACCTCCCACAGCGCGTCGACGTCGTCGGTGCCGAGCACGCGGCGCGCGATGCCGCTCGAGACCCCCGGCACGACGGTCCAGTTCACCTCGCCGCCGGCGTGCATGGCGTGCAGCGGACCGGTCAGCGGCATGCTGTCGCGTCCGGTGCGAGCGGGATCGATGTCGCTCAGCAGGTCCGGGTTCGGATCGCCGAACACGAGGATGCTCGCGCTGCGCCGCTCGATGCATTCCTCGATGTGGCGATCCCACCAGGCGGGCGTGTAGCCGAGCGAGTCCGGGTCGGCGTGTTCCAGGCGAGAGCGCTTCACGTGCTGATCCCAGTACAGGACGCTCACGTAGTGGGCGCCCACCTGGTAGGCCACGTCGGCGATCGCCCGGGCCAGGGGGGCGTGCTCGACGTCCCAGGCGAGGACGACCACGTCCTGCCCGGGCGCGACGTTCGCTCCCGAGCTCGACGGCGAGCCGGGCGAGCGCCCGCGTGCGCTCCGCGCTCGAGGAGGCGGCGGCGGTCACGCCCCCATCCTAGGCGGCATGCCGTGCCATGGCGGGTCTGGCTCTTCCGCGAACCAGTACTCGCCCGCGTGCAGGCGATCGAGCAGCTGGCGAGCCCAGGCCGCCTCCCCGTCCAGCCTGGCCTGGGAGAGGCGGTAGTGCTCGGCGACGTTGTCGGGCACGTGCGGATTGTTCGGGATGTCCGCGATCGCATACCCGACCGCCTGGGCTGAGGCCTTGATCCGCTCCACCCGGTGCTCGAGCGCGTCGATCACCTCCTCGCGCCTCAGGGCGGAGGCGAAGCTCCAGGCCGCCATCAGATCGGCCGGTTCGAATGGGGATACGTTCCACAGCGCGTCCCGCAGCAGCCGCATGAACTCGGTTTCGCCGTCGCCGGTGAGCCGGTAGGTCGTCCGGGCCGGGCGCCCGCCCTCCGTCTCGGTTCCGACCTCCTCGACGAACCCGTCGCGCGCCAGCGAGCGCAGGCCGTTGTAGATCGATCCCGGGTTCAGGTTGGCCCACGCGTTGGCCTCCCAGCTCAGGAGCTCACGCCGGACGAGGTAGCCGTGCACCGGCTGCAAGATCCGCACGGCCCCGAGCAGCAGCAGACGGGTGGCCGACATCCCCGGAAGGATACTTGACAAAGATGACTATTCATGTTTGACTAACGTCTATGCTCAAACTTGACTATATGATTGAGGCGGAGGGTCTGGCCAAGCGCTTCCGGACCCGCGGCGGCCCGGTCGAAGCCGTCCGGCGGGTCGACATCGCGGTCCGGCGCGGCGAGATCGTCGGCTTCCTCGGACCGAACGGCGCCGGCAAGACGACCACTCTGCGGATGCTGACCACGCTGCTGGCTCCCGACGCCGGGGCGGCGACGGTGGCCGGCCACGATCTCCGTGGCGAACCGGTCGCCGTCCGGCGGCGCATCGGCTACGTGGCCCAGCGGGGCAGCACGACGCCGCAGGCGCTCGTGGGCGAGGAGCTCGTCGACCACGGTCGCCTGCACGGGCTGAGCCGGGAAGAGGCCGCGCGCCGCGGCCGGGAGCTCCTGGCCCAGCTCGATCTCGACGGCACGTGGGAGCGGCCGACCGGCACGCTGTCGGGCGGCCAGCGCCGGCGGCTCGACATCGCGCTCGGCCTGATCAACCAGCCGCCGCTCCTGTTCATGGATGAGCCGACCACCGGACTCGATCCCCAGTCAAGGGCGAACCTGTGGGAGCACATCCGCAAGCTGCGCGACGTGCACGAGGTGACCGTGTTCATCACCACGCACTACCTCGAGGAGGCCGACGCGCTGTGCGACCGGATCCTGGTCATCGACCACGGCGAGATCGTCGCGCGGGGCACGCCGGCCGAGCTCAAGGCGAGTCTGTCGGGTGATCGCGTGTCGCTGCGTCTGGCCGATCCGGCGCGGCTGCCCGGCGCGCGGGCGGTGGCCGAGGCCATCGACGGCGCCGCGGTGCTGCGCGCCCAGTGCGACCTCCTCGACCTCAGCCTCCCGGAGGCCGCGGGCCAGCTGTCGGGGCTGCTCGAGGGCCTGGCCGGCGACGGCGTCGAGTTGGCCGGGATCGAGGTCCACCCACCGACGCTCGACGACGTCTTCCTGTCCCTGACCGGTCGCGCGCTCCGCGACCAGCCGATCGCCGCCTGAGGAGGTCCCGGCCATGAGGTTTGCCAACGAGACGTGGCTGGTGTTCCAGCGCGCGCTGCGCCTGTCGCTGCGCAACAAGGTGTGGCTGATCATCGGACTGATGCAGCCGCTTCTCTACCTCGCCCTGTTCGGACCGCTGCTCAAGCGGATCTCCGGCTACCCGGGCTTCCCGCGCGGCAGCTCGTGGCAGGTGTTCACGCCCGGGCTGCTCGTGCAGCTCGGCATCTTCGGGGCGCTGTTCGTCGGCTTCGGGCTGATCGGCGAGGTCCGGGACGGCGTGATCGAGCGGATGCGCGTCACGCCCGCATCGCGCATGGCACTGCTCGCCGGGCGTGTCCTGCGCGACGCGGTCGTGCTGCTCGTCCAGTCCACGGTGCTGCTCGCCGCCGCCTATGCCTTCGGGTTGCGGGCACCGCTCGGCGGGGTGGTCCTGGCCGTCCTGCTCGTGGCGGCGGTCGGTGCCGCGTTCGCCGCCGCCTCCTACGCGGTCGCCCTGCTCACCGGCACCGAGGACGCGATGGCGTCGATCACGAACAGCCTCGCGGTCCCGCTGCTCCTGCTCTCCGGGATCCTCCTGCCGATGACCCTGGCGCCGGCCTGGTTGCGCACGGTCTCCAACGTCAATCCGGTCAAGCACATCGTCGACGCCCTGCGGGCGCTGTTCCTCGGCCACGTGATCACGAGCACGGTCGGCATCGGCGTCCTCGTCGGGGCGGGGCTGATTGCCGTCGGGATGGCGTTCGGCACGCGCACGTTCCAGCGCGACTCCGCATGATGCCGCCGGGGAACGCAATGTATGATGCATGCATATTTTCTGGGTGGGTTGGGAAGAAACTCTCGTATGGCACGAGTTTCTTCCCAACCACGGCGAGAGGAGGTACGTCATGACGACGCTGAACGGAGGATTCCAGGTGGCCTCGTGGGACGAGAACGCCTATGACGAGCGCGAGGGCAGGCGGCTAACCCGGGCGTCGGTCACCCAGCGCTTCGAAGGGGACATCGCCGGCGAAGGCTCCGCTGAGTGGCTGATGGCCTATCAGCCGGAAGGTACCGCGCGCTTCGTCGGGCTGCAGGTGGTCGAGGGCGAGGTGTCCGGACGGCGGGGAACGTTCGTGCTCGAGACGGCGGGCGAGTTCGACGGCGCGATGGCGCGCTGGGAGGCCGGCGTGGTGCCCGGCGCATCGACCGGCGAGCTGACCGGGCTGACCGGAGGGGGTCGGTTCGAGGCGCCGCACGGCTCTCAGGCCTCCTATGAGCTCGACTTCGAACTCCCCGCGCGCTGACCCGGAAATCGGCCGCCTGGCCAACCTCCTCGGCGCGTGGGCGCTGGCCGCCGCCGATCGGGTGACCGCGGCCGCGGCCGGTGCCGCCGGCCGGGGCGGTCAGGCGCCGGCGGCGCTCGTCGCCCTGCATCAGTTCGCCGGCGGAGGGACGATCGAGGAGCTCCGGGGGGTCCTCGGCCTGACGCACTCGGCGACGGTTCGACTCGTTGACGCCCTGGAGGCGGACGGACACGTGGCGCGTGGACCGCACGCCGGCGTTGACCGACGCGCGGTGGCGCTGAGGCTGACGCCGTCCGGACGGGCGGCGGCGAAGCGGATCATCGCGGCACGGGGTGCGGCGGTGCGAGAGATGCTCGGGGGGCTCAGCGACGCCGAGCGACGATCGCTGACCGCGCTGGTCGAGCGACTGACCGGTGACGTCACGGCGGTGCGGCTGCAGGAGCGGCGGGCGGGCAATCTTCCCCCGGGTGGGTGGCTGTGCCGTCTGTGCGACTTCGAGGCGTGTAGACGGCGGGAGGGCAGATGTCCCGCCGCGGCTCGGGCCGCCCGCGGCTAAGGCAGCAGCGCGCGGAGGTCGTCGATCACGTCGGCCTCTTCGGCCGCCTTGTCGGGTCGGTAGCGCTTGACCCGGGCGAAGCGAAGCGCGACGCCGCCCCGATAGCGGGTGGAGGACTGGACCCCGTCCAGCGCGATCTCGACCACCAGCTCAGGCCGCACCAGCACGGCGATCCCGCGCCGGCCGGTCTCGCGTGCGAGCAGCTCGTCGGTCTGCCAGCCCAGAAGCTCGTCGGTGAGCCCCTTGAAGCACTTGCCGACCATCACGAAGCCACCGGTGCTCGGGTCGCGAGCGCCCAGGTGAAGGTTCGAGAGCCAGCCCCGGCGGCGACCGTGACCCCATTCGGCGCCGAGTACCACCAGGTCGTAAGTGCGGACCGGCTTGACCTTGCGCCAGGCCTTCCCGCGTCGTCCGGCCGCGTACGGCGAGGCTGCGTCCTTGACAACGACGCCCTCGTGCCCGGCCTCGAGCGACTCCGCGAGCACGCGCTCGGCTTCGGCGGGATCCGAGGTGAGCAGGCCCGGGATCTTGAGCTCCGGAGCGATCGCCGCCAGTCGCGTCGCGCGCTCCTGGAGTGGCGCGTCGAGCAGGTCCTCGCCGTCGATGTGCAGCAGGTCGAACAGGAAGGTGACGATCCCCTGCGGTGGGGCGTCGGTGTCGATCTGGGACACGGTGTGCTGGAAGGAACCGGGGCCGTCCTCGCCCATCCACAGTGCCTCGCCGTCGAGGACCGCCTGCCTCACCGGCAGGCGCAGGACGGCCTCGACGATGCCGGGGAGGGTCGGCGTGATCTCGTTCAGGTTCCGGGTGTAGATGTGGACCTCCGAGTCCCGGCGGTGGATCTGGACGCGGATTCCATCGAGCTTCCACTCGACCGATGCCAGCTCGAACCCGGCCACGGCGTCGGCCACGGTCGCGCTGGTCGAGGCGAGCATGGGCAGGACCGGCCGGAACATCTCGAACCCGATCCGCCGGAGGGCCGGCTCGCCACCGGTCATCGCGGTCTCGGCCATTCGAGTGAGGTCGCCCGAGAGCATCAGCGCCCGCCGTGCCAGCTGGCCGGAGACGCCGGACGCCTTGGCCACCGCGTCGGCCATCAGTCCGGCCAGCGCGCCCTGTCGAAGCTCGCCGGTCAGCAGCCGGCGGAGGAACTCGGCCTCCGGCCGCGTGGCGCGCTCGAGCAGAGCGCCCAGCAGCTCTCTGCGCCGCGTGATCGAGCCGGTGCCCGTGGTTGCCTCGATCTCGTCGATGCAGCGGTCGACGTCGTCCACGCTCAGCGACGGCTCGGCGGCGGCTGGCACCTCGATGCCGTAGACGGTCGCGTAGCCGATCCCTATGCGGCCCTGGCGCGGCACGCCCGAAAGGAAGCCGACGCCGATCGGGACTTCTTCCGGTCGGAGCGTCGTCAGTAGCTGCGCAAGGATGGCGGTCTTGCGCGAGCGTGAGCTCGTGGCGGCGACGAGGCGCGAGGCCTCCACGACGTCGGCGAACAGGGTCAAGCCCGGGCATGTAACCACGCGGACCATGGCCCGGCTCAACTGACGCCCCAGTGTGGCGGAGCTTCTTGCCGACGCCGCCGGCCCCGTTGTCGAAGACCGCCGGCGGTGACCGCGGCTACGATCCTTGCCCCGTGGTGGACCTCGACGCCAGCCCTGACGCCGCGTGGACCTGATCGTCGGCGCGACGGGCTACGTCGGCACCCTCCTGACCAAGAGCCTCCTCGACCGGGGCCGCGCGGTGCGCGCGCTCGCCCGCCGGCCGCCGGCGGTTGCGCCCGGAGAACTCGTGGAGTCCGTCCGGGGCGATGTACTCAAGGACGAGGGGCTGGACGTGGCGCTCGAGGGCTGCGACGTCGCCTACTACCTCGTGCATTCGATGGAGGCCGGAGCGAGCAGCTTCGAGTCGCGAGACCGGCTGGCCGCCGAGAATTTCGTCGCGGCCTGCCGTCGCGCCGGGGTCGACCGGGTCGTCTACCTCGGCGGGATCGAGCCGAGCGGCCCGCTGTCGTCGCACATGCGCTCGCGGCTCGAGGTCGAGCGGATCCTGATGGAGGGCGTTCCGGCGGCGACCGGCCTCCGGGCGTCGATCATCATCGGCGCCGGCAGCCCGTCGTTCCGGCTCATGGTGCGTTTGATCGAGCGGATCCCGGTCCTTCCCCTTCCGCCCTGGCGGCGTCGGCGCACCCAGCCCGTCGCCGAGCGGGACGTCATCGAGTGCCTGGTGCGCACGCCGCTGATCGAGGCCACCAGCGGGCGCTCGATCGATGTCGTCGGACCCGATGTGGTGACCTACGCCGAGATCCTCGATGGCATAGCGGCCGAGCTTGGGATCGGCCGCCCCGAGGTCGATCTGCCGATCTTTACCGCGCCCGCCTTCGCCGCTGTGGCATCACGCATCGCCGGCGCCGACACCAACCTGGTACGGGCCCTGATGGGCAGCCTGAACGCGGACATGCTCCCGCGCTCCGAGCTGGCGGCGCAGGAGATGCAGGAGCTCTACGGCATCAAGCCGTTGCCGCTCGTGCGGGCGGTGAGACGTGCGCTGTCGGACTGGGAGCGTGAGGAGCCGCTCGCCGGGCGCTGAAGCGGCAAGGCTGGTTGGAGGTCTCGCCTCAGCGTAGGCTGTGAGCGTGAAAGGAGTTCCTGTGTCCGGGCACGCCGCGGCTCGACGGGAGCTCGTCGTGATCGGTGCCTCGGCAGGCGGCGTCGCGGCCCTTACCCAGGTGGTGAGGGACCTGCCGCCGGATCTGCATGCCGCGGTCTGCATCGTGCTCCACATTGCCCCCGGCAGCCCCAGCATGCTGGCCAGCATCCTCGATCGCGCCGGAAGGCTGCCGTGCCGGCCGGCCCACGACGGCGAACGGCTACGTGAAGGGACGGTCCTGGTCGCGCCGCCCGACCATCACCTGGTGATCCAAGATGGTCGCGTCCATCTGACCGTAGGCCCGCGGGAGAATGGGCTCCGGCCGGCCATCGACGTGCTGTTTCGATCGGCTGCGTCCGCTCTCGACGGCCGTGTTGTGGGTGTCGTGCTAACGGGGATGATGGATGACGGGTCGGCGGGGCTGGCGATGATCAAGGCGAGCGGCGGCGCGACCATCGTCCAGGATCCGAGTGACGCGGCGTACCCCGCCATGCCGGCGAGCGCGATCGCCAAGGTCAGCGTGGACGCGATCGTGCCGGCGGCGATGGTTGGTCGTGCGATCGCGGCGATGGTCAACGGGGAGGACCTTCCGCCCGACGTAGGGGCCGGCGATCCCGAATCAGAACCGGAGCGGGATCCCGTGGGCAATCCGGTGGGCAAGCCCATGGGCGATCCACCGGGCGAGTCCGATCCGCCGGACGATCCGGGCGAGGGTGAGCAGCTCGCCGCGGTGTTGGGTCGGCTGGCTCAGCAGGCCGAGAGGCGTGGCCAGCCCCGCTCGGCTCGGCGTTTCCGCCGGCAGGTGCAGTCGGCTTCCGAGCAGGCAGAGATCGTGCGAACGACTCTGGCCGGGGCGGCTGGAACCACGCTGCGCCGGGTCGCCGACACCGATGACGCCGAGCGTGACGTCGGGGCGCAGGAGGGCGCCGCGTGAGCGCCGCTCGACCCGATACCACGCTCGAGGAGCTGCTCGAGTTCGTCAAGGAGGCGCGCGGCTTCGACTTCACCGGCTACAAGCGATCGACGATCGAGCGCCGGGTCGCCAAGCGCATGGGTAGCGTGGGCGTCGAGCGCTACGACGACTATCTGGATTACCTGGAGCTGCACGGCGAGGAGTTCGCCGAGCTGTTCAATACGCTGCTGATCAACACCACTGGCTTCTTCCGGGATCCGCAGATATGGGAGTTCCTGGCCAGCCAGATAGTCCCGGAGATGCTCGCGGCTCGGACGGATGACGCTCCGCTCAGGGTGTGGTGCGCCGGGTGTGCCTCGGGGGAAGAGCCGTTCACGGTGGCGATGGTCCTGGCTCGTGTGATGGGGGACATCGCGTTCCGGGAACGGGTCAAGATCTATGCCACCGACGTCGACGAGGGGGCGCTGGATCTGGCCAGGCATGGTGCGTATATGCCGCGCCAGATCGAGGATGTTCCGCCGGACGCCCTCGAGCGGTTCTTCGAGCGGACCGATCAGCGCTATGTGTTCCGCAGGGACCTGCGGCGGTGCGTGATCTTCGGACGCAACGACCTGGTCCAGGACGCCCCGATCTCCCGCATCGACCTGCTCGTGTGTCGCAACACGCTCATGTACTTCACCGCGGAGACGCAGGCGCAGATTCTCGGCCGCTTCCACTTCGCGCTCGACAACGACGGCTACATGCTGCTCGGGAAGTCCGAGATGCTGATCACCCACTCCGATCTGTTCGCGCCCGTAGAGCTGAAACGGCGTGTGTTCCGGAAGGTGATCAGGCCCACCCTCCGCGACCGGGTGCGGGTCATGGCCGGCAACGCTGTAGCGGGGCACGCATCGACCGAGAACGAGACCCTGCGCGAGGCGGCCTTCGACGTCGGTGGCATGGCGCAGATCGTGCTCGATCACGACCGGTCGCTGATCATGGCCAACGATGCGGCTCGCCGGCTGTTCGGGCTGAGCCGGGGCGACATCGGCCGGCCCGTCCAGGACCTCGAGCTGTCCTATCGCCCGACGGAGCTGCGCAGTCACCTCGACGGCGTCGACCGCGATAGGCGCCCGACCGAGGTCAAGTCCGTTCCGTGGCGCTCCGGCGATTCGGAGCGTGTCTTCGACATCCGGCTCACCCCGTTGGCGGGCGACGGCATCGCCGTGGGCACCAGCATCGCGTACGTCGATGTGACCGAATCGCACCGGCTCGAGCACCAGCTGACCAGCTCCAAGCGTGAGCTCGAGCAGGCTTACGAAGAGCTTCAGTCGACGGTCGAGGAGCTCGAGACGACCAACGAGGAGCTTCAGTCGACGGTCGAGGAGCTCGAGACGACCAACGAGGCGCTTCAGTCGACCAACGAGGAGCTCGAGACGATGAACGAGGAGCTCCAGTCCTCCAACGCGGAGCTCGAGACGATGAACGAGGAGCTCACGCACCGCACGCAGGAGGTCAACGACGTCAACTCGTTCCTCGACACGATTGTGACCACCATTGGGCCGGCGGTCGCGGTCCTGGATCGGAACTCTCGCGTGCAGATCTGGAACGGCAAGGCGCGGGAGCTGTGGGGGGTGACGCCGGAGGAGGTCGAGGACCAGCATCTCCTGTCGCTCGACATCGGGCTGCCGCTCGACAAGCTGAGACAACAGTTACGTGCCACGCTCAGTGGCGATTCCGCGCGCGAGGAGGTCGTGGTCGAAGCGACCAACCGGCGCGGGAAGCCGTTTCAGTGTCGCGTCACGTTGCTGCCCCTGGGCAGCGGCGACCGCAACGCTTCGAGCGTGATCATGATGATGGAGGAGGTGGAGGCGTGAGCGGGCGCCTCTCCATCCGCCGGCGGGATGCGATCAGCCGGGCTCGAGCGGTACTGATCCGCTCGAGCCGCTCCTGCGATTGCTGACGCGCCGAGCGGTGCTGCTCGCGCAGCCGCTGCACGGTGTCGCGCAGCTCGGCATACGCTTTCACTTCCGGTGCGGGTGCCGGTGCCGGTGCCGGTGCCGGCGCCGGCACCCAGCGTCGGAGCAACGGCTCCGGGGTCGAAGCCGGAGCGTTCGTGGCAGCCGCCTCCACGGGCAGGGCCGGCGGCTCCAGGAGCAGCCAGCCCGACTCCTGCGTAACGAGCGCGCCCTCGTCGGTGAGCTTGCGAAGCGCCAGCGTCACCGTGGGGCGGCGAGCCCCGACCAAGCCGCCGAGCGTCTCGTGGGTGAGCGTCAACGGCAACCGGACGCCGCCGGGCGTCACCTGGCCCCAGGACTCGGCCAGGAGCCAGAGTATGGCCAGGACGCGGTCCTCGACCCGCGGCAGCTGGCAGATGACCAGTTGGGCGCTCAGGCGATGTAGCTGCTCGCCAACCGATGCGTACAGCCCCTGGACTATCCGCGGCCAACGGTGGACGGCGACGAGCAGGTCGTTGCCGATCGGCGCCAACCGTACCGGTGCGGCTGCACGGAACTCGAGGTCCCCCAGCCATTCCGGCCAGACCTCGCTCACCCCAGGGCAGGAGGTCACCCGGACCGAGCAGGTGGATCCCGGTCTGTCTGCCGACACGCTGCGAGCCCATGACCAGGCCGTCGAGGACGGTGGCGCCGAACGCCTTGTGAGTGTCCAGCAGTTCGTCCAGCTCGAGCTGTCCCGGGCCGGCCACGATCACGGGCAGCGTGACGCCGACCAGTTCGGCCCGCTCGTCCGCTGTCAGCTGTCGCATGAGCTCCGGCCTCGCTTCGAGGAGGGGGACCCGCTCTCTGAGAACCGTCGTGCTCAAACCGGCTGATTGTCCGCGTGGACAGGGGGAACCAGCTAATTATGAACGATCCTGAGACGGCCGCCGAGGCGCGGGCGCAGCGGGCGCGCGAGCGCGAGGCTCGGGCCGCCACGCGCGCAAGCACGGCGCGTGATTTGAAGGGTGCCTGTCTATTCCTCCGAGGGCGTGTCGCCGTCGGTGGCCGGCTCGAGCGTGAACACCTCAACCGCGACGTCTCGCTGGGCATCGATCCCGCTGATGAAGGCCATCGTGCGCCGCCCCAGCGCCTGCTCGACGATCCCGCGGGAGCTGTTCTTCCAGCGCGTACTGGAAGAACAGCCGCGCCTCGCGCAGCCGCTGGTGCTCGCCCATCGCCACCAGGTTTCGCTCCGCCACGGTCAGGCTCGACTCCAGCGTGACCACGAGCGTGTCCGGTCCCGCGAACTGCGCGCGCGCCTTGGTCGGTCCCCGTCCGAACGCATCCTTGTATAGGCGGACCATCGCGTTCGAGATTTCCAGCATCGGACTGCGGTCGGTGACCGCCGAAGCCCAGTCGTACCGCTCGTCGACGCCGGCTGAAATGTCGTCTTCCATCCTCATCGTTCTGGGTCTCGCTTGGCTCGTTCGTCCCCAACCCCCCGGAGCCGCACCCGGCTGACCCACAGACACTGCGTCTCCGCCAACGTGGGAGCGGTGCGCACCGGCCACATCGGCCCGGGCGGCGGGATGGGTCAAAATGTAGGCGGCGTTTCGAGGCGAGACCAGCCGCAATGTTGTAATGCAACCTCGTCGCGGTCGGCCTGATCTATCGAGATCGGTCCGATCCAGCCGCCCGGCAACGGATCCAGCGCAGCTGCATCGGGAGCATGGGAACCCCGTGAGCCTGGTCAGGGCCCTGGCGCCGATCGTCATGGCCGGGCCCGTCGAGGCCTATTTGCGTTCGCACCGTCATGAAACGCTCGCCTCGATCCCCCAGGCGGCCAGCTCCTCCGCAACGTGCTGCCGAAGCTCACCGGTGGGGCCCAGCCGCGCGGGATCGGCGACGACGCCGACGCTCAGGTGCGAGCGGTCTCGGCCCAGGCAAACGGTGAGGTCGGTGAGCATCGGGCTGGCCAGCAGATAGACCTCCCGGGCGACGTGGGGACCCAGCCGGGCGACGTGTTCCGGGATCGCGCCCACATTCGACGCGACGCCGTCCGCGTGCGCCTGGACGCGCGAAGCGACGCGGTAGGTGATCGCGTTCGGCAGGAGCTGCATTGCGTCGATGATGCGAGCCCACCGTAGGTCGGGTCTGTGCCGGGCAAGGTCACGATCGCACAACGCCGACGTGCACGGTGATCGACGACGTGGCCTACGACGCCCTGTTCCCTCACGTCCGCGCCGTGGTCCACCACGGCGGCGCCGGGACGACCGCGCTCGGCTTGCGACACGGCCGCCCGACGCTCTGCCCGCCGGCCGTCGCGGACCAGTTCTTCTGGGGCCATCGCGTCGCGGCGATCGGGTCGGGGCCGCCACCCCTTCCGGTCAAGCGGCTGCGCGGGGCGCGCCTGGCCGACCGTCCGGGGGCGCTTGTCGAACGCGACGAATACGCCTCGCGCGCGTCTGGTCTGGCCGAGGCGATCGCGCGCGACGATGGCTGCGCGATCGCCGTCGACGCCGTCGAGCGATTCCTCGCGGGGAAGCCCGGTCGGAACGAGCATCTCGCCGCCTGATTGCCGGACCCCCGCCGGTGCAGCGATACCATCGGCCACCCGGGCGGTTAGCTCAGCTGGTAGAGCGCCTGCCTTACAAGCAGGAGGTCGCTGGTTCGAGCCCAGTACCGCCCATTGGCGAAGATCCTGTAAATCCGGATCTTTGACCGTTGAAGGAGTGGTATCGATTTGCTTGCCAGGTCCGGGCAACGTCGGCGGGCAACGATCCGAGCAAAATGGCGTGTGCAAGCAGCGGCGCCCGACTGCGGGCTTGCGCTACGTCGCCGTTGCGCTCGTCCGCTTCGGGGAGGTCGTGACGATCGCTCTTGTGGTGGTCGTCGGAAAAACCACTCAGAATCCTGGCGCATCAATTGGCCGGTGGGATAACAGTTGCTCGGATCACCGATACCGACGCCTGAATGGGAGGGGAACTCCGGAGTGAATGATTTTTGGGCGTTTCCTCCCACCGTCACTACAGCAGTGACGATCGGATTCATTTACCCGACGGCCACGAGGAATGCGCTCGTCGCGCCACCGGCGGGATTCGACCGAACCGGGGGGTCGGTGTTAGCCAGAATCGAGGTAGCACCCGCTCCCCCTTCCGCGGAAGAGCAGGGCGCGGATCGGGTCGCTCACGACGCCGGGGTGGCCGGCGACCCCTCCGGTTGCGCAACTGGCGATCAGCAGGTGCGACGCGCCGCACGCGGAGATACCCGCATTCGTGCTCGCCCAGGTGTCGGGCGCCGACGCCCCCGGCGTGGCTGCTCGTGTCCGTGAGGAGCCGCGCGCTCGCCGCCGGAACGTTGTCGCGTCGTGGCTCCCGTTACGTGGGACGGCGCGACAGCTCGTCAAGCCTCATCGTCTCCGAACGTCCGGCGCCGGATATTTGTCGTGAGTGGGTCGCATTGTGCGCTGGATCGGGTAGCCGGTATTGGAGAGAAGTTGCTCCCCGAGCGTTCGTGGTACTCCGGGCTGGTGGGAGTTGAACGGAGGAGGTATAGATGTCTGTGTCGAGTGGACGAAGCTCTTCGGGCGGCGCGGCAGGTGGCGCCCGCTCGTCGGCGAGATCGTCGAACAGGTCTGCGAAGTCTTCGAGCTCTCCCGCGCGTAAGCGCGGCAACGCTGGGCGGAGCGCGAGCGGGCGGAGTCCGAGCTCGCCGAAGACGACGGCTCGCCAGAGCGCGGGTCGTAGCCAGAGCGCGGCTCGTCGAACGGCCAGCAGCCGAAGCGCGAGTCCGCGCAAAGCGGGACGGCAAACGGCGGCGTCACGCAACGGCAGAGCCACGACTCCGTCGGCTTCGCAAAACGGGTCCGCCGCCAATCACGCCGGACAGGGTGCAATCGTGCGAATCGGCGTGCCCGCCGTGACCGGCGCGGTCGGGATCGCGGGCGGCGTTCTGCTCGGGCGCACTGCGCTCCGCCGCAATCGAAAGGTGCTGGGAATGGCGTTGCCCGCCAAGGTCGACCTTGGTGGCGTGAGCCAACAGATCGGCGAGGCGGGCAAGCAGTTCGGGAGGCTCGCCGGCGAGGTCCGCAACGTCGCGACGGAGGTACGTAGCGTGCGCGAAAAGGCCGAGCAGATCGGTAAGGCGCTCGGCTGACGGACCGCGGCGTGGCCGCGGGTATCCGACACCAGGACACTCGTCGGATTCGCGGCACGAGGAGCGGGTAGGTGGATGGAGGAGAGTTCGACGCCGGCGTTCGCGCCGGGGTAGAAAGGAGAGGGGAACCCATGATTTGGGTGCTTGTTGCTGTTGTCGTCGTGCTGTTGGCGGTCATAGGAGTTCTGCTCGCGCGTCAGCAGCGATCGCGAAAGTTGAAGGCTGATTTTGGGCCGGAGTACGACCGGGTTGTCGCTGAGCGCGGTGATCAGCGTTCCGGCGAGAACGAACTGGCCAGGCGCCGTAGGCGCGTTAGTGAGTTCGAGATCCGGCCGCTTGCGCCCGCGGACCGCGAGCGCTACGTCGAGCGTTGGGGCGCGGCCCAGCGCCAGTTCGTGGATGAGCCGGAGACGGCGGTGGGCGAGGCCCACCTGCTAGTGCAGCGTGTAATGCACGACCGCGGCTATCCCGTAGATGAAGATTTCCAGCAACGCTCGGCCGACCTATCGCTCGACCACCCAGACGTGGTTGAAAACTATCGGGCGGCTCACTCGATCTCCCTCCGGGCGCAGCAAGGACAGGCCAACACCGAGCAACTGCGGCAGGCGATGGTCCATTTCCGAGCCCTGTTCGATGACCTGCTGGCTCCGAGTGATGGCACGCCGGCGCGCGATGGTGATTCGAGCGAGCAAGCCGCGGTGCCACATGAGACGACGAGGAGGAGCTGACCGATGGAGCGCAACCAAGAGACACTGAGTACTCGCGACCTTGCCATGGGCAACGATCCGGTGGCAGACACGGGCTCCGCCTCGGATCCTGATCGTGAGCCATCGGGTGAGGCGCCCACCGAGGTCTACGACCGCGAAGCGGCCCCGCACGAGCCGGCACCCGGCAGGCGGGAAGGCACCGACTCGCCTGCGCGTGACATGCGATCCGAACCGGAACGCATGGCACGGGAAGGTGACGACGGGAACGCACCGGGCCAGTCGGCAGTTGCCGACATCAACGCCTCACCGTCACCATCGACCGTGACACCAGCCGGAGCGACATCGTCCACGGGTGCCGACGTCACCGCGTCACAGGCTCAGGACGTCCCAGCGGCCGCGTCGCCGGCCGCCCCCTCGGATGCGTCGACCAACGGCGCGCCGCTGCTTTCCGAGGAGCTGAGCACCACCTTCCAACGCCGCTGGAAAGAGGTACAGACCCGATTCGTCGATGAGCCCCGCGGGGCGGTCGAGGACGCGGACGGCTTAGTCGCCAACCTCATGCAGCAGCTCGCTGAAGGCTTCGCGCAGGAGCGGGAACGCCTCGAGGCGCAATGGGGACGTGGCGAGGACATCTCGACCGAGGATCTGCGCGTCGCGCTCCAGCGCTATCGATCGTTTTTCCAGCGTCTGCTTTCGACGTAGCGGAGCGCCGGTCTGGGTCGGCCGCTCTGACTGCGTTCCGAGCCCGGCGTTGGCTGGTTAGCACCCCTGTCGCGGGTTGCGGAACGGCGCTAACAACAGTTGCGCAGCCGGCGATAACGGCCCCCGCCCGCCGAGCAGAGCGGCCACCAAGACCACCGCGACCCCTATAGGCGTCAAGCAGCAGCGCCACCCTGATCGCAGGCCGGTCGGCCAGACCCGCATCCGTGGCCACACTGGTATCTCGACCGCCGGCATGCACAGTCTCGGAATGCGCGGTGGCCGTCGCGCAAAGCCGCGGGGATCGCTGCGGGGGGGCGTCGCCGTCCGGGGGTTGGTGCCGGGTGGCGCGGGTTGGGGGTTGTGACGGTCGCGGGGGCCTTTTCAGGCCCTCACGGTCGCTGTTTGGTTGCGGTGGAGCTTGGTGAGGTTGTGACTCATCATGATTAATCGCCACTCGGTCCGCACAGCTAGTCGGCCTCTTCGGTGAAAACTGGTGAAATTGCGGTTGTGCTTGGTGTGACCGAACACGGGCTCGATCGATTTCTGGCGTTTTCGGTAGGTCTCGCGGCCGTGGTCGGTCGCGAGTACCCGGCGCATGAATGAGTAGCGTCCGCCGGTCCAGCCGGGCCGTTCTCCTTTGCGTTTGCCGGAGTCCGGCGGGATCAACACTTGGATCCCGTGGCCGGCGGTGACGTCGTCCATGTGCTGCTCGTTCCAGTACTGCGCATCCGCGACCGCTACCTCGGGCGTGTCGTCGATCCCGGCGTTCTCAAGCTCCCGAAGCGCCGCGGTGATCATCGGGCGTAGGTGCGAGAAGTCGCCCGCGTCGGCGGTGATCTCGGCCGCGAGCACGATCTGCTGCTCGTTGACGACCGCTTGGGCGTTGTAGCCCTGGATGTAGCGGCGGTTGCCCATCATCCGCCGCGAGTCCGGATCTGTGACGTTCACCTCGCCCTGCGGGATCTCCGGTGGCGAGTACGGCTTCGGGGTCCCGCCCAGCCGCTGCGGGTCGTGCAGCCGCCGGTGCTCCCGAAACGCCTCATAGGCCGCGTTTCCGCGCTCCTCGGCGGCGAGATCGTCCTCCAACCACAGCGCCGCGAGGCGCAGACGCTCAGCCCGCGAGCGTGGGATCGGCGCGGCGGTCTGCCACCGCTTCCGATCCTGCTGGCGGCGTGCCTCGCGCAGCCACCCCACCCGGCCCTGCGTCCGGGCGAGGATCCGCTCAACGTCAAACCCGTCCATCGGCTCGCCCGCGGACTGCTCCTCTGGGCCGCTCTCCTCGGGCGTCTCGTGACGTTCGCGCGTGAGCTCGCGCGCGAGCCACTCACGCCGGCCAGCCTCGGTCTGAAGCTCCAGCGGCAGCTCGTCACCGCGCGCGTCGCCGTGCTGCTCGTCCTCAGCCTCGTCGGTCGCGATCGCCTCGGCGATGATCTCCCGCGCGATCCGGTCATAGTCCACATTGGAATCACTGGCCGCGCTCGCCGATAGCTTCGTGCCATCGATTGCGACCACCCCGGACGCGACCAGTCCAGCCTTCGCGCATAGCTTCAGGACCGAACCGAACAACTCGCCCAACGGCTGCTGGTGACGCGCGATGAACCGTGCGACGGTCGCGTGATCGGGCACGCGGTTACCCGTGATCACTCGATACGCAATGTCCTGGCGGCAATGACGCTCGATCCCGCGCGAGGACCGCTCATTCGTGGAATACGCGAACATCAACAAACTCACCATCATCGACGGGTCATACGCCGCGCGACCGTGACCGTCCGGCCGATAAGACGCGTAGAACACAGCCAGATCGAGCTGCTCGACCGTCTCGATCACGAACCACGCCAGATGATCTGCCGGCAGCCAATCCCGCAGCGACGGCGGCATCAAAAACGCCTGCTCACGGTCGCAATCAATGAAGTTCTGGGGCATCCCCGAATTCCATAAAACGGCTCGGACGGAACCACCTTTGTGCGACACCCACCGCGGGAAGCGCGTCTCAGTCGTCCCTCCCGGGACTCATTCAACTCTGGAGCGCCCAACGGTCTCGAGATCCGCGCGTTGCAGGACGCTCATCGTCGCTGACGAGATGTCTGCCGCTGAGTGAAAGCAGGTCTCACGACGGTCTGTTGGTTTTCGGCCATTGGAGCTGTCACCGGTTCGATCCCGGTTCGCTTCATGATCGCGGCGTGTTGCCGCGCCGGTCGCGTGACCACCTTTTAGCGAATCCTCATCGCCCAGGTGCCAGTCCTGCCCACTCCGCGGGTATTCTCGGCGCGGCAGTCGCCATGGCGATCCGAGACCGACATAAGGGGCCTCGCGAGCCACCACGGGACCTCGAGCCATCCGCACGGCCGCTGCTTGGCTCTCGCGAGCTCAGCGCGCGGCGAGCGGATGAGCGGCGGCGGCTTCGCCGGAGGCGGATCCTTTTCGCGACGCTGACTCCGCTGGTGCTGGTGGTCCTCTACTTCGGGATCTCCTACGCGGACTACATGCTCAAGCCGACGAGCGAGACCTTCTTCGAGCGCTCCGCGGAGTGGGTGCGCGACGATGTGCCCTTCGGCAACTGGATCATCGACACCGCCGAGCACTACACAGCGAGCGCGCCCCGCAAGGGCGGCCCTGGGCTTAAGCGTCTGCCCAGCGTCGGCCTCAGCCCGGTGCGGCCTCTGGTCAAGCACGCCAAGCACGTCACCTACACGCCGCCACCGATCAAACCGGTGTTCGCCACGCCGCTGCCCGGCGAAGGCGTCTGGCACCGTACGGGTCCATCGATCGATGGCGGGCCGCCGGTGCTCGTGACGACCTACCGGCCGAGCACGGAGTACCCCTCCATCGTCGCCTACGTCCTGTGGATCGACCACACCCGCACCGACCTCGCCTACTACCCCGGCCGCTATGAGCCACCGAGCGCGGTCGACCGGGGTCCGATGATGGTTCCCGTCGATCAGCGCTACCGGCTGCTCGCCACCTCCAACGGCGCTTTCACGCACGTCGACACCGATAACGGTTCGGCGGTCAACGGCCACACCAACGAGCCGCTGATCGATGGCAACGCCACGCTCGTCGGCTACCGCGACGGAACCGTGAACATCGTCAAGTGGACCGGCGGCCCGAACGCGCCGGCCAATGTCGCCTGGGCGCGCCAAAGTCTCACCCCGATCCTCTGGGACGGCAAGCTCAACCCCGAGTTGAGCACCGACCCGAACAGCATCCAGTGGGGTTACACCCTGGGCGGTGTCACCTTCACTCCGCGCACCGCCGTCGGCGTCGACGCCCACGGCAACGCGATGTTCGTCGTCGCGTCGGAGGCTACGGTGATCTCGCTCGCCCAGATCCTTCAGCACCTTGGGGCGGTTCGCGGGATGGAGTTCGACATCAACCCTGAATGGCACACAATGATTACCTACTCTCACAGGAACGGGCTCGGGCCGACGATGGTCGAGCCCCAGTCCCAGCAGTCCCCCGGCCGCTACCTCACCCCCGACGACCGCGACTTCATGGCGGTGTTCTCCAAGGTGCCCGGGCCGGTCACCGTCCCCTTCAAGTAGTCAGCGCGCCGGGCCGTCGGCCCGGGTGCGTGACGTTGGGGCGACCCTGTCCTGACCATCCAGCGACGCGGTATCTGCCCGCGCTCGCTTGACAATCCGGCCGACTCGCGAACACACGGGATCCGTGGACGGCGGACAGTCGCCGAAGCGCGCGCGAGTCTCGAGGCCGCTCGGACACGAGCCAAGTCGCCGGCGGAAGGCGCCCTTTCCGCGCAGAGCAGTTATTCCGACGTCGGAATAACTGGTTTTATGCCGACCTTCCGGTTATGCTGACCTGGACGCAGGGAAGCCGCGCGTTCCTGGGGTTCGTGACGAGGTGGTCGGCATAATCGCCTGTCGCGAAGCCGGCGCCGCAGCCGCGGCCACGAACGCTTCGACGACGCGACGACGGGGAGATGACCGTGGCCGACGGCATCACGGCCGTGCAGAACCCTGATGCGACGGCGTTCTCCACGGGGGATGCTCGACAACCGGCGCAGCGCCGGCAAAGACGAGCACGCGCTACCTGTCCGGCGGCTGGACCGCCCCGGCCCTTACTGCGTGGAAATTATTCCGACCGCCGACCCAAATGGAATCGATGGATTGCGGTCCTGAGCAGGGAAGGCCGTCCGAGCGATGGAAGCAGTCGGCATAACCGGAAAGTCGGCATAAGAGCTGGTCTCCGCGCACGGTCGCCGAGAGACCCGTGCGAGAAGAAGAGCAGGTCCCGCCAGCCATGGTCATCGGACTCCTCTGCGCCTGCAGCAGCAGTCAGCTGGTCGGCTCGCTGGTGGCCGCTTTCGTGGGCGAAGCAGTCGCGCGGCGACGGGCCGGCGGACGCCTGGATCGTCACCAAAGCGCAAGCCGGCTCGGGACCGTCACCGCGATCGAAGCGATCGTCCGCCCGGACGACCGCCGTCCGTCGAATCCAGCCACGGGAGGCGGCCGGCCGTTGCTGCTGCCTGACGCCTTAAGCGCTGACGCCGCGCGCGCTGCTGCATCGCGCGGAACGGAACAGTCGGACCGAGACAGCTCCGTAGGCGACGAAGGGGCAGTCTGCTCGGCACGTGGGTGACCGCCGGCGTTTTGGTCAGAGCGCAAGTCTGGAGCCGGTTGCCCGGCCTGAGAGGAGACGTCCGGGAGTCGAGGCACCAGGCCCGATACCCCTTTTGCGTATTGGCGGAAAGTCGCAGGGCGTGCGATCCTACGGGCGTGGTGCGGTGGAAGCTGCTGGCGTGGGTGTGCCTGGTGGTGGTGCTCGGCGGTTGGTCCGCGCGCTCAATATCGCAGTCCACGGCTGGTAGTGCGCAACGGACGGCGGCTCGGCCAGCTGAGAGTCCGATCAGGTGGATCGCTGTTCGACAGTTGGCGCACGGAACACTGCCGCACCGTCGGACGTTCACCATCATCGGTGAGCGCTACCGCTTCCAGGGTCGGGTCTACTTCAGCCTTGCCGTCTCCATCAACCGGCCGGGCGCGCCGCCTGGCGGAGGCGGCGGCGCCGGCTTCAACCCTTCGCAGTCACCTGCGGTGCTGGCTTTTACCTTCATGACGGCGTGCGGTCACCACCCCTTCGCGGTCGTTTTCGGGCTTCTTCGCGCCACGACGGATAACGTCGTCGCCCGCCGAGGCCACGGTAGGACGGTGCTGCAGCACGTCCTGATTCCTCGAGCACTGCATGCTCGTGGAGTGCTCGTTTATGCACCCCTGGCGGGTCCGCCGAGCGAGCTGATCGTGCGGCAGCCGGACGGCAAGCGGGTCCTCGACCAAAGGTTCCCGAGCAACGGACCATGTCCAGCGGGAGCGGTAGTCGGCGTTATTTAGATCCAGAGCGCGTCGCGCGATCGCCGCCTTCTGTACCTCTGGCGAGCACCGCGCCGGAACGAGCGCACTATCCCTCGCTCGAGGAGTTGCACGGCCCTGCGACATGACCCGAGGTCGAACTTCTCCTTCAGGCCCCCCGCCCTCTGGAAGCGGAAGCCGATGGATCGCGGCCGCAGAGGCGACGGAGCGGAAGCCAGGACCGAGCGCTTCAGAGTTCCGCCTCGACGTGATCGTTAGCAGCGGACTTGCTAGCAGGCGGACGACCGCGTGCTCC
>CAWEQG010000012.1:0-301811 GCA_963811135.1 uncultured Solirubrobacterales bacterium | reverse complement strand
TCGTGGCTGGAAATGGACGATCGCGCCTGGTGCGTTGCCACGGAGATCGATCTCGCCTGGACCTACGTCGGCGGGTCAGGTGCGCTGATCAGCGACGTGCTCGCCAGCCCAAGCCTCGAGGCTCAGCCCGCAGCGCCTGACGACAATCACCAGCGGCGGTCACCGGAATGGCTCGCGGCTGCGGTCGAAGACGCGGCCACGGAACTGCTCGACTCGGGCACGGCCACACTTCACACCTGGCGAGGGACCGTACACGCGCAGTTGGACCCGCCGCACCGCCGGACCGACAGCCCTCACTTCGGCGGTCATCGAGCTCCTGTGAGACAGCAACGTAATCACTCCGGCGACACCCACCGCCCAACGCCTGGCGACAGTGTGTGAGGGTCACGAGCACACAGCGTGATCGGCCTCTGTGGTCGAGAACGGAGCGATGTTTGAAGGCAGCTCTATTCACTCGGTTTGGGGGTCCGGAGGTGCTCGAGATCGCGGATCTTCCGGATCCCCACCCAGGTCCGGATCAGGTTCGGATCGCGGCGCGCGCCGCCGGCGTCAATGCCAGCGACTGGGAGAAGCGCCAAGGCCTGATGGACGAGGAGCTGCCTCAGACCATGGGCTATGAAGCGGCCGGCATCGTCGATGAGCTCGGTGAGGGAGTCGCGGACGTCGCTATCGGTGACCTCGTGTTCGGGTTCTGTCGTGACGGTGCCGCACAGGCAGAGCTGGCCGTGCTGTCTGATTACGCGCCCATCCCCCCGTCGATTGACTTCGCTGGTGCTGCCGCGCTGCCGTCGGCCGTCGAGACAGCCGCGCGTGCGCTTGATCAGCTCGGCGTCAAGGGCGGCAGCACGGTGCTGATCAACGGCGCATCTGGAAGCGTCGGCAGCGCGACGGTGCAGCTCGCTGTAGCACGCGGCGCGCGTGTAATCGGCACGGGCAGTCCGGCCAAACATGATTTCCTGCGCTCGCTCGGCGCCGAGCCCGTCGCCTATGGTGACGGTATGGTCGAACGGGCCCGTGCGCTGGCTCCCGGTGGCGTCGACCTGGCGCTGGATGTCGCCGGCAGCGGCGTCCTGCCTGAGCTGATCGAACTCGTGGGCGATCCGCAGCACGTCATCACGATCGCCGACCTCGCCGGCGCGCAACAGTACGGCGTGCGGTTCAGCCGGGGTGACGCGGGCCGCGCGATCTACGCGTTGGCTCAGGTCGGCGACCTGATCGAGTCCGGCCGGTTCACGCTCCCGGTCGTACAGACATTCCCGCTGGCCGACATCGCGGAGGCACACCGCGTCGGTGAGGCGGGTCACGCGCGCGGAAAGGTCGTGCTGCTGGTTGACTGAGAAATCCACCGCAACAAGCATCGCGGCTGCTCGGATCGTGCCTGGGCTGTGGCGTTGGACGGCTCCGCACTCCGCGTGGGCGCCGGACGCCGAGCCAGACAGTCCTGACGACTGGGGGCAGTTCGTGGGGTGCGTGCTGTACGAGCGCCCGGACGCGGCCGTCTTCATCGATCCGCTCATCCCACCCGATGAGGAGTCATTCTGGAAGTGGGCCGATCAGCGCGTCGCGGGCCGGCGGGTCTTTGTACTGACGACTCTCGCACCGCATCGTCGCAGCCGCGAGGAGGTGTCACAACGTTACGGAGCCTCGACCTCCCGGGCCAAACGCGATCTCCCGGCGGGGGTCGAGCCCATCGTCCTGCGAGGAGCTGCCGAGACCATGTTCTGGTTACCAGACGTTCGGACACTCGTGCCTGGCGATCGGATCCTGGGGGCTGAAGGCGGAGGCCTGCGACTCTGCCCAGAGTCATGGTTGTACTGGGTCAAGGTCGATCAGGAAGGGCTGCGAGCGCTGCTCGAGCCGCTGCTCGAGCTGCCGATCGACCGAGTGCTCGTCTCACACGGCGAGCCGGTACTCAGCAACGGTACGAGTGCACTGCGGCGCTGCCTGGCGAAGTCGGAGAAGCGGCGGTGAAGTTGTCAGTACGAGCGCTCGACGACCCCCGCGCAGAGGGCACAGTCGCGGGACGCCGGGAGGCGCGTCGGAAAGATGATCGGCGTCTGTCAGGCGCCGTACCAGAAGTGGCTGAGCCGCCACCCGAGGCAGCGAGGGGGGAAGCTCGACATGCTCTGGAACCGCGCGACCCTGATGCAGACCTACCAGGCCGAGGTGCAGCCGGTTGCGCCGCAGCTGGCGACCCTCGCGACCGCCTGGTCGGCGCTCCGGCTGCGGAATCCGGCGATGAACCGCTTCGTCCACGCGATGGCGGCCGAGTTCCTGGCCTCGCTGGACGCGCCGGTGTTCGACAGCTGCGGCTTCGTCAAGGCGATGACCGCCCACCACTACTCCTATGCGTGGGCGAGGCAATCCTCCTACGGGGTGCAGTCGGAGGAGTGGTGGAACACGATCAGTCAGGCGGGCAATCGCACCGGCCCGTTCTGGCGCTACGTCTACCCCACCGGTCCGGGCGGGCCGCCGTCGCCCAAGCCGGCCGCCCACCTCTTCACGATCCGGGAGCTGTCCGTCCTCGCGAATCTCCCGGGCGAGATCGGGTAGCGGCGGAGCGGCGGTCGACCGCCTCGAGGCCGGCGAGCAGCACCTCCAGCCCGAACCTGTAGCGCGCCTCGCCGTCATGGGCGGCGTTCTCCTCGCCGATCGACGCGAGGACCGGAAAGCGCCCGGCGGGGAGAGCGGCGTAGAAGCGGTGGATCTCGGCGAAGTACTCGTCGATCTCGTCCTCGGTCATCCCGCTGTGCGCGAACAGTCCCTGCTCGAATGCGCACGCACAGACGTAGAGCAGCACCTGGTCGCTCGCTTCCGCTTCGGGCTGACGAGCCAACGGCGGAGTGAACGCGTGGCAGGAGCGCCGCGGGCATGAATACCTGCGCTGCTTCGCGCGTTGGCACTCCGATCGCGCGCGACTGCACCCGTGGGTGGAGACGAGGATCGACCCGGGAGCCGATGACGGCCAGCCGCCCAATCCGTACCTTGGCACGGTCCCCGCAACCGAGTCGTAGGAGGCAATAGATGTTCCTGATACTTCCGCTGATCGGCTACGTCGTCCGCGCCTGGCGCCGACGTCGCTCCGCGCTGGTGGCGCCGACTGACGGTGGCGTGGGGTAACCGGCGCCACCGCGCCGATCGCCTACGTGGCGGCGTGACCGTAGGCGGGCGTCGGGAGGCCTCGAAGCATCGCCTGGTCGTGCTCGAGGACCGGAGCGGCGGTACGGCGCTCGGGTTGCTCGAGCGGCAGGATCTCGCGCAGGGCCGACACGCAAGCGGGGTCGAAGGCGCTGCCGGTCTGGTCGTCGAGCAGCGCGAGTGCGCGCTCGGCGGGCCAGGCCTCTCGGTAGACGCGGTCGGCGGTCAGTGCGTCGTAGACGTCGGCCACGGTCAGGATGCGGACGGCAAGGTCGAGCTCGCCGGCGAGGACGCCGTTGGGATAGCCCTGGCCGTCGAGGCGCTCGTGATGGCTCTCGACCAGGTCGAGCACGAGGGGCGGGAAGCCACCGAGCTCGTTCAGGAGCTCGCGTCCCGCCTCGGGGTGCCGCCGGATCTCGGCGAACTCCTCGTCGGTCAGCCGGCCGGGCTTGTTGAGGATCGCGTTGGGCACCGACAGCTTGCCGACATCGTGCAGCAGGCCGCCGAGGGCCAGCTGTCGAAGGCGGCTTTCCGGAAGGCCGAGACGCTCTCCGATCGCGACGGCCAGGGTGGCGACCCGGCGAGTGTGGCCCTCGGTCGAGCGATCCTTCTCTCCCAGCCGGACCAGAATGGCCCGGACGCGGCCGCCAAGAAATGCCTCTTCGTGCTCCACGAGATCGACGGCACGGAGATCGCCGACGAGCGGGCGAGAGGCGACGGCGTGTCGAAGGTCAAGCGCGGCCGGAATGCCGACCATGCCGATACCGGTGAACTCGAGAAGGTGGGCCATCCACCAGGCGCCGTCGGCCATCGTGAACGTGAGCAGCCCGTACTGGGCGGCGATCAGCCACACGACGCCTTCGGTCACGATCAGATCCGAGACGCGGCGCGTCAGCAGGTATGTCCGGGCAGCGCGCCAGGCGAGCAGCACGAGTGGTGTGGCGCCGGCGAGGAAGATGAGGTTGGAAGCGACCGTCGAGGGTTGCGGAATCACCGGAATCGCGCCCGCGTCCAGGAAGGCGGCCACGCCGGCGATGCACACCGCGCCGACCACGGCGAACTGGACTCCGAGCAACGTCCTGGCCCGCTGCGGGCGGCGCAGCACGGGCAGTCCCGACGCGGCCAGGATCACGCCGCAGACCGGGAGGTTGAGAACGCCGGCGACCTGCACCAGTCCGTTGGCCGGCAGGATGATGCCGGGAGTGGCGAGCCCGTGAATGACCAGCACCGCGGCGATGACCGAAAAGGCCATGCCGATCCATACCGCCCGACCGTCGTTGCGCCGGGCCGCGATGACCGACATCGCCACCGAAGACGTCATCGCGAGGGTTCCGGCAGCCCCCACCACGGCCATGTGGACGCCGGCGCTGAACATCACCATGTGCATCCCCGACACGGCCAGAAGCACCGCCGGGATCACCCCGGCGCGGGCCAAGACTCCGACGACCGGTAGTCGTGGGCGGATCTGACTCACGCCCTGGGTTTCGGGGCATCTCCCGGCACCCTTGACCAGAACGCCGGGACTACCGACACGTGTCCACCGATAGGGTGCCCGACCGCGAGTGAGGACGCCGGGCCGGGTGGGCCAATGGATTAGGCTTGGCCCCCGCGCCCGTGACCGTCACCTCCCCGCCCGATCGCACAGAGTCCGAACGGGCACGGCTGAAAGCCGGGATCCGGCGCGGTGTGCCGTTCGGCATCGCGGTTTTCGCGATCGCGATCTCGTTCGGGGTGCTGGCCCGCCCGATCATGGGGACGTGGCCGCCGGTCGTGATGTCGATCATCGTGTTCTCCGGCTCGGCGCAGCTGGGGTCGCTGGCGATCCTGGCCGCGGGCGGGGGGACCGGCGCGGCAATCGCCGCCGGGATCCTGCTCAACGCGCGCTATCTGGCCATGGGCCTCGCCCTCGCCCCGTCCCTGAAGGGCCGAGCGCGCTCGCGCGCCGCCTTTGCCATGACGATCGTCGACGCCTCGTGGGCGGCGGCGAGCACCGGAGACGGCAAGTTCGATCCCTGGTACATGGTGGGGGTCACGGTCCCGCAGTACCCGGGCTGGGTGCTCGGCACGATCATCGGAGTACTGCTCGGTCATGCGCTGGGCGATCCGCGGGCACTCGGACTGGACGCCCTGTTCCCGGCCTTCTTCGTGGCGCTGCTCTTCGAAGAGGCGCGGGGGCGTCGCAAGCGAATCGCGGCCGCCGGCGGCGCGGGGATCGCGCTCGTCCTGACCCCGCTCGCGCCGCCCGGGCTGCCCATCCTGGCCGCCGCCGCCGCGGCCATCCTGGCGGCGAGGACGCGGCCGTGACCGCGGTGTGGCTGCTGATCGTCTCGTTGGCGGTCGCAACAGCGGTGTTGAAGCTCCTCGGTCCGCTGCTCCTGGGCGGGCGGACGCTGCCCGCCGTCGCGATGGGCATCATCGAACTGCTCGCCTCGGCGCTGCTGGCCGCGCTGCTCGTGGTCGAGACGTTCGGCAACGGCCGCTCGCTCACGCTCGACGCTCGCGCACTCGGGGTTGCCTTTGCCGTCCTGGCCCTGGCCCGCCGCGCGCCGGTGGTCGTCGCCGTGTTCGGAGCCGCGGTCGTCACCGCGCTCGCCCGCGCCCTGGCATAGCCGAGCTGTTTCCTCGTCCGCCGGCAGGAGTTGCTCTCAAGCTTCGGCGCGGAAACGACGACCAAGGGTGCATGCCGACTCCCGAGCTCCCACTGAACCGCACCTACCGTCTTGTCACCCGCAGCGACTTCGACGGCCTCGTCTGCGCCGCTCTTCTCATGCAGATGGGCCTCCTGCACGACATCCTGTTCGTTCATCCGAAGGACGTTCAGGACGGCAAGGTCGAGCTGACCGCGCACGACATCACCACGAACCTGCCCTACCGCTCGGAGGTGGCGCTGTCGTTCGACCACCACTCCTCGGAGCAGCAGCGCGTCGCGGGGGAGCGGGACAACCGTGTTATGACTCCGGACGCGGCATCGGCCGCGCGAGTCGTCTACGACTACTTCGGTGGGGAGACGACGTTCGCCAATGTCAGCCTCGAGATGATGGACGCGGTCGACCGCGCCGACGCTGCGCAGCTGACCATCGAGGACATCCTCGACCCGCAGGGCTGGATCCTCCTGAGCTTCCTGATGGATCCGCGCACCGGACTCGGCCGATTCCGGGATTTCCGGATCTCCAACTACCAGCTGATGATGCAGCTGATCGACAGCTGCCTGAACTTCTCGATCGAGGAGATCCTGGCCTCGCCCGACGTCGCCGAGCGTGTGGCGCTATACCGCGAGCACGCCGACGCGGCAGTGGAGCAGATCCGGCGCTGTTCGATCGTGCACGATCGGGTCGTGGTCCTCGACCTGCGCGACGAGGAGATCATCCATCCCACCAACCGCTTCCTGGTCTACGCCCTACACCCCGAGTGCACGGTCTCGATCCACGTGCTGTGGGGTCTGCGCCAGCAGAACACCGTGTTCGCGGTGGGGCGGTCGATCCTGGACCGCTCCTCGCGCGTGGACATCGGCGGGCTGATGCTGGCCCACGGCGGCGGCGGGCACGAAGCCGCGGGCACCTGCCAGATCGACAACGAGCGGGCCGAGGCGATCCTGGACGAGCTCGTCCAGACGATCATCGAGGGCGAGCGCGAGCTCGTCGCGGGCTGATCAGCAACACTCCAAAACCTGGTTGATCAGATCGGGGCCATTTCACGGCCCAGGCTCTGCGTTTTCTTGGGTCGCCGGATAGCCGGCGGAAGCGCCGGTTAGGCGTAGAGGACGCCAACTGACGCGGTTCGTGCGTGGCGCGAGCATCGCTCGTGCATCGCCGCGCCTCGGCGTTCTTGGACCCCCAACGAAAGGACGAACATGATTCGTCGCACTCTCAGCACCGTTTCGGTTGCCGCCGTGCTCGCGCTGGGCGCCGCCGCGCCCGCCCTCGCGTGTAACCAGCAGCCGAGCAGCGCGGCCACCCCGCAGGCACAGCCGGAGCACGCGAAGTTCGCCGACAAGGGCTTCTTCCGGCACCACCACGGCCATCACCACATGCGCTTCATTCAGAAGCAGCAGGCTCAGCAGCAGACCAGCAGCAGTCGCAGCAGCAGAGCAACTGCCATCACGGCGGCGTCCAGGATTAGCCGCGCCGCCGTTTCAGCCGGCCAGCGTCAGCAACGCGGCGCTGGCCGGCGGTAGGCGCACGATGTATTCGCCGCCGACCGGCGCCAACAAGGTCAGGTGGGGCGGCCCGGCGGGCAGGCCGGTATGGGTGCGGGGTTCGAAGCTCTGTCCCGCCAGCGTGATGCCCGTCCGCGCGTAGGCGCTGGGGGCGTCGAGGCGTTCGATCACGGCTCCCCGCAGGGGCGCCGAGGTCAGGGCAGCCGGGGGCCGGACGATGACCCAGCGACCGTCTCGCAGGTTGTCGTTGATCAGTACCACCCGGAGGCGGCGGTGCGGGGCGAGCACCGCCCACGAGCGAAGCTGTCCCGGGTTGGCCTGGAGCACCGGCAGTAGCCGCGACCCGGGCGCGACCGCGCGCGCGAACATCAGCAGGCCGTAGTACTCGGGCCGCACGTAGCCCACCCAGCGGCCGTGACGGTGGTGAACGTCGAACAGCTTGCCCGCCGACCCGCGCCAGGTGTGGATGTTGACCCCGTCGACGCCGGCGTCGGCCAGCACGAACAGCGCGTCGAGCACCCACAGCGCCGAGGCGGCGGTGTTGCTCACGCCCCGTGTGCCGGCGCAAGTGACCGCGTTCATCTCGTCCACGCGGAAGGTGAGGCCGTGGCTGTGGGCGAGCGCGACGGCGGGAGACACGTCGTGAAGCAACCCCTGCGAGGCGTAGCCAGCCAGCAGTGTGGCCACCGTCGGATGCGCGGGATCGCTGCGCGGCGTCGAGCAGTTGTGACCGCGAAACGCGTCTCCGAGTGGATTGAGAGCGTAGGCGTGGAAGGTGACCATCCGCAGGGCCGGGTCGGCGGCGATCAGCTGACCGAGCGTCGCGATCCAGGGACTCGAGCCGGTCGACGGTCCGGCCAACGGCACCGCCGGGAGCACCCTGGCGACCCGCCCGAATTCCGCGGCGTAGTCGGCGGGGCCGTAGCTCGGCGGGCGCCCGAAGACGGGCTGCCCGGCGCGCGTGTGATACCAGGGCAGCGCGTTGTAGAGCTCGGGCTCGTTGCCGATCTCGAGGGCCGCGATTCGACCGCGTCCGATCCCGTCGACCAGGTGGCGCGCCTCCGCCGCGGCGATCGCCGGGCGGGCGGTCTCGAGATTGATGCCCAGGATCAGACGGGCGCCGCTCGAGGCGGCCAGGGCACGCGCGCGGACGATCCAGGCCGGCGACAGGCCATAGCTCACACCGTGCGGCCGCGGGATCCCGGGCACCGGCCACCACGTCCAGTCCGTGCTATCGCCGCCGATCCGGACGATCGGCGTCTGCCCGGGGGCCAGATTGCGGATCAGCTGCGCCAGTACCGGGTTGGCCCCCGTAACCCCCGGCGGCTCGGCGCTCAGGAGGGTCTTGTACTCGAGGGATACGCCAACGAAGCCGGGTGGGATCGGGTTGCCGTGGGGGTTGCGGCCGATCGTGACCACGGTGGCGCTCGGGAGGCTCGGCGTCGCTTGGCTGATCGGAGCGGAGGCCCGGCTGTCGGTCGTGGCGGCGCGGCCGGCCGTCGCGGAGGCGACCGCGGCGGCGTCGGCCAGGGCAGCGGCAGCGAGCACGGCGCCGAGCACCAACAGGGGGCGACCCAGCCGCTTCATGGGCGGAGGCTATCCGCGGGCCCGGCGGCGGGAGGCGAGAATGTGCCGGTCCGATGGCGTCTGCCCTGGCGAAGCTCAAGATCCTCGACTTCTCGCGCGTGCTGGCCGGCCCGTTCGCGACGATGATGCTGGCCGACCTGGGTGCCGTGGTCACCAAGATCGAGCCGCCGGGCGGCGACGAAACCCGCCACTGGGGCCCGCCGTACGACCCCGCCGGCGACGCCACGTACTTTCAGGCGGTCAACCGCAACAAGCAGAGCGTGGTTCTCGATCTCAGCGATCGAGCCGATCTCGAACGAGCGCTCGAGCTGGCCCGGGCGGCCGACGTGGTGGTCGAGAACTTCCGTCCCGGCGTCACGGAGCGCTTCGGCCTGGACTACCACGCGGTGCGCGCGATCAACCCCAGCGTGATCTACTGCTCGATCACCGGATTCGGGCGCGGGAAGGGCGCGACCCTGCCGGGCTATGACCTGCTGATCCAGGCGGTCGGTGGGCTGATGAGCATCACCGGGCCGCCGGATGGCGAGCCGCAGAAGGTAGGGGTAGCGCTGGTGGACGTGCTGGCCGGTCTGTTCGCCACGGTTGGCATCCTGGCGGCGCTCGAGTACCGCCGGGAGACCGGCCAGGGTCAGCGGGTCGAGGTCGACCTGCTCTCGGCGCTGCTGGCTGCCCTGGTGAATCAAGGCTCCGCCTATACGGTGGGCGGCGTGGTCCCGCGACGCATGGGCAACCAGCACCCGAGCGTCGCTCCGTACGAGCCGCTGCGCTGCGCCGACGGGGAGGTGGTACTGGCCGTGGGCAACGATCGCCAGTTCGGCCTTCTCTGCGAGGTGCTGGAAGCCCCCGAGCTTGCCGCCGATGACCGGTTTGCCGGCAATGCCAACCGGGTGGAGAACCGGGCCGCTTTGCGCACCGCGCTCGAAGAGCGGCTGGCCGGCCGGTCGGCGCGGGAATGGGCCGGCTTGCTCGCCGAGGCAGGCGTTCCGGCCGGTGTGGTCAACGACATCGCGGCGGCGTTCGCCCTGGCGCGTGGGCTCGGGCTGGAGCCGACAGTGACGATCGAGCGGGGCGACGGCACGAGCGTCGAGCTCACGCGCAACCCGATCCGGCTGTCCAGCACGCCACCTAACTACCATTCACCACCGCCTCGGTTCGGAGGGCCCGCGCACTAGCGCTCGGGCCAGCGCAACTTGCGTTGTCTTGGCCGGTTAGGACGAGAGCGGCGAGGGGTATTGCCTCTCGCGCAAGGACACGCGCCAGCGATAGGAGGAGTTAAGTGCCACACGCAATTCGTCGTTGTTCGGTGCTGACGGGGGTAGCGCTCTGCGCGGTCCTCGGCGGCGGAGTCGGGGTCGCCCAGGCGAGCGATAACACGTTGCGGGCGACGCTCAACGCCTATGCTCCGAAGATCGTCAAGGACGAGAACGCCGTGAAGAACGGGTTGATCGGCTACCCCAAGGGGAAGATCAAGCCGCTCGTCCGCGCGCTGAACCATGAGGTGGGCGACCTGCACGCGCTCCAGAGGAAGCTGGCCAGAGAGCATGCGTCCTCGGGCCGGGGCAGGAAGGGCAAGACCGACATCGTCAAGGGCCTGTCGCTGATCGCTTCGGCGTACGGCGCACTTCGCAAGGACATCCAGATCGCACATGGCGGACCGGTACCGGCGTCGCAGGTGAACGCCGCGATCGCGACCGACCAGAAGGGCCGCAAGAAGCTGTTGGCCGGGCTGCACCTCCTGGCCTGAGCAACTTTCGCCCGGCCGGCTTCGCCGGCTGGTAGACATGACGGTCGATGCGGTTGCGCGCGCCCGTTCCGGCTGACGCGCCGGCGGTGCTGGCTGTGCTCGAGGCGCGCGACTGCGCAGACCTGGGCGAGTCCGACCACACGCTCGAGGACCTGCTCGACGAGTGGCAGGGCAGCGACCTCGACCTGGAGCTGAGCGCGCGTGTGATCGAGATCGACGGGGGCCGGATCGCCGCCTATGCAGCGATCCGGCGACCCGGCACCCTCGCGGTGGTCGCCCCCGGCGATGAGGGGCGCGGGATCGGCTCGCGCCTGCTCGAGTGGACCGAAACGCGCGACCGCGAGCGCGGACGCGACGTGCATCGCCAATGGGTGGCCGGTTCGAACGCCTCTGCACGGGCGCTGCTTACCCGCGCCGGCTACGAGCGGGCCCGCAGCTACTGGCGGATGGTGCGCTCGTTCGAAGACGTCCCCGCGGTGCCCGATGCCCCGGCCGGCTTCGCCCTCCGTCCCGTCGACGCGGTGCAGGATGTCGTGGGTATCCATGCCGTCGACGCTGCGAGCTTCGCCACCACTCCCGACTACGTGCCCGAGTCGCTGACCGAGTTCATCGAAGAGCACCTCGAGGCGCACGACTTCGATGCCGGGCTCAGCCGGGTGGTGACCGAGGACGCGGTGATCGTCGGCTTCCTGCTCGCGGGCCGGCGTCCCGAGGAGGGCGTCGGATGGGTTCACATCCTGGCCGTCCATCCCGGCTACCAGGATCGCGGGCTCGGGACCGCGCTGCTGCGGAGCGCGTTCGCCGCGTTCGCCGACGCAGGGTTGCGCGAGGCGCGGCTCGGCGTCGCTTCCTACAACGCGCGAGGGCTACACGTGTACGAGCGCGTGGGCATGACCGCGCGTCATCGGTTCGACGTCTACGAACGGCCCGCGGCCGAGACCAGGCGTCGGGCCTGACGGCGCGAGCGTCGGGACCGAAGGCGCGGGCCGGACGCGAGACAATGCCGCCATGGCCGGTACCGCACATACGAGCAGAGACCCCGCCGCCGAGACCGGCTCTTGGTTCCCGGTGCCGGACGAGCGCGAGCTGCCCGACGGGCTGCGCAAGCTGTTCGCCAAGGCGCGCGAGCGGCTCGGCTTCGTACCGAACGTGTTCCGGGTCTACGCCTTCCGGCCCGAGCGGCTGAGCGCCTGGTTCGCCCACTTCCGCCAGCTGCACGAGCCGACCGAGGGACTCGGCGCCGCCGACCGGGAGATGGTGGCGGTGGTGGTCAGCTCGGCCAACGGGTGCCTGTACTGCCTGGTGGCCCATGGCGCCGCGCTGCGCGAGGAGCTCGGCGACCCGGTGCTCGGCGAACGGATCTCCTACGACTGGCGGCGGGCCGAGCTCGATCCCCGGCGGGCCGCGATCTGCGCCTATGCCGAGAAGCTCACCCTGGACCCGCGCGCGGTCACGCGCGATGACCTCCAGACGCTGCTCGACGCGGGGCTCACGCTCGAGGAGGCGTGGGACGTCGCCGAGCTCGCCGCCATGTACAACCTGACCAACCGCATGGCGATGGCGACGAACATGCTGCCCAACCCCGAGTACAGCGGGCAGGCACGGCCGCGATAGAGCGCCTCAGCGCTGCGGCGGCTGCTCGCTCTCGGCGCTGTACTCATGGCGAGGCAGGCCGTCGTCGGGCAACTCGTAGTAGCCGCCGGCCTGGGACACGTACCAGTGGGCGGCCACCCGCAGCCCGGCGGAGTCCTCGAGCGTCCGTGCGAGCGCCGGCACTCTTCACAGTGGCAGATCAAAACGTCGCGGTGCGGGCCGTCGACCTGGTAGCGGACCGCGCCGCATAGGCATCCACCGGTCGCCATCGCTCGCACCTCCGAGATCGCGATAATCCACGCGTGGCCTACGACGAGGAGCTCGCCGACCGAATCCGCGAACTGCTCGCGACGGATCATGACGTCGTGGAGAAGAAGATGTTCGGCGGACTGGCGTTCCTCATCGGCGGGAACATGTCGGTCAGCGCGAGCGGGCGGGGCGGTCTGCTCCTCCGCTGCGATCCCGAGGAGACCGACGCCCTGATCAGCCAGCCAAACGTGGACCGCTTCGAGATGCGGGGACGCGCGATGGACGGCTGGCTCCGGGTCGACTCCGACGCGGTGCAGCGCGACGATGAACTCGCCCGGTGGGTCGCGCTCGGTGTCGACTACGCACGGTCGCTTCCCCCGAAGTCGAAATAGGCGCGCAGTGATGGTGAGCGACAGCCTCCTCGGCGCGCGCGTGTCGCGCGCTGAGCTGGTGGCGCGCGAGCTCGAGCGCGAGATCGCCGAAGAACGTGATCCGGGCGAGCGGCTGGGGACCAAGGAGGATCTGCGCAAGCGCTTTGGCGTCGCGGTGGCCACCGTGAACGAGGCCTTGCGGCTGCTCGAGACACGTGGTCTGATCGAGGCGCGCCCCGGACCCGGAGGCGGGGTGTTCGCGTCGAGGCCCGCGGTACGCGTGGCCTTCAGCCACATCGTGCTCGGCTTCAGGACGGGAAGCACGACCTACGAGGAATGCCTCGAAGTACGTGATGCGCTCGAGCCGCTGATCGACAGCCATGCCGCCCGTTACCACCGGGCGAGCGACGTTCGCGACATGCGCCGGATCGTCAAGCAGATGGAGCGCGCGGTGTCCGATCCGGCCGCCTTCTTCAAGTGCAACTGGGCCCTGCACCGCCGCATCGCGCAGCTGTGCCGCAACGCGCCTCTTCGCAACATGTACATCTCCTTGATCGACTTCCTCGAGCTGAGCGTCGACAGCGCCGAGTTCGCGGAGTTCGACGGTGACGGACTGCTCGAGGTGCATCAACGCTTAGTCGACGCGATCGATGGCGGGGAGGGCGCGGAGCTCGACGCCGCGATCCAGGCTCACCAGCCCACGGCTCACCAGCCCACGAGTCACCAGGCCACGGCTCACCAGCCCACGGGTTACCGGGCGCGCCCCGATCGCGCCGGTTGATGCACCGTAATGCGGGGCGCTGGAGCGCGGGGTTAGACGCGCGGGGTGGCCTGGGTTAGACTCGCCGGCAAATGGGGCAAAGGGGGCGCTCCGGCTCAGGGATTCACCGTTCACTGGCGAGTGCGCTCGCCACGGCGCAGCTGCGCCGGCTGCAGATCGGCTGGGCGGTGTCGGCGGTGGGCGGATGGGTGTTCTTCGTCGCGCTGGCCGTGTACGCGTACGACGCCGGCGGCGCGACGGCGGTCGGTGCCGCGGCGCTGACTCGCATGGTGCCCGCCGGGCTGGCCGCGCCGCTGACCGGGGTGCTGGCCGACCGGTATTCGCGGCGCGACGTGCTGCTCGGGGCCGTCGCCCTGCGGGCGGTGGTGCTGGGCGCGATCGGGCTGGCGGTGGCGGCCTCGGCGCCGCTGGCCGTCGTGCTGGCGCTGGCGGCGGTGTTCACGATCGTGGCCACCGCGCACAAGCCCGCGCAGGCCTCGCTGCTGCCCAGCCTGGTCGAGACGCCCCAGCAACTGGCCGCCTCGAACGCCGTGTGGAGCGCGGTCGACAACGGCGCGTTCCTGGCCGGCGCACTGCTCAGCGGCGCGCTGATCGCCACCACGAGCATGTCCACGGCGTTCCTGGTCACCGCCGGGCTGTTCGCGCTGGCGACGGTCCCGATCGCGCTGATCCCGCGCGACCCCGTGCCGGAGTTCCGGGTGAGCGCGGAGCGGCTCCGGCCGATCGAGGACGCGCTCGAGGGCGTCCGGGAGGTCGCGCACGACCACCGGCTCAGCCTGGTGGTCGGCGTACTGGCGTTCTCCACGCTGGTGGAGGGAGCGATCGACGTACTGGTCGTGCTGGTGGCGATCGACCTGCTCGGCCTGGGCGGCGCCGGCGTCGGCTGGCTCAACGCCTGCTGGGGCTTCGGCGGCGTGGCCGGGGGCGCCGCGGCGCTCACCCTGCTCCGGCGCGGGCGGCTGGCCGCCGGGCTGTCCGCCGGCGGGCTGCTGGTCGGCCTCCCGCTGATGCTGATCGGGCTGGCCGAGACGACCGCGGTGGCGGTGCCGATGCTCGTGCTGCTCGGCATCGGCTACGCGCTGATCGAGGTGGCCGGCCTGTCGCTGCTGCAACGGCTGCCGTCGAACGACCTGCTCGGCCGGGCGTTCGCGGTGGTGGAGAGCTCGTACTGGATCACCACCGGCCTGGGCGCGATGCTGGCGCCGGTCGTCGTCAACCTGGTCGGCTTGCGTGAGGCGCTGGCCGTGGTCGGTGCGTGCCTGCCGCTGCTGGTCGCTTTCCGCTGGCGGCCGCTGGCGCTGCTCGAGGCCGACATCCGGGTCCCCGAGCGGACGTTCAAGATGCTGCGCGAGGTGGACATGTTCGCGCCACTGTCCCTGGCTACGCTCGAGAACGTCTCGCGCCGGGTCGATGCGATCCACGTCCACGCCGGCGAGACGGTGGTCCGCGAGGGCGAGTACGGCGACCGCTTCTACGTGGTGGCCGAGGGCCGGCTCGACGTGACCTGCGAGCGCGGTGCCTATCCGCCGGTCGGTGCCGGCGACGTGTTCGGCGAGATCGCGCTGCTCCAGGACGTCCCCCGCACGGCGACGGTCACCGCACGGGACGATTGCCTGCTCTACGCGCTCGACCGCGAGTCGTTCCTGTGCGCGGTCTCGAGTCACGCCTCGGCGACGAGCGCGGCGCGCCGGGTTGCCTCCGAGCGGCTAGCGAGGGTTCCGGTTGTCTGAGCCTCCCGATCCGCTCGGCCTGAGCGCCGAGGCCATGCGGGCGCTCGGGTATCGCACGGTCGACATGCTGGTCGAGCAGCTTTCCGGGACGCGGGATACGCCGGCGCTGCGGCGGGCGTCGCCGGCCGAGATGCGCGAGCGCTTGCCCTCGCCGCCCGAGGAGCCGCGCAGCTTCGAGGCGCTGGTGCGCGAGCTCGAGCACGACGTGTTCCCGTACATGAGCCGCTGCGACCATCCCGGCTACTTCGCGTTCATCCCGGCCAGCGGCACGTTTCCCGCCGCCCTCGGCGACTTCATCGCCAGCGCGCTGAACATCTACGCGGGCTCGTGGATGGAGGCGGCCGGTCCGAGCCGGCTCGAGCTGCTCGTGCTCGAGGCGTTCAAGCAGTGGATCGGCTACCCCGAGCGCGCGGCCGGCGTCCTGGTGAGCGGCGGCTCGGCGGCCAACATGACCGCGCTGGCCTGCGCCCGCGAGGCGCTGACGCGCCACATGCAGGGTGGCGAGCCGGGTGGCGTCCAGCAGGGCGTGGCCTACGTGTCCGACCAGGCGCACTCCTCGATCGCGCGGGCCGCGCGGGCGCTCGGCCTGCAGCCCGGCCAGCTGCGCGTGCTGCCGAGCGACAGTCGTCATCGGATGCGGCTCGACGCGCTGAGCGGAGCGATCGCCGCCGACGTCCGGCGTGGCCGGGTGCCGTTCTTCGTCGCCGCCGCCGCGGGATCGACGAACACGGGCGCGATCGATCCCCTGCCCGAGATCGCCACCATCTGCCGGGAGACGGGTGCCTGGCTGCACGTCGATGCGGCCTACGGCGGGTTCGCCGCGCTGACCGAGCGCGGGCGGCGCTGGCTGGCCGGCATCGAGCAGGCCGACTCGGTCACGCTCGATCCGCACAAGTGGCTGTATCAGCCGTTCGAGTGCGGCTGCGTTCTGGTGCGCGACGGAGAGCGGCTGCGCCAGGCGTTCGAGGTCGTGCCCGACTACCTGAAGGACGCCGTGGCCCACGCCGGCGAGGTCAATTTCTCCGACCTCGGCTTCCAGCTAACGCGCGGCTCGCGGGCGATCAAGCTGTGGCTGTCGCTCAGCTACTTCGGCGTCGACGCGTTTCGGGCCGCGATCGACCGATCGCTCGACCTGGCGCTACAGGCCGAGAAGCTGATCGCCGAGCGCCCCGAGCTCGAGCTGCTCTCGCCGGCTCAGCTCGGCATCCTCTGCTTCCGGCGCCGATTTGCCGGCGTGGCGGAGGAGTGGCGCTCGGCGCGACTGAACGCCGCGCTGGTGGGGCGCTTCGAGCAGAGCGGCCTGGGCCTGGTGTCGTCGACCACGCTCGAAGGGCGCTACGCGATCCGGCTGTGCATCCTCAACCACACCACGACCGAGGCCGACGTGGCGCGGGCGATCGACTGGTTCGCCTCATCGCCGGTGCCGTCGCTGACGGACCCCTCGGCGCAGATCGCGCTGTCGGTCGAGGACCGGGCGCCCTCGGTGACCGACGGCTGGAGCGGCGGGACGAGTTTCTCGGTGGAGGACCTCGCCGGCGTGTCGCTGTTCGCCGACCTGCCGCCCGAGCACGTCGGGCGGGCGGCGCGCTGGAGTCGCGAGGTGCGAGTGGCGGCCGGGGAGACGGTCGTCGAGCGCTGGGACGCCGCGCGCGACTTCTATGTGATCGTCGACGGCGAGGCCGAGGTGTACATCGACGACGAGTACGTGCGCCACCTGGGCCGGGGGGACTTCTTCGGCGAGGTGGCGGCGCTCGACTGGGGCTCGGGCTTCGGCTACGTGCGGACGGCCACGGTGGTGGCCGTGTCGGACCTGCGGCTGCTCGTGCTCGGCCCAGGCCGGCTCGGCGAGCTGATCCGTGCCTGCCCCGCGCTGGGTGAGAAGCTCCAGGCCACCGCGCGCGAGCGGATGCGGAGAATCTGACCGCATGAGCGCTTCTTCGAAGACTGAGAACGCGACTGCAGCGGCCCTCGGGCTGGCGATGCCGGCCGAGTGGTCCAAGCACGAGCGGACCTTGATGGCCTGGCCGGCGCGCATCGAGCTGTGGGGCGACGGGCTGGCCGAGGCCAAGGCCGAGTACGCCGCGGTGGCCCGCGCGGTCGCCGCGTTCGAGCCGGTGCTGATGGTCGCGCCGAACGGGTGCTCGCAGGAGGTCCGCGACGCGTGCGGCGAGGGCGTGGCTGCGATCGAGCTGCCGATCGACGACTCCTGGATGCGCGACAGCGGGCCGATCGTCGTCACCGCGCCCGACGGCCGCCGGGCCGGGGTGGACTTCCGCTTCAACGGCTGGGGTGAGAAGTTCACTCCCTATGACCGCGACGACGCGATGAACCGGGCGCTGCTGCCCCGGCTCGGGATCGAGCGGCTCGCGGCCGACCTGGTGCTCGAGGGCGGCTCGATCTCGGTGGACGGCGAGGGCACGCTGATCGCCACCGAGCAGTGCCTGCTTCACCCCAGCCGCAATCCCTCGCTGGCGCGGGGCGAGATCGAGGAGCGGCTGCGCGCCTACCTCGGGGTCGAGCAGGTCGTGTGGATCGCGCACGGGCTGCTCGAGGACCACGACACCGACGGCCACGTCGACAACGTGGCCCAGTTCGTGGCCCCGGGCGTGGTGCTGGCCCAGACCGTCGACGATCCGGCCGATCCGAATCAGGAGCGGATGGCCGAGAACGTGCAGCGGCTGCGCGACAGCGTGGACGCGCGCGGTCGGCGGATCGAGGTGATCGAGCTGGGCGTGCTGCCGCGGACCACGGTGCGCGGCGCGCCGGGGGTCGTGCCCTACGTGAACCTGTACGTGGCCAACGGCGTCGTCGTGGTGCCGACGTGCGGCGACGATCCGGATCGCGACGCCGAGGTGCTGGGCCGGCTCGGCACCGTGTTCGACGGGCGGGAGGTCGTCGGCGTGCCGGCGCGCATGCTCGCGGAGGGCGGGGGCGGCGTGCACTGCATCACCCAACAGGTCCCGGCCGCGCCATAGACTCGCCGCGGATGGAACGTCCCGAGCTGATCACCGCGCTGACGCCGCCCGACTCGCCGGCGCGAGTGCGGGCCCCCGAGCGCGCGCCATTGCGCATCGGCCTGGTCCAGCACCGCTGGCATCCCGATCCCGACGAGCACCGTGGTGCGCTCGCCGAGGGGGTCCGAATGGCCGCCGGCCAAGGCGCTCGCCTGGTGTGCCTGCAGGAGCTGACGCTCGCGCCGTACTTCGCGGTGACCGCCGACGCGCTGTCCGACGAGGCGGCTCGGGCCGAGGAGATCCCCGACGGTCCGACCACGGCGTTCGCCGTTTCGTTGGCCGCCGAGACCGGCGCGTATGTCCACGCTTCGCTCTACGAGCGGGCCGGCGACGATTCGGAGCTCGGGTTCAACACCGCGATCTGCGTCGCCCCGTCCGGGGAGTTGGTGGCCCGGACGCGCAAGCAGCACATCCCGGTCACCGCCGGCTACTACGAGGACCACTACTTCCGGCCCGGGGACTCGGGCTACCCGGTGGTGGAGCTGGCCGGCGGGCGCTTCGGGTTTCCGACCTGCTGGGACCAGTGGTTCCCCGAGCTGGCCCGCGCGTACTCGCTGGGCGGGGCCGAGGTGATCGTCTATCCGACGGCGATCGGGTCGGAGCCCGACCATCCCGGCTTCGACACCGAGCCGCTGTGGGAGCGCGTGATCACCGCCAACGGGATCGCCAACGGGACGTTCATGGTGGCGGTCAACCGGATCGGCGACGAGCCGCCGCTGCGCTTCTACGGCTCGTCGTTCATCTCCGACCCATACGGGCGGGTGCTGGTGCAGGCGCCGCGCGACCGGCCGGCCGTGCTCGTGGCCGACCTCGACCTCGATCAGCGCCGCGACTGGCTCGAGCTGTTCCCGTTCCTGACCACGCGCCGCCCGAGCCAGTACGGGCCGCTCGTGGCCGAGCGCTCGTCCGCTCCGGCCTCTTAGCGCTGCCGGCGGTTCCTCCGGCGGTTCCGCCGGCGGGCGCTACGACGCGGGCGTCGGCGCGCTGACCTCGCTGAGCTCGCGCAGCTCCTCGTCGGTCAGTTCGAGCGTGGCACCGGGGAGGATCTCGGCCAGCTGCTGCGGGTTGCGGGCGCTGGCGATCGGCGCGACCACGCCGGGCTGGGACCGTACCCAGGCGAGCGCCACCGCCGCGACGGCGGTTCCGTGCGCCTCGGCCACGCGGTCGATCGTGTCCAGCACGGCCACCGCGCGCGGATCCTCGAGGTACTGGCCCGCGCCGCCGGCCCTCGGGCTGTCGACCTGCACGCCGGGCCGGTACTTGCCGGTCAGGAAGCCGCGGGCCAGGGCCCAGTAGGGCACGCAGGCCAGCCCCTCGCGCACGCACAGCTCGGCCAGCTCGCCCTCGTAGTGGTGGCGCTCGACCAGGCTGTAGTGCGGCTGGAGGGCGACGTAGCGGGCGAGCCCCTCGCGGTCTGAGATCTCGAGCGCCTCGGCCAGCCGCGGCGCGCTGTAGTTCGAGGCGGCGATGGACTTGACCCTGCCCTCCTCGACGAGCTCGTCGAAGGCGCTGAGCGTCTCCTCGAGCGGGGTGTCAGGGTCGTCGGCGTGGGCGTAGTACAGGTCGATGTAGTCGGTCTGGAGCCGCTCGAGCGACTCGGCCACCGCGGTGCGGATGTTGGATCGCGTCAGTCCCTGGCGGCCGGGCTTGCGGCCGACCTTGGTCGCGAGCACGAGCTCCGAGCGGTTCCCGCGGGCGGCGAACCAGTTGCCGAGGACGGTCTCGGATTCGCCGCCCTGGTTGCCGGGGGCGAACGCCGAGTAGGAGTCGGAGCTGTCGATGAAGTTGCCGCCGGCCGCCGCGTAGGCGTCGAGCACCTCGAACGACTGGGCCTGGTCGGCAGTCCAGCCGAACACGTTGCCGCCCAGGCAGAGTCCGAACACGTCGAGCTCTGAACGTCCGAGTCGGGCCACGGCGGCGCAACCTAGCAAAGGCGTAGCGTCCGCGGCCGTGGTGCTTCGGGACGAGACCAGACAGCGACCCAGCGCGCCGGCGTCGGGACCCGCCGTGTCGCGCGGAGCAGGCCTGATCGTGCTCCTGGGCGCCCTGTCCGCATTCGGGCCGCTCTCGATGGACATGTACCTGCCGGGACTGCCCGCGCTGACCCGAGATCTCGGCGCCTCGGCGTCGACCGGGCAGCTCACGCTGACCGGCTGCATGCTCGGCATCGCCGCCGGCCAGCTGTGCACGGGCCCGCTCAGCGACTCGCTGGGCCGGCGACGGCCGTTGCTGGTCGGGCTGGCCGGCTACGTGGCGGCCTCGCTGGCGTGTGCGGCGGCGCCGTCGATCTGGAGCCTGATCGTGCTGCGGTTCATCCAGGGAATGCTCGGCGGCGCCGGCGTGGTGATCGCCCGAGCGGTCGTGCGAGACCTGTTCAGCGGAAACGCGGCGGCGCGGGTGTTCGCGCTGCTGATGGCGGTGACCGGGGTTGCGCCGGTGCTGGCCCCGCTGGTCGGTGGACAGGCGCTGGCGGTCACCTCGTGGCGCGGGATCTTCGTCCTGCTGGCCGCCATCGGGGTCCCGCTCCTGCTCGCCACCCTGCTCTGGCTTCCTGAGACGCTCCCGCCCGAGCGACGGCATGGGGGCGGCCTGCGAGCCACCGTGCGCACCTTCGGCAGGCTGCTCTCGGACCGGAGCTTCGCGCCGACCGCTACCTCGTTCGCGCTTTCGTTCGGGGCCATGTTCGCCTACATCGCGGGCTCGTCGTTCGTGCTCGAGGACGTCTACGGGATCTCGCCCCAGGCGTTCAGCCTCGTCTTCGCCGTGAACTCGGCTGGTCTGATCGCCGTCTCCCAGCTGAGCGGCCACATCGTCGGCCGGGTTGGCGCCCCGACGCTGCTGCGGTGGGGGGTGTCCGGCGTCGCGCTCGCATCGGCCGGCACGCTCGTCGTCACGCTGTCGCACGCCGGCCTGGCGGCGCTCCTGGTCTTCCTGTTCTTGATCCTGGCCGCCAACGGGCTGGTCTTCCCGAACGCCACCGCCGTGTCGCTCGCCGACCAGGAGGGAGCGCTGGGGAGCGCGTCGGCGCTGCTGGGAATGGCTCAGTTCGGCACCGGCGCACTCGTCGCGCCGCTGGTAGGGCTCGGCGGTCCACACGACGCGATCCCGATGGCGGTGGTGATCGCGGTCTGCGGACCGTCCGCGCTGGCGGTCAATCTCGCCTTCCCGCCCCACCCCCAGTCGCCCGATGCCGTCCCGGCCGCGTAGTCTTCTGGACGTGGCAGAGATCAGTTCGCGCGCCGAGGTGGCCACCGACAAGCCGGTGCCGTACATGCGACAGCTGTGCAAGCACTTCGGCCACAAGGTCGACGCCTCGTTCGGCGAGGACACCGGCTATATCCAGTTCGAGTTCGGTCGCTGTGAGTTGAACGCCTCGGGTGGCTTGCTGGTTCTCGCGGTGAGCGCGCCCGACGAGGAAAGCCACGAGCGCATGGAGCGCGTCATCGGCTCGCACCTGGAGCGCTTCGGGCGGCGCGACGGGCTCAGCGTCGCCTGGACCGGCCGATAGCTAGTCGCTCAGGCCGCGCTCGCGGATCTCCTGCTGCGCGGCGTCGGTCTTGGTTAAGGGGTCCAAGCGCATAGCGCGCAGGACAGCCGGGGTCTTCGAGAACTGGATGTCGCGGTAGTCGACGACCTGCACGTGGTTGCCCCACGGATCGTGGAAGTCGAGCGAGCCGGAGGGGCGAACGGCGACCCCGGCATCCTGGAGCGCGCTTCTGACCGCTTCCTTGTCATCGACCACGAGGCCGAAGTGGCGGGACTCGTCGGGCGGCTGGGAGCGGCCGGCCGAGAGGGCGATGAACTGGTCACCCATGTCGATGAAGGCCATCCGGGCGCCGTGGCGGCCGCGCAACTCGAACTCGAAGACGCGGCCGTACCAGGCCAGGGCGTCGTCCAGGTCGCCCACTTCGAGCGCGATGTGGTTGATGCCGACCAGGCGGGCCACGCCGCTCGGTGCCCCTCAGGCGGCGGAGCCGGCCTTCATCTTCGTCCACTCGGCCTTGTGCACGCGCTTGGCCGCCTGGTAGTCGGCCAGCGCCTGGGCCGAGTCGACGTCGCCCAGGGTGGGGTGGCCCGGCACCAGGTCCTGAGCCGCAGGCACGCCAAAGCGCTTGGCCAGGACGGCGCCGAGGGCCTTGATCTTCATCTCGCCGAAGCCGGGGAGCGCCGCCAGGTTGGCTCGCAGGGCGGCGGAGTCGGCGGCGTCGGTCCAGACGCGCCCGGCGTCGCCGTCGTAGTGGTCGCGGATGTGGGCGGCCAGGTCCTGGACGCGCCGTGCCATCGAGCCGGGGAAGCGGTGGATGGCCGGCCGCTCGCGGAACACGGGCTCGAGATCGGTGTCGGCCAGGACGGAGGGGTCGAGCGTGCCGAGCCGCTCGCGGATCGCCAGCGGGCCGGAGAAGGCCTTCTGGACGGAGACCTGCTGGTCGAGGGCAAAGCCGATCAGGAGCGCCATCGGGTCGGTGGCGATCAGCTCGTTGGCCTCGTCGGAGTCGGTGAAGTGCAGGCGATCGGGCATGGTCCCGATCATAACCAGCGGCGGTATTCGGCTAGCGACGGCGCCCGGCTGTGGGGGCGGCCGGCTGTGGGGCGGCCCGGCCCCGGGATGTCAGGCCGGGGCGGCCCGTAGCGTCTGCTCGACCGAGTCGGTGACCTTCGCCCGCATGTTCTCCTCCATCATGCGGAGCGCGGCCTCGGCGAGGTCCGGGTGGATGTGGGGAGGCGACCCGGGTTTCGCCCCAGAATCCGGCCGTTTGCACGGATGACGCGGCCGTCACAAAGGGTTGGTCGCATCGCGCCACGGGTAGCCAAGCCGTATGGCTACTGCAACAGGCACACCCCCACGCACTGCCCCTGCCCGACGCACGGAGGCGCTCCGGCTCCCTCGCACCACCGGCGCGCTGAGCGGGTTGCTCATCGTCGTCCTCGGAGTCTGGGGCGGCCTCATCCCGTTCATCGGGCCCTACTTCCACTACGCGTTCGGTGGGTTCCAGAGCTGGCACTTCACCTCGCAGCGCTTCTGGCTCGACATCTTGCCCGGCGCGGTGGCCGTGATCGGCGGCCTGATGCTGATGAGCGCCTCGACCCGCATCGGCGGCCTCATCGCCGCCTGGGTGGCGCTGGCAGCCGGCGCCTGGTTCGCGATTGGTCCGGTCGTGAGTCTGCTCTGGCACCACACGATCTACGCGATCGGCACCCCGATGGGCGGCTACACCCGGCAGATGCTCGAATGGCTGGGCTACTTCGTCGGTCTGGGCGTGGTGATCGTCGGCTTGGCCGCGTTCGCGATGGGACGCTACTTCTCGCGTCCGCGCGTGGTTGACGAGACGGGCGTGGTCGCGGCGGACGCCGCGGCCATGGAGACGGGCCGGCCGCGCCGGCGGTTCGGCCTGTTCGGGGGGCGCCGGGCGGCGGCCACCGCAGCCGACCGGCCGGTCGCGGAAGACCGGACCGCTGTCGAAGACCGGACCGCCGTGGAAGACCGGACCGCCGTGGAAGACCGGACCGTCGCGGAGGACCGGGCCGCCGCGGAAGATCGGACCGTCGCGGCTGACCGATCCGCCGCGGCTGACCGATCCGCCGTGGACTAGACCTCCAGGGCTCCGTGGCGCCGTGTGGACATGCGGCGCCGCGGATCCTTGTCCGAATGGCCAATGCGCCGGGTGGTGCGCTGGCCCAGGATTGCGTTCGTGAGCGCGGATCTGATCGTCTCCTACGACGGCACGGCGAACGATGACGACGCGCTGGCCCTCGGAAAGCTCCTGGCCGGCACGGGCGCCACGCTCGCGCTGGCCTACATCCGCCACTCACGGGAGTTCTCTCCGCGTCGTGAGGAGCTCGCCCAGCACGACGCGGAGCGCCGGCTCGAGTCGGGCGTCGCCTGGCTGGGCGATCCGAGCATCCCCCGGCACGTCGTGTTCAGCGGCTCGACCGGCGAGGGGCTCGAACAGCTGGCCGAGGCCGAGGGGGCCTCGGTCATCGTGTTCGGCTCGGACTACCGCACGCCGCCCGGCCACGCCGAGCCGGGCACGAGCGCTCAGCGCTTACTTGAAGGAGGCACGGTGGCGATCGCGGTGGCGGCGGCCGGGTTGCGCACCCGGGTGGACGCCGGTATCGAGTCGATCGGCGTGGTATCGGCCGATGGCGACACCGCCGCTTTGGAGAGCGCCCAGGCCCTGGCCGCGAAGCTCGGGGCCAAGCTCGTGGACCTGGGCCCGCCGAGCATCGACCTGATCGTGGTCGGATCGCAGCCGACCGCGTCCACCCGCCGGATCACGTTGAGCGGAGCCAGCCGTACCATGCTGAACTCGGCGCGCGGATCCGTTCTCGTGCTCCCGTCGGGCACGGTTCTGCGGCTCTAGGAAAGTCGCTAACAGTCCTCGTGCCGCCTCCCAGGGCGTCGTCAGTCACACTTTCGGCGTGGCCGAGTCGCCCTTTGAGCAACTTTCACACGCCCGGCTCGGCGTCGGACAGGTCGCGCTGGGCCCCGCGGCGCCGATTTCTCAGCCGTCCGAGCAGGTCCGCACCTCCTACCGGTTCACCGATCCGGCCCTGTCCGAGCTGCCGCTCGATCAGCTGCTCGACGAGCTGCTGGTCCGGGTCCAGGAGGCGCTCGACGTCGACACGGTGGCGGTCCTGCTCTACGACGAGGAGGCGAACGAGCTGGTGGCGCGGGCAGCCAAGGGAATCGAGGAGGAGGTCGAGCAGGGCGTCCGGATCCCGATCGGCCGGGGCTTCGCGGGGCGCATCGCCGGCGAGCGCGTGGCGATTCTCGTCGCCGACGTCGATCACGCCGACATCCTCAACCCGATCCTGCGCGAGAAGGGGATCTGCTCGCTGCTCGGCATCCCCCTGATCGTCGAGGGAAGCCTGATCGGCGTGATGCACGTCGGCTCGCTGACGCCGAGGACGTTCGGGCAGAACGACCTCGCGGTGCTCCAGATGGCCGCGGCCCGAGCGGGGCCGGCGATCGAGCGGGCGCAGCTGCTGGCCGAGCTCGAGCACGAGCACAACGTCTCGACGGTCCTCCAGAGGAGCCTCCTGCCCAAGCGCCTGATCGACGTGACCGGCGTCGGCGTTGCCGCGCGGTACCTTCCGGCGCGCGAAGAGGTCGGGGGCGACTGGTACGACGTGATGGAGCTGCCGCGGGGGAAGGTCGGCGTGGTGATCGGAGACGTCGTCGGCCACGGAATCGCGGCCGCCGCCCTGATGGGCCGCCTGCGGACCGCGCTGCATGCCTACGCGATCGAGAGCCACGGCCCCGGCCGGACGCTCGAGCTGGTCGACCGGTTCGTGCAGTCGCTGAACGAGCCCGCGATGGCGACGGCCGCCTACGCGGTGTTCGACACCTACTCGTCGAAGATCTGTTACGCCACCGCCGGCCATCTGCCCCCGATCGTCATCGCCGGCTCGGACACGCGTATGCTCGACGTCACGCCGGCGCCGCCGCTGGGCGCCTTCCCGTACGGCCGCTGTCCGGAGCACGAGCTCGACCTCGGGAGCGGCGAGATGTTGTTCCTGTACACCGATGGCCTGGTCGAGCGACGCGGGGTGCCGCTGAACCTGGGCATCGATGCGCTGGTCGAGGCGGTGCGCGACGCGCGGGCGCCGGAGCAGGCGTGCGCGTTGGCCGTATCCGCGCTCGTCCCTCACGACGGCCTGCGGGACGACGTGGCGATCGTGGCGCTCCAGAACACCGTGGTTCCGGCCGAGCTCCATCTGGTCCTGCCGGCCGAGCCGAAGACGCTGGCGCACGTGCGGCGCATGCTGCGCCGCTGGCTGGTCGAGCGGGGCGCGGCCGAGGGGGACGTGGCCGAGGTTACGATCGCGGTCAGCGAAGCGTGCGCGAACGCGATCGAGCACGCGTACGCGCCGTCGCCGGCCAGTTTTGAGTTGGACGCGTCTGGCAACAACGGAGAGGTCACGGTCGCGATCCGCGACACCGGCCGGTGGCGCCCCCCGCGGGGCACGAACCGGGGTCGCGGCCTGTCGATAATGGTGGCCGCGATGGACGACGTTCAGATTGACCGCACGGAGACCGGGACGGAGGTTGTGCTGCGACGGCGCCTCCGGCACAAATGACCTTGGCTGACGTCCAGATCACCCTCGCGCCGAACGCGCTGGTCGCACGCGTGACCGGTGAGGTCGACATGTCCAATGCGGAGGAGATGGGGGCGACTGTGATCGGGGCCACCCCGAACGAGTCGCAGGGCGTCGTGCTCGATCTGTCCGGGTTGGACTACGTGGACAGCGCGGGCATCTACGTGATCTTCGGCATGCGCTCGAGCCTCCAGGCGCGGGGGCAGAGGCTCATCCTGGTGATCCCGGCCGAGTCGCCCGTCCACGACACGCTGCGCCTGTCCGGCGCCGAGCGGCCGGGGGAGATCGCGGTGACGGTGTCGGACGCGCTGCGCGCGATCGACCGGCCGCCGCCGGCGCAGGCCTGATTCCTCGGGGCACTGCGGTGCGGGATGTGCGGGGTCGGGCGCTCGGGGCGCGCCGCTAATCCCGTTCGAGCGCGATCTCTTCCCACGCGCCGCAGCGCCGGTACCCCACCTCGGCGTAGATCTTGTTCGAGGTCGGGTTGGCCAGGTCGGTGAACAGCATGCAGCGGGCGGCGCCACGGTCGAGGGCCCGCCGGCTGGCGGCGGCCACCGCGCTGCCGGCATAGCCGCGGCGTCGTAGCTGCGGCGGCGTGTATACCGGGCCGATCCGCACCACGCCGGCCACCGGGGGGTTCAGCCCGATCAGCGACACCGGCTGCTCGTCGTCCCACACCAGCAGGCCCTCCTGGCGCAAACGAGCGTCGACGATCGCGCCGGCCTGGGCGACGCCGATCAGGCCCGCCTCGGCGGTGAACTCCTCCATCCAGCTGACCAGGAGGTCGCGCTCGTCTGGTTTCGGCAGGCGCAGCGTCCCGGCGGCGGGGCGCGGCGGATCGTCGACGTGGTCGAGTACGTGCATGGCCTCGCTCATCGTGCAGCGGGTGGCGCCGCCCGCGCGTCGTTCCCAGGCGGCCGCGATCGCCCTCGCCGTTGCGGGCACGCCACTCACGGCTGAGACGTCCGGATCGTCTTGGAGCCACTGCTCCACGAGCGAGTCGGCGTCGTCGTCGCCGTCGTCGAGCGGGCTCGTGAGCAGCGGCCACGGCGGCGTGCGCATCGCGGCGAACGTCACCTCGTCAGCCGGGTCGAGGCCGATGGCGAAGAACGGCGCAGGGTCCCGGTGAGCCCCCTGGATCACGTTCAAGAGCACGGTGGCGAGGACGTTGCACTCGAGGCTGGCCTCGAGGAGCCGCTTGGTGCGAGTAGCGAACTCCTCGGGATCGCGGGTGAGTACGAACCGCATGGTCCGGTGCGAGGCTAGAGCCGCTGTACGACCTCGTCGAACGGCTTGCGGTCGGCCCGCTCGATCCACTCGACCGCCTCGTGGCGCTGCGGATCGCGGCTGCGAGCCGGATAGCCGAAGGTCAGCACGATCGTGGGATGCTCACCCTCGCCCAGGTCGAGCAGTTCGGCGACCGCGTCGGGATCTGGGATGCCGTTGGGACAAGAGCCGACGTGGTCGTTCCAGGCGGTCAGCATCATGTTCTGAGCCGCGCGGCCGGCGTCGAACCCGGTCGATCCCCCACCTTGCATGGCGATCACCACGACGAGGGCGGCGCCGCGCACGTTGCCGGGGGCGTAGACCGCTTCGGCCAGCCGCTCGCGAAGCGACGGACTGTCGATCACGATGAAGCGCCAGGGCTGGCGGTTGCGCGAGCTGCCGGAGATCCGTCCGGCCTGGAGGATCCGCTGGACGGCGTCGTCCGGGATGGGCCGGCCGGCGTAGTCGCGGACCTCGCGCTTGCTCGCCACCGCCAGGAAGGTGTCCACGGCCGTAAGCCTAAGGGCTGGCGCGCTGTGCGGGGGGTTGCGGTGGCGGTGGCGCGGCGTGCGGCGGTGGTGCGGCGTGCGGCGGGCGGTGGCGCGGCGTGTGCTGGCGCGCTCTATCCCGCGCCGTTCGTCGGCGCCGGCGTCCCCGGGGTGTGCAGCATGCTCTCGACCCCCATCACGCCGGTCACGCCGAGGGCGTCGTCGACCAGGTGCTGGATCTCGTCGAGGTTGGCCACCTCGCCGCGCAGGTAGACGACGCCATCCACCACCGAGACGTTGACCGCTCCCTTGGGCGCATCGGGCCGGCGGAACATCTCGGTGCGAACCTTGTCGGCGAGGGTGCGGTCGTTGTCCGGCGCGGCCTCGGTCGAGTGGACCTGGTGCACGGTCGCCTGGGTCTTGCCGGTTCGGCGGGTGGCGCGCCGCACCACGAGGAGCAACAGTCCGGAGGTGGCGGCGGCGGCCGCTGCCACCTGCGCGATCGGAGCGTCGGTGAGCCGGTGGCTGGCGTCGCTGAGCCGGTGGCGGGCGTCACTCAGGCGGGCGTCGATCAGCCGGCGGCGCCGAGGCTCCAGATGCAGCGCCACCCTGGCCCGCCACCACCACTCGCCAATCGCCGTCCTGCGCTTACGCCGCAAGCGCAGTCGGCGGCTAGCCAGTGTGGCCGTGACGGCCGCGTTCCGGATCGGAGCGAGACTCATTTCGGGCATCGGGGTCCTCCTCCTGGCTTGCGCGTCGACGGCCGTCGAGGTTCGGGTACCCGAGCCGTTCGGCGGACAAACGAGCCCGGCTCGCGTACAAGCGCGAGTTACCTGCCATTCGCCGCGCCCCCGGCCTGTGAATGGTCGTTCACTCGCTCCAGACGCGAGTGAACGACCATTCACCTCGTGGAGGGTGGTCGAGTGGCAGGATTCTCGCCACCGGAAAGAGGTGTATCGAGGCGGGCGGGCGCCGGACCGTGAGCCGCGGGCGTGTGCGGAGGCTGGCGCGTGAGCCGGGGCGTGTGCGGAGGCTGGCGCGTGAGCCGGGGCGTGTGCGGAGGCTGGCGCGTGAGCCGGGGCGTGTGCGGAGGCTGGCGCGTGAGCCGCGGGGGTGTGCTGGTGGCCGCGGGGGTGTGCTGGTGGCCGCGGGGTGCGTCAGTGCTCGCCCGGTTGCGGCTCGGGTGGCGCGCGCTCGGGCTCGGGGGCGGGCTGCGGCGCCGGCTCGGGCTCGGGGGCCTCGTCGGGTCCCGGGTTGGGCGCGATCGGGCTCGCCGGCTCGTCGGGACCGGGGACGGTCGCGGGCTCTTCGGGCGCGGCCGGCGTGCCCGGGTCTGGCACCGCCGGCGTGACCGGCGCGCTGGGCACGGCCGGCGTGGCGGGGACCGTCGGCTGTGGGACTTCTGCGATTGAGGCGAGAACGGCCATATCGCACGCCTACCCGGACCGCGCGCGATCAACCACGCGCGATCAACCACGCGCGACCAACCAGCTACCCCTTGACGACCCCGATCGGGCGCAGGCGCACCACGCGCCCGGCCAGGCCGGCGCGCTCGACGATCTCCACCACGCGGTCGACGTCCTTGTAGGCCTCGGGCGCCTCCTCGGCCAGGCCTCGGGCCGAGAGTGCCCGCACCACGATTCCGGCCGCCTCCAACTGCCGGCGGAGGGCGCCGCCGTCCACCACCTTGCGCACCGCCGTGCGCGACATGCGCCGGCCGGCGCCGTGACACGTGGTGCCGAACGAGCGCTCCATCGCCCCGGCGCGACCGGCCAGCACGAACGAGGCAGTGCCCATGCTGCCCGGGATGAACACGGGCTGCCCGACCTCGGCGTACTCGGGTGGGATCTCGGGATGGCCGGCGGGGAAGGCGCGGGTGGCCCCTTTGCGGTGCACGCACACGGTCCGGCCGCCGTGTTCTTCGAGCTTGGCCACGTTGTGGGCGACGTCGTAGACGGTGCGCGTACCGCGAGCCACGTCGGCGCCCAGCACCGAGCCCACCGATTCGCGCACGCGGTGCGCCAGCGCCGCGCGATTGGCCCAGGCGAAGTTGGCGGCCGCGGCCATCGCGCGCAGGTAGTCCTGCCCCTCAGGCGAGCCGATCGGCGCACACGAGAGCTGGCGGTCCGGTAGCTCGATCCCGTAGTGCCCGAGCCGCGCGTCCATCCGCTTGACGAAGTCCGTGCACACCTGGTGGCCGAGACCGCGCGAACCAGAATGGATGAGGACCGTGACCTGTCCGGCCCGCAGGCCGAACGCGGAAGCGGCGTGATCGTCCAATACATCGGAGACGCGCTGGAGCTCCAGGAAGTGGTTGCCCGATCCGAGCGTGCCGATCTGGCCGGCGCCCCGTTCCCGGGCGCGGGGCGATACCGCCGCCGGGTCCGCCCCCTCCAGGCATCCGCCGGACTCGGTGAAGTGAAGCTCGTCCTCCGAGCCGATGCCGAGGTCGTCGAGCAGCGCGCGCGGACCCAGCGACAGCACGCGGTCGAGCGAGGCGCCGCGCAGCCCCTCGCGCGATCCCTTTCCGCCGGTCCCGACCGGGACGCGGCGCGACATCTCGTGCACGAGCGGCTCGCGCCGGTCCCCGAGCTCGTCGAACGACAGCGGCAGCGCGAGCAGGCGCACGCCGCAGTTGATGTCGTAGCCCACCCCGCCGGGCGAGATCACGCCCTCCTCGGAGTCGGTGGCCGCCACGCCCCCGACCGGGAAGCCATAGCCCTGATGGATGTCGGGCATGGCCAGCGCCGCGTCGACGACGCCGGGCAGCGTCGCCACGTTGGCGAGCTGCTCGAGCGAGCGGTCCTGCTCGATCGCGGCCAGCAACTCGGCGTCGGCGAATACGCGGGCGGGGACGCGCATCCCGGGGACGGTGCCGACCGGCAGCTCCCAGAGCTCATCGTCGATGCGCCGGGCGGAGAGCGTGGCGCGTCCGTCAGACATCGAGGATCACGCGCGCCACGTATCCGTCCCCGTGTGGCTCGAACGCCAGCCGGTGATAGGTGACCGCCTTGACCAGTGGCGGCGGCTCATCGAGCACGCCGGCCACCGTGGCGCGGACGGAGCGCTCGGACACGTCGATGGACTCGACCCGCGTCGCGACGAAGCCTTCCGACTCGGCCAGGAACGCGAGCTCCTCGATCCACGCCGCGAGGAGCGCGGGACGGTCCGGCGCCTGCGCCGTGACCGACCGGCGCTCGTCGCCTGGGCCTTCGACGCCGAGCAGCTCGGCCAGCGCCTGCAACGCCTCCTCGAGGACCTCGCGCTCGCCGGCGGCCTCGATCTCGAGCTCGACCTCGGCCGTGTGATCGACCCACCGGTAGGTCACGATCCAGCGCCGGCGATCACCTCGGCCAGCCGGCCGGCCTCCTGGACGTGCAGGAGGTGACCGGCGTGCGCGATCTCGACCAGTTGGGCGCCCGGGATCTGGCGGGCGAGCCGCCGGGCCGCGGCGATCGGTACGACATGGTCTCCGGTCCCGGCCACGATCGTGGTCGGCACCGAGATCTCGGCCAGTCGACGCTCCAGCACCGGCAGGTTGCGGACCAGCATGCGCTGCTCGCGCACGAATGCGCGCCAGGCCGCCGGCGCAAGCAGCATGCGTCTGGCCGCGCTCAGGTAGCGGTCGTCCAGCGCAGTGGCCTCGGCCACCCATCGCCGCAGGGGACCGGCGCCGAGTACGAGGCCGCCGCCCGCCATCGCGCCGACACTGGCCAGCCAGCCGACGACCGGCGCCGCGAGCAGGTAGTCGATTGCGCTCAGCGAGTCGAGGTTGGCCGCCGGCGCCACCAGGACGAGCCGGCTCACGCGTTCGCGGGCCGACGCGGCAAGCCACGCGGCCACCGCCGCTCCGAGGCTGTGGCCGACGACGGTAGCGCGGGTGACTCCGGCGCGGTCCAGGGCGTCCAGCGCGGCCCGGGCATTGCCGGCCAGATCGGTGACGGCGGAGCGGCCATCCCATCCCGGACGGTCGATGACGAGCGTGCTCGGCACCCGATCGCCGAGCGTCGCGCACAGGCGATCCCAATCCGCCCCCGCGCCCGGCTGGCCGTGGAGCAGCAGAACCGAATCGTTGGACACGGCGAACATCCCCGAGCGGGCATACTAGAGCGGTGACGTCAGCGGTCCTGTCCGATGCGTTGGGGCCGGTGCGCGCCGACCCGGCGCGCGCGGCGATCCTGTTCGACATCGACGGCACGCTGGCGCCGATCGTCCAGCACGCCGCCGACGCGCGCGTGCCGGAACAGACGCGCCAGCTGCTCATCCAGATCGCCCGCCGCTACGGCGTGGTCGCGTGCGTCAGCGGCCGGCGCGCCTCAGAGGCACGCGCGATGGTGTCGATCGGGGCGATCTCCTACCTGGGCTCACACGGCGCCGAGATACTGCGCGCCGGCTGGACCGAGCCGGCGGTCGACCAGGAGGTCGAGGACTGGGCGGAGCGGATCCACGCGTTCGCCCGCGAGGCCGACACCGCGGAGCTGCGCCGGCTGCGCGTGCGCCTGGAGGACAAGGGCCCGATCGTCGCCTTCCACTGGCGCGGGGCGCCCGACGAGGAGGCGGCGCGCGCGGGGATCGACGCGATTGCCGCCAAGGCGGAGGCAGCCGGGCTGCGCACACACTGGGGACGGAAGGTGCTCGAGGTCCGCCCGCCGGTGAGGATCGACAAGGGGGCCGGGATCGCCTCGTTCCTGGCGGGTACCGACGTGGGCGTCGCGCTGTACGTGGGCGACGACCGGACCGACCTCGACGCGTTCCAGGCGCTCGTGCAGATGGCCGACGACGGCCGCATCTCGAAGGCGATCCGGGTTGGCGTCCGCTCGGACGAGGGACCGAGCGAGATCACTGACGAGGCCGACCTTGTCGTCGACGGCACGGATGGCGTGACCGAGCTGCTCGCGGCGCTCGCCGCAGACTGAGCCTGCCCGCCCGTGCGGTTCGCCGACTTTCTGCGCACCACGGTCCTGGCCAGCGCCGGCGCCGCGACCGTGCTGGCGGCGCTCACCGTGGCCGGCGCGGCCGGCAACGGCAACGATCTGATCGTGCCTTTCTCCGCCGGCTGGTGGGTGGCGGCCGGCGTGATCGGGATCTGGCTGGGGCGCCGCGCCGAGACCTCGCCGCCGATCGCGTCGCTGCTGGCGAGCGCGCGCACACAGACCTCGCTGCCCGAGGTGAGCCCGGCCCGCACGATGCTCAACCGTCTGTGGCCACTGCTCATCTCCACCGTGGGGGCTTGCGCGCTGGCCTTCCTGGTGCCTCAGGTCCCGGCCGTGGCCACCGGCTTCGCGATCATCTGGTCGCTGGCCTGGCGCCGGCAGGCGTCGGCCGTGCGGGCCATCGAGGAGCGTGACGGCGCCCGCTTCTACATCGACAAGACCCCGCCGTTCAAGCCGATCCGGCTGGTCCGAACGCCCGGCTTTCGCTCTAACCTGTTCGAGCTCAACGGCGCGTCGGGGCATTCCCGCGCCCGTCCGCGCGCGTGATGAGCCCGGCGTACATACCCAGCCCACCCCACAACGGCTTCTACCTCGGGCCGCTGTTCGTGCATGCCTACGGGCTTGCCTATGTGTTCGCGGTGGCGGCGGCGATCTTCGTCACCCGGTGGCGGTGGCGAAAGCTCGGCGGCGATCCCGACATCGCCTACGAGGCCGCCGCCTGGGGCTTTCCCGCCGGGCTGATCGGCGGGCGGATCTACTTCCTGATTACCACGCCCAGCCAGATCCCGCCCCACTGGTGGGGGCCGTTCGCGATCTGGAAGGGTGGCCTCGGGATCTGGGGCGGGATCCTCGGCGGGGTGATCGGCGGTCTCTACATTGTCCGCAAGCGCCTGACCCGCGGCGACGTCCTGCGCTTCATGGACGCCGCCGCGCCGGGCCTCCTCGTGGCGCAGGCGATCGGCCGGATCGGCAACTACTTCAACCAGGAGCTGTTCGGCGCGCCGTCGAAGCTGCCCTGGGCGCTCAAGATCGACCGAGCGCACCGGGTGACCGAGCTCTCGCAGAAGTATTGGGGCTACTCGACCTTCGAGCCGACCTTCCTGTACGAGATCATCTGGAACCTGTCGCTCGCCGGGTTCCTGATCTGGCTGGCCAACCACCGCCGGATCAAGCCGCCGGGCCTGATGGCGCTCTACGTTGCCGGCTACTCGGGCTTTCGCATCTTCGAGGAGACGCAGCGGATCGACTACTCGAACTACTTCCTCGGCATGCGGGTGAACTTCTGGCTCTCCTGCCTGCTGTGCCTGGCCGGGCTGGCCTGGTTCGTGTGGATCCAGCGGCGGGGGAAGACCGAGCCGCTGCCGCTGGACGGGCCGAAGGCCGACGCGCGTCAGTTCGTCAGGAACAAGCCCAGCGGCCCGTATCGCAAGCCGCCGACCCCGCGCTACGGCAAGTCAAGCGCGCGCCCGGCGCCGCGCTCGGGCGGGGGCTCGCGGAGAGGCTAGATCCAGCCGGTGGCGCGGGCGGAGCGCCTGCACCGCCCCCCACGGCTGCGTGTTGACCACCTGGGCGGCGGTCAGCCACGCCCGGCGCGCGGTGGCGATCCCGTAGCGGGCCACGGCGAAGCCCGCTGTCCGGTGGGCGTCGGTGTTGATCACGATCGGCACGCCGGCCGCGGCCGCGGCGCGGGCGTTGGTTTCGTCCAGATCCCGGCGGTCGGGGTTCGAGTTGATCTCGAGCATGGTGCCGGAACGCGCGGCTGCCTCGATCACGCGGTGGACGTCGAACGCGTAGGGGTCGCGGCGCTCGAGCTTGCGGCCGGAGGGATGTCCGAGCGCGTCGACCAGCGGGTGCTCGATGGCTTTGATGATCCGCTCGGTCATCTGCTCGGCGGTCATGCGAAACGAGGAGTGAACGGACGCGATCACCCAGTCGAGCTCGGCCAGCAGGTCGTCGTCGTAGTCCAGGCTGCCGTCCGGCAGGATGTTGACCTCGGAGCCGGCCAGCAGCTTGATCCCGTCGATTTGCGCGGTCTTGATGCGGGCGATCTGTTGGCGCAGTCGCTCCGGCGGGACCTCGTCGCCGAACCCGAACGAGGCCGAGTGGTCGGTGATGGCCAGGTACTCGTAACCGGCTTCGCGGGCGGCCGCGGCCATCTCCTCAATCGAGGCCGTGCCGTCGGATGCGGTCGTGTGGCAGTGCAGATCGCCCTTGAGGCTTGACTGAGTGATCAGGTGGGGCAGCGTGCCGCCCGCCGCCGCCTCGAGCTCGCCCCGGTTCTCGCGCAGCTCCGGCTCGATGTACTCGAGGCCGAGAAGCGCGTACACCTCGTGCTCGGTGGCGCAGCGGTGCGTCTCGCCGGTGGCGTCGTCGAGCACGCCGTACTCGGACACATGCAGGCCCTTGCGCACGGCGGCGTCGCGCAACGCCATGTTGTGCTCCTTGGACCCGGTCAGGTGCTGGAGCAGGTTGCCGAACTGGTCCGGCGCGACGATCCGCAGGTCGACGCGGATCCCCGTGTGGGTGCGCAGCCGGACCCCGGCTTCGGCCGGGGTGGCGGCGGATTCGATCAGGTCGAGCGTGGCGGCTGCGGTCGCGAGCGCGAGCGGGTCGTGGGCGGTGGCGATCACGTCGAGGTCCTTGACCGTGTCGGTCATTCGCCGGGCCGAGCCGGCGAGCTCCACGCGCTCGGCTGCCGGGTGCGCGCGCAGCGCCGCGATCAGCGGGTCGGCGACGGCCAGCGCACGGTCGAGCACGACGCGGGCGGGCCGCTCGCCGGCGCCGGCTAATCGGAGGCTGGCGAGGATGGCCTCCTCGGCCTTGGGGCCGAAGCCCTTGAGCGAGCGGATCCGCTGGCCCTCGGCGGCGGCCCGCAGGCCTTCGAGCGAGTCGATGCCCAGCTCCTCGTACAGCCGGCGGGCGCGCTTGGGCCCGAGCCCCGGAAGGCGGGTCATCTCGATCACCCCGGGCGGGAACTTCGCCCGCAGCTTGGCCGCGGCGGGGATTTCGCCGGTGTCGGCCAGGTCGATGATCTTCTCCTGGATGATCGCGCCGACGCCGGGCAGCTCGGTGGCGCGCCCCTGCCGGGCCAGGCCGAGCACCGACACCGGCGAGTCGCGGACCGCCTTGGCCGCATTCCGGTAGGCGTTCGTGCGGTAGATGGCGGCGCCGTCGAGCTCGGTCAGGTCGCCCAGCTCGTCGAGGGCTGCGGCGATCTCGGTGTTCGTCAGCTCGGGCATCTACGTGCGTAACGTAGCGGTCGCACCCGCTATACTTTCTGAAGTAACCGCACGAGACCCCTGAAGGAGCCAGCATGGCCAACGTCGCAGAGGTAACCGATAACAACTTCCAGGCCGAGGTACTCGAGTCTGAGAAGCCCGTGCTGGTCGACTTCTGGGCTCCGTGGTGCGGGCCGTGCCGGATGGTGGCGCCGGTGGTCGAGGAGATCGCGCAGGAGCGCGCCGAGGAGCTGAAGGTCGTCAAGCTGAACATCGACGAGAACCAGAACACGGCGATCCAGTTCAACGTGATGTCGATCCCGACGCTGATCCTGTTCCGCAACGGGCAGCCGGCCAAGACCGTGATCGGCGCCTATCCGAAGCGCAAGCTCGTCGAGGAGCTCGAGCCGGCTCTGGCCTGATCGGCTGATCCGCTGGCGCGGATCAGGCTTGCGAGTTCGGCTGATCCGCTGGCGCGGATCAGCTTGCCAGTTCGCCTGGGCGAACTCGGGCTCGGAGTCACGCTAGGGCGACGCCGATCCAGAGCTGTCGTCCGTCGATCGTGACCGGCTCGAGGTCGTCGTCGAGCGGCTCGTAGCCGACCTCGACCGCGAGCGTCTCGCCCGCGATGTAGTCCTGATGGGCCCGCGCGGCGCCGAGCAGCGCATCGTCGCCGTCGAGGGTGAGGACGATCCGATCGGTGACCTCGAGTCCGGCCTCCTGGCGAGCCAGCTGAACGGCGCGGACGATCTCGCGCGCCCAGCCCTCCACCCGCAGCTCGTCGTCGATCTCGAGCTCGAGCGCGACCGCGTGCGAGCCCTCGCGCTCGACCTGGTAGCCCTCGAGCGGCTTCATCAACGTCTGGAGATCCTCGGCGGTCAGCTCGTGGTCCTTGCCCCCGACCGTGATGGCCAGCGTGCCGCCGTCGCGCAGGGTGGCGACGGCGTGGCCGGCGTCGAGGCCGGCCACCGCGGCGGCGACGAGAGGCATCTGCTTGCCGAAGCGCGGCCCCAGCGTGCGGTAGTTGGGCTTGAGCTCAACCTCGACCAGCTCGTCGGCCTCTGAGACGAACCGCAGCTCCTTGACGTTGAGCTCATCGCGCACGACGGCCGACATCTGCTCGATCGCCGCGCGCTCCTCGCCGGTGGCGACGACCACGGCGGCCCGGAGCGGCTGGCGCACCTTGAGCTTGGCCTGCCCGCGGGCGGCCAGGCCGAGGCGGACCGTCTCGCGCGCGACCGCCATAGCGTCCTCGAGTTCGACGTCGCGAGCGCCGGCGTCCGGGGACGGGAAGTCGCACAGGTGGACGCTCGGCTCGGCGCCGTCCAGGTTGTCGTAGATCTCGTCGGCGATGAAGGGACAGTGCGGCGCCAGCAGCTTGGCCGTGTCGGTCAGGCAGGCGCGCAGGGTGGCGAACGCGGCCGGATCGCCGTCCCAGAAGCGCCGGCGCGAGCGGCGCACGTACCAGTTCGAGATCTCGTCCACGAACGACTGGATGGCACGGCCGGCGTTCGTCGCGTCGAAGTCGTCCATGCGCTCGCGGACGGTCTCGATCGTGGCCTGCAGGCGAGACAGCGCCCAGCGGTCGAGCTCTGAGTCGCTCTCGGCGGGCGCGGGCAGGGTCGCCGGGTCGATCCCGTTCGCGTTGGCGTAGAGCACGTAGAAGCCGTAGGTGTTCCACAGCTGGAGCAGGAACTGCCGGACCGCCTCGGCGATCGTGTCCATCGAGAAGCGGTAGCCGTCCCACGGCTGCTTGGAGGCGAAGAAGTACCAGCGCAGCGCGTCGGCCCCGAAGCGGTCGATCACCTCCTGCGGGGCAACGGTGTTGCCGACCGACTTGGACATCTTGCGGCCGTCGGCATCGAGGATCAGGCCGAGGCAGACCACGTTCCGATACGGCGATTGGTCGTAGAGCAGCGTGGAGATCGCGATCAGCGAGTAGAACCAGCCGCGCGTCTGGTCGAGTGCCTCGCAGACGAAGTCGGCCGGGAAGTGCTCGTCGAACAGCGCGGTCCCGGCCTGCGGGGAGTGGTACTGGGCGAACGGCATCGAGCCCGAGTCGAACCAGACGTCGATCACCTCGGGCACGCGCTGCATCGGCTCGCTGCACTCAGCGCAGGCGAACGTCGCGTCGTCGACGAACGGGCGGTGCGGGTCGGTGATCGCGGTGCCGGCGAGGCCGTTGAGCTCGCTCAGCGATCCGATCGCGTGGGTGTGGCCGTGCGCGCACCGCCACACCGGCAGCGGGGTGCCCCAGTAGCGCTCACGCGACAGGGCCCAGTCGACGTTGTGCTCGAGCCAGTTGCCGAACCGCCCGTGCTTGACGTGATCGGGATGCCAGTTGACGGTCTCGTTGGCCGCGAGCAGCCGGTCCTTGAGCTGGCTCGTCGCGATGTACCAGGACGGCTTGGCGTAGTAGAGCAGCGGCGTGCCGCACCGCCAGCAGTGCGGATAGGCGTGCTCCATCCGCTCTGCCTTGAGGATGCGATCGCGGGATCTCAGGTCCTCGATCAGGTCCGGATCCGCATCCTTGACGAAGCGACCCGCGTAAGGGCCGATCCGCTCGTCGTAGGTGCCGTCGAGCCTGACCGGGTTGATCACGTTCAGGCCGTGCTCCTCCCCTAGACGGAAGTCCTCCTCGCCGAAGGCGATCGCGGTGTGCACGAGGCCGGTGCCGTCGGTGGCGCTGACGAAGTCCGCGGTCAAGACGGTGTGGCCCTTCGGTCCGTACGCGCTCGCCGGGATGAACGGGAACGGCGGCGTATAGGCCGCGCCCTCGATCTCCCTGCCCGGGAATCGATCCAAGATGGTTGCGCCCTCGCCGAGCACGGCCTCGACCCGAGCTTCGGCCAGCACGTACACGTCCTCATGGCCGGCCGGGGTCGCCCGGACGTAGGTGAGCTCCGGATCGACGGCGACCGCGGCGTTCGAGACCAGCGTCCACGGCGTGGTGGTCCAGATCAGCAGCTCGTCGCCTAGGTGCAGGGGGCCCGCAGCGCCGGTTACCGGGAAGCGGACGTAGATCGAGGGGTCGATCACGTCGCGGTAAACCTCCGGCTGCCCGAGTTCGTGGCTCGACAGCGTCACCTGATCGCGCGGGCAGTACGGAACGACCTTGAGCTTCTCGTACAGCAGTCCCTTTTCGTGGATCGTCTTGAGCGCCCACCAGACCGATTCGACGTACGCCGGGTCGAGCGTGCGGTAGGCGTCGTCGAGATCGATCCAGAAGCCGATCCGCTCGGTCAGGCGGTTCCAGTCCTCGACGTGGCTGAGCACCTTCTCGCGGCAGCGAGCGTTGAATTCGGCGATCCCGAAGCGCTCGATGTCGTCCTTGGACTTGAACCCGAGCTCCTCCTCCATGGCCAGCTCGACCGGCAGACCGTGGCAGTCCCACCCGCCCTTACGCTCGACGGAGAAGCCGCACATCGTCCGGTAGCGGGGGAAGATGTCCTTGAACACGCGCGAGAGCACGTGGTGGATGCCGGGCGGCCCGTTGGCGGTGGGGGGACCTTCGTAAAAGCCCCACTTGGGCGCGTCGCGCCGGCGGCGGATCGACTCGGCGAATACGTCGCGTTCGCGCCAGCGCTCGAGCACCTGTTCCTCCAGGCCGGGGAACGAGACGCGTGGATCGACTGGACGGTGGGAGTAGACGGACACGGGCGGGTGATTCTAGGCGGCCACCCGAGGCCGCCCGCCCATCGTCGAGCGCGATCAGCGAGCGTTGATGGCGGGGAGCGAGGCGACCGTCGTGGCCGAGCGGCGCGCGGCGATCTCCTCGAGCCGGGCGAGCAGCAGGTCGCGTGCCGCCAGCGGGCTCGGGCCCAGACGACGCACCGTGCTCGCGCCGGTGTCAGGCACCGCGCCGCGGTAGTCGTAGATCGTGGCCTGTTGCACGACCGAACGGACCGAGTACACCAGGCGCCCGAGTGCATCGAGCGAGATCCCGCGGCCGGCCAGCACGACCGCGCGCGGGTCGAGCGCGGGCAGCGCACGGGCCAGCCGGGTCGGGGTGATCCCGGTCGACAGCGACAGGGTGCGAACCCCCGCTCGGCGCAGCATCAGCTCCAGCGCCTGGGCGTAGAGGGAATCGAGCTCGAGCGGTGAGCAGGCGTCGAGCACGAGCACGCCGGTGACGCGATGGGCGGGGGGCGCCAGCCGCTTCATGGCCGACATCCAGCCGGTGGCGAAGCGCCAGCCGAACTCGTACTCCGGCGTGGTGGCCCCCTCGTGAGCGTGCGAGGCCACCCCCTCGAGCAGCACCTCCTCGATCGTTCGTTCGACCGAGCGCAGAGCGAGGCTCTCCTCGAGCAGGCCGTTGGCCTTGTCCTCGTCGAAGGACGCGAACGCGGCGGCCAGCCGCGAGCCGGACGACGGTCCCTCGCCGCGCTGACGGGCCAGAGCGATCGCGCTCGACACGTTGTGGGTCTCGGCCAGGGTGGCGCGGAGCGACTCGATCTCGGCGAGCGCGTATTGGCGGTGACCGCCGGGCGAGCGGCGGGGACGAGGGAAGCTGTACCGGCGCTCCCAGCTACGCAGCGTGTTCGGGCTGACGCCCAGCATGACGGCAGCGGCGTTGGTGCGGATTCCGTTCATGCTCTGCAGTTAACGGGTTTTTGGTGGCGGGCTGCAAGCCGCGCAAGGCAACCTGCAATTCCTCACTATTCCAGCACGAGCAGCGCGGCCCGGGGCGGGCCGCAGCTGGCGATCCGCGCGGTCAGGCGGATCCCGAACGTGTTGGCGGGGCGGACGACGGTGGTCCGGGAGCCGCCCTCGCCGCGGGCCGCCCAAGCCACCGCCACCGACAGGGTCGCTCCGTCTTTTTGCTCGGCGCCGGCCGGCATCAGCAGGTCGGTCACGTGACGGTTGACGACGTCCGGCTCGCTGGCCGCCAGCAGACGCTCGGCCGCATCCGACACCGCGCACACGGCGAGCGAGCGGTCGAGGACCAGGAAGGCGTCGCCGGGCTTCGGAGCCACGTCGGCCCCGCACTCGAGGATCAAGCCGAGACCGCAGGCGCCGCAAACGCGGTTGTTGGGTGCGAGGGTGGGCGGAGTGGGGTGTGCGCCGCAGTGGCTGCAGAAAGAGACGAGCGGGGCGGTTTCTTCGCGTTCGAGCGGGGCGACGAGGCGGAGGGCCGGCCGGGCTGTCCTAGCTGCGTGCATCGTGCATATCGCTGGGTCGGATGGTTCTCACGCGATCCAGTCGGTGGCCCGTCGTCTAGCGGCCCCGGGCGGCGCGAGCCTGGGTCTGGCTACGCAGTTCGGCTGCGGCGGCGGCCGCGTTGGCGGTGATCATGGCGTGGTCGGACTCGAGCAACTCGAGCAGCGTGCGCTGGGCGTCGCCGGCGCCCGCCGGCAGGACGGCTGTGCCGGTGGCGCGCACACGCGGGCGCTCGGCGCCGCGCCGGTAGATAGCCAGCGGCATCGCGCCGACGGCCAGCCGGATCGCGTAGGCCCAGCGGGCAACCGTGTCGTCGTCGAGGTGCCCGCCGGCGACCACGACCAGATTCGGCCGGTGCACCGCGGCGGCGTCCCCGATGCCGGCGACGCCTCGGGCCGACAGGCTGAGCACCTTGACGCCCGCCCGGACCAGGAACAGCTCGAGCGCGCGGATGTAGGGGGTGTCGCGGTCGAGCTCGTCGCGCGAGGCGTCGCCGACCACGATCGACACCTGCCGCACCGGCGGCGGGGTCAGACGGATAGCCCGCCGCAGCCAGTCGTTGGCCCAATGCGCGGCGAAGGCCCAGGCGGCCGACTCGACCGAGTAGCGCCTCGAGATCTCGTCCAGCGTGGGCAGGAGCACCTCCTCGACCGAGCGCTCGACCGAGCGCAGGGCGAGCGCGGCCTCGATCGCGGCGTCTGCCCGCTCGCGCTCGTAGGAGGCGAGCGCCCCGACCAGCGAGTTGGCGTCGGCGGCCAGGCCCTCGCGCGCGCGGGAAATGGCCGAGGAGATCGAGAGGCCCTCCTGGAGAGCATCCCGCAGGGCGGCGACCTCTCCGTGCGTGAAAAGCCTATGCTTGCCCGGAGAGCGCTGCGGCTTGGGGAAGCCAAAACGGCGCTCCCATGCCCTGAGGGTGTTAGGGCTTACGTTGAGGAGCGCCGCCGCTTCGCTCGTCTTGAGATAGCGCATGCGCAGTTAAAGAGACGTAGACGTTGCTATTTCGACCTAGGCGTTGCCCTCTTGAATGCCCCGGCATAGAATTGCACAAGTTTTCTGCCGAAAGTGGCACCTAAATCTCCAACTTTTTGGGGATTCGGGTACCCCGGAGGGGTGAGCCCCCAGCCCCTCTCGGGACCGCGATGGGAGGCAGAGACATGGCCTTCCGCAGCTCGTGACGCTGACCTTCGCCGGACGCTGAGTCGGCGAATACGCCCGCAAAACTGGCAGTCTGCGCGTCTACGCGGTACCTTGCTCTCGGTGAGCGATGACCGTCGCACGCGGTCGCTTGCGCTTCGCTCGACGGGTGGCGCTGGCGGTGGCGTGCGCTTCTCTGGCCGGCTGTGTGGTCTGGGCGGCGCTCGTCGCGCCCGACGACCATCTCAACGGCCTCTCGGCCGTCCTCGCCGTGGCCGCCGTCGCGGCGGGGCTAGGCGTGGCACGCGTGCGCCCGCGAGTCGAGGTATCGGCCTCGTTTCCTGGTCTTCATGCTCGCCGCGGCCTTCCTGGGCCCCGCCTCGGCGTTCGTGGCAGCGGTGCTGTCCGAGATCGCCGCGACGCGGGTCATTCCGAACCCGGCGCGCGCGTTCCTGAACAACCTCGTCGCGGCGGGCGTCGCCTGCCCTCCTCGCCGGGACGTTGATCCGAGACCTGGCGCCCGGAGGCCACCACGCGGCGCTTCTACCTCGTCTTGGCGCGCTGGCGCTGGGCGTGTTCGCGCTCACCTGGGTGATCATCGCCCCGCTCACCATCGCCTACGACGGATACAGCTCGGCGTGGAGCCCTCGCAGCGCTCGCTCGAGCATCTGCCGACCGCGTTGATCAACGTCGCCCTGCTTGTGGCCGGCGCGGCGATCTACGTCGAGCTTGGCCTCGCCGGGATCGCGTTCGCGCTCGTCGGCGTGCTCGCGTTCTCCTACATGGCCTACCTGCTGGCCCAGTCCCGGGCCCGGACCGAGCAGTACGTGTCGCTGTCGTGGGGCGTGCTGGCCGGACTGCTGCGCGCCCTCGACATCCGCGACGAACGGGCCGCGCGTCACGCCGCGGCCGTCGCCCGGTTCGCGAGCGACATGGCCGGGGCGGTCGGCATGAACGAGCAGGATCAGGAGCTGGCCCACACGGCCGGGCTGCTGCACGACATCGGCAACTTCGCCCTGTCTGACCGCGTGGCCGAGCGCGGCGGGCCGCTCACCGACGAGGATTGGATGGCGATCCAGCGCCATCCGGAGCTGGGCGCCGAGATGCTGCGCGACCTCGGCATGTACGGCCCGGTGGCCGAGATCGTGCTCGCCCACCACGAGCGGATCGACGGTCGGGGCTATCCGCAGGGGCTGCCGGACGAGGAGATCCCGGAGATCGCCAAGATCATCGCGGTCGCGGAGGTGTACGACACGCTGACCGCGGCGGACACCTATCGGACGCGGATGAGCTCGTTCGAGGCGCTGCGCGAGCTGCGGCGGGTGGCGGGAAGCCAGCTCGACGCGGGCTACGTCGAGGTGCTGGCCGGGCTGCTGAGCGGCGAGGGCGTCGAGTACCGGCACGCGGACCAGGCCAATTTCGACTCGGAGCTCGATATGGAGCGCCGGATCAAGCAGGCGCGCGCCGCCGGGTAGGCGTCGATCGGCCCGCGGGGCGTCGCTGGGGTGCCGGGTCTGGGTGTCTGCGCCCGGGTAGGGGCAGCTGTGCGGGCAGCTGTGCGCCCGGATTGCCGGATCGGCTTCCTCAGCCGCCCGGATTCAATTGCCGGGCTCTGGGCCCGGCAATCGGTTAGCTGACCAGGCGCTCTTGGTGTTGCTGCTGCTGGCCGGAGCGGCGCTGCTGCAGCGTCTCCAGGAACTGCTCGATCTGGTCGACGCTGAACCGCCGCTGACCTCCCGGGGTCCGGTAGGACTCGAGATAGCCCATGTCTGCCCAGCGACGAATCGTGCCGAGCGAGACTCCGAGCGCGTTGGCGGCTTGCGAAGTTGACAAACCGAGGGGACTGTTCCTCATTTGATCCATATCTGCATTTCAGACGCATTTGCGAACGATGCCGCAGGTTGTGCAGCAATTGCACAACCTTGGCTCGTAAGCGAGACGACAAGCGGTCCGTACGACGGGACGCTTGCGGGTGCGACGATGTGACCCTGCCAGCCCGATGAGACTCAGGCTCTATCACCATCACGACGGCGCTCGCATAGCTTACCGCGAGACGGGCACCGGACCCCCGCTTGCACTGTTGCATTCCTTGGGGCTGTCCCACCGCGAGTGGGAGCCGGTCGTGGGCGAGCTCTCCTCCCGCTTCCGGGTCGTCGTGCCCGACCTGCCGCTGCACGGGGACTCCGAGGATCGCCCGCGCCATTCGTACACCCCGGACTGGCTGGCCGAGGTGGTCGCGGGGTTTTGCCGCGAGGCGGCGGGGGCGCGGCCGCTTCTGGCCGGCCACGACATCGGGGCGGAGATCGCGCTCAAGGCGGTCACCACGGGCCGGCTGCAACCGGCCCGGCTGGCGCTGCTGCCCAACCGTCTGCATCGCCGGGACGAGTACGCGGGAAAGCGCGCCGCCTGGCGGCTGGCGTGTCGCGCCGCCGCGGTGCCCGGAATGGATCGGGCGCTGGCCCGTGGAGCCACGCTGGTGTTCCGCCCGTCGGTGGGCGAGCGCCTGTCCGCTCAGCGCAGCCCGGCCGCCCGCGACCTGATGCGCCACGCGTTCGCCGACGTCGCCGGCAACGGCAACCGGGCGCGGGCGTGGGCCAAGTTCGCGCGTCGCTGGCCGAGCGAGCCGCAGCGCCAGTTGCTCGACGCCTACCCACGGATCGACCTGCCGGTCCTGCTCCTGTGGGCCGACGAGGACCCCGCTCATCCCCCGATCGGTGCCTACGAGGCGCTCGATCTCCTGCCGAACGCCCAGCTGCGCACGCTGCCGGCCACGGGGTTTCTGATGGCCTACGACGATCCGGTCGGGGTGGCGCGCGAGCTGATCTCGTTCTTCGGTTAGCGGTATGGGCGGCGGTGGCGCGGGTGTGGGCGGCGGTGGCGCGGTCGCGGCGCCGGCTCCAGCGGGGTGCTTATGTCCCGGAAGTCGATTCGGGACGGAGGGCTTTTGGGACTTGTGCACGCTAGACGTAGTGGTCAGCGCCGCCGGCGGGCGGTCGAGGCGCGCTCGCGCAGAACGGGCTCGATGATCACGCGCCGTCGCCGGCGCGGGTGCCCGTCGATGGCCGCCAGCACCATCCCCACCGCCACGTCGACCAGCCGCTCGGCGTCCCAGGAGAAGCTGGTCAGCGGTGGCGCGAGGAGCATCGAGACCGGGTGATCGTCGTAGCCGATGACCGAGAGGTCGTTGGGGATCCGGAGCCGAAGCTCGCGGGCGGCGCCGTAGACGCCGTAGGCCAGTGAGTCCGAGAAGCAGAACACGGCGCTCGGCCGGCGGCTGCCGGCGAGGAGCGAGCGGGCCACGTCGGTTGCCTGCGAGAGCTCATAGGGGGCGCTCACGACGTCGACGTCGAGCCCGAGCCGGTCGGCCTCGGAGCCGACGTAGACCTCGGCCGGGCGGTCGTTGGTGGGGGAGCCCGGTGGACGAACGACCGCGATGCGGCGATGCCCGAGCGCGTGAAGGTGCTCGAGGGCACGTCTGACCCCGGTCCGGTTGTCGAACAGCACCTCGCCGGCGGCGCCCCGGCCGGGCAGGGCGTCGCCGATCGAGACGACCGCCACCGAGTCGGCCAGCTCCGACCAGAAGGCGTCGGATGGGTCCACCGGCGAGAGGATCAGCCCGTCCACCTGCTGGTCGCGCAGCTGCGTGGCGAGTGCCCGCTGGCGGATCGGGTCGCCGCCGGCGTCGAGGATCAGCGCGTACCGGTCGTGGGCGAGCAGCACGCGACCCGCCTCGGCCACCAGCCTCTGCTGCCAGAGATCCTCCAGCGACGGTCCGAGGATCCCGATCATGCCGGTGCGCCCGCTGGCCAGGGCGCGCGCGATCGGGTTGGCCTCGTAGCCGAGATCGGCGGCGACCTTGCGCACCCGCTCCTGGGTCTCCTCGGAAACCTGGATCCCGCGCAGCGCGTAGGACACGGCCGCCGGCGACACCCCGGCCGCATCGGCCACATCCCGGATCGTGGTGCGCTTGGCAGGAGGGCTCACGGCTGGGCCTGGTCGAGTTTGGCCATGCCCTCCGGAGCGGGGGTGGCGCAGACCCTAATCATCGCATCGCGTGCGGCCCGGTTGACAAGCGTGTTGTGAACCGCTTCACTTAACCGATTCATTGAATCGGTTCACAACGAAGGGACGCCGTGGCGATCGACGTGCATCAGCACCTGTGGCCCGAGGCGCTGATCGCGGCGTTGCGGGCGCGGCGGACGCCGCCGCGGCTGCGCGGCTGGACGTTGGAGCTCGCCGGCGAGCAGGACTATGTGGTCGATCCGATGAGTCACGGCGCCGAGGCGCGGGCGGCGCAGGCGGCCGCCGACGGACTCGACCTCGCGCTGGTGTCGCTGTCGAGCCCGCTCGGGATCGAGTCGCTTCCGGCGGACGAGGCCGGCGAGCTGCTGGCCGCCTACCACGACGGCGTGCTCGCGTTGCCGGCGCCGTTCGGAGGGTGGGCCGCGGCCTGCCTGACCGAGATCGAGGCGGGGGCGCTCGCGCGGGAGCTAGACCGCGGGTTCTTCGGATTGCAGTTGCCGGCGACCGCCCTGCTCGACGCCCCCGGTTATCACCGCGTGGCGCCGCTGCTCGAGGTGCTCGAGGCCGCGGCCAAGCCGCTGCTGATCCACCCGGGGCCGGCGGGACCGACGGCCACACGCGCGTCGGCCGCGCCACCGTGGTGGCCGGCGCTCGTGCCGTACGTCCAGCAGATGCATGCCGCCTGGTTCGCGTTCCGGGCCTACGGCCGGCCCCGCCATCCGGCGCTGCGGGTGTGCTTCGCGATCCTGGCCGGCCTGGCGCCGTTGCACGGGGAGCGCTTCGCCGCCCGCGCCGGCGCGCGCAGCCCGGTCGACCGGGACGTGTTCCTGGAGGTCTCGTCGTACGGCACGCGTGCGGTCGACGCGACGATCCGGGTGCTCGGCATCGACGCGCTGGTGAACGGATCGGACCGGCCGTACGCGGATCCGGTGCGTCTCGATCTGGGCCCGGCGGCGGCGCACGCAATGCGGGGCGCGAACGCCGGGCGTCTTCTCTACCCGAAGGAGGTCTCACATGAAGTGGCCGTCGCTGCCTGCGCGTAACCTCGACCGGGTGGAGTTGGAGGCGCTGCTCGACGAGCTGGCGGGCGATCCGGAGGGCTGGCGCGAGCACGTCGCGTTCTCGGGTGAGAGGCGCCACTACGTCTCGCTCCATCGCGACGACTACGTCGACGTGTGGCTGCTGTGCTGGAAGCGGGGCGACGACACCGGGTGGCACGACCACGACATCTCCTCCGGAGCGGTACGGGTGATCCGCGGAGTACTGAGGGAGTCCAGTCCGCGCATCGCCGGCGAGCCGGTCACCCGCGTCGTGGACGCGGGCGGGTCGTTCTCGTTCGGACCCGAGCACATCCACCGCCTGGCCGGCGAGGACGAGCAGGCGGTCTCGATCCACGCCTACTCGCCACCGCTGTGGCGCCTCGGCCAGTACTCGGTCGACGGGGACGGCGTGATGCGGCGCCAGTCGGTCAGTTATGCGGATGAGCTGCGTCCGCTCGAGCGAGCTCGTGCTGCGTGAGTCGCGCCACGATCTCCTCGAAGGCGCGATCGGCGTAGCCGCGGAGCTCCTCGGCGCTCAGCAGCTGGACCGGATGGGGGACGTACACGAGCCGGTAGTCGGGCATGCCGAGCAGCCGCGCCTGCTCGAGCGCCTCGTCGACGAACGGCTCGGTGGCCACCGCGGCGGTCGGTAGGCCGCGGCGCTCGAGCTCGACCATGTCGCGCACACTGCACGACGTGCACGAGCCTCAGTCGGCCAGGCCCTCCACGACGAGGTCGCCGCGGTTGGCGATGCGCCGGACGATCTCCGGCGCGGCCGGCTTGGAGAAGATCTCCTTGACGAAGCGGGAGGTCTCGGCGCCCCGGGCACGCAGCAGCTCCTCGATCCGGTCGAGGAACTCGTCGCCGCGTCGCTTGTTGATGTCGAGCAGGGCGACCCGCGCTCCCTCCAGGGTCGCGGGACGAGGGGCGAGCGGCTCGGCCGTGCGCCGGCGCTCGTCGAACGGGCTCACGTAATCCACGGGACCTCCTTCGAAATCGGCTGGGCGTCCATGCCGAGACAGGGTCCGAACACGGCGGAGAAGCGGCCCGCCTCGCCGCCGGCCACGACGATCACGATGTCCTCGGGGCGTGACCACTTGCCGATGAGCTGATCATCCTCGGCCGCGAGCACGAGCGGCGTGGTCTCGCCCCAGCGCAACGAGGCGGCGGGTCGTCGGACGGCTTCGAACATCGCATCACGCACGCACTGCTTGCTCCACCCCCATTCGGCGAAGGACCGGGCGTGCTCGGGGCAGAGCACGAACAGCGAGGTCCCGCCGAGCGGCCACCAGTTCGGGCTCCAGGTGGCGGCGGCCGCCTCGGCCAGCACGCGAGCCAGCTCCTCCGGCCCGGTGCTGCGGTGGTCGGAGATCGAAAGGGGCGCGTCCGCCCCGAGAACGGTGACCACCGAGCGTCCGCGGTCATGGCCGCGCTCGGCGTGCAGCGGCTCCCACGGGCTGACCTCCTCGTCCTCGGCGAAGCACAGCCCGACCTTCCCCGGATTGGCCAGCGCGGAGCGGTCCAGGCGGCCCGGAAAGCCGCCCCCGGTCAGGCTGATCACCAGTCGCAGCGCACGCCCGATCGTCATGTTCGCCCGCCACCCTGGGCCGAGCGCGCCGACCGAGCCGTTCAGGCCGATCGCGTCGCGCACCGGGCCGTTGACGACGACGACCTGGCCGACCGGCTGCGTGGTGACCGCCTGGCCGCCGACGTTGAAGGTGGGCTCGAGCACGGCCTGGACCGCGGCCACGAGCACGGGGAAGTACTCGGGGCGGCAGCCGGCGAGCACGCCACACGCGGCCACCCGCTCGAGCGTCACCTGGGCCATGGCCGGCGCCATCTCGCCGAGCAGCTCGGATGGGTCGTGGCCGCCGAGCATCGCGTCGACCCGCGCACGCGTCGGCGGGATCACCGGCAGGCCGTCGGTCCAGCCGCGCTCGAACATCTCCTCGAGCTCGTCATACCCGGCGCCGTCGAGGGCCCGCAGGGTCTCCGGGTCGTACGTGTTCTTGGCGGCGCAGCCGGGCTTTCGGTTCGGCGCCTCGTCGGTCATGGGTACCGACAGCAGTGCCTCGAGGCCGTCGGAATCCCAGCCGATCACCCGTCCGCTCTGGCGTCCCTCGGAGTCGACCAGCACGGCTGTCGGCAGGCTCTCCAGCGCGTAGGCGCGCGAGACCTCGTAGGGCGCGGGCTCGGACAGGACGAGACCGTCGAAGCCCGTGCGCCGCGCCACCCGCGCCGCCACCTCGAGCGGGTCCTCGAACACAGCGGCCACGCGCAGCCCGGCGGCGGTGAGCGAGGGGACCAGCGGCGCGAGGCGGCGGAGAGTCAGCGTGCACGTCGGGCATTCCTCGGAGACGAACAGCAACAGCGCGGGGCCGCCGGCGTGGAGGTCGGCGAGCGCGAGCGGCGCGCCCGAGGTGGACGGCAGCGTGAACTCTGGAGCGGCGGTCACGCCGGCGTTGGCGAAGACCATATGCTCGGGGACCGTACACCGCCGATGAGCGAGCCGGACGCCACGAGCTCGCGGGCCCGCTCGATGTCGCCGGCGAGCGGGCGATCTTCGGGGACGGGGGCAATGGCCTCGGACAGGAGCGACATCGCGTGCTCGAGCGGCGCCGGCAGGTGCGCACCGGCCAGGAACTGCGCCTGGCGAAGCGCGACCAGCTCGTGGGCGAGGGCCAGTTCGAGCGCGGCGAGGACGCCGTCGAGGTGCTGGGCGGCGAGCAGCGCGTGCGCCTGGAAGTCCTCCTGCCCGGTGGATCCGTCGAGGGCGTGGACGGCGGCGGGCGCGGCCAGCGTTCGCGCCTGGGCGGCGATCCCGATCACCTGCTTGTGCAGGACGACGACCCCGGATTGGCGTCCGGGGTCGGGCGTAAGCTGGTCGGGCAGCTTGGAGAAGCGTGCGTCGAGCAGTCGATGCAGCCGCTTCTCGAGCAGGTTTACGACCTGCGTGAACGCGGTCGTGGCGGCGGAAAGCGACAAAACCAAATATTGGGCGTGGAAGTTGCCGGTGGAGTAGAGGCCCTCCGGTTCCGTGTCGGTGGCCGGCAGGTATGCCGGGCTGTCGGTGATCGCCCGCAGCTCTCGGTCGAGTTGGGTGCGCAGGTGGCCGAGGACATCGGTGGCGGCGCCGTGGACCTGGGGGATCACGCGCAGCGAGACCGGTGCCTGGCGGGCGTCCCGGAGGCGGTCGGGCGTGGGCTCGAGCAGCGACCACAGCCGGCGGTGCACGGCGAGTTGCCCGGGGTCGCCCTTGAGCGCGCCTATGCGGGGCGTGTAGGGACGCACCGATGCGCCCGTGAGGGCGATGGTCAGCGCGCCGCACAGGGTGGCGTGCTCGAGCAGCGCCTCGGCGCGCAGCATGAGCGGCACGGCGAGCGCCGGCGTGAGCGGGGCGCCGTTGATCAGCGCGATGCCCTCCTTGGCGGCCAGGGTGTAGGCGGCGACGCCGCGCTCGGCGAGGGCGGTCTGAGCTGGGACGGTCGGGTCGGGAGCGTGGACTTGGCCGTCGCCGACTAGGGTTCCGAACAGATGGGCGAGGGGGACGATCTCACCGGCGGCGCCGCTCACCCCGCCGGGCACCACCGGGTACCAGCCGTCGTTCAGGCGCTCGGCGATGAACCGGCAGAGGTCCGGGGTGATGCCGGCGTGGCCGCTCAGAAAGCCGGTCAGGCGCAGCAGCATCGCGCCGCGCACGACGGGTTCGGACAGGGGCGGGCCGGTTCCGGCGGCGCGGCCGGCCAGGATCGAGCGCTGGAAGGCGGCCTGATCGTCCGGTGCCACGGGGCGGTTGGCGAGCCAGCCGAGGCCGGTGGTGACGCCGTAGGCGTCGGCGCCGGAGGCCAGGTGGGCGACGAGGGCGTCGCGGCGGTGCTGAACGGTGTCGAGCAGCTCGTGCGCGATGACGATCGGCTCGCGACCGAACGCGATCCGGCAGTACTGGGCCAGGTCGAGTTGATCGTGGCGCTCGAGGAGGATCGGGGACACCTTAAGGGCCCGCCATTTACTCAGTCGCGGACCCTAACGCAACTTAACTTGACACCGTCGCGTGCGGTGTGGGAGAACGCGCGGGTCCATCGGTTGAACAGCGTTCTACCTGCGGACCAGGAGGAGATGGAAGCTGCCATCGGTTATCAGCCGGCGCGCCCAGCGCAACCGGCGCGCCCAGCGCCCGAGCCCGAGCATCCCGCTCGCCCCGCTTCGCCGGGAATCTCCGCGGTGCTCGACGTGCTCGACGTGCTCGATCGCCGGGGACCGTGCACGCTGGCCCAGCTCGCACGCGCGACCGGCACGGCGAAGAGCACGCTGCACCGCGTCTGCTCGATGATGTCCGAGCGCGGCTGGGTCGCGCGGGATCCGCGCAGCGGCTATCTCGAGCTCGGCCCGCGGGTGGCCTGGCTGGCGCGCGCCACGCCGCTCTCGCCGCTGACGGCGGGATTTCACGGCGTGGCCCGGCGGCTGGTGGCGCGCCACAACGAGACCACGTGCCTGACCGTGCTGGACGGGCGCGACAGCGTGTTCATCGCCAAGGAGGAGACGACGCATGCGGTCCGGCTGGTGACCGCGGTGGGCAGCCGGCTGCCGGCGTTCGCCGCCGCGTCGGGCCGGGCGATGCTGGCCGACCGGCCCGAGGAGGAGATCGCCGCGCTGTACGGCGGCTGCGAGCTCGAGACGCCGACGGGACGGCGACTCGACGGCCTGGACGAGCTCCTGCGGATCCTGCGCGAGGCGCGCCGGGGCGGCTACGCCGAGAACATCGACGAGACCGCGCTCGGGCTGCACTGCCTGGCCGCGCCGGTCGGCCCGCCGGGGCGGGTGGTGGCGGCGATCACGCTGTGCGTCCCGTCGGGGCGGATGAGCGCGACCCGCCGGCGCGAGATGCTCTCCGACCTGCTGCGGGCGGCGCGGGAGATCGTCCCGCCGGGTCCGGATCACAAAGGTGCCGACGGTCGGCGGTCCGGATGATCGCGGGGCGGACGAAGGACGGTCCGGGCAATGGCGAGCCCGACCCCGGCCGCGACCACCGAACTAAATCAATCAAATAAGTTAACAACGCTAGGTGCGTCGATCCCGAGACATCCCGGACGGCGCCGGCCCGACCCCAACCGAAAGGTGGCTCCATGACGCGCAACGACGGCGAGCTGGACCGGCTCCGCGAAGGGCGCACCGAGCTCGAGAACCACTACATCGACGAGCTCGTCGGCGGCAGCCTGAGCCGCCGCGACTTCCTGCGCCGTGGCAGCACGATCGGCATGTCGGTGCCGTTGCTAGGGCGCGATCCTGTCGGCGTGCGGCGGAGCCAACAACACGTCCTCGGCGTCCTCGTCGGCGGGGGGCCCGCGGCGGGCACCCCCAAGAAGGGCGGGACCCTCAGGGTGGCGACCCAGGCGCCGTCCGCGGCCGTCAACCCGCTGACCGTGGCCGACTCCGGGGGCCTGGCGATGCTCAACCAGACCGGCGAGTTCCTCGCCTTCGACAACAACCTCAAGCAGATGCTCCAGCCGATGCTCGCCCTGAGCTGGAAACCGAACAGCGACGGCTCCGTGTGGACGTTCAATTTGCGCCCGGGCGTCACCTTCCACAACGGCCAGCCGATGACGGCCGACGATGTGGTCTACAGCTGGACGGAGTACTCCGATCCAAAGAACGCATCGTCCGCGCTATCGGCCATCGGTGGGGTCCTGTTGCCGAGCGGCGTGCAGAAGGTCGACTCGATGACGGTCGCCTTCCACCTTGAGGCTCCCAACGGCAACTTCCCCTACCTCGTCTCCTCTGACACCTACAACGCGATCATCGTCCCCAAGGGCACGGACTTCAGCAAGTGGCAGAGCACGTTCATGGGCACCGGCGCGTTCAAGCTCAAGAGCTACACCCAGAACGTCGGCGCACAGTTCGTCGCCAATCCGTCCCACTGGGGCGGTGGGCCCTACCTCGACGGCAGCAACTTCACCTTCTACATGAGCCAGCCGCCGCAGATCCTCGCTCTGCAGGGCGGCCAGGTCGACGTCATCACCCAGTTCGTCGTTCAGGGAGCGCAGGGACTGCTCAACAACCCCAGTTACACGATCATCACGCTGAAGTCCTCCAACCACCGCGAGCTGTCGATGCGAACCGATCAGGCGCCGTTCACGGATTCGCGCGTTCGTCAAGCCGTCGCCCTGGCCATGGACCGCCCAGGGATGGTGGCGGCCCTGCTGGCCGGAAAGGGGCAGCTCGGCAACGACAGCGCGTTCGCGCCGGTCTTCCCGTCGACCGACACCTCGGTTCCTCAGCGCACGCAGGACATTGCCAAGGCGAAGCAACTGTTGGCGGCCGCCGGGCACCCGAGCGGATTCAGCACCTCGCTCGTGACCGAGATCTACCAGGAGATCCCGGCGCTGGCCCAGGTAATGAAGGCCAACTTGGCCAAGGTGGGCATCAACGCCAGCCTCAAGGTCGAAACCCAGACCCAGTACTACGGCAAGTCGACGGTCGGCAACTCGGACTGGCTCGACAGCACGATGAGCCTTGTCGACTACGGCAGTCGCGGCGTGCCGAATGTCTTGATCGCCAGCACGCTCACCTCCAAGGGCACCTGGAACGCCGCGCGGTTCAAGAACCCCACCTACGACATGCTCGTCGCGCAGTACGTGGCCGCCCTCGACCTGCAGACCCAGAAGCAGATCGCCGGCAAGATCCAGACCCTGCTGCTGCAGGAGACGCCGGTCGTGATTCCCTACTTCATCGACGGCCTGTGCGCCACCAAGTCCAACGTCCAAGGCGTCAATCCGACGTCGATCTCGCAGATCTACCTCGACAAGGCCTACATATCGTGAGAGCATCGCCCGGGCGGCCCAGCGTCGCCCGGCCGCGCCCGGACCCTCGCGGAACATGACCAGGTTCATCTCCAAGCGCCTGGGGCTCGCGCTGATTACGCTGCTGATCCTCAGCGCGATCGTATTCATCCTGGGCAGCCTGCTCCCCGGCGATCCGGGTCGCTCCACTCTCGGCCCGCTCGCCCCCGAGAGCGCGGTCAAGGCGCTGGACCACCAGTACGGCACGGACAAGCCCCTCCTCACCCAGTACTGGCTGTTCATCAGCCATTTCGTGCGGGGAGACATGGGGATGTCCAACATCTACCACGCGGCGGTCAGGCCTCTGCTGTTCACCGCGATCGGGCACTCGCTCAAGCTGGCGATACTGGCGTTCGTGATTGTGGTGCCGCTCGGCATCTTCGCCGGCGTGTTCGCGGCGCTGCACGTCGGCAAGGCCTCTGACCGGGCGATCGTCGTGGCGGGAACGTCGGCGACGGTGACGCCCGAGATCGTCTCGGGGATCGTCCTGATCCTCGTGTTCGGGATCTGGTTGAACGTGCTCCCCATCTCGGCCACGGCGCCGCCCGGCGCGGGCATCTTCACCCAGATCTACCACCTGATCCTGCCCGCGATCCCGCTCGTGCTCGTCCTGTTCGGCTACATCGCGCGCATGGCCCGAGCCGGGACCGTGGAGGCGCTCGGTTCGGACTACGTGCGCACGGCGGTGCTCAAGGGGCTGCCCCGCCGCACGGTGATCCGGCGCCATGTGCTGCGCAACTCGTTGTTGCCCACGATCACGGTGATCGCTAGTCAGACCGGTTACCTGATCGGGGGCCTGTTCGTGGTCGAGACCCTGTTCCACTACAACGGGGTCGGCACGCTCCTCCTCCAGGCGGCGACCCAGAAGGATTACCCCATGCTCGAGGCCGGGATCCTCACGATCGGCGTCGTCTACATGCTGGCCACGCTCGTCGCCGACCTGCTGTACTCGTACCTGAACCCGCGGATCCGCTTCCAGGGCCTCGAATGAGCATCGACGTCGTCCCCGTCGAGTCCGCCGGCGCGGTTGCCGCGGAGCGGGCCCGCCCCACCCCCAGCGGGGAGCTTCTGCGGGAGATCGCGCGCTCCAAGACGTTCATCGTGGGCGCGATCATCGTCGGGTTCTGGATCATCTGTGCCATCTTCGGCTCGGCGATCGCGCCCCACGATCCGGCCGCCGAGAACCTCAGCGCAATCAACCAGGCGCCCTCTGGCGCGCACCTGTTCGGTACCGATCAACTCGGGCGCGACATGCTCTCCAGGGTGATCCTCGGCGTGCGCGACATCCTGATCATCGCCCCTCTGGCGGTGATCATCAGCACCGTGCTCGGCTCGGCACTGGGCCTCGTCATGGGGTACTTCCGCGGATTCATCGACGAGTCGATCGCCCGTGTGCTCGAGGCCTTCCTTGCCCTGCCGCTGGTCGTCTTAGCTTTGACCGTCATCACCGCGATCGGTGCGAGCAACATCGTGGTCATCCTCGTGATCGCCCTCGTGTTCACGCCGCTCATCGCGCGCACCGTGCGCACGTCGGTGCTGCTCGAGCGCGAGCTCGACTACGTCGCCGCCGCGCGCCTGCGCGGCGAGAAGGCGCCATACATCATGTTCGTCGAGATCCTCCCCAACGTCTTGTCGCCGATCGTCGTCGAGTTCACTGTGCGCATCGGCTACGCGGTGTTCGCCATCGTCACGCTCTCCTTCCTCGGCTTTGGCGTGCAGCCGCCGTCACCTGACTGGGCGTTGGACATCTCGACGAACTATGGCCTGGTGAGCGCCGGCTACTGGTGGGAGGTGCTGTTCGATGCCCTCGCGCTGGCGTCGCTCGTGATCGGCATCAACCTGATCGCCGATGCGGTCGAGGGGGCGATCGACCAGTGAGCACCGACGCCACGGCGGCTGCGCCTGCGGTCACCACGGTTTCGACCGACGCGTTGACCGTCGAGCACGTCGACGTCGTCTACCGGGTCCGTCGCCGCGACCAGGCAGTGCTGCGCGACGTGTCCTTCCGCATCGGACGCGGGGAGTCGTTCGGCCTGGTCGGCGAATCCGGCTGCGGCAAGTCGACGATGGCGCTGGCGATCGTGCGCTACCTGGCTCGCAACGGCCGCGTCAGCGCGGGCTCGATCGCCATCGACGGAGAGGACGTGCTCGCCATGAACGAGGCGGCGCTGCGGCGGCTGCGGGCGAACAAGGTGTCGATGGTCTACCAGGAGCCGGGCCGGGCGCTCAACCCTTCGTTGCTCGTCGGCCAACAGGTGGCCGAGGTGTTCCAGATCGCCGGCAAGTCCGACAAGGAGGCGCTGGAGCTCAGTGAGGAAATGCTGCGCACGGTGCGCATCTCCGATCCAGCCAAAGTCATGCGACGCTACCCGCATCAGCTCTCGGGCGGCATGCTCCAGCGTACCGTGATCGGGATGGCGCTGGCGTCGGAGCCGTCGCTACTGGTCCTGGACGAGCCGACGACGGCGCTCGATGCAACCGTCGAGGCCGAGGTGCTCGATCTCGTCAAGGCCCTGCGCCAGCAGTTCGGCACCTCGCTGTTGTTCATCAGTCACAACCTCGGCGTGATCGCCAGGATGTGCGACCGCGTCGGGGTTCTGTACGCCGGCGAGGTGGTCGAGGAGGGGCCGGCGCTCGACGTCCTGCGATGACGCGCGCCATCCCTACACGGTCGGCCTGCTGCGCTGCATCCCGCGCCGCGACGCCGACAAGCGCCGCCACGCGCTGGACACGATTCCGGGCTTCCTCCCGCGACCGGGCGAGACCCCCAGCGGCTGCATCTTCGCCGAGCCGCTGCGGGCTGGTCCAGGACCGCTGCCGCACCGAGGCGCCGCCGCTGTACGAGGTCGGCGCCGGCGCGGCGCTCGCGCTGCCACTTCCACGAGCGCGCGCAGACGCTGCCGCGTACGGAGCCGGCGCAGACCGAGGCAGCGGCCAAGCCCACGTCGGAGTCGGATGGCGCAGACGCCGCTGATCAGCGCGCGCGACGTGTGGCAAGACCTTCCGGCTGTCCGGCCAGGAGATCCACGGGCTCACCGACGTCAGCCTCGACATCATGGCCGGCGAGACGCTTGGCCTGGTCGGCGAGTCGGGCAGCGGCAAGACCACGCTCGCGCGCGTGCTGATGGGGTTGACCGCTCCGGACGCCGGGTCGTCGGTCGAGCTGGAGGGCAGCGCGCTGGCCTATCTGCACGAAGAAGCGGACCGCGGACGAGCAGAAGGCCCTGCAGATCGTGTTCCAGAACCCGGACTCGGCGCTGAACCGCCGCCACTCGGTGCGCCGCCTGATCGGCCGCTCGCTGTCCAAGCTCGGCCACTACACCGGCGCGGCCCTTCAGACCGGCTGCTCGCGCTGGTGCACTCGGTGCGGCTGACCGAGCGCTACCTGCCGATGCGACCCAGCCAGCTGTCGGGGGGGCTGAAGCAGCGGGTCGCGATCGCTCGAGCGTTCGCCGGCGATCCCCGGATCGTGGTCTGCGACGAGCCCACCTCGGCGCTCGATGTGTCGGTGCAGGCCGCAATCCTCAACCTTCTGAACGATCTGCAGACGCCGCGAGGATGTGCGCTACCTGTTCATCAGTCACGACCTCGGCGTGGTCCGCTACCTGTCGGATCGGATCGCGGTCCTGTACCTGGGTCGGCTGATGGAGATCGGACCGGCCGAGCAGGGTCTTCTCGTGCCCGCATCACCCCTACACCGAGGCGCTGCTGTCGGCGGTGCCCGAGCATCGATGCGGTCGACCGGCAGCGCATCCGCCTCGACGGTGAGATCCCCAGCGCCGCCGACCCGCCGAGCGGGTGCGTGTTCCATACGCGCTGTCCGCGCAAGATCGGCGAGATCTGCGAAACGACCGAACCGGAGCTGCTCGACCGCCGAGCCGGGCCACGCGATTCGCTGTCACATCCCGACTCGAGGAGCTCCGGCGCCTCCAGAGTCGACCAGCCCTCCGTCGGAATCGTTGCCGTGGTCCATGGCGACGGAGACGGCTGACCTCCGCGGGCTCGCCCTCGGTAAGCGAGCCACTCGCGGCGTCGGTCGAGCGCCGTCCGAGATGCGCGCCGCGGTGCTGCACGAGCCGGGCCGGCCGGTCGCGGTCGAGACGCGTGCTCCTTGCGCCGCCGCGGCGCGGGGAGGTGCTGGTGCGCGTCGCGGCGGCCGGTGTGTGCCGGTCGGACCTGCACCTGGCCGACGGCGTCCTCGGCACGGGACGCTGGCCGATCGTGCTGGGCCACGAGGGCGCCGGCGTGGTGGAGGCGGTCGGCGAGGACGTCGTCTCGGTTGGGGTCGGTGACCACGTCGCATTCTGCCTGGTGCCCGCGTGCGGCCTGTGCGGGCCGTGCCGCGCCGGACGGCCGACCCTGTGCGAGCCGGCCGGGCGCAACGGCGTGGCCGGGACGCTGATGGACGGGACCTCGCGTCTGAGCAGGCGCGACGGGACCGCGCTCCAGCATGCGTTCATGGTCGCGTGCTTCGCCGAGTACGTGGTGGTGCCGGCGGGGGGCGCGGTGCCGCTGCCGGCGTCGATCCCCCTGTGGAAGGCGGCGCTGCTCGGCTGCGGGGTGGTCACCGGGATCGGCGCGGTCAACCGGGCCGGGCTGCGGGTGGGAGACACGGTGGCGGTGATCGGGTGCGGCGGCGTCGGCCTGCAGGTGATCGCCGGCGCGCGGCTCGCCGGGGCGGCGACGATCGTGGCGGTCGATCGCGACCCGGACAAGCTCGAGCGGGCGATGCGGCGCGGCGCGACGCACGGGCTTCGGTCTGCGGGCGGCGACGTCGCCGAGGAGGTCGTGGCGCTCACCGGTGGCGGCGTGGACCACGCGTTCGAGGTGATCGGCACGCCCGCCACGATCCGCCAGGCCTGGGACATGCTGCGCCCGGGCGGAACCGCGACCGTGGTCGGCGTCGCCCCCGCGGGCGCGGAGGTGTCGTTGCCGGCGATCGAGTTCCTCAGCGAGAAGACGATCACCGGCAGCTACTACGGCTCGTCGGACGTCGCGCGGGCGATGCGCGGGATCGCCCAGCTCGTCGTCGACGGGCGGCTCGATCTCGACGGGGTCGTCTCCGACCTGATCGGCCTCGAGGACGTCGAGGATGCGCTGGGCCGGCTGCGCCGCGGCGAGGGCGCGCGCTCGGTGATCGTGATCGACCAGGCGCTGGCGGGGGTGGCTCGGTGAGGTGGAACGAGCAGCTCGCGCGGCGTCTCGACGGGCGGATCGGCGAGGGCTGGGGCGGCGCTCCCGGCCCGAACGGGGCCCACGTGAACGTCGTGCTCGGCGTGCGGGGGTCGCCGACGGCCGCGGCGATCGCCGGCACGTTCACGACGCCGACGCCGGGGCATACACCGATCCTCGTCGTGGTCGGCGAAGCGCAGGACCGCTACGAGCCGGTGTGGCCCCCCACGGTCATGATCAACAAGGCGACGGCGCTCGACGATCGCCACCAGACGATCACCTGGGGCGCCGGGCAGCTGGGGATCGCGCAGGGCGTGCTCGACGCGGTCGCCGACGAGTTGCTCGAGCCGACCGGGGAGCTGGTCGTGCTCGTGTGCATCTGGATCGACCCGGGTGCGTCGGACGAGACGGCCGTGCGCGCGGCCGCCCGGACGGCGGTGCGGGCGGCGATCGGGGTCGCGGTGAACGGGCGCGACCCGGAGGCGGCGCGGGCGCTGGTGGAGCGCCGCGACTCCGTGACCAGCCCGTTCTATGGAGGCTCGTAGGAGTGCGGATCACGGGGATCCGGTGCCAGCGGCTCGTGCTGCCCCTGGAACCGCCGTTCTACGCCGCGTGGGATCCCGAGCCGCGCCGCTCGTTCGAGGCCACGCTGGTCCGCGTGGAGACCGACGCCGGCCTGGTGGGGATCGGGAGCGGCGACACGATGAACGGCTTTGATGATTTTGTTCAGTTGTTCGTGGGCCGGAATGCTCTCGCCATTGCCCGGCACGCCCGCGCCCTCGAGACGATCTCGTTCCACGCCGGCCGCTACTGGCCGCTCGAGGCGGCGCTGTGGGACCTGCTCGGGAAGGCGTGCGATCGGCCGGTGGCGGCGCTGCTCGGCGGCGCGGCGGATGCGGTGCCGGCGTATGCCTCGTGGGGCGAATTGCGCGATCCAGGGCAGCGGGCCGAGGACGCGCACGCGCTGGTCGAGGAGGGTTTCCGAGCGGTCAAGGTGAGGATCGCCCCGGAGCGGCTCGACGAAGGCGCCGCGGTGGTGGCGGCGATCCGGGCCGCGGTGGCCGACCGCCTCGACATCATGGTCGACCTCAACCAGTGGTGGCGGATGCCGGGCGACATCGCGCGCGGGCTGGACCCGGCCGGCGCGCGGCGGGCGATCGAGCGGCTGCGCGGCTATGACGTGATGTGGGTCGAGGAGCCGCTGCCGGGCGAGGACACGCGCGGGATGCGGCTGCTGCGCTCGCACACCGGGGTGCGGATCGGCGGCGGCGAGATGGCCCGGACGTTCGAGGAGCTGCGGCGGGCCCTGGACGAGGACGCGCTCGACGTGTTCCAGCCCGACGTCGTGCTGGCGCTCGGCATCTCGGGCGCGCGGACGCTGGCCGAGCTGGCGCTGCGGCGCAACCGCTGGTTCACCCCACACACGTGGACCAACGGGATCGGGCTGCTGGCCAACCTGCACGTGTGCGCCGGCGTCGGCGGGGGACCGTTCATCGAATTCCCCTACGACCCGCCCGGATGGACGCCGGAGCGCCGGGACTTCATGCTCGCGTCGCCGATCGGGGTCGGCGCCGACGGCATGGTCTCGGTGCCCGACGCGCCGGGGCTGGGCGTCGTGCTCGACGAGGACGCGGTCGCGTTCTACGCCCGCGCCGCCGGAGACGGCCGCGCGGTGGGCGTCTGAATGCGCCGGGTCGGGTTCATCGGGCTGGGGAACATGGGCGGGCCGATGTGCGGCCATCTGGTCTCGGCCGGGTTCGACGTGACCGCGTTCGACATCGATGCGGCGGCGGTCGAGCGTTTGCGGGCCGCGGGCGCCCGTGCCGCCCCGGATGCGGCGGATTGCGCGCGGGGAGCCGACGTGGTGATCACGATGCTGCCGGCGCCACCGCAGGTCGATCAGGTGTGGCTGGGCGCGGGAGGCGTGATGGCGGCGATGGAGGGCGGGTCGCTGGCCATCGACATGAGCACTAGCTCGACCGCGGTCGGGGCCCGGGTGGTGCAGGCGGCGCGCGCGGGGGGCGTCGACGTGCTCGACGCGCCGGTGGCCGGTCAGTCGATCGGGGCGCAGGCCGGGACGCTGGCGATCTACGTGGGCGGCTCGGAGGCGGCGTTCGCGCGGGCGCGGCCGCTGTTCGAAGCGATGGGCGACCCGGACCGGATCTTCCACCTCGGCGGCCATGGCGCGGGCTACACGGTCAAGCTGCTGCTCAACCTGCTGTGGTTCATCGAATCGGTGGCGGTGGGGGAGGTTCTGACCGTCGGAGTGCGTGCCGGGGTGTCGCTGGATCGGCTGCACGCCGCGCTGGTCGGCTCACCGGCCAACTCGGTGTTCCTCGAGCGCGACGTGCGGATGGTGCTCGACGACGGCGACTACGACGAGGCGTTCCCGATGCGGCTCGTCACCAAGGACCTCGGACTCGCGGTCGACCTGGCCCGCGAGGTGGGGCTGCCCGTCGAGCTGAGTGCCCTGGTCGAGCAGATCCACCGGCGGGCGCGTGCCGCGTACGGCGACGACGCGGGCGAGATCAGCGCGGTGCGCCTGTACGAAGACCTGGCCGGGACCCGGCTGCGGCTGGCGCAAAGCTGACCATCGCGGCGCTCGAGGCGGGCAGGTCGATCGAGTACTGGCCGTTCACGGGCTGCACCTGGTCTTGTTGGAAGGGTCCCGTCAGGGTGCCGGTGGCGGTCTCGGTCCCGAAGCTCTGGCCGGCGAGCGTCACCCCGGTGGTGGCGTCGGCGCCGGGCGCGGTGAGGCGCTGGACGACCGCGGTGTCCTGGGCGCCGACCGGGGCACTCAGCTGGATCTCGTGGTCGGCCGTCGGGCTGTCGTTGATCAGCACGACGCGGACCTCGCCGTCGGTCAGCCGCGTCGCCCAGGCGCGCAGGTCGGGCGTGGCGGACGGCGAAACGGGGAGCAGCCGCGAGCCGGGCGGCGCGGCCAGCCCGAACATCAGCAGCCCGTAGTACTCCGGCTGGACGGTGGCCTGCCACTGACCGCCGGTGTCCGTGAAGGTGAACAGCCGGTAGGCGGCTTCCGGCAGGGTGTGGATGTTGACGCCGTCGACGCCGGAGCGGGCGAGCGAGAACAGGGTGTCGAGCACCCAGAGGGCGGATGCGAACGTGTCACTGACGCCCGGCTGGCCCTTGCAGGCGACCGAGTTGAGCTCGTCGAGTCGGAAGGTGGCGCCGTGGCTGTGCGCGTAGGAGATCTGTTTGATCGCCCCGTTCAGCAGCCCCCGTGACGAGCGCAGCGCCAGCAGATTGGGGATCGTCGGGTAATTCGGATCGCCCGGCTGCGTGAAGCAGCGGATCAGCGGATAGCGGTGATAGGTGATCACCTTCAGCCCCGGTTCGGCGCCGAATACCTTGGGGAGCTTGGTCAGCCACGCCTGGTTGCCGGTGGCGGGTCCGGCGAGTGGGGTGCCCTTCAGCTCTCGCGCGTATTCGGAGACCTCCTTGGTGTACGTCTTGAAGTTGAAGCCGCGTGCGCGGGAATAGACCGACTTGCCGCTCGCCGTCGTGTACCACGGCGAGATCGTGTAGAGCTCCGGCTCGTTGCCGATCTCGAGCGCCTCTATGTGCTGGGCGCCGATGCCGGTGAGGAAGGTATGCGCCTCGGCCGCGACCTCCGAGGCGCTGTTCAGCTTGAGGTTCAGGCCCAGGATCAGCCGCGCTCGCGTCTCGGTGGCCAGGTTCCGGACGAGAGCCAGAAACCGGGGCGTGATCGTGCTGTGGATCCCGGGGGTCGGGTGGACGCCGCGGGCGGGCAGCCAGGTGGCGTCGGTGCTGTTGCCGCCAATCCGGATCACCGGGTCCTCCCCGGGGGCGAGGTTCCGGACCAGCTGCACGAACACGGGGTTGATCGCGGTCGGGTCCAGCCCGGTGTAGGTGCGGATCGCGGGGAACTCGATCGAGAGGCCGACGAAGCTCGGCGCGACCGGGCGGCCGACCGTGGTGCGGCCAACCTGGACGCTGACCGGGGGCGCGGTGCTCGTCGGGATGGTGGTCGTCGGGGTGGTGCTCGGCGGGGTGGTGCTCGGCGGGGTGGTGCTCGCCGGCGGGGTTGCGGCTGCGCGGACCGGGCCGGCCGGTCCAGCGGCGATCGCGACGGCGGCCACCGCGGCCACGGTCAAGGCTGTAAGGATCCGACGCACCCCGCCGGGACTATGTCAGAGAAGGCCGACGATCAGTTCGCTGGCCGCCGCGGCGGGAAGCGGCCGGCTCATCAGATAGCCCTGGCCGAGGTCGCAGCCGAACTCGAGCAGCAGCTCGCGCTGGTCCTCGCGCTCGATGCCCTCCGCCACCGTGGTGAGGCCCAGGTGGCGGCCGAGGCTGAGGATGCCCGCGAGCAGGCCGGCCGGGTCGCGGCCCGGGCCGCCGATCGCGTCCACGAACGGCTTGGCCACCTTGATCATGTCGACCGGGAGGTGCGAGAGGTTCAGCAGCGTGGAGTAGCCGGTCCCGAAGTCGTCGAGGGCGGTGCGGACGCCCAGCGCCTTGATCGCGTGCAGCGAGGTGAGGGCCTCGGAGCATCCGCGAGCGGGGCGCTCTCGGTGACCTCGATGATCCGGTCGGCGACCGCGTTCGGGTCCGAGGCGCCGGTCAGGACGATCGCGAACTCGTCACCGCCGAGGCGCGCGCAGACGTCGCTGTCGCGGACGCAGCCGCGCAGCCGTTCGGCCGCCGCCGCCAGCAGCTGGTCGCCGGCCAGGTAGGTCTCGCCGGCGGGAGCGCCGGCCGAACGAGGCGCTGGACGCTCAGCAGCGCGGCGACGAATCGCGCGTCGGCAGGTCCGGCATTGGCCTGAGTGCTCACTCGCTTGGTCATCGGAGCATCCCCGCGGTGCCTTGAGGGGGTGGTCCGTATCCAGACCTCGCGACTACACGGGATCCCATTTCGCCTGCAAAACCGGCGGTTTGCGGAACACCAGCCCGGCGATCCTGGCTGGACGCCGCGGGTCGGGGCGGAGGTTCGGCAGGCGGTCGAGGAGCGCGGCCAGGCCGGTGCGGGCCTCGAGCCGGGCGAGATGGATGCCGAGGCACACGTGGGGGCCCTGCGCGAAGGCGAGGTGGCCTTTCGGTCTCGGGCGCGCGGGGGCGAAGGCGTCGGGGTTGGGGAAGACGGCCGGGTCGCGGTTGGCCGCGCTGATCGACACGCGGACCAGGTCGCCCCGGTTGATGTCGGCGGTGCCGATTTGGGCGTCGGCGGTGGCGTAGCGGTCGATCACCGCGGCCGCGGGCTCGAGCCGGAGCGTCTCGTCGATCACGTCGTCGAGAGCTTTCCACTCATCCAGCGCCACTCCCATTGCGTTGGGGTGATCGAGCAGGTGGACGAGGGCGTTGGCGATCATCCCCTCGGTCGTCTCGATCCCGCCGAAGAGCAGGATCGCGGCGTTGGACACGATTTCGTCCTCGGTGAGGTCGGAGTCGGCGGCGGCGCTGCCGAGCAGCGAGCTCTCGTCGGCGATCGCGGCTCGGAGCCGGTCGCTCAGCGCCGCGAACGCCGCGGCTCCGCGGGCGGGTGGTTGGTTGCCGGCGGTGATCTCGGTGACGGCGGCCACGATCCCGTCGTACCAATCGAGCATGTTCGGGACCTCGCCCTGGGCGAGGCCGAGCGCCCGGGCCATGATCGAGGCGGCGAGCGGACCGGCGAACTCGCGTCGCAACTCGGCTTGCTGGCTGCTCGCGAAGCCGTCGATGAGGCGGTTGGCTTCGGCGGCGGCTGCTTGGGCGAAGCGCTCGTTGACCGCTCTTGGCCGGAAGGGGGCGGCGAACGGCGTCCGGTGGCGCGTGTGGACCTCGCCGTCGAGGCTCAGCATGCTCGGCCCGACGACCTGGGCCGTCGAGAAGCGGGGATCGTCGACGGTGAAGGTCTCGTCGTCGCGCATCACCGCTTGCGCGAGGTCGTACCGGGTCACGAGCCACCCCTGTAGCGCCGGGAGCCAGGAGACCGGCTCGGCGGCGCGGAGCCTGGCCAGAACGGGATGCGGGTCCCGCTCGAGCTGCTCGAGCGTCACGGTGGCGCCGAGCGGGAAGTTGGCGTGCGCGCCGCCGGGGCTCACGGTGCGGCCGGGGTCACCGGTGGGCGATCCGCCATCCGGCGTCCGGGCGCACGTAGACCGGCTCGCCGGCCACGAACGTGGCGGCCACCGGGTTGCGCCCGAGCCGGTAGGCGACGTGCTCGCTCGGGCAGTCCAGCAGCACGAGGTCGGCGCGCTTGCCGACCTCGATCGAGCCCCGGTCGTCGTGGAGATCCAGAACGTAAGCCGCGTTGAGAGTGACCGCGAGCAGCGCCTCGCGGGTGCTCAGCCCGTAGCGGCGGACGGCCAGGCCGACGATCGTTGGCAGCGAGAAGATCGGCGAGGTGCCCGGGTTGGCGTCGGTGGCCAGCATCACGATCGCGCCGGCCTCGATGAGTGCGCGCGCCGGCGCCGTCGCCTCCGCCCCCATGAACTCGGCCCCTGGCAGCAGCCCGGCGGCTGTTTCGGAGGCGCCCAATGGCTCGATGTCATCGGGGTGGATGGCGGAAAGGTGGTCGAGGGAGCGGGCGTTGTGTTTGAGTGCCACGGGCACGGAGCGCATCGTCGAGAACTGCTCGACGTGGGCCCGGAGCATTAGGTTGTGGTTGGTGGCGAGGGTGCCGAGGCGGTCGAGGTGCTCGAGCCCGAAGGCGATCGACTCGACGAAGATGTCGAGCGTGTCGGCGTACTCGGCCGCCTGCGGGATCATCGCCTCGACCTCGTCCATCCACGTGTCGGCCGTGTAGCCCTTGGGGACTGCGTGGGCGAGGAGGGCGGTCCGGGTGGTCCGCTGCTGCACGTTCCGGCTCAGCTCGGTGGCGAGCTTGAGGGAACGGATTTCGCCCTCGCGCGAGAGGCCGTAGCCGGACTTGCACTCGAACGTGGTGGTGCCGGTGTGGAGCATCTCGGTGGCGAGCTCCATGGCCTGGGCGAGGACTCGATCGTCCGGGGTCTCGCGCAGGGCGCGAGCGGAGGAGGCGATGCCGCCGCCTGCTTTGGCGATCTCCTCGTAGGGGACGCCCGTGACCTTTTGTTCGTACTCCTGGGCGCGCCAGCCGGCGAACGGGAGGTGGGTGTGGCAGTCGACCAGTCCGGGCAGGAGCGCGCAGCCGGTGGCGTCGACGTGCGTGTCCGCATCGGCGCTGGGTTCGAGTTTCGCGATGCGGCCGTCCCCGGTGGTGATCCCGCCCGGGTCGAGCGTGAGCTCGCCGGCGCGGTGGGTGCGCAGGTATCTGAGCCCCGGCTCCGGGGGCAGGAGCACCTGGGCGGCGTTGTCGAACGAGGTGGTCAACGGCAAGTCCGGGGGGCAGGGTGACCGGCGGGGGTGCACAACTCGCAAAAGCGTCCCGTTGTGCGCCGCCGGCTGCAGATAAGCGCCTCAGAGGCGCTTATCTGCGCGAAGTGCGAGGGCGCCGGGTGATTTGTTGCGTTAAGCACTGCCGGGCGGGGTGAGGACTGCAGGCTGGCAGATCACGGGCGGGCGCCGGCGCCTCACTCGCCCAGCATTGGGATCCGAAGCCCGTGGTGCTGGGCCGCCGCCACCGCCTGCTCGTAGCCGGCGTCGGCGTGACGGACGATCCCGAGGCCCGGATCGGCTTTGAGCACCCGCTCGATCCGGGCGGCCGCGCCCGGCGTTCCGTCGGCCACGCACACCTGGCCGGCGTGGATCGATTTGCCCATGCCGACGCCGCCGCCGTGATGGATCGAGACCCAGCTGGCGCCGGCCGCCGTGTTGACCATGGCGTTCAACAGCGGCCAGTCGGCGATGGCGTCCGAGCCGTCGGCCATCGCCTCGGTCTCGCGCTGGGGCGAGGCGACGGAGCCGGTGTCGAGGTGGTCGCGCCCGATCACGATCGGGGCGCGAACCTGACCCGAGGCGACCATCTCGTTGAAGCGCAGCCCGGCGAGGTGGCGCTCGCCGTAGCCGAGCCAGCAGATCCGCGCCGGCAGGCCCTGGAACTGGACGCGCTCGGCGGCCAGGCGGATCCAGCGCGCGACGTGCTCCTGGTCGCCGAACAGGTCGAGGATCGCCTCGTCGGTGGCGTGGATGTCGGCCGGATCGCCGGACAGCGCCACCCAGCGGAACGGACCCTTGCCCTCGCAGAACAGCGGCCGCACGTAGGCGGGGACGAAGCCGGGATAGGAGAACGCGTCGGAATCCCCGTGCTCGAAGGCGAGTCCGCGCAGCGCGTTGCCGTAGTCGAACGCCTCCGACCCGGCGGCGGCGAGGTCGCGGATGGCGGCCACGTGGGTCACTGCGGATTCGCCGACGCGTCTGAGATAGTCGTCAGGATCGGTCTGGCGCAGCGCCTCTGCCTGTTCGAGGGTCAGGCCGGCCGGGATGTAGCCGTTGAGGGGATCGTGGGCCGAGGTCTGGTCGGTCACCACGTCGACCCGCACGCCGCGGCGGACCAGCTCGGGAAGGACCTCGGCGGCGTTGCCGGCGAGGCCGATCGACAGCGGGCGTCGTTCGGTGCACGCGACGTCGAGACGCTGGAGCGCGTCGTCGAGGTCGGCCGCGCGCTCGTCCAGGTACCCGCTGCGGATCCGCCGTTCGATCCGCTGCAGGTCCACCTCGACGCACAGCGCCGCGCCACCCAGCATCGTGATCGCCAGCGGCTGAGCGCCGCCCATGCCGCCGAGGCCGGCGGTCACGACGAGCCGCCCCGCCAACGTGCCGTCGAAGCGCTTGCGCGCGGCGGCGGCAAACGTCTCGTAGGTCCCCTGAAGGATCCCTTGGCTCCCGATGTAGATCCAGGAGCCCGCGGTCATCTGCCCGTACATGATCAGCCCGGCCGCGTCGAGCTTGCGGAACTCGTCCCAGTTGGCCCAGTCGGGCACCAGGTTGGAGTTGGCGATCAACACCCGCGGCGCGTGCTCGTGGGTCTCGAACACCGCCACCGGCTTGCCCGACTGGACGAGGAGCGTCTCGGTGTCCCCCAGCCGCTGGAGCTCGCGCACGATCGCGTGGTAGCTCGGCCAGTTGCGCGCCGCCTTGCCGATCCCCCCGTAGACGACGAGCTCGGCGGGGTTCTCGGCCACGTCGGGGTGAAGGTTGTTCTCGAGCATGCGCAGCGCCGCCTCCTGCTGCCAGCCCCGGCAGCGCAGCCCCCCGGTCATGCCGCCGGAGGCGGTCATGCCGCCGCTCCGTGGGTCTCGACTCCGGACGGCGCCGGTGCACCGAGGCTGCGCGACAGCTCCGCGGCGTGCCGGGCCACCGCGCGGCCGCACGTCTTAACCCGCCTGGGAGTGGCGCGGTAGGTCGGGGCGAGCACGCTGACGGCGGCGACGATCTCTCCGCCGGCGCCGATGACCGGGGCGGCGATCGACGTCACCTCGGGCTCGACCGCCCCGGCGCGCGCGATGTAGCCCGCGTCGCTGACTGCGCCGCCGAGCGCGGCGCCGAGCGCGGTGCCGTGCCGCGGGATCGTGCGTCCCGCCCAGCCGGCCGTCTGCACGAGCCGGCGGCTGGCCACCTGGCGCAGGTAGACGATCCGCTCGTCGTCGGCCGCGACGGCCAGGTTCGCCGTCTCGCCCGTCTCGTCGGCCAGGGCTTCGAGTTGCGGGCCCGCGAGCTCATACAGCGGGTCCTCGCGGAGGCTGGCGGCCGCGAGCCGGCGCAGGTTGGTGCCGGCCCGGTAGCGCCCGCGCTCGTCGCGTCGCACGAGCTCCTGCGCAGCCAGCGTGGCCAACAGCCGCGACGCGGTGCTCGGAGAGAGCCCTGCCGCTCGGGCCAGCTCGGTGAGCGTCCCGCCGCCCTCGGCGACCGCGGTGAGCAGCGTCAGCGCGCGCTCCACCGTACGAGTACCGGTCGCGACTTCTGGCATCGTGGCGCGATTCTACCGTAGAATGAAACGGACTTTCATCAGACGGAAAGGTGATCGTGGGGAGACGGCGGTCCGGATCAGAGGGCGACGGGAGCTTCACGGGTGCGACGCGCCGCACCCACCGACGCGACCACCACCAGCGCGATCCCGACCACCTCGCGCCCGGCCAGCCCCTGGCCCAGCACGATGAACCCGGCGAGGGCGGCCATGGCCGGCTCGATGCTCATCAGCACGCCGAACACCGCCGGATCGATGCGCCGGAGCGCCTCGTTCTCGAACGAATAGGGGATGGCCGAGGAGAGCAGGCCGACGGCGGCGCCGAGCAGGAGCGAGCGGGGCTCGAGCAGGTTCGAGCCGCCCTGCGAGATGCCCAGCGGGATCATCACCACGGTGGCCACGCACATGGCGAGCGACAGACCGGTCCCGCCCTCGAACGTCCGGCCCACGCGCGCATTGAGCAGGATGTAGGCGGCCCAGAAGCAGCCCGCCAGCAGGGCGAGGGCGACGCCGAGCCCGTCGAGGTGCTGCACGCCGCCGCGGGTGAGGGCGACGATGCCGACAGCGGCCAGCGCCACCCAGACCAGGTCGAGCGGGCGACGCGAGCCGGCGATCGCGATGGTGAGCGGTCCGACGAACTCGAAGGTGACCGCGATGCCCAGCGGGATCCGGTGAATTGCGGAGTAGAACGTGAAGTTCATGCTGGCCAGCACGAGGCCGAACAGGCAGGCGAGGAGGAGTTCGCGACGATCGTGGCCGCGCCACCGCGGCCGCCACAGCGGCACCAGGATCAACGTCCCGAACAGGAGGCGAAGCCACACCGCGCCACCCGGTCCGATGCTGTCGAACAGCGTGGCTGCGACGGCCGAGCCGAACTGCACGGACGCGATCGCGCCGAGCACGAGCGCGGGCGACGGCGCGGGAGCGAGCAGCCCCATGCGGCGCGAGGGGGTTGCGGTCTGACTGGCGGCCACGAAGGGCGATGCTAGTGGCCGGGCGCGGGCGGGTCGGAGGCCTCGGGGGATGAGCGCGGTCATCCTGGACGGCGCCAGCCTCACCTCGGCCGGCGTGGAGGCGGTCGCCCGGCGATGGCGGCGGGTGGAGCTGGCGGCGGTGGCGCGGGAGCGCAACCGGGCCGCCCGCGAGGCGATCGCGGCGCTGCTCGCCCGGGGCGAGCCGCTGTATGGCGCCACGACCGGGGTCGGCGCGCTCCGGGACCGGACCATCGGGGACGCCGAGCGGGGGCGCTTTCAATGGAACCTCCTGCGCAGCCATGCGGTCAGCGCCGGCCGGCCGGTCGAGCCGGAGCTCGTCCGGGCCGGCATGGTGGTACGCGCCAACCAGCTCGGAGCGGGGGGCGCCGGCGTCGTTCCCGCCCTGCTCGACCGGCTGGTCGCGGCCCTCAACGACGGGATCACGCCGCTCACGCGGGAGCTCGGGTCGCTCGGCACCGGCGATCTGCCGGCGCTGGCCGAGATCGCGCTGGCTCTGCTCGGCGAGGGCCGCGTGTGGCACGAGGGACGGCTGGTGGACGCGCCGGCCCCGGCCGAGCCGATCGAGCTCGGGCTGCGCGACGGGCTCGGCTTCATGAGCTCCGGCGCGATGACCGCCGGGCGCGCCGCGCTGCTCGGCGTCGACGCCCGCGGTCTCCAGGCGCGCTGGCTCGAGGTCGCGGCGCTGTCCTTCGAGGCGCTCGACGCCGATCCGGTCGTGCTCGATCCCCGCGTGCAGGGCGGCCGGGGTGCTCCTGGGCAGACCGCGGTCGCCGAACGCATGCGCGCGCTGCTGGCCGGCGCCGCCCTTCACCCGCGGTCGCCCGACCGGCTGATCCAGGACCCGTATCCGTTCCGCGTGCTGCCACAGGTCGACGGCGTGGCCCACGACGCGCTCGAGAGCCTCGAGCGGGTCTTGGCGCGCGAGCTCAACTCGCGCCCCGAGAATGCCCTGATCCACGAGGGCAGGGCGCTACCCACCGGCAACTTCCACGCGGCCGAGCTCGGCGCCGCGCTCGATGGACTGCGCGCGGCGTTCGCTCACTCGGCCTCGCTGATCGCCGGCCGCGTAAGCGCAGTGCTCGACCCCCGCATGAGCGGGCTTTCCCCGTTCCTGGCCGCCGATCCCGGGCCGGACTCCGGGCACATGATGCTCGAGTACACCGCACACGCGGCGGCCGCGGAGGTCCGCTCGCTGGCCACGCCGATGGCGGTCCAGAGCGTGTGGGCGTCGCTCGGGGTGGAGTCGCATGCCAGCCTGGCGGCGACGGCGGCGGCGCGTACGGCCGAGATGCTCGAGGCGATGGAGGTGCTGGTCGCCACCGAGCTCGTCGTGGCCATCCGCGCGCTGCGGATGGCCGGTCGCGTGCCGGCCGGCGCCGGGATCCAGCCGCTGTTCGAGGCCATCGCGGGCGCTCTGCCGGCCGGTCTGGAGGATCGCCGGTTCGGCGAGGACGTCGAGACGGCGCGTGAGCTCGTTCGTTCCAGGCGATAGCCGCTGTCACCCGCTTTGAGGAGACGCCCGGGGCTATGCTCAGCAGGGCAGGAGTCCGTCCCTCGCGTACGTGGACGGACGCGGGAATCGAAAGAAGGAGAAGCCTGGGTGGCCGAGAGCAGACTGATGAGCGCCGAGGGGGTGGAGGAGCTCCGCGCGGAGCTGCGCCGCCTCGAGACGGAGGAGCGCGCCAAGGTGGTCCAGCAGATCAAGACTGCCCGCGAGTGGGGCGATCTCAAGGAGAACGCCGAGTACCACGCCGCCAAGGACGCCCAGTCACGCCTGGAGACCCGCATCCTGCGCCTGCGCGAGACGCTGCTCCACGCCGAGGTGGTCGAGGCCGGCGCCGGAACCGACGGCACTGCCCGGTTCGGCGCGACCGTCACCTTCGAGGACGAGCGGGGTGGCCGGCCTCAGAGCGTCCGGCTCGTCGCCTCCCATGACGCCAACCCGTCCGAGGGGGCGCTGTCGGTCGAATCGCCCATCGGGGCTGCCCTGAACGGCCGCGGCGTGGGTCAGGTCGTCGAGGTCAACACGCCCAAGGGCGTGCGCCGGCTGCGCATCACCGCGGTCAGCTGACGCGCTCGGGAGTGTCGTGGCGGGCCTGCGTCCACGCGAAGGTGAGGCGCAGCGCGTCGTCGTGGGCTCGGGCGCTGATCTGGAGCTTGGTCCGGTGCTCGCGCTCGAACTGCTGCCATCCGTCGATGAGCTGGTCGAGCCGGTCCGCGGCGGTATCGCCGCCGTAGGCGTCGAGTCGCCACCGCACGCGAGTGCCGGGCTTGTCGATGTTGGTGTTCCAGGGGCTCCGCAGCGAGACGAGCGCCAGACTTCGACTCTGGCGGTGGACCAACCCGACGCCGAGCCGCCCCGGGTCGGTCATCGTCACACGCCGAGCCGCCGGGATGCTCAGGAGCAGATAGATCAGCAGGAGCGGCGGTTTGGCGCTGCGCATGTCGGTCAGCCCTCGGCGCCGAGGGGGGCCGTGGTCGCTGAGCACGGTGGCCAACAGCTCGCGTGCTGCCTTCGTGGGAAGCTGGTCGAGCCCGGCGCCGCTCAGCGTCACCAGCGATGTGTGACGGCCCCTGACCGATCGGTTGGCGGCGAGTGTGGCGGGCAGGGGTCGCCAGCCACCGTCACCTGAGTGCAGTGGCATGAAGCCGCCCCACGTCAGCGCGGTCGATTCGAGGCGGTCGCCTTGGCGTTCGAAAACCGGTATCACCTGGATCGCGGCGCCGTCTGGATCGAGTCGCAGCGGCAGCTCGAGGCGTCCTCCGTCCGCGAGCTGCTCGAGCCACGCATTGGGGATGTCATCGGCGCACGCCGTTGCGATGATGCGGTCGTAGGGAGCCCCTCCGGCGTGTCCCGCGCGGCCGTCGCCGGCCTTGACCGAGACCCGGTAGCCGGCATCCCGCAACGCTCGCTGCGCCGTGCGGGCCAGGCCGGCGTCGACATCGACGCTGCTCACGCGGCCCCGGGGTCCGACCATTTCTGCCAGCAGCGCCGCGTTGTATCCCGTGCCCGCGCCGATCTCGAGCACGCGATCGCCCGGTCTCGGCGCGAGCAGCTCGAGCATCTTCGCCATGAGCGCGGGCTGAGAGGACGAGGACAGCGGCATCCCGCGCGCATCTCGCTTGGTCACGATCGCCTCGTCGCGATAGACCGCATCAAGGTCCCGCTCGCCGGCGATCTCGGGCACGAACCGCTCGCGCGGGACGGCCAGGAAGGCAGCCTGCACCGCGTCTGAGGCGATGACTCCCTTGGCCCGCAGGTGGTCCACGAGGCGCCTGCGAAGACGCTCGCTGGGTGTTCGCCCGGCCGCCATCGATCAGATCAGCGGCTGCCGGGCAAGCTGGCTCTGGCCCCTCGCGCTCACGCGCCCTTACGGCTGGCGGCCACCATCGCGGCCAGCGCCTCGGCTTCGTCGGCCAGCTTGCGGTACTCGGAGAGCATCTGGGGTGAGTCGATTTCAGGAAGCTGGCGGCGGCAGGCCAGCACGTACGCATAGCCGGCGGTGGGGAAGACATCCCTCACCGCCTCGTAGGCGGCCTTCACGCGGGCTTGCTCTTCGGTCAGGTCCATGGGTTCTCCTGGAGAAGACGTCGGCGATGCCCCGCCGCAGCCGGCGGGTGGGAGGCACACCTCGATTCCGGGGTATGGCCCACGCGGCAGTCTTGCAGGCATGGGTTGCGCCGCTGCCGCTCGGCGGATGCGGCGTTTGGCCGGTCGCGGACTGAACGGGTCCGACGACGGCGCCGGTCACGGCGCCCGCCACCATCTTCAGTGCGCCCGGTAGTCGTGTTCTCAGCCGCGCGCGCTATGGGCGCGTCGGCCGCCGGCATCCGAACTGATGTCGATCAGGAACGCGAGCACGACGAAGATCCACCTCCAGGTGAGGTGATGCCCGGGTGCCCAGTCCCAGAACGCGGCGTAAGCAAGCGTCGTCCACGGCAACAGGAAAAACCCGAGCAGGGGGAGGATCCAACTCGAGTACGCGCGACTCAGTAGGTCGCTGAAGATCCAGAGCAGGAAGAGAGCGAGCCGGGGTGACAGGAGAGCAATCAGCGCGATGAAGCAGCCCATGCGAGCGCAGCCTCACACGCGGCGTGAAGGTGGGCAAACCGGCTCGCACCACCTCAGACGCCGTGCTCGCACCAGACGTACTGGATGTCCGGGGCGCCCTCCTCGTTTCGGCTGCCGTCCGTACGTTCGACTTCCCGGAACCCGTGGCGTACGTAGAAGCGTTGTGCGCCCTCATTTGTGGCGAATGTCTAGAGGCGGAGCCCGGCGGGTCGCTCGCGCTTGGCGACGGCGATCAGCTCCGAGCCAATGCCGCCGCGTCTCCTGACCGCGCGCGCCGGATGTTCACCTGCATCCGTCGAGGGTCTCAGAGTTCGCTAGAACGAGCCCCGGACCCGCACTGCGCGCTGGCGACGGACGGCACGGCGCAAGCTGGCCGGAACCCGGATCGAGAGTCGCTGCCGGGCGGATACCGGTTGCTGCCAGCGCTTCGGGTCCAGGTCGGCGCCGCACAGGGCGCAGCCGGCCGCGTATGGCGTGACGCGCTCACCGCATTGGGGGCAGTAGCCTGGGTGCATAGGAGCAAGGATGCATCTCGGGCATATGACGACGCTAAGCAGAGCGTCAGGAGTGTCGAAGAACCGCTCATCGGCCAGGGGCCCGGGCCGATACCGGGAGTGGGCGAGGCGCGGCGGTCGTGTTCGCGGTCAGACGGTGCAGGCGCGGACGTAATGAACGGCCCGCCACCGCGCGCCCGGCCCGTGGAACCGCGCGAGCTCGCGGCCGTCGGTCAGACACACCGCCCAACCCCACAGGATCGGCTTGAGCATGATCGCGAGCGTGTTCTTCATCGCAGACACCATCATGGCTCGCCTGCCGAAGGGGACCCGAAGAACTCCGTGGGCGTGCGGCCACTGCGATCGGCCGCTGGCCGGGAGATTTGCGCGGTAGCCTGGGCTGCACGAGAGCGACTTGGAAAGGACCGACATGGGCGTGAAGGAGAAGGAGCAGCTATGGGGCGGGGAGACCACCAAGGCGGTGGCCAACTTCCCGGTCTCGGGCGAACGTGTCCCGGCCCCGGTGATTCACTGGCTGGGCCGGATCAAGGGCGCCGCCGCGCGTGTCAACGCCGACCTCGGCCTGCTCGACGAGGACAAGGCGAACCGGATCGCCGCCGCCGCCGACCGGGTGGCCGAGGGCGAGTTCGACGACCAGTTCCCGATCGACGTGTTCCAGACCGGGTCGGGCACGTCCTCGAACATGAACGCCAACGAGGTGATCGCCGCTCTGGCCGGCGAGGACGTACACCGAAACGACGACGTCAACATGGGCCAGTCCTCCAACGACGTGTTCCCGTCGGCCGTGCACCTCGCCGCGCTGGACACCGTCACCCACGGCCTGCTCCCCGTGCTCGAGGCGCTCGAGTCATCGTTCCAGCGCAAGGCCGAGGAGTTCAAGGACATGGTCAAGTCGGGCCGCACCCATCTCATGGACGCGGTCCCCGTGACGCTCGGCCAGGAGTTCTCGGGCTATGCGGCTCAGGTGCGTCTGGGCGCGCGGCGGATCGGGAACGCGCTGCCCCAGGTGGCTCAGATCCCGCTCGGCGGCACGGCCACGGGCACCGGCCTGAACACGCACGAGGAGTTCGCCGAGCGCGTACGCGCGCGGCTCACCGAGGGCACCGGCCTGGAGATCCGCGCGCCGGAGGACCCGTTCGAGGCGCAGGGCAACCGCGATGCGCTGGTCGAGCTGTCCGGAGCTTTGAAGGTCCTCGCGGTCTCTCTGACCAAGATCGCCAACGACCTGGCGTGGCTGGGCTCGGGCCCGCGCACGGCGGTCGGCGAGATCTTCCTGCCCGAGCTTCAGAAGGGGTCCTCGATCATGCCGGGCAAGGTGAACCCGGTGATCCCCGAAGTCGTCCTGCAGATCTCGGCCCAGGTGATCGGCAACGACACCGCGATCACCGTGGCCGGGAGCCAGGGCAACTTCGAGCTGAACGTCCGCGTGCCGCTGATCGCCCGCAACCTGCTCGACCAGATCCGCCTGCTGACCAGCGGCTGCCGGATCTTCGCCGAGAAGTGCATCGACGGGATCCAGGCCAACGAGGACGGGCTGCGCCGGTCGGCCGAGATGACCCTGTCGGCCGCCACCGCGCTGAACCCCTACATCGGCTACGACAAGGGAGCCGAGATCGTCAAGCAGGCCGCCGATTCCGGCCGGCCGCTGCGCGACGTGGCGCTGGAACTCGGCGTCGACGAAGAGACCTACGACAAGGCGATGGACCTGCGCAAGATGGCGCAGGGAAACCTGTAGGCCTCAGACCGGCAGCGTGCGCGGGAGCCCGAAGCGCGCCAGGTGGCCGCTGCCCCCGAAGCGGATGAGGTGTGCGATGCGGTCGCCCTCGAGCGTCAGCACGATCACGCCGACCGCACGGACGATAGGCGCGTGGGCGTCACCGATGTAGTGCCCGAACGCCGGCTGTCCATTCGCGCGGGTGGGCACGAGGCGGTCGGTGCGATCGGAGCGCGCGGCGAACGCCTGCGTGAAGAACTCGGTGATCGCGGCCGGCCCCTGGTACTCGAACGGCTCGGGCGGCATCGTGACCCACGCGTCGTCGGTGAGCAGGGCGACGATCTGATCGACGCGGCCGTGCTCGAAAGCGTCGGCGAACCGACCGACCAGCTCGCGCTCGGCCGCCGAGCGCGGTAGCGGCGCGCGGTCGCGGCGAGGCGGCGCGGCCGCGTCGAGCGTTGCCCGCGCGCGCTGGAGGGCGCTGTACACCGATACCTCGGTCGTGTCGAGCATGTCCGCGACCTCGGCGGCCCGGTATCCGAGGACATCGCGGAGTATGAGCACGGCGCGCTGGCGAGGCGGCAGCCGCTGAAGGGCGGTCACGAACGCGAGGGCAACGGTCTCGCGCGTCTCGTAGCGGGCTTCGGGGCCGGGCGCGGCGTCGGGCAGCCCCTCGAGCAGGGCATCCGGATAGGGCTCGAGCCACGGCAACTCGCCGTGGCGCGTGGGCGCCGGCGGTTCGAACGTCAGCGGTCGGCGCTCCTGGGGGCGGCGAGCGCCGTCGCGCAGCGTGTTCAGGCACCGGTTGGTCGCAATGCTGTACAGCCACGCGCGCAGCGAGGCCCGCTCTTCGAAGCCGTCAAGTCCGCGCCACGCCGACAACAGGGTCTCCTGGAGCGCGTCCTCGGCGTCCTGAAGCGAGCCCAGGATCCGGTAGCAGTGGAGCTGCAGCTCGCGGCGGTAGGCGTCGGTGAGGTCGCGGAACGCCTGCTCGTCGCCAGCGCGGGCCTGGGTCAGAGCGCTCGTGGTCATGGCCAGATCCTTTCACGGGGAATCAAATCGATGGGACACCGCCGGCGGGCGAAATTCATCGGTGGATTTGCGCGGGGGGTCGGGTCTTCACCTGCGAGACCGGAATCGGCGGAATGAACTCAGTCGGCGGCGCCTGACGGCGGCGCCTTAGGAGGAAACATGCGAAGCAGACCGGGATGGGTACTCGCCGTTGCGTCGATCGCCTCGCTGATGGTGGCGCTCGACGCGCTCGTGGTGACGACCGCGCTTCCGACGATCCGAGTGCATCTCGGCGCGTCGATCGAGCAGCTCGAATGGACCGTGAACGCGTACACGCTCACCTTCGCGGTCCTGCTGATGACCGGCGCCGCGCTCGGGGAGCGGTTCGGGCGCAGGCGAATGTTCGCCGCCGGCCTGGGCCTGTTCTCGCTTGCCTCGGCGGCCTGCGCACTGGCCCCCAGCGTCGGCTGGCTGATCGCCGCGCGCGCTGTTCAGGGCGCCGGAGCGGCCCTCGTGATGCCGCTCGGGATGACTCTGCTGAGCGCGGCGTACGACTCGGAGCACCGCGCACGGGCGCTCGGCATCTTCAGCGGCATCACCGGACTCGCCGTGCTGGGCGGCCCGGTCATCGGTGGCGCGATCACACAAGGGATCGCGTGGCAATGGATCTTCTGGATCAACGTGCCGATTGGCCTATTGACGATTCCGGTGGTGTTCCGGCGCGTCGAGGAGAGTTACGGGCCGCGCAGCGCCCCGGACGCCGCCGGTCTGGCGCTCATCACCGGAGCCGCGCTCGGGATCGTGTGGGGGCTCGTGCGCGGCAACTCGGCTGGCTGGGGCAGCGTCGAGGTGATTGCGACGCTGGCGCTGGGTGCCCTGCTGACGGTCGCGTTCGTCGTCCGGGAGCGCCGGGCGGCCGAGCCGATGCTGCCGATGCGGATGTTCGCCTCGCGCCCGTTCTCGGCGGGCAACGCGGGAATCTTCTTCATGAGCACATCGCTCTACGGGGCGGTGTTCTTCATGGCGCAGTTCCTCCAGATCGCCCAGCACCGCGGCCCACTCGACGCCGGCCTCCGCCTGCTGCCGTGGACGGCCACGCTGTTCATCGTCGCGCCGCTCACCGGCGCCCGGATCAGACGGGTCGGCGAGCGACCCTTCGCGGTCGCCGGGCTGCTGATGCAGGCAGCCGGGTTGGGGTGGATCGCGCTGATCGCCGCACCCGACGTCGACTACTGGCGGCTGGTCGCGCCGCTGGTGATCGCCGGTTGCGGGGTCTCGATGGCGATGCCCGCGCTCCAGAACGCCGTCGTGAGCTCGGTGGCGCCGGCGAGCATCGGCAAGGCCTCGGGGACGTTCAACACGCTGCGCCAGCTCGGCGGAGTATTCGGGATCGCCGTCCTGGTGGCCGTGTTCACGGGCGCCGGCGGCTACGGCTCCCCGCGGCTGTTCAGCGACGGGTTCACCGCGGCGATCGCCGTGGGCGCCGGCCTGTCGCTGCTGGGCGCTGCGGCCGGGTTCGGATTGCCCGGGCGCGTGGCTGCGGTGGCGAGCGCCTCGGCGTCGAGCGCCCCGGCGTCGAGCCGCCCGGGCCTGGCCACGTCGGTCGAGTAATCGACGCGAGGTGAGCCGTCGGGCGCTGTGGCCGGGCGGCTCACTTGCACGTCGGATCCGGCGCGTAAGTCGCGTCGGCAACAGTGACCGGGACGGGACCCCCGGACGGGATCAGCTGGATGTGGTTGACCTCGCTGCCCGCAGGATCGTCGGTGGGGTCGAAGGGGCGATAGAGGCCGAACCGGCTCCGGGGGACGCCGACGCTCGCCCTACAGCCGCCTACCGCGAGCGCCGCCGGAGTCCCCGCGCAGGCGCACGTCAGGCCGCGGGGAATCAGCCCGAAGCCTTGCGCTCGCCGGGCCTCACGCGGAGGTGAAGCCGTTGCTCAGGTGGGGCCGGCCCACCGCGATGTCCGCGGCCCGGTCGGGGATTCGCTCGGCGAACCGGGCAGGCTGGCGGCCGCCCCGGCGCGGCCGCCAGACCCTCAGGTACTGCGCCCCCAAGTAGGAGCCGATCACGATCGTCACGGCGAGGAACTGGGCGGCGAACGTCTCCCAGTTGTTGAACAGGCTCAGCCACGTGCCCATCCAGCCGGGGATCGTCAGCCAGTGAATCTGCGTGGTGCCGATCCAGCCGGCGAGCTGCATCTCGTTGACCTCCTCGCCGACCTGGACGAGCAGCACGAACAGGAGGAGCACGCCGGTGATGATCAAGAGCCGCCGGTAGGGCAGCCGCTGGTGCAGGGCGAAGGTCAGCGTGCCGACGGCGGCGGTGAACAGCAGCCCGATGACGACGCCTTCGAGCACCACGCTCGCGCCGTACAGCTCGCGCAGGTTCTGGAGGAAGACCACGACCTCGAAGCACTCGCGGTAGACCGAGGTGAAGCCGAGCAGCGCCAATCCGAGCAGCATGCGCCGCTGGGTGGCCTGAGCATCCCCGCTCAGCAGCCCGCGGCGGCGACGGTGGTGGTGGGAGATCCAGCCGGTCCAGTAGACCTTGTGGAAGAACCAGTTCATGACGATCAGCAGCACGATCAGCGCCGGGATGCCGGTGGCCGCCTGGATCGCGAGCTCTGAGCCGTGAAAGCGGCCGATGAGCCAGACGACGCCGAACCAGGACAGCACTCCCGCCCCCAGCGCGAGCCCGCTGCCGGCGGCGACCGGACGCCGGTAGACCCGGTTGGCGCCCAGGAAGCTGGCCGTGATCGCGGCCAGCACGAGAATCGTCTCGAGTCCCTCGCGGAAGACGAGGATCGCGCTGTCGATGACCACGGTCGTGGTGCCGAGCCGGTGCGCGGCGGAGGCGTCGGTCGGATCGGGCGTCCCGCCCCGGGCGTGCCAGCCGAGCACGACCACCGTCACGGCCAGCGCCAGCGCGAGGGCGGTCCACACGTAGAACCTGGCCCGCTCACCGGGGCGTCGTGGCTTGGTGATCTTGGCTGCGGAGGTCATGTTAGGGCACCCTAATTAGGGCACCCTAACACAATCCGGATCAGGTGGCGACGGTCTCGGCGCCGAGCTGTTCGGAGATCGCCACGTCGATCGAGTAGTCGATCGGAACGACGATCACCGACGGGACGTCCTTGGCCAGGGCGTCCCCCAGCAGGCGCGGGAAGTCGTCGGCGCTCTGACAGCGCCAGGCGGGCAGGCCGAACGCCTCGGCCAGCTTGACGAAGTCGGGGTTGCCGAAGTCGACCCCGAAGTGGCGCCCGAACTTCTTGTCCTGCTTCCAGACGATCGAGCCGAACTGGGCGTTCTCCCAGATCACGTTCACGATCCCGGTGCCGAGCCGGGCCGCGGTCTCGAGCTCCTGGGCGTTCATCAGGAAACCGCCGTCGCCGCTGACCGATACGACCTTTCGATCCGGGTGCACGAGCTTGGCGCCGATCGCGCTGGGGAGCGCGAAGCCCATGCCGGCCAGCCCGTTGGCGATCAGCACCGTGCCGGGCTCGTGAGCGGGGAACATCCGCGCGATCCAGAGCTTGTGCAGCCCGACGTCCGAGACCAGGATGTCGTTCCGGCCGAGGGCCTCGCGGAGGTCCCACAGCGCGCGCGGCGGCCGAATCGGGAAGTGGTCGTCCTCGCGCGCGCCGCGCAGCGCGCCCATCACGACCTCGTGCAGCCGGCTCGTGCCGGCGGTGGTCTGGCTGCGCGTGCAGGCGGCGGCCAGGCGGGCGAGGACGTGCTGGATGTCGCCGATCAGCTCGACGTCCGGCACGAAGTACTGGTCGATCTCGGCCGCGACGCTGTCGATCACGATGATCTTCTTGTCGCCGCGGGGGTTCCAGTGCTTGGGGGAGTGCTCGACCAGGTCGTAGCCGATCGCGATCACCAGGTCCGCGTCGTCGAAGCCGGCCATCTCGTAGTCGCGGGCCTGGAGGCCGACCGTGCCGAGCGCCTTGGGGTCCTCGTAGTCGATTAGACCCTTGGCCATGAACGATTCCGCCACCGGGATCCCGGTGTTGTGCACGAAAGATCGCAGGGCTCGGCCGGCGTGCCCGCGGATGGCGCCGTTGCCGGCCAGCGCCAGAGGGTTCTGGGCTTCGTCGATCAGGTCGGCGGCGCGCTGGAGCTCCCGGCTGCCCGGCTCTGGCTGGACCGGGGCATGGCGGGGGAGCGGGCGGGCATCGAGCGGCCGGGCCATCACGTCCTCGGGCAGTTCGAGGTGGGTGGCCCCCGGCTTCTCCGATTCGGCCACCGCGAAGGCCTTGCGGACGACCTCGGGGATGATCTCGGGGGCCGAGACGCGAGCGTTCCACTTAACGATCGGGCGCAGGATGCCGATGAGATCTATGTACTGGTGGGATTCCTTGTGCATGCGCTCGATGCCGGACTGCCCGGTGAGGGCGACGAGCGGAGCGCGATCCAGGAACGCGTCGGCGACCGCGGTGACGAGATTCGTGGCTCCCGGGCCAAGGGTCCCCAGGCAAACACCGGCTCGGCCGGTCAGACGGCCATAGGCATCGGCCATGTACGCCCCGCCCTGCTCATGGCGGACGGGGACGAATTGGATCGATGAGTCGGCCAAGGACTCGTTCAGATCGAGCGTTTCTTCCCCCGGGATCCCAAAGACATACCGAACACCCTCCGCCTCCAGGCACTCGACAAACACCTCTGAAGCCTTGCGTTCGCTCATCTCGCCCCCGTATATAACCGAATCCACACATCGCCTCGTCGCAACACCGCGCCGCCCGGCGTGTCTTGCCCAGAGGATGCGCAGACTGGCAGTGGGCCTCTCGACGATGGTGGCTGCGCTGGTCCTGGCCGGGCCAGCGTCGGCCGCAAGCACCCTGTTCGTCAGCGGTGGCGGGTACGGCCACGGGATCGGGATGAGCCAGTACGGCACCTACGGCTACGCCCTGCACGGCTGGACCTACCAGCAGATCCTGGCCCACTACTACACGGGCACCACGCTCGGCACGACCAACCCCACCCAGCCCGTCCGGGTGCTGCTGGGCACGCGCACGGCGGCGTTCGCCGGCGCCACCCAGGCCGGGAACAAGCAGCTTGATCCGAGTCTCACCTACGACGTGACCCCGCTTGCCAACGGGCAGCTGGCCCTGGTCAACCAGACCACCCACAAGCAGGTGGGCAAGTTCAGCACCCCGCTTACCGCCACCGGCCCCGGTCCGCTCAGCCTGGCCGGGCTCGGCGCCTACCGCGGTGCGCTCGAGTTCCGGCCGAGCGGCTCGGGCGGCGTGGACACGGTCGACGTGGTCGGGCTCGACGACTACGTGAGGGGCGTGATCGGGGCCGAGATGCCGTCGAACTGGGCGCCGGAGGCCCTGAAGACGCAGGCGGTCGCGGCGCGGACCTACGCGATCACGACCGACGTGGCCGGGGGCTTCTACAACCTGTATCCGGACACCCGCTCGCAGATGTATCGCGGCGTGGCCGCCGAGACGCCCGCAACCGACGCCGCCGTCGCCGCCACCGCCGGGCAGATCGTGACCTATAACGGCGCCCCGGTCGTCACCTACTTCTTCTCGAGCTCGGGCGGCCACACCGAGAACGTCGAGGATGCCTGGCCGGGCGCCAGCGCCGCCCCCTGGCTGCGCGGCGTGGACGATCCCTACGACGGCGCCGGTGGCGATCCGTACCACCACTGGACCCGCCAGCTGAGCCTGCCGGCGGGCGGCAAGCAGCTCGGCCGCCTGGTGAAGGGCAAGCTGGTCGGGATCCGCGTCACCCAGCACGGCGCCTCGCCGCGGATCGTGTCGGCCGTGGTGATCGGAACCCGAGGCAGCACCACGGTCAGCGGGGCCCAGCTCCAGGGCGCCTTCGGCCTGCTCAGCACTTGGGCCAGCTTCACCACGATGTCGACTTCGGTCGGCGCCCCCGTCCCCGGCGCCGTGCACCCCGGCAGCGACATCGAGATCATCGCGCAGGTCAAGCGCCTGTTCGGGATGATCGCCTCCTCGCGCCCCGTGCTGACGGGAAGGATTCTCCCGGCCGCCCAGGGCGACACGGTGACGGTCGAGATCCGCGCCGGCCGAGCCTGGCGCAAGTTCGGGACGGTCAAGCTGGGCAAAGGCGGCGCGTTCGCCCTCCGCACGCCTCAGGCGGGGGTGTATCGCACCGTGTACCGCGGCCTCGCCGGGCCGGCGGTGAAGGTCGGCTGACGCGCGCCCCGGCGAGCGCGGCCGCCGCTTCGAGAACGTTGCATTAGGCTCGGGCGACGATGCCCGGTCCGCTGCTCGCCGTAGACGCTCCGTTCGTGCTCTACCGCTCGTTCTATGCCCTGCCCGATTCGATCCACGGGCCGGAAGGCCGGCCGGTCAACGCGCTGCTCGGTTCGGTCAACCTGCTCCTGCGGATCGCGGCCGATCGCGGGCCGCGGGCGATCGTGCTGTGCTTCGGGGCCGACGCGGCGGCCTACCGGACCGAGTTGTTCCCGGCCTACCACGCCGACCGCCCCCCGCTGCCGGACGCGCTGGCCTGGCAGTTCGAGCGCGCGCCCGAGCTGTTCGCCGCGTTCGGCTGGGGGATCGAGTCCTCGCCTGACCTGGAGGCCGACGACCTGCTGGGCTCCCTGGCTACGGTCGAGACAGACGCCGGCGGCCAGGCGCTGATCGTGACCGGCGACCGCGACATGTTCCAGTGCGTGGACGACCGGGTGGCCGTGCTGCTGCTCAAGTCCGGGATCAGCGGGTTTGAGGTGATGGACCCGGTGGCGGTGCGGGCGCGCTACGGCGTGGGGCCGGAACTCGTGCCCGACTTCATCGCGCTACGCGGCGATCCGTCCGATGGGCTGCCCGGCGCCGCTGGGATCGGACCGAAGACCGCGGCGACGCTGCTCGAGAAGTACGGCTCGCTCGAAGGTGCCATTGCCGGCGCCGACGCCGAGCGACCGAAGGTGGCGGCCGCGCTGACGGACTCGGCGGATGAGCTCCGGGCCTACCGGGACATCGCCACGCTGCGCACGGCGCCTGTCGACCGGCCGCCGGATCGGGTCACCGACCTGGCCGCCGGCGCACGGGCGGCGCGGGCGCTCGGGCTGAACCGGCTCGCCGAGCGCCTCGAGAACGCAGAGAGCGTCGCCGACCTGTGACGCGACCCGTCGCCCCCGGCTGACGGCGCCGGGGGCGGAGGGTGTGGGTCGTCACTTCACGCGGATGAGGATGCCGTTGCGCATCATCGGGTCATACCGCTCCCGATTCCCGCGCAGGTCATAGCCCATCGCGAACACGCGATAGAGACCCGGCTTGAGCTTCAGCTTGAGGTCAAACGTCCAGTTGTGCTTGCCGTTGGCGACAAAGTTGTACGTCCAGACGTGGACGCTGACCGGATTGCCCCACTTCATGCCGGGCTTGAGCGGGGTGTTGAGGCTCCGGGTCTGGAGGGCGAAGGAGATCATCACCTTCGCCACGCCACCGCCGTCGCGGGCGTCGAGCACGTTGCTCGTGCAGCCGCCCCGGTCGGTGGTCGTACCGACCGCGTGCAGTCCGTTGCGAGTGATCACGGTCTTCGCGAGGTTGAAGCGGGAGACTGGCCCGAGGCGATCCTGGCACGCGGCCGGGGTCGTGAAGGTCCGGTCGACGCCGTTGGTGGTGCCGCCGGCGCTGGTCGCGACCACCCGGTAGTGATAGGTGGTCGTCGGCTGCAGTCCGGTCAGGCTGGCGGAGGCCGCGGTCAGTGAGGTGCCCGCTCCGGCGTTGGTGTTGGTCGCCGGCGCGCGCTGCCCGAAGGCGGTGGTGAGGCCGTAGTCGAAGTGATACGTCGTCGACTCACCGTTCGGTCCGACGCGGCCATACACCGTCGCGGTCATCGGTCCGGTGACAACCGCCGCGTCGGTGAGCGCGGTTGGCACCGCGTGCACCGGTGTCGGGGTTCCGCCGCTGGTGGTGACGGTTCCACCGCCACCCGAGGGCGGAGGCGTCACAACTGCGCCGTCGACCGCCACAAATGATGGTCCATCCGCGTCCGCCACGAACGTCTGGACGTTCGTGCCGTCGATGTTCGCCTCCATGATCGGGTTGTCGTAATTGTCGGACCACGCGTCTGCCCAGTAGATGTGCTGGCTGTCAACGGCGAGGCCCTGCGGGTTGCTGTGCGTCACGAATGAGTTGATGTTGATGAAGTACGCATCCCCCTCGCTGCCGTCGAGAGTCGCTCGCCCGATCGTCGGTGTCGTGCCGTTGACCAGCGCCGACCAGTAGATGTACTGGCTGTCTACGGCGATGCCGACGATCGTGCTTCCCGAAACCGAGATGAACGCTTCGTTGAAATCGGACCCGTCGGGGTTGGCCCGGCCGATCAAGCCAGTCCGGCCGCCCTCGCCGTAGGAGTCCTCCGTCCAGTAGATGTGCTGTCCGTCTGCCGCGATCCCGTACGCGGAGCCGTGCAGCTGGATGAAGTCGTCGGTCGCGTTCGTCCCGTCGAGGTTGGCCCGGCCGATCGTGCTGCTGTTCCAGCTCGTCCAATAGACGTACTTGCCATCGACGGCGAGCGCATTCGGATGAACTCCGGTGATGAAGCTGTCGTCGATGCCGGTGCCGTCGAGGTTGGCGCGGCCGATTCGTGTGCCATCGCCACCCATGTTGCTCCAGTAGATGTAATGGCCGTCGACCGCGATGCCGCCCGGTGCATTACTGCTCTGGATGAACGACTGGAGGATGTTGGACCCGTCAGCCGCAGCGCGGCCGATCGTGTTGCCGTTTCCCCCGTGGTAGTTATTCCAGTAGACGTTCGCGCTCGCCTGACCGACTCCGATCACGAAGACCGCGAGCAAGCCGACCAGAGACGCGAACAAGAACCTCGTGGTAGAGGCTCTTCGAGTGCCCCACAACATGAGCCACCTCCTTATGGTTGACTCATCCATCCGTTATTCGGTTGTTCTTACGAGTGTCGCGCTGGAACGTTCCAACGACATCGGGGTACGCGAGCAGGCTAGCGTCCGTAGTAGCCGACTACGGGGTAAAGCGCACCGTGATCACGTCGCCGTCGGCCACCGCGTAGTCGCGGCCCTCGAGACGGAGGACCCCGCGCTCACGCGCGCCGGCGTAGCCACCCGCGTCGACCAGCTGCTCCCACCCGACCACCTCGGCGCGGACGAAGCCGCGCTGAATGTCGGAATGGATGAGGCCGGCGGCGTGCCAGACCGACAGCCCGCGGCGCAGGTGCCAGGACTGCGCCGGCTTGTCCTCGCCGGCGGTGAAGAACGCGATCAGGTGAAGCAGCGAGAACGCGCCGCGCACGACGCGCTCGAGGCCGGATTGGGTGAGGCCGAGATCCGCGCGCATGGCGGCGGCGTCGTCGGGGTCGAGCTCGGCCAGCTCGGCCTCGAGGCGGGCGGAGACCGCCACCGCCTCGGCCTCATGCGAGCGAGCGTGCTCGACGATGGCCGACGGGACCTCGTCGGAGCCCTCCTCGACGTTGGCCACGAACAGCACCGGCTTCGCAGTGAGCGGCTGGAGCAGCTGGACGGCATCGGCCGCCTCGGCGGGCGGCGGCACGGTCCGGGCGGGCCGTCCCGATTGAAGGGCCTCGATCAGCTGCCGCAGCCAGTCAGCCTCCGCGACGGCGTGGCGGTCGCCGCTCTTGGCCTGGCGCGCCACCCGGTCGAGCCGGCGCTCGGCCTGCTCGAGGTCCGCGTAGATCAGCTCGGTCTCGATCGTCTCGATGTCGGCGAGCGGATCGACGCGGCCGTCCGGGTGGACGACGTTCGGGTCCTGGTGCACCCGCACGACATGGACGATCGCGTCGGTCTCGCGGATGTTGGCCAGGAACTGGTTGCCGAGACCCTCGCCGCGGTGCGCGCCGGCGACCAGGCCCGCGATGTCGTGGAAGGCGATCGTGTCCGGGACCACCCGCGATGCCTTCACGGTCCGGGCGACCGCGTCGAGGCGCTCGTCGGTGACCGGGACGATCGCCACGTTGGGCTCGATCGTCGTGAACGGGTAGTTGGCGGCCTCGGCGGCCACGCCGGTGAGCGCGCTGAACAGCGAGGACTTGCCCGCGTTGGGCATGCCGACGATGCCGACCTTCATGCCAGGAGCTCCGCCGTGGCGGTTCCGAGCAGAGCGCCGGCGACGACGTCGCTCGGGTAGTGCACGCCGAGATAGGGGCGAGAGACCGCGAATGCCGCCGCCGCGGCGTACAGGGCCCAGGCCGGCGCGAGACCCGCGTAGGCCCGAGCGGCGGCGAACGAGGTGGTGGCGTGGGCGCTCGGGAACGACAGGCGGGTGACCACCGGTGTGAGCGGCGGCAGCCCGACCAGCTCCGGCCGGCGGCGACGGATGGCGAACTTGACCGCCTGGTTGATGCCATAGGCGGCGGCGACCGTGCGCACGCCGTGCAGCCAGGCCCGGCGCCGGTCGGGCCGGCTCGAGAGCGCCGCACTGGCCAGCCCGAGGGCGAGCCAGCAGGCGGCGTGCTCGCCCGCGCGGGAGTAAGCGGCCACGGCACGCTCCGCGCCCGGCTGGTGGCCGCGGGTGCGCGCAAACACGAGTCCTGCTCTATCGATCTCGATGAGCCTCACGCCGCAGGACTGTACGTCTCCCAGCGGATTGGGAGCCCGTGGTCGCCGGGCCGGGCGAGGACGGACTCCCGGCCGTGCGGATGCTCGCGGACGGTCAGCCGCTGCAGGCCCAGGTGATCCTCCAGGTTCGGCTCCATGCTCAGCCGCAGCACGCCGGGATGCTCGTCGAGCGCGCGTTCGATCGCGGCCCACTCATCGGGCTCGACGTACTGGCGCATGACCGAGTGCCACACGACGGTCAGCTCGTCGTCGCTCCTGGCGTCAAGCACGCCCGGCAGCCACTCCGATGCGGGCTGCGCGGCGATCGGGACGGGGTCGCGGGCAGCCACGGACAGCGCGGCGCGCAGCCGCTGCACCCGATCGAGCTCGTCGGGCCAGATGTACGAGAGCAGCGTGAGCTGATCGTCGGGCCGCGTCGGATCGAGCGGCGACACGTCGCAGCCGCCCCGCGCCACGATCTGCAGCCGGGCGGCGGCCGCCTCGAGGTCGATCGGTGGGGAGGGCTCCCACGGCTCCTCGAAGCGCAGCGGCGACGCCGGATCTCCCAGCTCGCGGCCGCCCACCACGTAGGCGTAACGATCGGCCAGGAGGTTGAGTCCGGCGCTCGCGCCGATCTCGAGCAGGCGGATCGGACGGCGGTGTCGATCGGTCAGCCACAGCAGCCCCGCGAAGAGCACCGCCGAGCGGCCCGGTTCGTTGGTCTGGACCGTTCGGTACAGGCGAGTCCGGATTTGGTCGAAGTGCTCCTCGACGGTCGCCCGGGCCGCGGGCCAGACGCCCTCGACGGGGCGGTCGCCGCCGGCGCTCGGATAGAACGCGGCCAGACCCGGCGCCTGGCCGGAGAGGACCACGTAGTGGAGCGCGCCCATCAGGCGCAGCTGCGGCACAGAGCCGGGTGGCGCGGGAATCCCGTCGAACACCCGTGCCACCGGGCCGCCGCGGTCGATGTCGTCGGCGGCCGCGCTCATGAGCCGCGCGTAGAGCGGCGAGCGGCCTGACCGCACGAGCGACCCGGCATGCCGGCGAAAGCGCTCGGCCAGGCTGCGGCCGGCGGTTCGGGCGTCGCCGCCGCCGCCGTAGGGAAGCTTTGCTGTCTCGCTCACCGTGGTTAGTGTCCCGAACGTGGCTCCTCGCATCACAGTGGTCGGCTCGGCCAACGTCGACCACGTCGCGCGGTGCGAGCATCTACCCCGCCCAGGAGAGACCGTCACCGACGCGACGTTCGAGCGCGTGGCCGGCGGCAAGGGGGCCAACCAGGCGGTGGCGGCTGCCCGGCTCGGCGCGCGGGTCGCCTTCGTCGGGCGTATCGGGAGCGACGATCTCGTGCTCCGCTCGCTCGAGCAGGCCGGCGTCGACACGAGCGGCGTGGTGCGCGACGACGGCGAGACCGGCGTGGCGCTGATCCTGGTCGACTCGAGTGGGGAGAACGTGATCGTCGTCGCGCCGGAGGCCAACCGCCGTCTGCGGCCCGAGGACGTGAGGGTGGGCGACGTCGACGCGGTGATCTGCCAGCTCGAGATCCCGCTCGAGGTAGTCGCGGCGGCCCGGGCTCAGGCCGGCTTCTTCTGTCTGAACGCCGCGCCGGCAATCGAGGTGCCCCGGCTCGAGCCCGAGCCTGAGCTGGTCGTGGTCAACCGCTACGAGTACGAACGGATCGAGCCGGGCGGCTCGCTGGTCGCGCTCACGCTGGGTGCCGAGGGGGCGGTGCTGCTCGAGAACGGGAGCGAGGTCGCGCGGGCCCGACCACCATCGGTCACGGCGGTGGACGGAACCGCCGCCGGCGATGCCTTCTGCGCGGCGCTGGTCGTCTCACTGCTCGAGGGGCGTGAGCGCGGCAAGGCGCTGGCGCGAGCCTGCGCTGCCGGCGCGCTGGCGGCCTCGCGTCCGGGCGCCCAGCCGTCGCTGCCGACGGCCGCCGAGGTCGACGCGCTGCTCAGGGGATGATCACGTGCGCGGGGTCCGGCCGGCGGTCCGGGCCGGCCGCGCTGTAGTCGCCGAACGGCGCGTCGCGCTGCTGAGTGGCGGCTCGCACGCCGGCGGCCTCCGAGCGCTCGACGAAGGCCAGGCCGTCGGGCGTGTTGCGCATCAGGCCGTCGAGGATCGGGCCGAGCGTTTGGGTGGCGTGGAGGCCCATGTTCTCGTAGGCCTGGTTGACGACGAGCTTCATCGCGGCGAGCTGGGAGGACGGGATGCTCGCGAGCTGCTCGGCCTGCTCGGCGACGGTTTGCTCGAGGTCCTCGAACGGGACGGCGGCGTTGATCAGCTCGACGTCGGCCGCCTCACGGCCCGACAGGGGCTTACCGGTCAGCGCGTGCTCCTTGGCCTTGGTCAGCCCGAGGCGGTAGAGCCACATGCCGGACAGGTAGCAGCCCCAGACACGTGAGTACGGCGTGCCGATCTGGGCGTCCTCGGAGGCGATGACCAGGTCCGCGCACAGGGCCATGTCGCTGCCGCCGCCGACGCACCAGCCGTGGATCTGGGCGATGACCGGCTTGGGCGTGCGCCAGATGCTCATGAACTTCTGGGTCGGGCCGTAGGGCGAGGCGGCCAGCGCGAAGTCCTTGCCGGCGTCCCACCGGCCGCCGGTGGTGAGCGCCTCGTCCCAGTGGTGAAAGCCGCCGGCGAAGTCGTAGCCGGCGCAGAACGAGCGGCCGGCGCCGCGCAGGACGATCACTTTGACCTGGGGATCGCGTGTCGCCTCGCCGACGGCGGCCTCGAACTCCTCGGGCATGGGCGGCACGATCGTGTTGAGCCGGTCGGGGCGGTTCAGGGTGATCGTCGCGACGGGCCCGGCCACGTCATAGAGCAAGGTTTCCAAGGTGCATACTCCTTGTCGTTGGCTAAGCGGTTGCTGGCAATCCTGGTGGCGGGCATTGTGGCCGTCGGCTGCGGGGGCGCGGTGGCGCGGACCACCGCGGCGCGGACAGCCTCGGCGACGCGCGCCCAATGGACGGCGCTGGTCCAGGTCAACCGCCCGCTCGACGTGGCCGGGCCGTTGCGGGATGGTTCGTTCGTGGTGGCCGCCGCCGGCCATCTAATGCGGCTGGTCCATTCCGGGCCGGCGTTCCTGATCGGACGTTACGCGCCGGGCTACATCAGCCCGGGCGGCGAGGAGCCGTACGTCACGGTGCCGGCGCGGGGACACCGTGGATGCAGCTACGGGCCGGACACCGTGTACGCGCTGCGACTCACCCGCGGTCGCGGCGTGACGGCGATCAGCCGGAAAGGCGGAGTTGCCCGGTTCGCAAGGATTACCGCTGCCGGGCTGATCGACGGGATCGCGTTCGACGAGACCGGTCGATTCGGGTACCGACTGCTGGTTACGGTCGAGCACGGTGCCACGACCACCGTGTTGGCGATCGACTGCCACGGCCGGGTGACCACGATCACCGGCCGCGCACCGAAGGTCGAGGGCGGGATTGCGGTGGCGCCGAGCACGTTCGGACGATTCGCGGGCGACCTGATTGCGTCGGATGAGAACAGCGGGCGGATCTACGCGATCTCGCCCAGCGGCGCGGGCGCGCTGGTGGCCGTGTCCGGGCTGCCCCATGGCGGCGACACCGGGGTCGAAAGCGAGGCGTTCCTGCCGGCACGGGGCCGGTTCCAGGCGCTCCTGGCTGATCGGCTGACGCCGGGGAATGCGCATCCGGGCGACAACGTCCTGCTGCAGGTGAGCTCGGCCGCGCTGTTCGCGGCCGGCGCGCGGCCCGGCGACCTGCTGGACGCCACCGAGGGTGGAGCCAAGACGGTGGCGGTCCACTGCGGCCAGAGCGGATGCACGGTGCGCCACGTGGCCGACGGGCCAGCCATCGCCCACCCCGAGGGGCACATCGCGATCGTTCCCCGGTAAGGTCCGGACGGGCCCGCCCGGCCCAAGGGACGCCGAGCCGCAGGCGAAGCCCGGTACTACCGGCTGGACCCGAACCCGACTCTGTGCTCTTCGTGGTCCACGAGCACGTAGACGACGCGCTTCAGGTGCAGCGCCACCGTGCCGTCCTCGGCGCTCAGGTCGTACCAGCCGTCGTGGTGCCCGAGCGCCTCACGCAGCTTGGCCAGTTCGTCGGGCTTGACCCGGGCGCCCAGCACCTGGCCGCCTTCGAAGCCGATGCTGATTTTCTGGGGCTTGTCGTCAGTCATGTGCGGGTTGGACGATCTCGGTGAGCACCCCGCCGGTCGAGGCGGGATGGAGAAAGGCTACCTGGGAGCCGCGAATGCCGGTGCGCGGCCGTTCGTCGATCAGGCGCACGCCGGCCGCGCTGAGTGCCTGGAGCGTCTCCTCGATCGAGGCCACGCGGTAGGCGACGTGGTGCAGGCCCGGCCCGCGGCGGGCCAGGAACTTGGCCACGGTGGTGTCGGGACCGAGCGGCTGGAGCAGCTCGACGTGTCCGTCGCCGACGTCGAGCAGCGCCGCGTCAACGCCCTGGGCCTCGACGGTCTCGCGGTGGACCAGCGGCATGCCGAGGGCGTCGCGGTAGAGGGCGAGCGCGGCGTCGATCGATTCGACGGCGACGCCGACGTGGTCGATGGTGGACAGCTGCACTCGCGGCAGCTTACTTGTGCTCGCGCGGGCGCGCCGGGGCCGGATTGACCGCGGTGGCGGCGGCCACCGACAGTTCGCCGATGCGCGAGGGGGCGGCCTTCTCGACGCCGCCCATGATCCGGTCGATGTCGGCCCGCTCGAGCACCTCGTTGGACAGCAGGGTCGAGGCGAGCTCGTCGAGGTGCGCGCGGTGGGTGTCGAGGAGCTTCTGCGCCGCGCGGTATGCCTCGTCGGCCAGCTCGCGGACCTCGACGTCGCGCACGCGGCGTGTGGCCTCGGCGGCGCCTTCGTCGATCGCGCGCAGCGAGCCCGAGCCGGTACCCATGGCGTACTCGTGGACCATCGCACGGGCGATTTCGGCGACCCGCTTGAGGTCGTCCGAGGCGCCGGTGGTGATCGAGCCGAACACGAGCTGCTCGGCCGCCCGGCCGCCCAGCAACATCGTCATGAAGTCGATCAGCTCCTCGCGCGTCTTCAGGTAGCGGTCCTCCTCCGGGAGGTTCAGCGTGTAGCCGAGGGCGCGACCGCGGGGCACGATCGAGATCCGGTGCACCCGGTCGACGCTCGGGAGAAGCTCGCCGCACAGGGCGTGGCCGGCCTCGTGGTAGGCGACCACGCGCTTCTCGTGATCGGTCATCGTCTTGCGCGACTGCACGCCGGCCACGACGCGCTCGAGCGCGGCGTCGAAGTCGCGCATGTGCACGTGGTCGACCCCACGGCGGGCGGCGAAGATGGCCGCCTCGTTGCAGAGGTTGGCGATGTCGGCCCCGGTCAGGCCCGAGGTCTGGCGGGCCAGCAGCTTCAGGTCGACGCCGTCGGCCAGCGGCTTGTTGCGCGAGTGCACGTGGAAGATGCGCTCGCGGCCGGCGACGTCGGGGGGCGAGACGAAGATCTGGCGGTCGAAGCGCCCCGGACGCAGGAGGGCCGGGTCGAGCTTCTCGAGCAGATTGGAGGCGGCGATCACCACGACCTCCTTGCGGGCGGTGAAGCCGTCCATCTCGACCAGGAGCTGGTTCAGCGTCTGGTCGCGCTCGCCGGAGACGTCGAAGCCGCGGTGGCCGCCGACCGCGTCGAGCTCGTCGATGAACACGATCGCCGGCGCCTTCTTGCGGGCGGCCTTGAACAGGTGGCGGATGCGGGCGGCGCCGACGCCGACGAACATCTCGACGAACGAGGCAGCCGACTGGGAGAAGAACGTGGCGCCCGACTCGTGGGCGACGGCCTTCGCCAGCAGCGTCTTGCCGGTCCCGGGCGGCCCGTGGAGGAGGATGCCCTTGGGCACCTTGGCGCCGATGTCCTTGAAGCGCTGGGGATCGCGCAGATAGTCGACGACCTCGCGGAGCTCCTCCTTGGCCTCGTCGGCGCCGGCGATGTCGGCCCAGCCGATGGTCGGCGCCGCCTCCGGCTTGATCTGCGCGGGCCGGGTGCGCGGCATGAACCGCATCAGCGCGAACACGCCGATGACCAGCGCGCCCATGAACACGATCGGGAGCCAGGCCTGGAGGAACGAGGTCACGTCGGGATAGCCGAGGAAGGTGCTCGGGGCGTGGAAGGGTGCCGTCAGGTGCAGCACGGTGTGGGCCGCCTTGGTGGTGTGTCCGCCTCCGCCGATGAAAGATGCCGCCTGGATCATGAGGCTGTCGGGTTCATCGGCACCTCGGCGGGATCACTCAACCTTCTCGAGCCGCGGGTTAGGCGAATATCGCCGACCCGTCTTGGCGCAGGGGCGGCCATCGACGCACACGACGTCGGCGGTGAAGTCGTTGTCGCCCCGAATCAGGGACGAACCGACCCCGTAGGCGTCGACCGGGACGCCCTTGGACTCGAACTCGCGGATCCGCTCCGCGGTGAATCCGCCGCTGGCCACGATCCGGACGTTGGGATAACCCGCTTCGTCGAGCGCGCTGCGGACGTTCTCGACGAGGCGCGGGTTCACCCCGGTGGGCTTGAAGCCGCCCATCTCGTCGAACAGCGAGCGGTCGACGAGGTCCTCGCTGGTGTCCAGCCGGACGCCCCATAGCTGCGGTCCGAGGGCGTCGGCCACCTCCAGGGCGGTGCGCACCGAGTCGTTCTCGAAGTCGACCAGCACGGTGATGTTCATCTCGTCGTGGTAGCGGTCGGCGAAGATCTTCGCCGCCTTGACGGTGTCGCCGGCATAGGCCGCGATCAGCCCATGGGGGACCGTGCCCATCCCGCGCCCGCCCCACCAGGAGGCCTGGGCATCGGTCGAGACGCCGATCGCGCCGGCGACGTGGGCGCTCCAGCCGTCGCCGGTCTGGACCAGCCAGTGGTCGTGGCGGGCCGGGAAGTAGAAGATCTGCTTGCCGCGGGCGGCCTCGACGACCTGGAGGACGTTGCGCATGATCAGCGAGCGGCGGGCCATGACTCCGAGGTAGACCGTCTCGAGGTGGGCAAACAGGCTGTAGTCGCCTTCGATCGTCATGACGGTCTCGTTGGGAGCGATCTGATCGCCTTCGCGCAGGGCGTGCACCTCGAGCTCGTTCCAACCGTTGATCCAGGAGCCGCCGTGGGCTTCGCGGCCCGTGCACAGCTTGAGGATCGCGATCGCCTCGTCGATGCCGCCCAGCACCGACTCCTTCTTCTGGAAGATCTGCATGGTGACGTGCGGGTGGTGCCCCTCGGCCTCGAGCGTCTCCTTCGTGTAGACGAAGTAGGCGTCCGAGTAGTACCCATGCCTGATTCGGTCGACCGGCAGCCGGAAGATCGCGGGGTCGAGCCGCGCTTGGGTCTGCGTCGCCATGCGGGAAGTCTAGATTGGGGGTTCGCGAATCGCCTATCGGTGCTGGTGGTCTTGCGTTTGGGCGCACAAACGCTTGTCGCGCCCGATAGGCGGAGAGACGATTTCCTCACCGGTCAAACGAGGGGAGGACAAGATGCTCGGGCGAATCCGTGCTCGTCATGCGTGGGCCCTCTGCGTGCTCGCGCTCACCGCTACCGGTGCACTGGTGGTGATCCTCGGCTCGGCCGGAGGTGCGGCCGGCGCCCAGAAACAGCAACTGGTCACCGACTCGGCGAAGCTGGCGGCGAACGGCCTGCCGCCGATCGCGCCCAAGCTCTCGAGTTGCAACGCGATCACCGGCCTGACCGACCTGGCGGCCAACCCGCAGTACCCGACGGCGATCGCGTCCTCGACGGACGTGAAGGCGGCGGGCGGCAATCCCGAGTACTGCGATGTCAAGGGGATGATCGCCCCGCAGACCCACTTCGACCTGCAGTTGCCGGTCAGCACCTGGCAGGGCCGCTACCTCCAGAATGGCTGCGGGGGTTACTGCGGCACGGTCTCCGGCCAGACGTTCCCCTCGTGCGACGCCACGCTCGGTGGCGATTTCGCGATGGCGACCGACGACGAGGGGCACGTGACCGCGGGCGGCCTCGGCGGCTCTGGGCTGTTCGCCTTCAACGACCAGAAGCTGCGCACCGAGTACGGCTACGAATCGGAGCAGGCGCTGTACGTGGTGGCCCGGCAGATCATCTACGACTACTACGGTCAGTGGCCGAAGACGTCGTATTTCAACGGCTGCTCGGACGGCGGGCGCGAGGCGATGGAAATGGCGGAGCGCTATCCCGACGACTTCAACGGGATCATCGCCGGCGCGCCGGAGATCATCGCCGGGCCGCTGAACGCCGAGATGCAGACCTGGTTCTACAAGGTCAACACCGACGCCAATGGCAACGCGATCCTGACCGACAACAAGCTGAACGCGTTGCAGGCGGCGGTGATCAACGCGTGCGGCGGGGATGACGGCGTGGCAGGCGACGGGATCATCACCGACCCGCAGAACTGCCGGTTTGATCCGGCGAGCATTCAATGCCGGGGGGCGGACAGCGACTCGTGCCTCACGCCGGCACAGGTGGAGGTCGTGCGCGAGTTCTACCGGGGGCCGACTGACCCGCAGGGCCGGCTGCTGTATCCAGGCGGAGCGCCGTACGGCTCAGAGGGCGGCTGGTCCGTGTTCGAGCTGCCGCCGAGCCCCAACGGCGGGAACGTGCCAACCACCGAGTCGCTCGACTACTTCGGGCTCTCTCAACCGTACCTGCGCTATCAGCTGTTGGCGCCGGGCCGGCTGGGGCCCGATCCCAGCCAGTGGCAGTTCACCGACGCCGGGTTCCGCTCGATGTTCCCGGCCGCGGACACCTGGGACGCGATGTCGACGGATCTGCGCGCGTTCAGGGCGCACGGAGGCAAGCTCATCATGTGGCAGGGCTGGGCCGACAACGGGATCCCGCCCACCGGCACCGTCGACTACTACGACACGCTGGTGGCGCGAAACGGCGGTCTTCAGACGACCGAGCAGTTCGCGCGCCTGTTCATGGAGCCGACCGTCTACCACTGCGGGGGCGGGTACGCGAGCGCGGTCCAGCCCGATCTGATCCTGCCGATGGTGGAGTGGGTCGAGACCGGCGCCGCGCCGAAGCAGCTCACGATCGGCTACAAGGTGGGCACAAGCTCGTTCTCGCGGCCGCTGTATCCGTACCCGTTGATTCCGCGCTACAACGGGAGCGGGCCGACATCCGACGTGTCGAGCTTCCACCCGGTGCCGTCGCCCGGCGCGCACTACACCGATTGGCTCGGCAACTACCTGTTCTACCAGCCGATCGGTGGCGGGGGCCGGGGCGACGGGTACGCCCGGCGCGGCTGACGCTGTCATTTGGGAGATAACTCGTGCTATGCGCGAGTTATCTCCCAAGCAACTCCTGGGCAAGGTCGCGATAGAAGGCCGCCGCGAACCCCAGATCGCGGACGTCGATGCGTTCGTTCGCGTTGTGCACGAGCGGCGTGGTCGCGAGCACGTCCATGTGGCGCTGGGGGAAGAACCCATAGGCGACGCAGTCGGGGAACGTCTCGCGGAACCAGCGCGAGTCGGAGAATCCGGGGAGGATCAGCGGCACGGTCTCGGCTTCCGGGTCGTTGGCGCGCACCCAGCGGTCGATCGCGTCCATCAGCGGGCTGTCGATCGGCGAGGCGTTACCGGTCACCCGCTCGGTGAACTCGATCTCGTAGGACTGCTCGACGTCGTCGCCCAGCACCGCGGCGATCCGCCGGCGGGCGGCGTCCTCGCCCAGGCCCGGCGGCACCCGGCAATCGACCTTGAGCCACGCCCGGGATGGGATCACGTTGATCTTGTCCGAGGCATGGGCCATGGTCGGGGTCAGGGTCACGCCGAGCATCGGCTCGACCAGGGTGAGCAGCGCGGGCTCGGCGGCCGCGATCCGGGCCAGCGCGCCGGCCGGATCGTCCGGGTCGAAGCCCAGGCCAGTCAGGAGCGCGGCCGGGGCCTCGGTCAGCTCGAACGTCGTGTCGGCGCGGGCGATCCGCTCGAGCGCCGGACCCAGCTTGAGCAGCGCGTTGTCGCCGGTCTTGGGCAGCGAGGCGTGGCCGGCGGCGCCATGCGCGGTGAGCTTGAAGCGGAAGATGCCCTTCTCGGCGCAGCACACGCCGTAGCGGCGCCGGCCGCCGAACTCCAGCACCTCGCCGCCGCCCTCGTTCAGCAGCATGTCGCAGCGGACCCGATCGGGGTGGGTGTCGGTCAGCCAGTGCGCCCCGACGTCGCCGCCGGTCTCCTCGTCGGACACGAACACCAGCTTCAGCCCGCCCTGGCCAGGTCGCCAGCCGCCCCGGGCGAGCGTGGCCGCGGCCACCGCCTCGGCGGCCACCTGCGACTTCATGTCGAGTGCGCCGCGGCCCCACAGAAAGCCGTCGACGACCTCGCCCGACCACGGGTCGTGCGTCCACTCCGACGGATCGGCCAGAACGGTGTCGACGTGGCCGAGGTAGCACAGGACCGGGCCGTCGCGGTCGGTGCTCGCGTCGGCCGCGAGGTCGGCCACCAGGTTCGGGCGGTCCCCGTCGTCGGCCAGCAGCTCGGTCTGGAACCCGGCGTCGCGCAGATACGAGGCCAGGAACTCGATCGCGGGCCGCTCGTTGCCCGGCGGGTTGACCGTGTTGAAGCGGACCAGCTCGGCCAGGACGTCGGTGGTCTCGCGCTGGAGCTCCTCGGCGGGGGTCATCCGGGAGGCAGGCTAGTGGGTCGAAGCGAAACGACGCCGCCCCGTAGGATCACGGCGGTGACCGCACGCCCAGAGGATCTAGCGCTGGCGCTCGAGCTGGCCGACGCGGCCGACGCGATCGGGCTCGCGCGGTTCCGCGCGGCCGACCTGGTGGTCGAGACCAAGCCCGACCGCACCCCGGTGACCGAGGCCGACACGGCCGTCGAGCGCGCCATCCGCGAGCGGCTGGCCGAGGAGCGCCCGGACGACGCCATCCTGGGCGAGGAGTACGGCTCGTCGGAACCTCCCGAAAACGGGCGGAGATGGATCGTCGACCCGATCGACGCGACGGCCAACTACCTGCGGGGGATCCCGGTGTGGGCCACCCTGCTCGCGCTCCAGGAGGGCGACGAGGTGACCGTGGGAGTGGTGTCCGCGCCGGCGCTTCACCGCCGCTGGTGGGCGTCGCGGGGGGGCGGCGCGTTCGGGAGCGATGGCCTGGCCGCGGAGCCGAGACCGCTGTCCGTCTCGGCGGTGCGTGCGCTCGAGGATGCCCAGCTCTGCATCTCCGGGGTGGAGGAGTGGGACCAGCGGGGTCGGCTCGAGCCGCTGGTGTCGCTCATGCGGCAGTGCTGGCGCACCCGCGGCTTCGGGGACTTCTGGACGTACATGCTGGTCGCCGAAGGCGTGGCCGATCTCGGGTGCGAGGTGGTGGTGTCGCTGTGGGATCTCGCCGCGCCGCAGGTGATCGTCGAGGAGGCGGGCGGGACGTTCACCGACCTGAGCGGCGTGCCGACTCCCGCCGGGGGCGACGCCCTGGCCACCAACGGGTTGCTGCACGAGCAGGCGCTCGCTCTGGTGCGGCGCTGAACCCGGGGGGCGTCGGGAGATCCCGAGCGGCCGCGTCACAGAATCCGGCCGACGCCCGAATACCAGGGTGATGCCGCTCGCCAGCTACGCCGACGCCACCGACGCCCGACTGCTGTCCCACACCGCGGCTGACCCCGAGGCGTTCGGCGGGTGCGGGCCGCGGAGCGCCAAGCGCGCGAGGCCCCGGCCCCGCGGCGCTCGCGAGGCTGGTCCGGCGTCGTGGCCGCGGCCGGCGTGGCGGTTGCGGTGGTGGCAGTGGCGATCGTCTCGCGCGCGGCATCCCGAGCAGATCTGCCTCGGCGAGCTGGACCGCAGGCGAGTCCATGGGCAGCTCCAGTCCACCGGCGGCACCGCATGCGGTTGGGGAATCGCGGACATCGAAGCGGGGTTGGCGGGTCTCGGCAGCGAAGGATCGATGTTCGAGGGGATCGTGCCGGACGGCGTCGCGCGGGTCACGGTGCAGTTCGGGCTGGGTCACGGCGCGGTCACCGTGATCCCGATCAACAACATCTACGTGGCCCGGTTGCCGCGCGGTGTGCACGTGCCCGCCCGCATCGTCTGGCGCTCGGCCGACGGTGCGGTGATCAGGAGCGTGCGGGTGCCGTAGCAGGCAGCGTGCGCGCGAGGAACTCGCGGGTGATCTCCCAGGCCCGCGCCGCCGGCTCGGGCTGGTGGAACATCGGCGCCGCGTGGTTGTCGAAGGCGTGCCCCGCGTCCTCCTGGATGTGGCACTCCATGCCCGGGTGCGCGTCGGCGAAGTCGCACACCTGCTCGACCTGCTCGCGCGGGATGTACGGATCCTGCCCGCCGAAGTGGAACAGGACCGGGCAGCTGATCGCCTCGCCTGCGTCGAGCGCCCCGGCGATGCCCGAGCCGTAGTAGCAGACCGCCACATCGGGGTCGTCCCGGGCCGCGACCTGAAAGGCCAGGGTCCCGCCCAGGCAGAACCCCAGAACGCCGGCACGGCCGCCGGCCTCGGCGACCTCGGGTAGCGCCCGCAGCGCCTTCAGCGCGTCGATGCAGTCGCGCACGGCCAGCTCGAGGTCGAGCTTCTGCACGGTCTCGAATGCGCGTCCCAGCCCGTCCTCGTCGTGGGCCAGCGCGATGCCGGGCTCGATCCGCCAGTACAGGTCCGGCGCGAGCGCCACGTAGCCGAGTGCCGCCAGGCGCTCGGCCGACTCCTTGATGTAGTCACCGACCCCGAAGATCTCCTGGACCACGACGATGCCGGGGCCCGACCCCGCCTCGGGAAGCACCACGTGCGCATCGAGCTCGCCGTCGGCGGTGCGAACGCGCTCGACTCGTACCGTCGTGGCCACGGCGCGGAAGACTAGCCGGGTGCCGGGGTGACCGGCAGCTCCATGCGGTAGTGCGGCCCGATGTCAGGCGGCTCGAACAGATCCGAGGCGACCACGAACCCGGCCCGCTGGTACAGCGTCAGCGCCCGGACACGCGCGTTGCACCAGATGCGGGTCGCGCCGTGCTCGCTGGCGTACCGAACGAGGGCGTTCAGGATCTCGGTGCCGGCGCCCTGTCCGCGGGCCTGCGCCCGTGTCGCCATCCCCCGCACCCGCCAGTCGCCGGGCTCGCCGTCCGGACCGACCAGGCCCACCGCGACCAGCTCATCGTGGGCAAAGGCGCCGAATGCCATCGCGCCGGCGGGCTCATGCCCGGCCAGCTCCTCGATCGGCTGGTGGGGGCGCAGGACCTCCTGGCGCAGGGCCCGAGTCTCGGCCAGGGCGATCGGTCGCAACTCGATTTCGGTCATGCTGACAGCGTATTCGGGGAGGGAGCGACCGCATCGGCCAGAATCCGGGGGGGTAACTTGACGGAGAGAGCGTGGCATGCGCGGCGAACTTCACCCGATGCGGGACCGTGAGCAACGGGACACGACGACCGGTGCGCCGGTCGACGCCGGCCTGCTTCCGGGGTCCGATGACGAGCAGGTAGCCGACACGACGGCGCTGGGGCCGACGGGCCCCGTCACCCGGCGCAACATGGTGTTCGCGGTGCTGTTCATCCTGGCCGCGATCGTCGGGCTCTACTTCCTGGTCCCGAAGCTGGCCGGCCTGAACCAGACGTGGGGCCGGCTCGAGCGGGGCAATCCGCTCTGGCTGGCGGTGGGGGCCGGGCTCGAGCTCCTGTCGGTGATCAGTTACGCGGTGCTGTTCCGGACGGTGTTCGCCCGGGGCTTTCCCCGGCTCGGGTGGCGGGCCAGCATCGAGATCCCGCTGGCCGGCATCGCGGCGATCCGGCTGCTCGCCGCGGCGGGAGCGGGTGGCATCGCGGTGACCGTGTGGGCGCTCAGGCGCGCCGGTATGGCGCCGAGGCTGATCGCCTGCCGGATGGCGGCCACCTACTCGATCCAGTACTCGCTCTACCTGCTGGCCCTCGTCGTGGGCGGCCTGGGGCTCTACTTCGGTGTCTTCTCCGGTGGGGGGCCCACGGCGCTGACTCTGATCCCCGCCATCTTCAGCGCGGTCGCGCTGGGTCTCGGAGCGGCCATGGCGCTGGTGCCGGGCGATTTCGAGCGTCGCCTCGAGCATCTGGCGCGGCGCTCGGGGCGCGTCGGGCGGCTGGCCGCGCGGTTCGCCACCTTGCCGGCGACCCTGGGGTCGGGCGTGCGCACGGCGCTCGGGCTCGTCCGCGAGCGGCGGCTGGGCCTGCTCGGGGCGGTTGGCTACTGGGGCTTCGACATCGCGGTGCTCGGCGTGTCGTTCAAGGCGTTCGGCGCCAGCGTGTGGGTCGCCGTCCTGGTCATGGGCTACTTCCTTGGCACGCTGGGCAGCCTGCTGCCGCTGCCGGGCGGGATCGGCGGCGTCGAAGGCGGGATGATCGGCGCCTTCGTGGCCTTCGGGGTGCCGGCCGACCGGGCGGTGATCGCGGTGCTCGCCTACCGGGCGATCTCGTTCTGGCTCCCGACGCTGCCCGGCATCGCCGGGTACGTCACGCTGCGCTCGACGGTGCGTGGCTGGCGGACCGCGGACAGCGAGCCGGTGCGAGAGGACTGACGCGGCGTGGCGGCGAGCCGGGGGGAGCGCGGGGCGGCTGCGCGCGCGACGCGGGCGACGTTCAACGCATCCCGCTGGGCGGGGCGGCTGCTCCGGGGCGAGGTGGTCAAACGGGTCGGCGGCCCGGCCCGAGCCCGGGTCATCGTGCTGTTCGGTGCGGTGCTGGCGCTCAACGGCGCCGACACCGCCACGGTCGGCGCGGTCGCGCCACAACTGGAGAGCGCGCTGCACATCGGGAACGCCAAAATCGGGCTGCTCGCCTCGGTGTCCCTGCTCGTCGGCGCGGTGTTCACGATCCCGGTCGGGCTGCTCGTCGACCGCTACAAGCGCATTCCGATCCTGGCCTTCAGCATCGTGCTGTGGAGCGTCGCGTCGCTGCTGTCCGCGTTCGCCGCCAGCTATAGCGGCCTGCTGCTCACTCGCCTGGCCCTGGGTGCGGTGGCCGCCTCGGCCGGGCCGGCGATCGCCTCGCTCACCGGCGACTACTTCCCGGCGCGCGAGCGCGGGCGCGTGTACGCCTACATCCTGGGCGGCGAGATCGCGGGCACCGCCGTCGGGTTCATCGTCTCGAGCTCGGTGGCCAGCCTGATCAGCTGGCGCGCCGCGTTCATCCTGCTCGCCATCCCCGGCTTCTTCCTGGCCCGGACGCTGTATCGGACGGTGCCCGAGCCCCTGCGGGGCGGGCAGAGCCGCCTCGAGCCTGGAGTGGCCGACCTCGGCCAGGCGCTCGCCGAGGCGAGCGCGCGGGCCGAATGGGAGTGGGAGGAGCAGGGCGGGGAGTCGCAGCCGGCCGACGACGACCTCGCCCACCAGGCGGCGCGGCGGCGCGGAGTCGAGCCCAACCCGGCGCGGGTCCTAAAGGAAGATCCCCGGGACATGCCGCTCGGGGCGGCGGTGCGCTACATCCTCTCGGTGCCGACGAACGTCCACCTGATCATCAGCTCCTCGCTCGGCTACTTCTACTTCTCGGGGCTGTCCACGTTCGCGCTCCTGTTCGTGCGGGGCCACTATCACGTCAATCAGGCCACCGCCGAGGTGGTGCTGGCGCTGCTGGTGGCGGGAGCGATGATCGGGACGCTGGCCAGCGGACGGCTGACCGACGCGATGGTGCGCCGAGGCTTCCTGGAAGCGCGCGTGTGGGTGCCGGCGCTCTGCTATCTGGGCGCCGCGGCGCTGCTCGTGCCGGGAATCCTCAGCGACCACCTGACGCCGGCGATGTGGTTCGACATCGCCGGGGCGTCGCTCATCTCGGCGGCGAATCCTCCGCTCGACGCGGCCCGGCTCGACATCATGCCGGCCGGGCTGTGGGGGCGGGCCGAGAGCACGCGCACGTTTCTGCGCTCGCTCGCGCAGGCCCTGGCTCCGCTCGTGTTCGGCGGCCTGTCGCAGCTGATCGCGGGCATCGTCCCCGTGCAGGCGCCGATCGGCACGCATCCGGGTGGCGTGTCGCCAAGCACGGCCCGGGGCCTCGAGATCAGCTTTCTGATCCTGCTCTCGACGCTGGCGGCGGCCGGGGTGTTCCTGGCCCGGGCGCGGTTCACCTACGCCGAAGACGTCGCCACCGCCGGCGCGTCACATCAGGGACGGCGGGGTTAGGCGGGCGCTACCCCCCCAGGCCGCCGAACATCGCGAACGAGCCGCGTCCCGGATCGTCATCCCAGGCCGCGCGCTCGCTGACCTCGGCGGTGACGGTGGCGCCGGTCGGAGCCTCGGTGCGCAGCCGCTCGGCGAGCGCGTTCGCGCTGTCCTCGTCGCTCGCGCCGACGATCAGATAGCGCCACCGGCGTATGACCGGGAGGCCCTCGTCGCGAAGCCGGTCGGCCAGCTTCACCGTCTCGCGGTGCGAGGAGCAGTGCACCTTGACCTCGTACTCGGCATAGCCGCGTTCGGCCGAGTCCTCGCGCTCCTTGGCCACGCGCTGCTCGTGCTCGGCCGCCTGCTCGGCGGACGTTGCGGGCAGCGGCACGTCCGGGTCCTCCCATTCCTCCGCGGTCGGATGCCAGCGCTTGAGCTCGAGCTCTACATCCCATTCGTGCTTGTCGGCGAGTGCCCGGATCACCTTCGCGGCCGCGTCGGCCTGCTCGCGGGCGTCCGCGTATACGAACACCTCCGTGCCTTCGCCGGAGACGACCACCCGGTCGCCCACCGAAGCCTCGACGCCCTCGCCCAGCCTCTCGGCCTCGAGCCGCTCGGTCAGCGCCTTCGCGGCACTGTCGTCGACCAGGGCCACCTTGAGTCGCCAGTCATCGCTCATGTTCGTGAGGTTATTTCATCCATGGACCGGGTGGATGGGGCGCGGGAACGCCACAACCGCGGCAGGCAGGTGAACAGACCCGCATCTGCGGGTATAGGGACCGCTCAGGCAGGTACTCGCTTTGACCGGTCGCGGTTCGCCCTTCGCTCGCACCGTGAGGACGCGTCCGGAATAGCTCCCGTCGCGTTCAGTGTCTCCCCAAGCAAGGACATGTCCATGATCATCGCCATCAACCTCGCGCTGCTGCCCGTCTGCTTCGTGGCCGTAATGTCGGCCATCGAATTACGCCCGTGGTGGCGTCAGCTGCAGCAGATCCGCGCGCTCCCGGAGTCGATCCGAAGGGAGTCGCGCACATGAGCGCCTTCCGGCACGACATAAGCGGGGCGGTCGAGGCGTACGCCGCCTACCTGAACGCGCCGCGCGGAATCCTCGACCACGAGGAGCAGCAGCTGTTCGACGAGGACATGGCGAGGGCGCGGGCGGCCATGGAGCGCGCCTGGCTCGAGGCGACGCCAGTTGCGGAGGTCGCGCCTGCGTCGGCGGCACCGGACGAGCGGGAATCGTGGTTGCTGGCGTTGCGGACCGCCTGCAGGCGCGTCGCGCGGCGCGCATTCGCCCGCGCCTGAACGCGCACCCGCGGCGCTCCATACTGTTGATGTGGAGCGTTTGTTCGATGCCGACGAGTCATCGGCCGGGAGCCGGTCGGCGATGCTGCCGGACGCCCCGCTGGCCACGCGGATGCGTCCGAGCACACTCGAGGAGTTCGTCGGGCAGGATCGGCTGTTGGCGCCGGGGTCCGCGCTGCGGAGGACGATCGAGCACGCGCATCCCCATTCGATGATCCTGCACGGGCCGCCCGGCAGTGGCAAGACGACGCTGGCCCGGCTGATCGCGGATGCGTCGGGTGCGGCGTTCGAGGAGGAGAGCGCAGTGCAGGCCGGACGGGCCGAGGTGCGGGGCGTGATCGAGCGTGCTCAGCAGCGGCTGGCGGCCGGCGGCCGGCGCACGATCTTCTTCCTCGACGAGCTCCACCGCTTCAACAAGGCCCAGCAGGATGCGCTGCTGCCGGCGGTGGAGGAGGGGCTGGTGACGCTGATCGGCGCCACCACCGAGAACCCGTACTTCGAGGTCAACTCGGCGCTGCTCTCGCGGGCACGGGTCTACGAGCTCGAGCCGCTCACGCCGGCCCAAGTGCGCGTGCTGCTCGATCGCGCGGTGCAGCGCGGAGAGTGCGGCCCGGCTGCACGTATCGAGCCCGCAGTCCTCGAGTTCTTGGCCGAGCGGTCGGGCGGCGACGCGCGGACCGCCTTGAACGGGCTCGAGCTCGCTTGCGAGACGGTGGGACCGGACGCCCCCGTGCAGCTCCAGCACGCCGAGGACGCGCTGCAGCGCCGCGCGTTGCTCTACGACCGACAGGCCGATCGCCACTACGACACGATCTCGGCCTGGATCAAGGCGACGCGCGGGTCGGATCCCGACGCCTCGCTGTACTACCTCGCGGTGATGCTCGAGGGCGGCGAGGATCCGCGCTTCATCGTCCGGCGGATGGTCGTGCTGGCCTCCGAGGACATCGGCAACGCGGACCCGGCCGCCCTGTCCGTGGCGACCGCCGCGGCGGCCGCGGTCGAGCACGTGGGCATGCCCGAGTGCCAGTTCGCGCTGGCCCAGGCCGCCATCTACCTGTCGCTGGCGCCGAAATCGGATGCGGCCAAGCGCGCGGTGGGCGCCTCGCGAGGGTTCATCCGCGAGCACGGTGCGCAGCCGCCGCCGGCGTACCTGCGGTCCTCCACGCGTTCCGACGGGAGCTACGACTATCCCCACGCCCGCCCCGGCCACCTCTCGCCCCAGGAGCTGATGCCCGACTACGCCATCGGCGAGCGCTTCTACGAGCCTGACGACGCCGAGGCTCCGTTGCGCGACCGGCTCGAGGACATCCGGCGCGCCCGCGGCCAGTCGTAATGGCTACTGGAAGCTCGTGAAAGATGACTACCGGCGGACGGCGTCCTTGGCGAGCCGGCCACCCAGCCTCATCAGCGGGACGAGGCCGTCGCGCAGCGCGCCGGCGCGCTGTGAGGCCGGCCCGTAGAGGATCTTGGCGCTCTGGCGAAACGCCTTGCCGACGGTCTCGTCGTACGGGTGCCACCACGGGTCGCGCAGGGCCGATCCCTCCCACACGCGGAGCTTGACGTTCACGCACTCGTAGAGGCCGAACTTGGAATGGGTGCGGCCCAGTCCCGAGTCCTTCACGCCGCCCCAGGAGCACTGGCAGGCGCCGTGGCTGAACATGTGGTCGTTGATCCACACCATGCCGGACTCGAGGCGGCCGGCGATCCGCTCGCCCCGCTCGCGGTCCGCCGTCCACACCGACGCCCCCAGCCCGAAGTCCGAGTCGTTGGCCAGCGCGACCGCCTCCTCCTCGGAGTCAACCGTGATGATCGGGAGCGCCGGGCCGAAGATCTCCTCGCGCATGATCCGCATGTCGTGGGTCACGCCGGTCAGCACGGCCGGCGCGTAGAACGCACCGTCGAGGCCGGGGGGCGCATCCACCGGCCCGCCGCAGTGCAGCGTGGCGCCGGACGCCACCGCGTCGTCGACCAGCTCACGCACGATCTCGAGCTGCTCCTGCGAGATCATCGGCCCGATCTCGGTGTCCCAGCTCATCGGGTCTCCGACGCGCAGCCGCCGGGCGCCGGCCAGCACGCCCTCGATGAAGCGGTCCGCCACCGAGCGGACCACGTACACGCGCTCGATCCCCGAACAGGTCTGCCCGGCGTTGGCGAAGCCGCCCCACACCGCGCCCTCGATCGCATGCTGCATGTGGGCGTCCTCGAGCACGATCATGGGGTCCTTGCCGCCCAGTTCGAGGACCGAGCCCTTCAAGCGCCGCGCGCAGGCCTCGGCCACGCTGCGTCCGGTCTCGACCGACCCGGTGAAGAACACCTTGCCGACGCTTGACTGTGCCAGCGCCGCGCCGGTACCCGGGCCGTGCACCACGCGCACGAGGCCCTCGGGCAGGCCGGCTCGCTCGAACACCGAGGCGATCCGCTCGCCGATCAGCGGGGTCAGCGAGGCCGGCTTGAGCACGACGCCATTGCCGGCCATCAGCGCGAGCCCGACCTCTCCCATCGGGATGCTCCACGGGTAGTTCCACGGCGAGATGATCCCGATCACGCCCAGCGGCTCGTAGGCGAACACCGAGCGCTTGGTCTTCAGGAACGCCTGCGGCATGGGGATCTTCTCGTCGGCGAGGATGTGCGCGGCGGCGCCGGCGATCCACTTGAGCGCGTCGACCGTCGGCAGGACCTCCATGGCGAACGCCTCGGCGCGAGGCTTGCCCTGCTCGCGGACGATCAGGTCGCGGATGTCGTCGTCCTCTTCGAGCACCACCTGCGCGGCGCGCTCCAGGTAGCGTCCCCGCTCCTCGAGCGTGAGCGCACCCCAGGCGGGCTGCACCGCCGCGACGGCGTCGACGACCGACTGGACGTCCTCGGGCGGGGTGCTCGGAACGGAGCCGAGCGGCTCGCCGGTGGCGGGATTGAACGACTCGAGCTGCGTAGTGACGGTAACCATGTCCTCGACGATACAGGCCCGGACCGGGACCGGACTTTGGCGCTGTGGGTAACAAATACGTACCCGCAGCGCCAAAGTCCGGGGCGATACCCTCGGAGACGATGCCTGCCAACGCTTACGCCGGCAAACGTTGCGTGTGCCAGCTGCGACGCGGGATCTGCGACCAATCCTGCGTGCAGGGGATGCTCGAGACCCCGTTCTACATCGCCTGCCTGCGGCTCTCGGGCCGCCGTTGCGTGGTGGTGGGCGGCGGCGAGGTCGGGCTCGAGAAGGTCGAGGGCCTGCTGGCCTGCGACGCGGACGTGACCCTGGTCGCCCCCGAGGCGCAGCCCGAGCTCGTCCAGCTCGCGCTCGAGGGCTCGATCCGCTGGGAGCGCCGCGAATACGCCGAGGGCGACCTGGACGGGGCGCTGATCGCGATCGCCGCCACCGACGACACCGATCTCAACATCCGCGTGTTCGAGGAGGCCGAGGCGCGGGCCATGCTGGTCAACGTGGTCGACGTGCCGCCGCTGTGCAACTTCATCCTCCCGGCGATCGTCCGCACCGGCCCGCTGGCCGTGGCGATCTCCACCGCCGGGGCCTCGCCGGCGCTGGCCAAGCGGATGAAGCGCGAGATCGCCGAGCTGTTCGGCGAGCCCTACGCCAACCTGGCCATCCTGCTCAACGACGCCCGCGGGTGGGCCAAGGCGACGCTGCCGACCTACCAGGACCGCAAGGAGTTCTTCGAGTCGATCGTCAACGGCGATCCGGACCCCGTCGAGCTGCTCCGGGCCGGGGACATCGACGGCGTCCGCGAGCTGATCGCCGACGCCCAGCGCGCCGTCGCGGCGTGAACGAGCTCACACACCTGGACGCCTCCGGGCGCGCGCGGATGGTGGATGTCGGGGACAAGCCGGCGACCGAGCGCCGCGCGGTGGCGCAGGCGATCGTGCGCGTGTCGCCGGAGACGGCGGCCAAGGTCCTGGCCGGCGACGCGCCCAAGGGCGACGTGCTCGGGGTGGCGCGGATCGCCGGCATCCAGGCTGCCAAGCGCACGGCCGAGCTGATCCCGCTGTGTCACCCGCTGCCCTTGAGCTTCGTGGGCGTCGAAGGCCGGGTCGACGCTGACGCCGGCACCATCACGCTCACCGCCGAGGCGCGGACCACCGGACCCACCGGGGTCGAGATGGAGGCGATGACCGCGGCGAGCGTCGCCGCGCTGACCGTGTACGACATGGTCAAGGGGATCGAGCGCGGGGCGGAGATCGCCGAGGTCGTCCTGCTCGAGAAGTCGGGCGGCCGCTCGGGGCACTGGGTGCGAGCGCCGGACCGGGCGTGACGTGGAGGAACACGTACTCCGGGCTGCGCGCGCCTACAGCGCGGGGGCAACGTGGTTGCCGTGGACGTGGCCGCGCCGCTTCTCGAGCTCGCCCGGCGCAGAGCGGCGCGCGAGGGACTGACGCACCTCGACTTCCGCCTGGCGGACGCGACATCCACCGGCTTCCCGGAGCGTTCGTTCGACGCGGTGGTGTGCGTCTTCGGCGTGTTCTTCGCGGCCGACATGGCGGCGTTTGCCGCCGAGATGTGGCGGCTCGTGCGCGACGGGGGCCAACTCGCCATCACCACCTGGGGACCTGGATGGGGCGAGCCGATGAGCGGCGTCTTCTGGGACAGCGTGCGCCAGCTCGAACCCGACCTGTACAAGTCGTTCAACCCGTGGGATGAGATCACCACGCCGGAGGCGCTCGCCGGGTTGTTCGAGCGCGCCGGCATCTCCGGCGCCACGACCGAGGCGCTCGCCGGCGAGCAGCGGCTCGAGCACCCCGATCAGGCGTGGGACATCGTGCTCGGGTCCGGCTTGCGCGGGACGGTCGAAGCGTTGCCCCCGGGGTCGCGCGAGGCCCTGCGCGAGAGCGTGCTCGAGCGCCTCCGTACGCGGGAGGTCATGACGGTCAGGACCGACGTGGTCCTCGGCAGGGCCACGCGCCAGTGATTCAGCGCAGCAGCTCTGACAGTGCGTCGAGCGTGCCCGCCTCCGCGCCGCCCGCCATGTCCGCGTGGAACGGCGGGGCGATCGCGGTGAGACCGCCGTCGACCACCAGCGTCGTGCCGGTCACGTACTCCGCGCCGGGCGAGAGCAGGAACAGCACGCATTCGGCCACCTCGGCGGCGCTGCCCATCCGACGCTTGGGGATCTTGGGCACCACTGTCTCGAGCGAGGGCACCCGCCCGGTGGCGTAGAAGTAGCTCGAGGAGTCGGTCTCGATGATCCCGCCGTTGACCGCGTTGACGTTGACGCCGTGGGGTGCGAGCTCGACCGCCATGTAGCGCGCCCACGTCTCGATCGCCGCCTTGGCCGAGCCGAGGTTGGCGTAGGTGGGGAACGAGCGGACGCTGCCGTAGCTCGAGAGCACGACGACCCGCCCCCCGTCGCGCATGAGCTTGACGGCCCGCTGGGTCCCGAGCACGAACGCGCGCACGTTCAGGTTGAAGGTCCGCTCCAGGTGGTGGGGCTTCAGGTCCATGAAGTGGTGGAAGTTGGAGGCCGAAGCGTTCGAGACGAAGAAATCGAGCCGCCCGAACTGCTCCTGCACCTGGTCGAACATCGCCTCGATCTCCTCGACGCTCTCGAGGTCGGCGCGGATCGCCAGGCCGTTGGAGCCCAGGCGCTTGGCTTCGGCCACCACCTCGCGGGCCAGGTGCTCGTTCTGCTTGTAGTTGATGATCGGGATCGCGCCGCGAGCGGCCAGGCGCAGCGCGAGCGCCTTGCCGATTCCGCGCGAGGCGCCGGTGATCAGCGCGACCTTTCCCTCGAACCCGTGGCGCGGGTCGGGGAGCAGGGCGGCGGTGTCCTCGGATTCGGCGTGGCTCATCGGTTGCGAAGCAGGTCCCGGGCGATCGTGGTCTTCTGGATCTCGGCCGTGCCCTCCTCGAAGCGCTGGGCGCGGGCATCACGGTACACGCGCTCGATCGGGCTCGTCGACCAGTATCCGAGCCCGCCGTGCACCTGCAGGGCGCCGTCGGTCACGCGCTGAAGCATCTCCGAGGCGAACAGCTTCGCCATCGCCGCCTCCATGGGCGCGTGTCCGGTCTCTTCCCACGTCGATGCGGCGTGCCTGACCAGTCGCCGGGCCGCCTCGAGATCGGTGGCCATCTCGGCCAGCTTGAACGCGATCGCCTGGCGCTCGGCGATCTTCTTGCCGAACGTCTCGCGGCGCTGGGCGTAGTCGAGGGCCAGGTCGAGCGCGCGCTGGGCCAGGCCCACGCAGGTGGTGGCCAGCGAGATCCGGCTCGGCCCGAGGAAGCCGCTCAGCGCGATGTCCACCCCCTGGCCCTCCTCGCCGAAGCGATCGGCCACCGGCACCGGCGCCCGGTCGAACACGATGTGCCCGTGGTCGGTGCCGCGCACGCCCATCGTCTCGGCCATCTCGCGATTGTCGATCCCCTCGCCGTGCGACGGGACCATCAGCGCCACGGTGCCATCGGTACCGCGGGTGCCCTCGACGCGGGCGAACGTCATCAGGTAGTCGGCGATCGTCCCGAACGTGATCAGGTGCTTCTCGCCGCTCAGGTAGTAGGTGTCGCCCTCGCGCACGACACTGCAGCGGATGTCGGCCCCGCTGCCCGCGCCCGGCTCGGTCAGCGTGAACGCGACCTTGATCTCGCCGGCCACGACCGGCTTGATGAACCGCTCGCGCTGGTCGTCGTTGGCGTGGGAGTCCATCGGGCGCCAGATGCCGTTGGCGACGTGCACGATCATCCGCAGCGAGGCGTGCGACATCGAGAACCGCTCGAGCAGCTCGAGGTAGCGCGTGAACGGGATCCCGGCGCCGCCGTACTCCACGGGGGCGGCCAGGCGGAGATAGCCCCGGTCGCGCAGCTCGTCCCACAGCTCGAGCGGGACGCGGTGCTCGCGCTCGATCAGCTCGGCCCAGCGCTCGCCCTCGCCCTCCACGTAGGCACGGACCTCGTCGTGTAACGCGTCGAAGTCGGTGGCGGGTGTGGTTGGGGCGGTGGTCATGCGACGGTCGCGAGCTCGCGGGCGCGGTCACGCAGGACGAACTTCTGGATCTTGCCCGACGGCGTGCGCGGGAGGGACTCGACCAACTCCAGGCGCTCGGGCCAGTAGGTCTTGGCGACCCGCTGTGAGTCTAGGTACTCGATCATCGTGTCGAAGTCCAGTTCGCCGACGACGAACGCGCACGCCCGCTCGCCGAGCCGCTCGTCCGGCATGGCCACGATCGCCACGTCGCGCACCTCCGGAAGGGCGTGCAGGAGCTGCTCGATCTCGGCCACCGGCACCTTCTCGCCGCCCCGGTTGATCACGTCCTTGACCCGGCCGGTGATGCGGACGTAGCCCGCGGGGTCGATCCGGGCCAGGTCGCCCGTGCGGTACCAGCCGTCGGGGGTGAGCGCCTCCGCGGTCAGCTCCGGGCGGTTCAGATACCCCTCGAACAGGCAGTCGGTGTGGACCTCGAAGTTGCCCTCCCCGCCCGCGGCGAGTCGGGCGCCGGAATCGTCGACGACGCGCAGCTGGACATTGGCCAGCGCGCGGCCGTCGGTGCCCCAGGCCCGGTCGGGCGGGTCGCCGGGCGCGAACGCGCAGCCCAGGCAGCTCTCGGTGGTGCCCCAGGCCCCGCCGACCTCGGCGCCGAGCACCTCGCGCGAGCGGCGGGCGAGCTCGCGGGGGATGGCGGCGCCGGTGGCCACGAAGGTGCGTAGTCGCTCGGGTCGTTGTCCGCGGTCCTCGGCCACGCGCGTCAGGTCGGCCAGAAACGGGGTGGCCGCCTGCACGAACGTGACGCCGAAGCGCCGCATCGCGTCCAGGCCAACCTCGGGGTCCCACGCCTCCTGGAGCACCTGCGGCACGCCCAAGCGCAGCGCGATCCACATCCCGTAGAGGAACCCGGTCTGGTGGGCCAGCGGCGAGGGCACGTAGACGACGTCCCCGGCTCCGAGCCCGAAGTGCGCGATGTGGTGATCGGCCGCGCGCATCAGCACGTCGTGGCGATGAAGCGCGCCCTTGGGCTCGCCCGAGGTTCCCGAGGTGAACAGCAGCTGGGCGAGCTGGTCGCGCTCAAGCGCGGGCAACGCGGCGCGGTCGGTGCCGTCGAGCAGGTCGTCGTAGCCGCTCGGCAGCACCACGACGTGCTCGAGCGCGGGCAACGCCGGCCGGACCGCGGCCGCCATCGCGGCGTGATCGCGGCCGCGGAACACGTCCGGGACGAACAGCACGCGTGCGCGGCTCTCGGCGAGCATGAACGACAGCTCGCGCTCGCGGAAGATCGGCATCAGCGGCTCGCACACCGCGCCGGCGCGCAGCGTGCCCAGCGCGATCGTCACGAACTCGAGCCGGTTGGGGAGCTGGAAAGCCACGTTCTCTCCCGGCCGCACGCCGAGCTCGAGCAGCCCGTGCGCGACCCGGTCTGACTCACGCTCGAGCTCGCTCCAGGTGAGCGCGCGGACGGAGCCGTCCGCACCGACCTCGACGACGGCCCGCTCGCCCGGGCGCTCCCGGGCGTGTCGCTCGACGTCCTCCAGGATCATCGCGGTTCCTGTCCGGATGGGGCACCCGGTCCCATGGATGCCGCGAAGCGGCCCCCCAGAGACGGAACGGCGCCCGACACCGCCGCTGGGATGCCCAGCGCGTTCATCTGGTCGAGGAACTCGGGATAGGAGATCCGGTAGGCGTGCGGATAGGACAGCTCGGTCACGCCGTCCGCGATCGACCCGGCCACGGTCAGCGCCATCAGCACGCGATGGTCGTTGAACGAGGACAAGTTCGCGCCGTGCAGCCGCGCCACGCCCTCGAACGTCATGTCGTTGCCGTCGAATTCGATCCGGGCGCCCATCTTGCGCAGCTGGAGCATCGAGGCGACGCGGTCGGACTCCTTGAGGCGCACGTGCGCGACGTGGCCGAGTGCGCTGCGCCCGCGGGCCCGGCTGGCCAGCACGGACAGGATCGGGACCATGTCCGGGATGTCCCGGCAGTCCAGCGGGCCACCCTCGGGCGGGGTGCCGTCGTGGTCGATCGAGATCGAGTGCTGATCTTCGGCGATCCGGAACGGGACGCCCGCGGCCATCAGGTTGTCGAGCACCGCGGCCTCGGGGTGACCGGCAATCGTCGTCGGGCTGCGGAAGGTGACCTTCGCGGGGTGCAGGGTGCAAGCGGCCAGCCCGAACATGGCCGAGCCCAGATCGGCCGGGAGCGTGATCTGGCGGGCGCGGGGTCGCTGGTCGGGCGGGACGTAGAACTCGCGCCAGTCCTCGCGCGCGGTCACCTCGAGCCCGAACTGGCGCATCATCTCGATGGTCAGCTCGAGGTAGGGGCGCTCGTTGAGCTCCCCGCGCACCTCGATCGTCGTCGGCTCCACGGCATACGGCGCGACCATCAGCAGGCCCGAGATCCATTGCGACAGCGTGCCGTCGATCCGGATGCGCCCGCCCGTGGGCCGGCCCGGGTGGACGGTCACCGGCAGGTGCTGGCCCTCGTACTCGAGGCGAAGGCCCATCCGCTTGAGCGCACGGAGCAGGGGCCCGATGGGACGCCGGCGGAAGTAGCGCTGGCCGACGATCCGGACCGGGCGATCGCCCAGCGCGGCGAGCCCGAGCAGGAAGTAGAGCGTCGTCCCGGAGCTGCCCACGGACACCTCGTCGCGGCACGGCGAGAAGGTGCCGGCCCCGCCGGTGACCCGCCAGCCGTCGCCCGCGGGCTCGACCGTGGCCCCAAGGCCCCGCAGCGCCTGGACGGTGAACGTGACGTGACGGGCGGCCGTGCGCTGGGTGATGAAGCTCTCACCGTCGGCCAGGGCGGCCAGCATCAGCGCCCGGTGGGCGTGGTACTTCGAGGGCGGGATCGTCAGCTCCCCCACGAGCGGGGCGTGAGCCTTCGCCACGAGCAGACGCACCGGCGGCAGGATAACGGCGGCGTCGTCGGCTAACTGCTCCGGGGTTGAGAGAACCGCCGAATGGGGGGTCGTTCCGTATTTGGCCGCAGCACATAAATGCTATATTATGTTTGTGTCATCAGCGTCCCTCATCCGTTCCGCGCGTGCCGACGCCGGGATGACGCAGTCCGAGCTCGCGTCGCGCGCCGGCCTGACGCAGTCGGCGATTGCCCGACTCGAGCGCAACGGGTCGAACCCGACGATCGCCACGCTGGCGAATGTGGTCGCCGCCACTGGGCACCAGCTCACCCTCGCGGCCCTGCCGCATCGGGCCTCCTTCGACGAGCGGCAGCTCCGCGAGCGGCTCGCGATGACCCCGGCACAGCGGCTGGCCAACTTCACCGCCTCGAGCCAAAACCTCGGTGCGATGGCGCGGCGCGCGAGACGCGTCGTTGACTGACCGGCCGCCGCTGAGCGCGGACGAGATCCTCCGCCGGCTCGTAGAGCGCGGGGTCGACTTCGTTGTCATCGGCGGGATCGCCGCCGTGCTCCATGGGTCGGCCCGGAACACGTTCGATCTCGACATCTGCTTCGCGACCGACGAAGCCAACCTGGCCGCTCTCGGTGACGTGTTGACGGCGCTCGGCGCCCGCCTGAAGGGAGTCGACGAGGACGTTCCGTTTGTGCCCGATGCACGAACGCTCCGACACGTCGAGCTCCTGACGCTCGTCACGTCGCTTGGCGAGCTCGACGTGCTGGCCCGGCCGCCCGGGGCGCCCGCGTATCCAGAGCTTCGCCGCAACGCAGATCGCTACGACGTTGGCGGCTTCAACGTCTGCGTCGCGTCGGTCGACGATCTGATCGCGATGAAGCAGGTGGCGGGGCGCGCGAAGGATCTAACTGACATCGAGGAACTCGAGGCCATCAAGCGTCTTCGCGGTCGGCGCGCGCCGACCGGATAGGAATGTCTGAACGGTCAGGATGCTGTCAGTGCGCGTGACGCGTGCTTGACGCGCCGGCCGGCCGCTGAGAGGATCGCGCCGCATGACACGTGGGGTCGCACGGATGCTGGCCGTGGCGGCGCTGTTTCTGGTCGCTCTTCCGGCGCGCGCGGTGGCGGACCGGTCGTTCACCACGACAGGATCGATCACGATCACCTGGCAGGGCGATCCCGCCCGCGGATGCGCGGCGGCGGGACTGTGCGGCGTCCAGGGTGCTCTCAGCCTGCAGTCGGCGGGAGGGAGCAGCAGCACCAGCGGCGGCCCTCCGGGAGGCGGAATCGACGTCCCGATCGAGACCCTCGGCACGACGGTGCGGGTATCGGACGGTCCCGGCGCCGGGAATTGCATCGACTCAGCGGGTATGCCCGGGGGCGGCGATCTGTTGTTAGTGCGCCGGGCCGGCGGACGGCAGGTCGGCGTTATCCAGGCGGGCCTCTCGAGTGGTCGCTGCGCCGGTCCGCGCGAGCAGGACCTCGCCGGGCTCGCGCTGTCGGTCAGGCGCTCGGGCGGCAAGCTTCCGACGTACGACATGCGTACGAGCCAGAGCTTCGCGGCGGGGCCGTTCAGCGGGAGGCTCGTCTCGACGCTCGTGGTGCGTTCGATACCGAACGCACCCGGGTCGGGATCCGTGACCTCGGGTTCGGTGCCTGTGGCGCCCGCGGCGCACAAGGTGTTCCTCGAGCAGGTGCTCCTTCGCTACCGGCTCGGGAGCCTGCCGAGCGCGCTCGATGTCGGGTTCGTGGGCGAACCCGACCCGTTCTGCGCGGCGCTCGACTCCTGCGGAGCCAGCGGCACGCTTGCGTTTGCCCTTCCCGGGCTCCGGCAGTCGTTCGAGGTGGAGGCGTCGCGTCAGGTCAATCGGCGCGTCGATGCCCGCCAGGCGCTTGCCGACTTCCGCCGCGGTCGGCTGAGCTTGGGGGGCGGTGTGGCCCAGCAGGCGGGTGCCGGGGGGATCGCCGATGTCACCGAGACCTACGCAGGCTCGGGCGGGCTGCGTTGCCAGTCGACTTCGGAAAGCCCTGACCAACCGCAGCTGCTGGTGGAACCCCGATCGGCTCGCACGGGCGGCGGTGTCGCGGTCTTGCTGAACGACCAGATCGGCTCCGACCTACTCCGGACCTACTGTCCGGGACCGTCCGTCACCGACGTGTTCGGGAGTAACTCCGGGGTGGCGAGGGCGTCGATTGGCGTGAGCCAGCTTCTGGCCCGCCACAGTGCGATCTCGCTGAGCGCTCCGGGCAGCTTCGCCGGCACCGGTTATGTGGGCACCCGCGGTGGCGCGCTCCGGTTCTCGCTGACGCTCGAGCACGTCCGCGCCGGAACCGTCGAGGTGACGCGACCGTGAAGCGGGTGTGGCTCGTCCTGGTCGCGCTGGCGCTCGCCGCGCTGTCCGGCCCCGCGCAGGCCCAGACCGGCGTGTCCGAGGTACTGTTCGGGTTTCCGGCGGGTGCGACGGTGCTGTCCGAGACCAGCATGTCCGCTCAGGTCCAGGGGGAGGTGGTCGTCTCGTTCCGTGGCGACGCGGCCGCCGGCTGCGCCACCTACGGCCTCTGTTCGTATGCGGGAACGGTCGTCGTCCGTCCCCAGGGTGCTCAGCTCACGGTCGTCACCTTTCGGCAGCACGGCCGGATCGGGCATGCGGCCGCGCTTCTGCTGGGCACCGGCGAGAGCGGATACACGACCTCCGCTCGCGTGCAGAGGGCCGCTCCGGGAGGACAGGGAGGGACGTGCGCCGACGCGCATGCCTCGACATTCGGGCCGAGCATCCCCACGCTCGCACATGGCCGCTCGATCACGATCAGGCTGATGGGACGTGGCGGATCGCTGCTCCAGACGCGATGCGCCGGGCCGCTCGACGGCGATCTCGCCGCGGTGAGTCCCGCCGTGACGCTCCCGGTGGCGAGAGCTCTCCGTGGCCGGACCGCGCTCGACCTGAGCGGTACGCGCACGTTCGCTACCCACGGCTTCGCGGGGACGATCAGCTCGACGCTGGTCCTGCACCTCGGTCGGCCGCAACGGCAACCGTCGGGCGCGAGCTTCCCGCCCGGGATCAAGACCCACCGGATGCGGATCGTCACCGAGCACCTGCGCCTGATCGGCGTCACCGGCCAGCTGGGCGTGGCGATTCGCGGGACCGACGATCCCATCGTCTGTCAGCTGCTCGACAGCTGTGGGTTGACCGGGACCCTCCGCCTGGGTCCCCTCGGGGGCGGTATGAGCGCCCAGGTGATCGCGCAGGGTCCAGCGAGCCGGCCCTACCGCGATTTCCTGACTGTGTTGAAGGGCGGTCATGAGCGCGGGATCTCCGCGCTGCTGCTCGTCAACGTGCTGGGCGGAGTTGCGGAGACCACGACGCAGGCTGGCGCCACGTGCACCGACACGAGCGGGACCGGAGGAATCGCGGCCCTGACCGGTGCGCTGCCCGCCCTCCGAACCGGATTCGGAGCGTTCGCGGGTCCGTGGCGAACGCGCTGCCCGGGACCCCTGCTAGGCGACAGGTCGGCCGGAGTAAGAGCCTCGCTCGCCGTCGGAGCGCTCGCACACCGTCAATTCACGCTTCGCCTGCGGGCGACCGGGTCGCTCAGCGACGACGGATACGTCATGTCCGCGGAGGGGGATCTGTCGGTGCTTCTGCGGCGCGGGCGTATCACCCAGCAGGTCATCACCGCGCCGGGGGGCTGAAGCACCGGGGCGCCCCGAGCGCCTACCCTAGGCTGACCGTGAAGACCGCGATCATCACCGTCTCGACTTCGGTCGCCGCCGGCAAGTCGGAGGACCGCTCGGGTGAGGCGCTGGCCAAGCTGGCCGAGGCGGCCGGCGCCGAGATCATCGCCCGCGAGGTCGTGGCCGACGACCGCAAGGCGATCGAAAAGCTCCTGCGCAAGCACGCGCGCAATGGCGCGGCACTGATCTTCACCACGGGCGGCACCGGGTTCACCCACGACGACGTGACGCCCGAGGCGACGCGCGCCGTGATCGACCGCGACGCACCCGGGTTTGCGGAGGCGATGCGCGCCGAGGCGCTCAAGCACACCCCGATGGGGATCCTGTCGCGCGGCGTGTCGGGCCTCGCGGGCCGGACGCTGATCGTCAACTTCCCCGGCAACCCGAAGGCGATCGGGGAACTGTTCCCGGTCATCGGCCCGACGCTAGGGCACGTGGTGACGACGCTGCAGCACGAGGGTGGACCCACCCCCGGCCATTGAGCTGCGCGGGCTGGTCCGCCGCTTCGGCGAGCGGAGCGTGCTGCGGGACGTGTCGGCCTCCGTTCCCGCCGGGGCGACGCTCGCGGTGCTCGGACGCAACGGCGCCGGCAAATCGACGCTGTTGCGGATCCTGGCCACGCTGCTGCGGCCGCACGCGGGCGACGTCCGCGTCCTGGGGGAAGCGCTGCCCCGGCGGGCCTTCGCGGTGCGGGGACGACTCGGGTTCCTGGCCCACGACCCACTGCTCTACCGCGACCTGAGCGCGCGCGAGAACCTGGGCTATCACGCGCGGCTGCACGGCGTGGCGGCCGACCGGGTCGAGCAGGTGCTCGACGCCGTGGGGATGGCCGAGCGGGCCGACGAGCCGGTGCGTCTGCTCTCGCGCGGGATGGTGCAGCGCGTCGCCGTGTGCCGGGCGGTCCTCCACCGGCCGAGCCTGCTGCTGCTGGACGAGCCGCTGGCCAACCTGGATCCGGCGGCGACGCATCTGGTCTCGCCGCTGATCGGTCGCGCATCGGGGGCGACGCGCGTCCTGACCAGCCACGATCCACAGGCGGCCCTCGCCGAGGCCGATCTGGTGCTGGGACTGGAGGGCGGCCGGGCGGCGTTCGTGTCCGAGCCGAACCGGGTGGACCCCGAGGCGGTGGCGCGCCTCTATGCGTGAGGAGCGCTCGCCAGGCTCGTGGCAGACCGCCGTCACCGTGCTGCGCAAGGACCTGCTGCTCGAACTGCGCGGGCTCGAGACCGTCCCGGCCATGGTGCTGTTCGCCCTGGCCACGCTGGTCGTCTTCCACTTCGGGCTGGGACGCGACACGATCGACGGGCAGCTGGCCGCGGGCGTGCTGACCGTGACCGTGCTGTTCGCGGCCATGCTCGGGATCAACCGGCTGTTCGTGGCCGAGCGCGAGCAGGGCGGCTTCGACGCGTTCCTGCTCGCGCCGGTCGACCGCTCGAGCCTGCTGGTGGCCAAGGCGCTCGCGCTGTTCCTGTTCCTCGCCGTGCTCGAGGTGATCCTGGTGCCGGCGTTCGGCTTGCTGCTGTTGGGGCCGCCGCTCGGACCGGTGTTGCCCGGGCTGGTCGCGATGCTCGTGCTCGGTGACGTGGCCCTGGCCGTCATCGGGACGCTGGTGTCGGCGATCGCCGTGCAGACGCGGGCGCGCGACCTGATCGGGCCGATCATCGGGCTGCCGCTGCTCCTGCCGGCGCTGATCGGCCTGGCCCGCGGCACCGGTCCGCTGCTGGTCGCGCACGGTCCGGCCTGGCCGCCGGGGAGGTGGGTGCTGATCCTCGCTCTTTATGATGTGGTCTTCGCCCTCCTCTCGTACGCCGTCTTCGACTTTCTCCTGGAGGACTGACGTTTTGACCGTTTACGGCCGCGGCTTGCGCGGCCTCGCGATAGCGACCGTCTTGATCATCAGCGTGGCCTTCGCGCTGGTCTTCTTCTATGCCCCGCTGGACGCCGATCAGGGCTTCGTCCAGAAGATCTTCTACGTTCACGTGCCGCTGGCCATCACCGCGCTGTGCGGGTTCGTGTTCGGCGGCGTGCTCGGCGCCATGTACCTGCGCACGGGCGATCGCAAGTGGGACATCCGCTCCTACGTGGCCATCCACATGGCCCTGATCTTCGGCGTCGGTACGCTGATCACCGGGTCGATCTGGGCCAAGGCCTCCTGGGGGCACTGGTGGATCTGGAGCGACCCGACGCTCACCTCGTTCCTGATCGTGATGCTGCTGTTCGCCACCTACCAGCCGCTGCGCTTCTCGATCGAGGATCCCGAGCGTCAGTCGCGCTACGCGAGCGTATTCGCGGTCGTGGCCGGCGCGTTCGTGCCGTTGAACTTCATCGCCGTCCGGGCCGCCCAGGGTTACGTGCATCCCCGCGTGCTGACGCTGACCGGCGGCAACCTGCCCGGTTCGATGCGGCTGACGTTTCTCGTTGCGTTGCTGGGTATCGGGCTGCTGTACGCGACCCTGTGGAAGTTCGAGATGGCGGCCAAGAGCACCCGGATGCAGGTGCGCGCACTGCGGCGCACGCTGCTGGGGGACGAAGCGGTGACGCCCTTGAAGCGGAGCGCTGCCCCGTCATGAGCGCACTCGTCGTCGCGGTTGCCCCCGCCCTGCCCCTGCACACCGCGGGCAAGTACGTGGCGGGTGCATACATCGTGTTCCTCGCGTTGGTTCTGGTGTACGTCGCGATCATGGCGACGCGGCTGGCGCGTACCGAGCGCGAGCTGAGCGAGCTGCGACATGACCTGGAACTGCGCCGTCAGTCCGAGGAGGCCGGGGACCAGGACCGGCAGCCAGAGCGCGTCGCATGAGCGAGCTGCTGGCGATCGGCGTCTCGCACAAGACCGCGCCGGTCGAGGTCCGCGAGCGTCTGGCCTTGCCCGAGGCGCGTGCCGCGGTGTTCCTGCGCGACCTGCGCGGCACCGGCGAGGTGCACGAGGCGGTAGCGATCTCCACCTGCAACCGGACCGAGCTGTACATGGTGGTGGGCAACCCGGTCGAGGCCGAGAGCCGTGCGCTGGCCATGCTGGCCAGTCAGGCCGGCATCCGTCCCACCGCGCTGGCCGCCTCGATCTACTCGCCGCGGAACTGCGACGCCGCCCGCCATCTCTACCGGGTGACGGCGGGTCTCGACTCGATGATCGTCGGCGAGGCCGAGATCCAGGGCCAGGTCAAGCGGGCCTACGAGGCGGCGATCGCCGGCGAGACGGTCGGACCGCTGACCAACCACCTGTTCAAGGCCGCGCTGGCCACGGGCAAGCGCGTGCGCACCGAGACCGCGATCGGCGAGCGGCAGCTCAGCCTGCCCTCCGTCGCGGTGGCGCTGGTCCGCGAGCAGCTCGGAGATTTGCAGGGTCGTGTGGTCGTGATCGTCGGGACCGGGGAAACCGGCGAGCTGACCGCGCGGGCGCTGGCCGACAGCGGCGGGCGGACGGTGTTCGTGGCCAGCCGACGGCGTGACCGAGCGATCTCGCTGGCCCGGCGCTACGGCGGCGACAGCGTCAGCTTCGACGAGCTGCCCCGCGCGCTCGAGCGAGCCGACATCCTGGTGGCCGCCACCGCTTCGCCGCATCTGCTGCTCGAGGCTCGGGAGCTGGCCGAGGTGATGGCCTCGCGCCGGGGACGCCCGCTGCTCTTGATCGACCTGGCCGTGCCGCGGGATATCGACGCCGCGTGCGCCGAGCTCGACGGGGTGTCGCTCTACGACATCGACGACCTCCAGGCGGTGATCGCCCGCAACCGCCGGGTGCGCCAGGCGGAGGCGCGCAAGGCGGAGGGAATCATCGAGCAGGAGATCGGGCACTTCGCGACCTGGCTCGGGTCGCTCGAGGTGCTGCCCACGCTGACCGCGCTACGCGTTCACGCGGTGGAGATCGCGGAGCAGGTCGTGCGCGAGAACGGCGGGAAGTGGGAGTCGGCCTCGGCGGGCGATCTCAAGCGGGTCGACGTGCTCGCCCAGTCGATCGTCAACCGGCTCCTGCACCACCCGACGCTCCGGCTCCGGGAGCTTCAGGACGACCGCGTCCACGCCCGGATGGCGCTGATCCGCGATCTGTTCGGGCTCGAGGTGGAGGCCTCGGCGGAGCCCGGGGCATCCTCGGAGGAGCCCGGGGCGGAGCCGCTGGCCGAAGTGCGCGAGCTGCGCCGCCGGAATTGATCCGCGTCGGCACGCGGGGGAGCGCGCTGGCCCTGGCTCAGGCGGCGTGGGTGGGAGAGCGGCTCGGCTCCGAGTACGAGCTGGTGACGATCAATGCGGCGGGACCGGTGGGCGACAAATCGCGGTGGGTCTCGGAGCTCGAACGCGCGCTGCTCGCCGGCGACGTCGACGTGGCGGTCCACTCGGCCAAGGACGTGCCGGCGGAGCTTCCCGACGGACTCGACCTGGTGGCGTTCCCCGCGCGAGAGGATCCGCGCGACGCGATCTGCGGGGCTCGGGCCCTGACGGAGCTCGGGCCCGGGGCTCGCGTCGGGACGAGCAGCCTGCGCAGGGCGGCCCAGATCCGTGCGGCGCGCGCCGACCTCGAAGTGGTGGAGGTCCGGGGCAACGTCGACACCCGGCTGCGCAAGCTTCTCGCGGGCGAGTGCGATGCGCTGGTGCTCGCCGTGGCTGGGCTCGAGCGGCTGGGCCGTGCCGACGCGATCGGCGGCGTGCTCGACGAGCTGATCCCGGCGGCGGGGCAGGGCGCGCTGGCCCTCGAGGGGCGGGCCGGGGCGTTGCCGGAGTCGGTTCTGAGCCGCGTCGGCGATCCGGAGACCACGGCGTGCGTGCTGGCCGAACGCGAGCTGACCCGCGCGCTCGGAGCGTCGTGCAACACACCCGTGGGGGCATGGGCGCAGGTCGTGGATGGAGGCGAGCTAGAGCTGGCGGCCTGGGTGGGTCGCGCGGACGGGTCCGCGTGGATCAGCGAGCGGCTGCGGGGGCCGGCGGTTGGTCTCGGCGCCCGCGTGGCCGACTCGCTGTTGGCGGTGGGCGCGGCGGAGATGCTGTCGTGACCGTCTACCTGGTGGGCGCCGGGCCCGGCGATCCGGGGCTGATGACCGCTCGGGCGCTCGAGCTGATCGCGGCCGCCGACGTGATCGTCTATGACCGCCTGATCCCAGCCTCGGCGCTCGACGGCGCCCGCGCGGACGCGCAGCTGATCTACGCCGGCAAGGAGGGCGGCGGCCCGTCGATGCCCCAGGCCGAGATCGACCGGCTGCTCGTCTCGCACGGCGTCGTGTCGGAGGCCGTGGTCGTGCGTTTGAAAGGGGGCGATCCGTTCGTGTTCGGCCGCGGTGGGGAGGAGGCCGAGGCCCTGCGCGCGGCCGGCGTGCCGTTCGAGGTCGTCCCGGGCGTGACCGCCGGCGTGGCGGCCCCGGCCTACGCCGGCATCCCGGTCACCCACCGGGGGGCGGCCAGCGCGGTGGCGTTCGTGACCGGTCACGAGGATCCGGACAAGCCTTCCGGGTCCGCGGTCGACTGGGCGGCGTTGGCCGCGTTTCCGGGGACGCTCGTGTTCTACATGGGGGTGCGGCAGCTCGGCGCGATTGCTTCGCGGCTCGTGGAGGGCGGCCGCGCCGCCTCGGAGCCGGCGGCGGTCCTCGAGCGCGGGACGCTGCCCGATCAGCGCGTGGTGACCGGGACCCTCGGGACGATCGCCGGCGCGGCGGAGTCGGCCGGCGTGCGGGCGCCCGCGCTCGTCGTGGTCGGCGAGGTCGTGCGGCTGCACGAGCGATTGGCGTGGCTTGATCAGGTTCGCCCGCTGGGCGGGGTGTCGGTGGCGGTGACCCGGGCGCGGGCTCAGGCCAGTGGCCTGGCCTCGCGGCTGCGCGCTCTGGGTGCCGAGGTCGTTGAGGCACCGGCGATCAGGATCGTTCCTCTGGACGGGCCGGCGCCGGATGTGTCTGGGTACGACCTGGTGTGCCTGACCAGCCCGAACGGGGTGCGGTTGCTGTTCTCGCGTCTGGCGGGGGCTGGCCTCGATGCGCGTGCGCTGGCCGGCACCCGGGTGGCGGCGATCGGTCCGGGCACGGCTCGCGCGCTGTCCGAGCGCGGCGTGATTGCCGATGTCGTCCCCTCCGAGCGGTTCGTGGCGGAGGGGCTGGTCGAGGCGCTGGCCGATGTTCCGGTGGCCCGGGCGCTGGTGGCCCGGGCGGCGCAGGCTCGGGACGTGCTGGTCGACGCGCTGCGCTCGCGGGGGGCCGAGGTCGATGTGGTGGCGCTGTACGAGACGGTGGCTTCGCCGCTGGGCGAGGAGCAGCGGGCAGCGGTGCGCTCAGCGGACTACGTGACGTTCACCTCGTCCTCGACCGTTCGGTTCCTGTTGGAGTCGCTGGGCGGGGACGGAGGTGGGCTGCGCGGACGGCTGGTCAGCATCGGCCCGGTGACCAGCGCGACGCTGCGCGAGCACGGCCTCGAACCGGATGTCGAGGCCTCGCGGCACGACATCGACGGGTTGCTCGAGGCGCTGGTGGCCGACGCCGCCGGGCATCCGGGTGACTGATCCGTGGGCGGCCCGTTCATCACGTTCCTGTCCGATTACGGGCTGACGGATGGCTTCGTCGGGGTCTGCCACGGCGTGATCGCGCGTGCGTGTCCCGAGGCGCGCGTGATCGACCTGACCCACGGGGTGCCGCGAGGGGACGTGCGCGCGGGCGCTCTCATCCTGCGCCGCGCGATGTCTTACGTCCCGCTCGGGGTGCACCTCGCGGTGGTCGATCCGGGCGTGGGCGGCGACCGGCGGGCGGTGGCGGTGGCGCTGGCGGACGGGCGGGTGCTGGTGGGACCCGACAACGGGCTGCTGTCGCTGTCGTTCGAGGTCGGCGGCGGGGTGGTCGAGGCGGTTGACATCGGCCGGTCGCCGTTCGCCCTTTCGCCGATCTCCGCCACGTTCCACGGCCGTGACATCTTCGCGCCGGTGGCGGCGCGGCTCGCCGGCGGGGCGGCGCTGAGCGACGCGGGAGAGTCGTGCGACCCGGACGGGCTGGGGCGCCTCGAGCTGCCGCGCCCGAGCGTCGAGGACGGCGCGCTGCTCGCCCACGCCGTTTACCTGGACCGGTTCGGGAACGTGCAGCTCGATGCCGCCGGCGAGGGATTCGACGTGCGGTCGGGCCAGCCGGTGGCGATCTCGGTTCGCGGCGAGTCGTGGCCGGCGGTCTACGCGCGTACGTTTGCCGACGTGGCGTCCGGCGAGCTGCTCGTCTACGAGGACTCCGACCGGCGGCTGGCGGTGGCGGTCAACCAGGGCAGCGCGGTGGAGCGCCTGGGGATCTCGGTCGGCGACGCGCTGCGGATCTCGGTCGGCGAGGCGCTGCGGATCGCGCCGGCGTGAGCCCGCGCGTCCACTACCGACTGATCGGCTCGACCAACGCCCGGGCCCGGGAGCTGGCCGCCGCCGGCGCGCCCCACGGAACCGTGGTCACGGCAGACGAGCAGACCGAGGGGCGCGGCCGCCAGGGCCGCTCCTGGTCGGCGGCGCCCGGGCGGGCCCTGCTGTGCTCGGTGGTGGTTCGCGACCCGCCGGCGCTGCTGCCGCTGGCCGCCGGGGTGGCGGTGGCGGACGTCGTGGGCCCTCGCGCTCGGATCAAGTGGCCCAACGACGTGCTCATGGCCGGCCGCAAGGTGGCCGGCATCCTGGCCGAGGGCCGGCCTCAGGAGGGCTGGGCCGTCGTCGGGATCGGCCTCAACGTGGCGCTGCGGGTTGCCGATTTCCCGGTTGATCTGCGCGCGACGGCGGGCACGCTGGGGCTGGAGCCCGACGCGATCGAGCCGACGCTCGAGGCGCTGCTGGTGAGCCTCGAGCGGTGGTTGGACGCCGCAGCCGTGGCGGTGCTCGACGCCGTCCGGGCGCGGGACGCGCTGCTCGGGCAGGAGGTGCGGTGGGCCGGCGGGCGCGGGGTGGGCGCCGGGGTGGACTCCGATGGGCGGCTCGTCGTGCGGACCGACGGCGGGACGGTGGCGCTGGACGCCGGCGAGGTCCACCTGGTGGCGCCCGACGCCGTGCATTAAGCCCGGAACCGCCCCGCCCGCGACCCGTTACCGGGACATAAGCACCTCCCGGGCGCTTATGTCCCCCTGGGGGTCAGCGGGGGTCGGGGTTTTGGGCGTTTTGCACCCTCGGTTGCCCGCTACGCGGCGGCTTCGCGGTGCCCGCTACGCGGCGGCTTCGCCGTGCTCGTCGCGGCGCAGCGGTTCGGCGAGGGCGTCTCTCGTCGTCGTCGTCGAAGTCCTCGTCGTCGTCCTCGGATGCGTCGTCGTCCTCGTCCTCGTCCTCGGACGCGTCGTCGTCCTCGTCGTCGTCGTCGTCGTTCTCGTCGTCGTCGTCCGCATCCGCGCCATCGTCATCGACCGGTGCCTCGAGCTCGTCCTCGTCCTCGTCGATGTCGGGGACCGCGTCGGCCATCTCCTCGGCCTCGTCGGGCTCCTCGGCCGCGGCGGCCGTCCTCGCCACCGCCTCCGCCGCTCCGGGCGCGCGAGCGGCGGTCCCGCCCGCCGGCTTGCGCTTGCGCCGGCTCTTGCCGCGCCGGCCCTTCGGGAAGTTGCGCAGGAGCTCGCGGGCCAGGGCGGCCGGCTTGCGGGCCATGCGGGTCCGGGCGCCGCGCAGCGCCTCCTCGGCCTCGGGCGTGTGGGCGAGCGCGGCGGCCAGGAGGGCCGCCGACAGCCTTCGATCCTCCTTGCGCGCCGCGTGGACGAGCCGGCGGGCGTTCCGGGCATGGGCGGCCCCGGAGGAATTGACCAGCAGCCCGAGCAGCCGCTTGGTCTCGGGCCAGCGCTGCACGGCGTACTCCTCGTGCACCTCGCGGGTGTACTCGGCCATGCGCCAGATCCAGGCGTTGGCCTGGTCGCGCCGGCCGATGCGCCGCTCGGCCAGGGCCTGGAGCATGATCTTCACGCCCTCGCGGCGCTCGTCGCGGGGCCAGCCGGCCATGATGTCGATCGCGGTGTCGAACGCCTCGGCATCCCGCGACGACGCGATCTCCTGCAACGCCCGCAGGCGCAGCTGAGAATTCCGGTTTCTCTGCACCGCGGTGAGCAGGAACCGCCGCTTGAGCTCGCCGCCGCGGTCGAAGTGGAGCATCGCCTTGGCCCGCCGCCAGCCGTTGGGCGCCACGCGCGCACCGGCCAGCGCCGCCCACACGTGCTGCTCGCCGTAGTCGAGGTGCTCGACCGCGATCCGCCAAAGCTCGCGCTCGAACACCTGCGCGCGGCGCTCGGGATCGGGCGTGACCGGGAGCACGCGGCGCTCGACGCGGACCCGGCGGCCGCGGCCGCGGCGAACCGGACCGACCACGATCGCCCCGCCGCGGTACACGTCGCGATCGAGCAGCGAGTGCAGGGTCACCACCGGGTCGTCGTGCTTGGTGGCGGGATGGACGAAGTCGACGACGATGCCCGCCTCCTTGCCCGGGTGGCGGCGGGTCACGCGGCCCACCCGCTGCTGGTAGATGCGCTTGGAGGCGGTGGGGGCCAGGTGCATGCAGATCGTGGCGCGCGGGCTGTTCCATCCCTCGGCCAGGAGCTGCGCGTTGACCAGCACGTCGATTTTGCCCGACTCGTAGTCGGCCAGGATGCGGGCCAGCTGGCGCTTGGGCGTCTCGCCCGAGACACCCTTGGCCTTCATGCCCATGTCCTGGAAGGCCTTGGCCACGTTGTAGGCGTGGCGCACGCCGGCCGCATAGACGACGCCGGGCACGTTGTTGAAGCGGGTCTTGTAGAGGTCGGCGATGGCCATGTTGAACGGCGTCTGATCCAGCAGCTCGGCGAGCATCTCCTGGTCGAACTCGGTATCCACCTCGCCGCGCCGGAGTGGCACCTTGGCGATCGTGCGCACCCCCGGCCCGGGCGGGATCCGGATGCAGCGCAGCGGCGCGATCACGCCGCGCCGGGCCGCCTGGGCCAGGTCGAAGCGCGAGGTCTGCGTGGGGAACAGGTCGGTGACGTGGCGGGCGATCAGGGCGCCCGTCGCGGTCATGCCGATGAAGATCGGCCCCGACCAGGCCCGGATCGCGCCCGAGGTCTTCTCGCCCAGCGCGGTGTGGGCCTCGTCGCAGATGACGATCGTGTAGGCGTCGGAGATCTTGCCCGCGTTGCGCACGAACCACTGGTATGTCTCGACGGTGACCGGGCCGTTGGCGTTGTCCTTGCCGGCCACCAGCGGAGCGCAGATCCGGTCGCGGTAGCCGCGGTCGCGCAGCTCGCCGTTGAACTGGTCGACCAGGTTTCGCCGGTGGGTGAGGATCAGCACCCCTCCCGTCCGCGAGGCCTCGACGAAGCCGAGTGCGGCGACGGTCTTGCCGGCGCCGGTGGCGTGCTCGAACCAGAAGCGGCGGTCGGCGTTGGGGTCGTCGGGAGCCTCGTCGAGCTGGACGTCCTCGTCGAGCTCGCCGTCGTCCTGCCAGTCCTGGGGCTCCTCGTCCTCTGGCTCGCTCTCGTCCAGGTCGTTCTCGGAATCGCCCTCGTCGAGGTCGTTCTCGGAATCCCGATCGCCCCGGATGGCCGCCGCGGCATACGGCGCCGGCTCCGGTGGGGCCGGCGGCGCGCCGTTGGAGGAGCCGTTGCCGTTGCCGCTCAGCTGAGCCTCGGCCAGCAGCGCGGTCAGCGTGCCCGACAGGGCATCGACCTGGTGGGCCGAGAGGACCGTCCCGTCGACCAGATGCGGCTCCTCCTCGGAGAGCAGCCGCTCGAGTCCAAGCAGCAGCGAGTAATGCCGGCGCCAGTCGACCGACGGCCGGGCCGCTCCGGCGTCGATCTCGGCCACGGCGGCGTCGAGCGCGCGCCGGCGGGCCGACCCGGGCGCCAGCGCGTCCTCGAGGGCCTCGCCCTCGTAGACGAACTGCTCACGGGTAAACAACTCCGCCCGCGCGATCGCGGCAGGTTCAGGAAAAGGGGTGGAATCACCCATACGGATCGGAAGGTTGCGTTTCGAAAATGCGAGCCGCGGAGGTACTGCGTGGCGACTCAGGCGGGCTCGCTAGAGACCGTGCGCGGGAGGAACTACCCTCAGAGACGGACGCCCCCTCGCCGCCCACGGCTTGGAGGAATGGCCTCCCCAATTAAAGCAGGTTCGGCTCTGGCTGAACGCACCGCTCGGCTGCACGCCCCTCCAGCGGCTCTGTGCTCACCGTTTTGGAGCCTCCGGCAAAGGCTCGCGAACGCGCGTGGCGCTGGACGGGCGGCGCAGCCTCGAGCTCGGCCGGGTCGAGGGTTCACGCGGACTGACCGGACGGGGAACGTGGCCCCACGGACGCTGCGCGGAGCGCAGCCCCTCATAATCTCTGGGCTGATGACAGGGACGGCCGTCTACGAGATCCGCCGGGCTCGCAGCCGGGAAGAGCTGGCGGCCGCGCTCGAACTGCGTCACGACGTGTTCTGCGTAGAGCAGGGCGTGCCCGAGCGTGACGAGGTCGACGGCCGCGATCCCGAGGGCATCCATCTGGTCGCCGTGCGCGACCGCGAACTGCTCGCCACCTGCCGGATCCTGCTGGTCGGCACCACCGCTCAGTTCAGCCGGCTGGCGGTCAGGCGCTCGGCGCGCCGGCAGGGAATCGCCACCGCCATGCTGGCCGCCGCCGACGAGGAATGCCGGGCGGGCGGGGCGCGGCGGATCGTGCTCCACGCTCAGACCTACGCCCGCGAGCTGTACGAGACCGCGGGCTACCGGCCGCGGGGCCGGGTGTTCTGGGAGGCGGGGATCGAGCACGTCGCGATGGAAAAAGTGCTCGACTAGTGGGCCAGCGCGGGGAAGACCACTAGCGTGCCCGAGGTCCGGATCGATCCCTAGCGTGCCCGAGGTCCGGATCGATCCGCTCACGGGACTGCGCGCGATCGTGGCGGGCGATCGTGCGCGCCGGCCGGGCGGGGAGCTGCGGGCACCCCCGGCGTCGCCGCTCGATCCCGAGACCGACCCGTTCGCCGAGGGGCACGAGGACCGCACCCCACCCGAGGTCTACGCGGTGCGGCCGAACGGTGGCGCGCCGAACACGCCCGGCTGGACGGTGCGGGTGGTGCCGAACCTGTACCCGGCGCTGAGCCAGGAGGCGACCGAGCCCGAGCCCGAGGCCAACCGGGACCTGTTCTGGGCCGGGCCGGCACACGGCGCCCACGAGGTGATCATCAACGCGCCCGACACGGTCACCTCGCTGTCGCACCTCGAGCCGGCGCAGGTGGAGGCGGCGATGGAGGTGTGGCGCCAGCGCATGCGCACCCATGCCGACGCGGCGTATGTGCACCTGATCGTCAACGAGCAGCGCGAAGCGGGGGCGTCGCTGCCCCACACCCACGCCCAGCTGTACGCGCTCGATTTCGTGCCCGCGGCGATCGCGCGGGAGCGGGAGCGGTTCGGGGCGTATGCGACGCGGACGATGGGTGGCAACCTGCTGGGCGACCTGGTCCAGGAGGAGGTTCGCCGGCGCGAGCGGATCGTGGCCATCGACCAGGAGACCGTGCTGATGGCGCCGTACGGCGCGAGGCTCCCGTTTCAGCTGATGATCGCGCCGCGGCAGCCCCGCATCAGGTTCGAAGACGACGGACCGCTCGGCGCGCACATGCTGCACGGCGCGCTCGGGCGGCTGGCTCGGCGGCTGGGCGGCTCGCCGCCGCTCAACCTGTGGGTGCGGACGGCGCCGCGCGGGGCGGAGCACTTCTCGTGGCGGATCGACATCGTCCCCCGGCTGACCCACCTGGCCGGGCTCGAGCTGGGCGCCGGCGTGAACCTGAACATCGTGCCGCCCGAGCTGGTTGCGGCCGAGCTGCGCGACTGACGGGGCGGACGCAGGTGAGGGCGCTGGTTCAGCGGGTCACGCGAGCGTCGGTGACGGTCGACGAGCGGCTGGTCTCGGAAATCGGGCCGGGCCTGCTCGTGCTGCTGGGCGTCGGACGCGGGGATTCCGAGGCCGATGCCGACTGGCTGGCCGACAAGGTCCGCGCGCTGCGGATCTTCCCGGGCGCGGACGGGCGGATGAACGAGGCGCTGGGAGACCGGCGGGTGCTGTGCGTGAGCCAGTTCACCCTGTACGGCGATGCCCGGAAGGGAAACCGGCCGAGCTACGTGGCCGCCGCCGAGCCGGAGCGGGCGCAGGAGCTCTACGAGCGCTTCTGCGCGCGGATCGGGGCCGAGCGCGGCGTGTTCGGGGCGATGATGGCGGTTTCGCTGGTCAACGATGGGCCCGTGACGCTGATGGTCGAGAGCCCCGCGCGAGGTGCATGAGCCGTCACGGGCCATCCCGGACGTGCATTTCCTGCCAGTCGACCCCGGATCGAGCGACCGTGGCATGAAAGAGCACCCCTCGCATGCGCAACCTGCCACGGTCCGACCGGGAGGCCTCGGTTGGCAGGTTCTGCAGGTGCAGATGTGCAGGTTCCGCGGGTGGCCGTGGCGCGTGTGCGCCCGGTCAGGGGACCTGAATCGTCCCGACGATCCGGTTGAAGTTCCCGGCCAGGTCGGTGGCGGCCAGGCGGATCGTGTAGGTCCCCTTGTGCTTGAGGGCCGGCACGGCGAACGAGCGCGTGCCGTAGCCGAAGCCGGCGCTGGTCGCGAACAGCGTGTGGCCGCCGGGGCCGATCACCACGATGCCGACCTGGGAGACCTTCGATAGCGAGAACTGGATCGTCGCCGGCTTGCCCTTGGCCACGTGCTGGGTCAGCAGCTGAAGCGCCGGCGGCGTCTTCAGGTACGCGGTGAAGTGCTGGGCGGCGGTGCAGTAGACCGGCGCGGCGGTGCGCTGGCAGAGCTGCTGGAGGAAGCCGGTGACCAGCTCGTGGTAGCTCAGCGTGTCCTCGACGCCGGGCTGGTAGAGCGACCAGGCGCCGGTGTCGAAGTGGGGGACCTCGGCCTCGGCCTCGGCGTTGCCGGCGTCGAACAGCTGCTGGGCGAGCGGGTCGTGGCTGGCCTGGGCGTAGTCGTAGAGGCCGATCAGCGACTGGAGGAAGGCGTTGATGATCGAGGTGCCCGGGGTGAACGTGTACTGCACGTAGCGGGCGCCCACGGCGGTGGGGACGCGCACGCCGATCGGCGGCGGCGCGGTGAACACGGCCAGGGCCTGGTGGGCGAGCCCGAGGTAGGACGTGTCGTGCGAGGCCAGGTAGGCGCGGGTGAGCGCCTCGATCCCGGTGCCCTGCGACATCGCGCTCGTCCACGGGGGCTTGCCGCCGCCGAACTGGAAGTAGTACTCCCAGACCAGGCCGCCGCCCCGGTTGACCGCGAGCGGGATCATCTGGGCGAGCAGCGCCTCCATCTGCGGGTAGTCGGACGGGCCGGCCGTGTACAGCCCGTCGGCCTTCCCGAATGTGGCCAGCACCTGGAGCTCGATCCCCTGGCCCGGGTAGTACTCCCACACGAGATCGGAGCCCGTGAACTCGACGTAGGAGCTGGCGCTCGGCACGGTCCCCGACGCCCACCACTGGCGGTTGTAGTCGAGGGTCTGGAACAGCACCGGGAGGCGCCCGGGGGTGAGCTTTCCGGTGGCGGCGATGCTGTGCAGGTTCTCGATCACCGCCTCGAGCTCGGCGGCCGGGGTGCCGTGCAGGTTTCGCTGTGTGGCGAGGGCGGCGTTGAAGCTCGCGCTGTAGGTGCCGTACTCGGCGGAGGTGATCCCGCCGGCCTTGAGCAGCCGGTTGAGCTCGCTGAGGACCGTCTTCTGCGGCTTGGGCTTGGGCTTCGGTTTCGGCTTGGCCTTGGCGGCGCGAGCGGCGGCGGCGGCGTGCGGCGGTCCCGGCCGGAGCGGTCGCGGCCGGGGCCGGGGCCGGCGTGGGGGCGGCGGCCGGTACGAACGGGTCCTGAATCGCGGTCACGTGGCCGCCGGGGCCCAGCCTGAGGACGCGGGCCGCCCGGGCGTGGGCGGGCAGCACCAGCGCCAGGGCGAAAGCCAGGGCGAGGACGGCCAGCAGCGGCGCGACCCCTGCGCGCAGCATGCGACGGTGGATCAACGTCACGCGTCTTTAACCAGCGCCGCGGCCTGATGTTTCGGTCGCGTGATCTGGCAGGTGCCGGTCTCGCGCACCGCTTCGCGGTAAACCTGCCAGGTGGCGTGCGCGGCGTCCTCCCACGTCCAGGCGGGAGGGGGTGGGGCGGGGCGCTCGGCCGATTCGGCCGCGGCGACGAGGCCATCGAGGTCGTCGACCGCGCTGAGCGTGGCGCGGCCGTCGAGCACCTCCCGCAGGGCCGGGACATCGGACGCGGCCACGGGGGTCCCGCAGGCGAGCGCCTCGACCGGCGGCAGCCCGAACCCCTCGTCGTCGGACGGGAAGACCAGCGCGTGGGCGCCCGTGTAGATCGCGGCAAGCTCGTCGTCGGACACCGCGCCGGTCAGCGTGACGCCGGGTAGCTCGTGCGCCCACTGCGCGGTGGGGCCGACCAGCACGAGCGGCATCGAGCGGGCCGCGCGGGTGAGGGCCGCGACGCGCTTGCGCGGGTCCGGCCGCTGCATCGCGCCTACCCACACCAGGTAGCGCTCGGGGAGCTCGAAGCGGTGGCGGACGGCATCGACCTCTTCCGCTGAGCGGGCGTGCAGCGAGGCGGCGGGCGCCTCGGGGATCACCGCGATCCGCTCGCGGGGGATGTCCAGCACCGACTCGGCGTCGTCGGCCACCGCGCAGGTGGGCACGATCACGCGCGCGGCCCGCTGCACGGCGAGATAGCGCAGCTTGAAGCGCAGCGTCGAGCGCAGGTACTGACCGTGGCGCTTGAGCGGAGCGAGGTCGTGCAGGGTGACGACCATCGGCACCGGGCAGCGCAGCATCGCGCCGTCGATCCAGGGGGAGTGGTAGAGGTCGCAGCGGCGCGGCTGATGGCTCTCGACCAGATCGCAGCAGCCGAGCTCGCGAAGGGCCTGGAGCAGACAGCGCGCGTAGCGACCTACACCGTGGGTGCTCTTCGCAGGGCGGCTGTCGAATGCGACGTTCACGGATCGTCCGGATGACGCACGTTAGTCCGGTCCGCGCACTCTACTCAACGGGCCCACGGAAATGTCGGCAGATCGCAAACGTGTGCATTCGGGAATGGCAAGACCGGGGTCGCGCGGGTACGGTCGGGCGATCAGGGACTACTACGAGGACTTGTGGCAGCGCCTGCCGGCCGATCTCGAGCCGCCGGGGTTCGCGCTGCGCTCGCGCTTCGTCCTGGGCGATGTGCGACCCGGCGATCGTGCGCTCGACGTCGGCTGCGGGACCGGCGAGTTCACCGAGGCGCTGGCCGGCGCGGGCACCCGGCCGATCGGGGTCGACGTCGCGGAAGCTGCGCTCGAGCGGGCACGCGCCCGCCACCCGGGGCTCGACTTCCGGCTGGTGCCGTTCGACGGCCCGCTGCCGTTCGAGGACAACTCGTTCGAGGTCGTGTGGGCCGGTGAGGTGATCGAGCACGTGGCCGACACGGCGCGCTGGCTCTCGGAGGTGCGGCGGGTGCTCGTCCCGAGGGGCAGGCTCCTGATCAGCACCCCGTCGCACGGGCGCCTGGTCGTCGCGCTCCACGGCATGGAGACGTTCTCGGAACCGCTGGGCGACCACCTGCACCTGTACACGCGACGGTCGCTCGAGAGGCTGCTGCACGAGTTCGGCTTCGCCGAGGTCCACGTCCGGGCGGTGGAGGGACCGCCGCTGCTCAGGCGGAGCCTGCTGGCGCGCGCGGTGCGGTAGCCGCGGGCCCTGAGGCCGCCTGGGTCTGGGCCTGGTCCAGAAGCTGGTGGGTGAGCGGGACGGTCGGATCGAGCCGGAGCGCGGTCTGGAGCTCGGTCAGGGCCTGTTGCGGGCGATGGGCCTGGAGATCGAACGCGCCGAGCGACTGCCAGGTCTGCGCGTTGGACGGCTGGACCTGGGTCGCCTTGACGAGCTCGGCGCGGCTCGCGGCCTGGTCGCGCACCGCCGAGTAGATCGCCGACAGCTCAAAGAGCGGGTCGACCGACAGGGGATCGCTGTCGGCCGCGTCGTGGGCGGCGGCCAGCGCGGCGGGCGCGTCGCCCCGGGTCACGTCGGTGATCGCGGCGGACACCTGATCGGAGGAATGCAGCGGCTGCCAGACGAACCAGCCGGCGATCAGGACGGCGGCCACGATGCCGATCGCGGTGGCGATGCGCCCGAGGGGGAGGGGCCGCGCTCGCTGTCCGGGGACCGGTTCGGCCTTGCGCCGGTCGGCTTCGCGCAACGGTCCGCGCGCGGCGAGCCAGCCGGCGCACACGAGCGCCGGAACGGTGACGCCCGGGACGAACCACGTCCAGTCGATCGCCGAGGAGACGCCGAAGATCACGACGACCGAGAGCATCGTGATCAGGCCGGTGCGCTCGGGGGTGTGGGTCACGCCCTCCCGCCACGGGGCCAGCGTGCGCCGGACCGCGGCTCCCCAGACGAGGAGCAGGGCCAGCGACACGGCGATTCCGATCAGGCCGAAGTCGGCGAACGTCTCGATCACGTAGCTGTGGGCGTGCGCCACGACAAGCGTGCTCGTCGTGTAGCGCGTGCGCGCGGTGTCGAACCCGCCGGCGCCGGCGCCGGCCAGCAGCGCGTGCTCGCCGACCTTGAGCCCCTCGCTCCAGTACAGCGGCCGGCTGTTCGAGAGCTGGCCGAGGCGTCCCGGGTTGTTGCCGACGCTCGGGCTCGGGGTCGTGCTGGTCAGCTCCGTCCACACGTGCGACACCTGGCCGGTCAGACCGCGCGAGGACGCGGCCGCGCCGGCGACCGCCGCCACCGGCACCAGGGCGACCATGACCACGAGCGCGGTGCCGATCCGGCGGCGCAGCGGCGCCGGGAGCACGGTGCGGTCCATCGCGCGGGTGGCCGCGAAGCCGACCAGCGCACCCACGATGACGACCGCCAGGAGCACGAGGCCGAAGTCGTGGCCCTGCGCGGTCCGCGCGGGCAGCAAGGCGCTGGGGTGCGTGATCGCGTGGTGCGCGAGGGCCCACACGGTGGCGACGGCGCCGCCCAGCGCGCCGAGGGCGAGCAGCAGAGCGGCGCGCAGGCGCAGCGGAACCAGCACGAACCAGCAGCCGAGACCGGCCACGGCGGCCAGCACCGCCCCGCGTGAGTAGGACAGGACCACCGTGGTGAGCAACACGGCCAGAGCGGGCACGGTCAGGGCGCGCAGCAGGCGGCCGGTGGCCGGGCGCGTGCCGGCCCACAGGCACACGGGGAGACCGAGGACGGCCATCAGCCCGATCGCGTTGAAGTAGCCGAACGGGACCCGCAGCCGTCCCAGGTTGTCGCTTGCGTCGAGCGTGGCCGGGAACACCTTGGAGAGCAGCGCGTAGCCGCAGACGACGACGGTCACGGTTCCGACCGCGCCGAGCACGGCCGGCCAGCGGGCCGGGGCCAGCAGGGCAAGCGCGCCGGCGGCGGCGAACGCGGCCAGGTAGGACAGCGTGCGGTTCGCCTCCACCCACGAGGTGGCCGGCTGTACCGACCACGCGATCGACACGTAGGTCAACGCGGCGAGCGCGGCGAACAGCGCGACCGTCGCGATGGCATGGGCGCTGACCGGGGCGGTCCGGCGGAGCGCGATCACGACGACGCCGGTGGCGCCGACGGCGAGCAGCGCGATCTGCACCCACGTGTTCGGGCCCAGGTCGGTTCCGCCGGTGGCCACGAACACGACCAGGCCGAAGCCCAGCGCAAGGAGGGCAGCGAGCGCGGCATCGGCGGTCAGGCCGAGCCCGCGAAGGCGGCTCGCCCGCGTCGCCCCGGTCGGCTCGGACGTCGTGCGCCGGGACGCCGTGGCGAGAGACGACACGCGGCGAGCGTACCAACCACCCTCGGATATCGTCGTCGACCATGCGCGCGGGCGCGACGATCGCGGTTCAGGTCGTGAACTACCGGACACGGCGCTATCTAGAACGGTGCATCGCTTCGGTGGTTTCGGATCTGGAGGGGAGCGGCCTCGGCTACGAGATCAACCTGCTGGACAACGCCTCGGGCGAGGACCTGGAGGATCTGGCGGGAAGGTATACGGGCGGCCGGGCGTTCACCGCGCAGGCCAACCTGGGCTTCGGCGGCGGGCACAACCTGCTGGCCGGCCACACCGAGGCGCCGTACCTGCTGATCCTCAACCCGGACGTGGAGATCGTGGCGCCGAGGACGGTGGCTCGGCTGATGGACGTGCTGCTTGGCGGCGGGGGCCGGGTGGCGGCGGTCGGACCGAAGCTCGTCATGGCCGACGGGCGGCCGCAGCCCTACGACCACGGGCGCCTGCACGGCGCGCGGGCGGCGATCGCGCTGCGGGGCGGGCACAGCTACTGGCGGGCGACCGGCGTCTGCCAGGAGGTGGCGTGGGTGTCGGGCGCGGCGATGCTCGTCGAGCGCGCGGCGTTCGCGGCGATCGGCGGATTCGACGAGCGGCTGTTCCTCTACAAGGAGGACGAGGACCTGTGCCTTCGCCTGCGCGCGGCGGGCGGCGTCGTCGTGTACGAGCCGGGCGTCGTGATCCGTCATGTGGGGGCGGTGGTGGCCGATCGCGCTCATGAGCTGGCGGATGCGTCGAGCTATTACTTCGCCAAGCACTTCGAAGGCAGTCGTTCGCGGCGGGCGTTCGCCGCTGCCCACCAGACGCTCGCCTACCTGCGCCTCTGAAGCAGGCCGTGCGAGGCGCGGTAGCCGAACCGGAGCACGGCGTAGAAGGGGCGCGCGATCTTGGGGTGGGTGGCGATCGCGAGCAGCGGGCGGTGAACGTCGGGCGGCAGCTCGCCGCCCGGGCCGACCAGCCGGGCGGCATCCTCGGTGAGCGCCACGCCGACGCCGTGCTCGGGCCGGGGCGGGGCGTCCGCGGTGGCCCGGTAGACCTCCAGCAGACGCCGGGCGGTGGCGTCCCAGGTGAGTCTCTGGGCCGCCTGGGCGATCGCGTCGAGGTTGGCGTCGCGGGCCCGCCGGTCGGTCATCAGCGAACGGGCATTTTCTGCCGTCTTGTGTTCGTCCCACGGAACGATGCCGGCGGCGCCGTCGGGCAGCATTTCGCTGAGCGAGCTTCCCGGTGCCCACAGGCAGGGAACGCGATGGGCCGCCGCCTCGAACGGGATCAGCCCGAAACCCTCGAGGACGGAGGGATAGACGACGATGGCGCAGCGGTTGTAGAGCCACTGCTTCTCGGGTTCGCTGACCGCGCCGAGATCGACGACCCGTCCGGCGAGCACCGGGTGAGCGGTCAGGTACCTCGCTTCCTGCGGCCGGGAGGAACCCTGCGCGACCATCGGGCCGGCGAACACCAGGCTCGCGTCGGCTCCCTGCTCGCCGAGCGCGCTGAGCAGCCGCAGCGCGAACAGCCGGTTCTTGTGCAGGAAGTCCGTGCCCAGACAGAGCAGGAACGGACGCGACTCGAGCGAGTCGGCGACGGCGGGCGGAGACTCCGTGATGCTCGCCGCCTGCGGATGATCGACCCCAAGGTGGACCACGTCCGCGTGTGCCCGGTCGACGAGGTCCTCCGACAGGGCGTCGTCGCGGGCGTGGGCGGAGAAGAACAGCGCGCGGTCGGCGGTGGCCAGCGCTGTCCGCGTCAGCTCGCGGTACTCATGCCAGGCCTGGCGCGTCGGGAAGTAGGCCGGGTTGTGGAAGGCGATCAGATCCTGCTGGGTGAGGATCAGCCGCTCTCCGAGCAACTCGAGGAAATTCAGGTCGCCGGCGTTGCTCAGCTGGAAGGGGCGATGGGCGACATCGGTCCTCTCGACGTGCATCGCTTCGGCGTAGGTGACGAGCTTCACGCGAGGCAGGCTCCGCAGGCGGACGAGCGCGTCCTCGCTGGGGTGATCGGGGATGACCGCGGTCAGTCGGACTTCCTCGGTGCGGGCCAGTCCGGCGATCAGCTCGAGGACGTGGACCTGGGTCCCGGTGGTCGGTCCGGCCAGGATGCGCGCGTCGATCGTGGCCGAGAAGCCATGTATGGCCCGCCGGGCCACGGCCTTGGCGCGGCTCTCGGGCGGGTTCGGTGCGTTCGCGGGCTCGTCCGTGGGCTCGTTCGTGGGCGGTGTGGCCGGCCGGGGGTCGACTACGAGCACGTCGTCGGCGAGCACGTGCTGCAGTCCTCGGGCGACGCACTGCGACCAGAAGTCCGTGCCGCCGTCGTCTCCGACCAGCTCGATTGCGCTGCGCCGGACGTAGACGCACGCATCGCCCGGCTGCTCGATCCGCGGGCGAACGCGCAGCGAGGCGGCGTGCACTTCGGCCGCCGCGCGCTCGAACGGCGCGGGCGCGCCGCCGGCGTCGTGCTGGGTCAGGGCGGTGGCGGTGGCCGTGGTGCTGCTCGCGTGGGCCGCGCCGCGCAGCCCGTCGAGCCAGCCGGTCGCGACGACGCAGCCCGGCCGCACGAGCACGACGTCGGCGGGGGCCGTCTTGGCGAAGGCCTCCGTGGCCGAGGCGGCCTCGAGGACGGGCACGGCCGGCGGCGTGTTGGCGCGGAGGTTCTCGTCTGGGCCGCCGCCGATGATGCAGACGGCGACATCGCCGCGGTTCAACCGGCCCTCCGGGCGATCAGCAGGAGCGTGTGGCCGAACGGCGCTGCGCCCGGCCGGGAGCCGAGCGCGTCGAGCGATGCGAACGCCCGTTGCAGGGCAGCGGGGAGGCGTCGCCACGTGTAGGTGACGGCGTGGAGCTCGGGTGCGAGCCCCGCCGAGCGGGCCTCGCGGGACAGGCGGCGCGGCGAGAGCGGGATGTCGTCGGGCGTGCCGTGCACCGCGGTCGCGATGCCGACGCGGTTGGCGGCCGCGAGCCCGAGGCCGACCGGGTGCCAGAGCCCCGGCTCGATCGCCACCATCGCGCCGCCGGGCCTCAGCAGACGGGCGGCCTCGGTGAAGCAGGGCTCGAGCGGGCCCTGGTAGGCGATGTGGTGCAGCACCAGCCGGTAGAGCACGATGTCGAAGGAGGCGGACGGGAAGTCGAGCCGGCCGGCGTACCCGACGCGCACCTCGTCGGCGCGGGCGAGCCGCTCGACGCCCTGCACGCGTTCGGGATCGGAATCGACGGCGGTTATATGGAAGGCGGGCGCGGGGAACAGGTGGCGGCCGGGGTGCCAGCCGGAGCCGACCGACAGCACCGTGCCGGTTGTGATGCCCAGCCGCCGGGCCAGGATCCGCCGCTCTCGCGCGATCAGGTAGTGGTAGTGGGCCTGGAGCGTCGATTCGGGGGTGAGCCGGTCGAGCAGGTTGTCCGGATCGTGGGGCGCCGCGCGCATCTGGGCTTCGGAGATCGTCATGGGGCGGTGGTGGCGTTCGCGTTGGCGGTCGGCTCGCGCCGGGCCAGGAAGGCGAACTGGCCGCAGAACAGGAGCTTGGTTGCGTTGAGGGTGCGGGTGTCGGCCTTGAGGGCTCGACCGCACGCGTCGAGCGCCCGGTTCAGCGGCGATTCGCGTCCCCACCAGCGGTGAAAGCAGGGGTGGCCGCCGGCCAGGCGCCAGGCGATCAGGGTCAGCCCGTCTATCCCCGGGCGCAGCTCGACCGGTCGGAGGTCGACGCGCTCCAGGAGGCCGACGAATCCGACGGGGGTGTAGTTCCACACGCTCAGCGAGTGGTAGGGCTCGAGCTGGGACGTCGAGCCCGCGAACCAGCCGCCCGGTGCGAGCACCCGACGCACCTCGGCCAGCAGCGGCTCGGGGCGGCCGACGTGTTCGAGCACCTGCTTGCAGTAGACGAGGTCGAAGGCGCCGTCCTCGAACGGCATCGCGACGCCGTCGAAGGTCTCGAAGCGGGCGTCGGTCCGCGTGCGCATCTGTGCTTCCGGCGATCCTGGGACGTCGAGGCCGATCCACTGGACGTCGGGGTCGCGGGCCCGGAACACGTCGACCGAGCCACCCGCGCCGCAGCCGAGGTCGAGCACGCGCCACGGTCCGTTGGCCGGGCGCCCGACCTCCCGCTCGGCGTAGCGATCGGCCAGCGTCTGCCGGGCGTGGTCGCCTGGCACGACGTCGCCCAGCAGCTCCTTCAGGTCGCGCCCGGGCAGCCTCAGGGAGGGGCCCCGCCCACCCCGCTCGCGTGACGGTTGGGTCAGCGTGTTGCTCTCTACGGGTAGTGGATTCGGGAGCGCTCGCCGCCAGCCCGATGGGCGGCGAGCTGCCGCGCGAAGGCGGCCACGAAGCGGGGGTTGTAGCGCAGGTAGCGCCGCCAGAGCCGGCGTGGCTCCTGGGTGAGCCGGAACGCCCACTCGAGCCCCGCGTTCTGAAGCCAGGGCGGCGCCTGGGGCACGAGTCCGGCCAGGAAGTCGAACGCCGCGCCGACTCCGACCAGCACGGGCGCCTCGAGATGAGGGCGCATCTCGGCCATCCACTTCTCCTGCCTGGGCACCCCGATCCCCACCCACACGACGTCGGGCTCGGACTCGTTGATCTCCTCGGCGATCGCGGTTCGCTCCTGCTCGGTGAGCGTGCGGAACGGGTGCCGGTAGGCGCCGACCAGGTTGAGCCCCGGGAAGCGCCGGCGCAGGCTCAGTCCGAGCCGGTCGAGCGCGTCCGGATCGCGATCGCGCCCCCCGTACAGGTAGAAGCGCTGCCCGGTGGCGGCCGCTCGGGCGCACGCGCGGGCCATGAGCTCGGGCCCGTAGACGCGATCGCGCAGCGACTGGCCGAGCGCGTTCATCGCCCAGACGAGCGGCTGTCCGTCCGGCACGTTCAGGGACGAGCTCATCAGCGCGGCGCGCAGCTCCGGATCCTCCCGGGAGGACATCACGGTGTGGACGTTGCAGACGCACACGTAGCCGCGCCCGCGCTCGGCGACCATCGCGTCCATCCAGCGCAGCGTGTGCTCGTAGTCGATCACGCTGATCGGCACGCCCACGATCTCGACCGTCGCCGGCGGCGAGATCGCGGTGGCGGGGGATTGAATGAAACTGTGCGGGCGCATCACGAGTGTTCGTGCTAGCCGCGGGGTCTGGAGATCAAACCCGGCGCAAAGCTACGAACCACCGGCTTTGTAACGTGTTACAGGGCGAGAGGTTGCGCGGTTGGTTGCACCGGCATGGCTGGTGCGGGCGTCCAATTATGTCCAACGTGCTTGACGGCTCCGGTGCCCACGGCGCTATGCTAGGGGCCGACACGGAAGTCGGACGGGCCCGCGAGCATCGCCCCCTTTCTCGCGGGTCTTCGGACGGCCCCCAGCCCTACCAGGGTCGTCCTTCGGTCGGGCCCGTACCGCCTTCGCGGTGCGGGCCCGCCACCTTTTTCGGGGCACGGGTAACCTCGCCGGCGCATGAATTGCCTCGTGACCGGCGGAGCCGGCTTTATCGGGTCGCACATCGCCGACGCCCTTGTCGCCCGGGGCGATCGCGTGGCCGTGGTGGACAACCTTTCGAGCGGGAGATGTTCGAATTTGACCAATGCGTTGGCCGCGGGCGCGGTGCTGCACGAGGTTGACGTGCGGGATACCGGCCGGCTGGCGGAGGTCTTCGCCGCGGCGCAGCCGGACGTGGTGTTTCACCTGGCCGCACAGATCGACGTGCGCTATTCGGTCGAGCATCCGGCCGGCGACGCCGACGCGAACGTGCTGGGGACGATCGCGGTGCTCGAGGCGGCAAGAGCGAGTGGCGTTCGGCGCGTCGTCAACACCTCGACCGGTGGCGGGCTCTACGGCGACGCGTCCGTGCTTCCGACCCCGGAGGACCATCCGATCCGGCCGCTGGCGCCGTACGGACAGGGCAAGTATGCGGCCGAGGGTTATTGCGGGCTCTACACCCGGCTGCACGGGCTCTCGACCGTGTCGCTGCGCTACGGCAACGTGTACGGGCCACGCCAGGACGTGCACGGCGAGGCCGGCGTGGTGGCGATCTTCTGCGGACGGCTCGTCGCGGGACGGCCGCCGACCGTGTTCGGGGACGGGAGCCAGACGCGCGACTGGGTCGAGGTGAGCGATGTTGCGCGGGCCAACCTGATGGCCGCCGACGCCGGTCCCGAGGTGACCGGCCCCGTCAACGTCGGCACCGGGCGCGAGGTCTCGGTGATCGATGTGCTCGGCACGCTGGCCGCGGTTTCCGGGGGCGAGCCGGTGGAGCCCGAGTTCGCCTCGCCGCGCCCGGGCGAGGTGCAGCGGAGCTGCCTCGACGTGTCGCGGGCGCGTGAGGCGCTCGGCTGGGAGGCGCAGGTCGGGCTCGAGGACGGGCTGCGCCGGATCCTGGCCACGCTGTAGGGGTCACGACCGCGGTGGGCGCACGGGGGCGGTGCGGTGAGCGGTCACCGCGTGAGCATCACGTGGTCATCGCCGAGTTCTGCGCCGGCGCGCGCGGCGAGCCCGTGATCGCCGGTCAGCAGTAAGGCGTCGTCAAGTCCGAGCGCGAGCGCGAGGTACGTGGCGTCATAGGCGGTCAGGTCGTGACGCAGCGTCCACACGGCCTCGCGCAACGGCGCGTGCGGAAAGCAGAGCAGCCGGGTCTCGGCGAGATCGAGCGTCGCCTGACCGGCGCGGTCATCGGTGATGTCGCCACGTAGCATCATTCCGCGCAGTGCGTTCAGCGTTTCGGGCCAGATGAGCTCGGGGGCATAAAGCGGCTGCTGTTCGTCGGTCCCCAGCGCGCGAAGGACCGCCGCGACCGCCGTCTCGCGGCCGACGAGGAAGTCGGCCAGCGTCGACGCGTCGATTACGATCATCGGGTGTCGCGGTCTCGGCGGACGACATCGGCGCTGGACGGGCCGCTGTAGCCGCCGCGCCGCCGGATCCGATCGGCAAGCTCCGCCACCGAGGGGGTGCGTGCTATATCGCACATCCGGGCGACGAGGAACTCGTTGAGCGACTGCCCCGCCATGGCCGCCTGCGCCTTCAACCGGCGATGGACATCCTCGGGCACGTCGCGGACTTGTACGTTCGCCACGATCGTGACGATAGCGAAATGCTTGCTCAGCTAGCGTAATGCAAGCGCGTGGCCTACGCGCCGAGGGCGCGGAGGTCGGCCTGGACCATCCGGTCTACAAGCTGCTCGAAGCTCATCTCGGCCCGCCACCCCAGTCGCTCTTGGGCTTTCGTGGGATCGCCCACCGGTGGGGTCGGGTCGGGCGGGCGGGTCAGGTCCGCCGAATTGGTTCTGAGGTAGCCGGCGGCGTCGAGGCCGACGGCGCTGAACGCGCGCTCAGCCAACTCCGCGACCGTGTGGCCGCGTCCGCTGGCCAGGATGTAGTCGTCGGGGGCGTTCTGCTGGAGCATCAGCCACAGGGCGCGCACGACGTCGCCGGCGAACGACCAGTCGCGGACGCTGGTGACGTCGCCCAGTTCGACGTGATCGGCCAACCCCAGCTTGATCGCGGCGGCAGCGCGCGAGACCCGGCGGGTGACGAACGACTCCGGCCGGCGCTCGGACTCGTGGTTGTAGAGGATGGCCGAGCACGCAAACAGGTCCTCGTGGGCTCGGAACTGGCCGACGAGCTGATGAGCGGCGAGCTTGGCCGTGCCGTATGGCGTGTCCGGCCGGCACGGGCTGTCCTCGCTCTGCGGGCTGCGGTCGGTGGCGCCGAACATGCTGGAGGAGGCGGCGATCGCGATCTTCGTCTGGGGGCTGTGGTCGCGGACCGCTGTCAGCAGCGTTGCGGTTGAGCCGGCGATGGCCTGGAGGGTGCGGGCCGGATCGAGCCAGGAATCCGGGATGAACGACGGCGAGGCCAGGTGGTAGACCTCGTCGGGCGTCGTGTTCGCCACTGCCTCCGTGAGGCTGGGCGGGTCTTCGAGGTCGGCGTGGATGAGCGTCACGCGGTCACGGAGATGCTCGGCTGAGCCGAGCGGCTCGCTCGGGGGACGGCGGATCGTGCCGAGGACTTCGTAACCGTGTTCGAGGAGCAGCTCGGCCAGGAACGATCCGTCCTGGCCGGTCAGCCCGGTGATGAGCGCCCGCTTGGCCGGACCGGGCACGTTGGCCGCACCGGGCACTACAAGCGCGGCGCGCTCTCGGAGCCCGCCTGCGCTCGGATGGCCGGCGTCGACCGGCCCCGGCTGAGCAGCTCGTAGTCGGAGTCGACCATCAGCCGGATCAGCTCCTCGAAGCTCGTCCTCGGCTCCCACCCGAGCTCGCGCTTGGCCTTGGAGGCGTCGCCGATCAGATGGTCCACCTCGGCCGGCCGTTTCAGTGTCTCGTCGATCACCACGTGGTCGTCGGTCGGCAGGCCCACGTGGTCGAAGGCGATCTCCACGCAATCGCGGACCGAATGCGCGACCCCGGTGGCGACAACGTAGTCCTGCGGATCGTCGCGCTGGAGCATCAGCCACATCGCTTCGACGTAGTCCTTGGCGTAGCCCCAGTCGCGCTCGGCGTCGAGGTTGCCGAGGCGCAGCTTGTCGGCGAGGCCCAACTTGATCGCGGCGGCGTGCCAGGTGATCTTGCGGGTGACGAATTCGAGCCCGCGGCGCTCGGACTCGTGATTGAAAAGTATCCCGCTGCTGGCCTGCAGGCCGTACGACTCGCGGTAGTTGACCGTGATGTGGTGGCCGTAGACCTTGGCGACGCCGTACGGGGAACGGGGATAGAACGGCGTCATCTCGTTCTGGGGGACCTGGCGCACCTTGCCGAACATCTCGCTCGAGGAGGCCTGGTAGAAGCGGGCTTCGGGGCACACCTCGCGCATCGCCTCGAGCATGCGGGTGACGCCCACGCCGGTGAACTCCGCGGTCAGGGTCGGCTGGACCCAGGAGACGGCGACGAACGACATCGCGGCCAGGTTGTAGATCTCGGTCGGCTTGGCCACGCGGAGCGCGTCGACCAGTGAGCGCTGGTCGAGCAGGTCGGCCTGGTGCAGGGTGATCCGGTCACGCACGTGCTCGATGCGGTCGAAGCGCTCGGTGGACGAGCGGCGGACCGTGCCGTGCACGTCGTAGCCCTTCTCGAGCAGAAGCTCGGCCAGGTAGGAGCCGTCCTGGCCGGTGATTCCGGTGATCAGCGCGGAGGGACGGCTCGACACGGGCGGTGAGGCTAGCGCACGGCCCAGGCGCGCCGGCGCCGCCTACAGGTTCTCGGCCACCCGCGGCGCCTCGTGGGTGAAGAACCACCACCCGAGGGCGAACAGGGCCGGGATCAAGGCGATCGCGATGATCGGAACGAGCGCGCCGCCGGCCGCGGTCACGGCGGAGGGGAGCTGCTCGGGATCGATGAAGGCGTGACCCATCTGGGTCAGGAGGGTGGCGACCGGGTTGAGCAGCGCGATCTTCTCGAAGCCGTGGGCGAAGCTGTTGTAGCGGGCGGCGGCGTACATGATCGGCGAGGAGTAGAACCAGATCTGGAGGAAGACCTCCCAGATCGGCTGCACGTCGCGGAAGCGGACGTAGAGGGCGGCCAGCAGCATGCCGATCCCGGTGGCGAGGACGATGAAGCAGAACGCGATCGGGATCAGCTCGAGCCAGCTCCAAGTCGGCGAGATGCCGTTGCCCAGGGCGAACACGATCACCGCGATGAAGTTCATGCCGAGGTTGAAGGTGGCGGTGAGCGACACCGACAGCGGCACGACCATGCGCGGGAAGCGGACCTTGCGCACGAGCGACTCGCGGGCCACCAGGCAGGCGACACACCCGCCGGTCGCCTCGGCCAGGTAGTTCCAGAACACGATGCCGGTGAGCAGGTAGACGCCGTAGTGCTCCACGCCCTTGCCGAGGTTCACCACCGCGGTGAAAAAGAAATACAGGACGCCGAAAAACAGCAGCGGGCGCATCAGCGACCACAGGTAGCCGAGCACCGAGCCGAAGTAGCGGAGCTTGAACTCGGTCCGGGCGAGCGTCAGCGTGAGCTCGACGAAGCGACGAAACTCACCGCCCAGCGCCGAGGGCCCGTAGGAGCCGGGAGCGTAGGTAGCCACGGGCGGCAAGCTAGCAGCGGCGCCGGGGGGCCACGCCGTCCGCCCCGCGCCATAATCGCCGCGTGAACGTGCGATGGGTCGACCCCGGGGCGCGGATCGGCGCGCGGCGGGGTGATGTCGTGGTGTGCATCCCGGTCTACGGAGCGCATGAGCTGTTCGTCATGTGCCTGCAGAGCGTGCTCGCGCACACGCCGGCGACCGTCCCCATCCTGATCTGCGACGACGCGAGTCCGGACCCGCGATCGCGCGAGTTCGTGGCCGGGCTGGCCGCGGAGGCCTCGGGCGATCACGCGATCTTCTACGCCCGCCGTGAGGACAACGTCGGCTTCCCGGGCAACGCCAACGGCGGGCTGGCCGGGGCCGCGCCGGCCGACGTGGTGATCCTGAACTCGGACTGCGTGGTGGGCGCCGGCTGGCTCGAGGGACTGCGGGACGCGGCCTACTGCGACACCGGGATCGCCACCGCCACCGCGCTGACCAATCAGGGGAGCGTGGTGTCCGTGCCGGAGGCGGCGGTCGTGCTCGACGAGGGCGGTCCCGAGCGCTTCGAGGAGGCGGCCGCGGCGGTCCGCGCCCGCTCGCTTCGGCTCCGTCCCCACCTGATCACCGCCGTCGGCCACTGTGCCTACCTGCGGCGGGACGCGCTCGAGCTGGTGGGCGACTTCGATCTGGCCTTCTCGCCGGGCTACGGCGAGGAGGTGGACTTCTCGCAGCGCTGCCTGCACGCCGGCCTGGCCCACGTCGCGGCCGACGACGTCCTGGTGCTCCACCACGGCGGGGCCAGCCTCGGCGCCAACGGTGAGGCAAACCCGGTCCAGCACGCCCATGAGCTGATGCTCGCCGCGCGCTACCCGTACTACCACAACGCGGTCCATGCCCTGCAGGCGGATCGGGCCGCCCCGCTCGCGCGCTCGCTGATGGCGGCGCGACGCGCGCTCGACGGCCTCACCGTCGCGATCGACGTTCGGGGGCCCGAACTCGACGACGTCGGCGGACGCGCCGCGGTCGACCTCGTCGCGGCGCTGGCCGCCACCGGGCAGGCGCGCCTGCGGGTGATCGTCGAGCCGCGCGCCGCGAGCTCGTGGACGACGAAGGTGGATGGCATCGAGGTGGTCAGTCTCGCGCCGGACGCCCGCTCCGAGCCCGGCAACCGGGCCGACGTGATCCATCGCGTCTTCCCAGCGGCCACCCCGGCCGAACTCGGCGCGCTCTCGCGGCTGGGTGACCGACTGATCGTCACCTACGACGATCTCGGCGGGTACCGCAATCCGGCTCGGTTCGGCTCGTTCCGCCGGTGGGAGCGCCACCGGAGCCTCACGCGCCGCGCCCTCGCCTCGGCCGACCGCGTGGTGTTCTCCTCGGCGCGCTCGCGCGACGAAGCGGTGGCGGAGCAACTCGTCGAGCCCGGGCGGACGAGCGTCGTGTACCCGGGTCTCGAGTCGCGCGCGAGCCAGGGCGGCCCAGTCCCGGCCGCACCGCCCGGCGCCGCTGCCCTGTCAGCCGAGACGCCGACGCTGCTCTGTCTCGGCAGCGAGAACGTCGAGTTCACTCTCCGCGTCTTCGAGGAGCTGCGAGACCGCCACCAGTGGCCCGGACGCCTCGTGCTGGCTGAAGGGCCCATCGGTGAAGGGGTCATCGTTCTCGGAGCGGTCAGCGACGCGCAGAGAGCATGGCTGCTCGAGCGGGCCGACCTGCTGCTCGACCCGACGCCTCAGCCGACCGGCTCCGGCGCCCTCGCCTTCGAGGCGGCCGAGCGCGGGGTGCCATGCCTGTGGGCCCCCGGCAGCTGGCTGAGCGAGCTCGTGCCGGACGGGGCGAGGTTGATCGTGCCGTGGGACGCCGCCGCCACCGCGAGCCGCGCGCTCGAGTTGATGCACGACGACGGCGCGCGCCGGGCCCAGGTCGAGATCGTGCATGCCGCCGCGGGCTCGCTCCGATGGGATGCGGCCGCCGGGCGGCTGATCGAGCTCTACAACCTGACCTGCGACTCCCCGCCGGCGCCGGCCGGGGCTCCCGAGCGCGGCGAGCGGCTCATGCACGAGCACCTGAGCGAGGACGCGATCCGGCTGGTGGGCCCCGACGGTCTTCTGTCGCGCGATCTGGAACGGCCGCTGCTCGCGCTGGCCACCCATCGACAGATCGGCGATCCCGTATTCCGCGCGATCAAGGCCGGCTACCGCGTATCCAATCGCCTGCGCAGGCTGACCGGACGCGCGGTGGAAACCAACGGCACGCTCGACCCGGACACATGATCCGCCGTGCCTTCGCCAAGGGCAGGCGGATCGCGTCCGGCCAGCCCGCCGATGCCGAGTCCCAGTGGTTCTGGGATCACTACGAGCAGGCGGCGGGCGAGATCGTGGCGTTCTGCGAGGCCAGCGGCGTGACGCTGGCCGGCCGCGAGATCGCCGACATCGGATGCGGCGACGGGATCATGGCGCTCGGGTTGTGCCGCCGCGCACAGCCTCGGAGGTTGGTGGGGTTCGACATCGTCGCGACCAATGCCGAGCACCTGCTGCAGCGCGCACAGGAGCAGCGGGCAGTCGAGTCGCTACCGGGCGAGCTGGAGTTCCGCACGTCCTCGGCCGCCGGTCTCCCGGCCGGCGAGCAGGAGTTTGACTTCGTCTACTCGTGGTCGGCGTTCGAGCACATCGAGACTCCGGTCGAGGTGCTCCGGGAGATCCGGCGCGTCCTGCGTCCCGGCGGACATTTCTTCCTCCAGCTGTGGCCGTTTCATCGTTCGGCGAAGGGGTCGCACCTGTGGGACTGGTTCCCGGAGGATTTCCATCACCTGGTGCGCAACGATCGTGACATCGTCGCCGAGATGCACGCGAGCGATCGTCACTCGCCGGAGTGGACGACCTACATGGCGCGTGAGTTCGAGCACCTGAACCGGATCACGCCGGACGAGCTCCAGCGGTCGCTGCTGGCGGGCGGGTTCGAGGTGCAGCGGGTTGAGCTGATTACCGCGCCGTTTCATCTCACGCCCGAGCTGCAGCGCTACTCGTGGGCTGATCTCGGCATCAGCGGGATCAAGCTGATCGCGACGCCGAGCGGTTAGGAGATCTCGAACGTGTGCGGCAGATCCACCATGCCGCCGCCGGGACGGCGCGCGTGGACGATCAGCGTGCTGATCTCCAGACGGGCGTCGTAGGCCTCCGGGCGAACCTCATCCCGGGCCACCGAGGCGGTCAGCCGGTAGCGGCCGGGGGCTAGCCAGTTCTCGAAGCGGATCCGGATCACCGCGGTCGTGCCGGCCCGGAACCGTCCGGTGGGGCCGTAGGTGATCTGGGTGCTGGCGGCGAATGCGGTGCCGCCCCGGTCGTCCATCAGCGCGATGGCGAAGATCGGGTCGGCTGCGTCCGCGTGGAAGTACACCTCCATCCGCGCCCAGCACGGCTCTCCCTGTGACGCCTCGAACTGCTGGCGGCCGGCCTCGTCCTCGAACCGCGCGCGGGTGAGCTCAGCGACCGGAGCTTCTTTGAGGGTCTGGGGACCGCCGAACTCGAGTGCCTCGTGTCGCATCCGGCGGAAGTTCAACTCGTTGTACTGGCGCGCGATCGAGGCAGGCTCGCCCACCTCGACCACTCGGCCGCGCTCGAGCAGCATGGCCCGGTCGCAGAAACGCTCGACGCTCGCCATGTCGTGCGTCACGAACACGATCGTCTTGCCGGCCGCCTTCAACCGTTCGAACTCCCCAAAGCATTTCTGCTGAAACGAGGCGTCGCCGACGGCCAGCACCTCGTCGATGAGGACGATGTCGGCGTCCACCTGGATGGCCACCGCGAAGGCCAGGCGCACCTGCATCCCCGACGAGAAGTTCTTGAGCTTGAGCTCCATGAACTCCTCGAGCTCCGCAAACGCGACGATCGCGTCGAAGCGCTCCTCGACCTGCTTGCGGGTCAAGCCGAGCATGATCGCGTTGACGAACACGTTGTCCCGGGCACTTAGCTCAGGGTTGAAGCCGACGCCCAGTTCGATGAACGGCGACAGCCGACCGTCTATCTCGACGGCACCCCGATCGACGTCGTAGATGCCGGCCAGGCACTTCAGCAGCGTGCTCTTGCCGCTGCCGTTGCGCCCGACGATTCCGAAGAACTCGCCGGCATTGATCTCGACGCTGACGTCGTCGACCGCGGTGAGCACATCGACGGCCCGGCTGGCCAGCGGGCGCAGAGCGCGTTCCTTGAGCGTGTGAACCCGCTCGCGCGGAAGCCGGAAGGTCTTGGTCAGGTGGCCGATCGAGATCGCCGGAGGCCGCGGGTCGCCGGCCGTACCGGAAGAAGGGGAACCCTGGCCCACTGCAGTCGTCACGCGTTCAGCGTACTAGCGGGCCTTGTCGGTGGCGCAACGGCGCCCGAATCCCGCAGGGCCGCGGAATCCCAATCCCGCGAGGTTCGCCGATACCATCGCCCGGCGATGGCTGTGGCAGCTCCCCCGCGTCGGCTTCCGGCGCTGCTTCAAAAAGCGCGCCTGCCGAGGAGCCACGGATGGGTCCCGTACGTGGTGGCATCGATTCTCGCCCTGTGGACATTTGCCGGGCAGTTCGTGGACGCTCGCGTCGCGATCCTGGAACCCGACGACAACGGCGTCCTGTTCTCGACTGTCACTTACCTGTTGCACGGTCAGATTCCGATCACGGACTTCTATGAGCCGTATGGCATCGGTCTCGGAATTCCGGGTGTGATCCCGCATCTGCTGGGGTTCGACAGCGCGCTCGCTCTGCGAGTGACCTACGGGGTACTCCCGGCGCTCATGACCTTCCTGGTCACTTTGTTCCTGTGGCGCCGCGTCCGGTGGGAGCTTGCCGTGCTGGGCGGCGTGGTCAGCGTGACCTGCAGCGTGCCCCGTTACGCGATGGGATTCGCTCCCCTGTTCGCCTTCGGCCTGATGATCGATCGGTTGTCGCGCAAGACCGCGAGCGGGTCGCTGGCCGAGATCGCGCGTGAGTATCCACGCGGGCTGATCGCCGCAAGCGCGGTCTTATCGCTCGCCGGATGGGCGCGGATGGAGTACGCGGTGTTCCCCGCGTTGTGGGCGGTGGTCCTGTTCATTGCGCTGCGCGGCCGGACGCGCTGGGTGATGGCCGGGATCACGGCCGGCTTCGCGATCCTGCCGACGGCCATCGTGGTGGTGACCGGGGGGACGACCCATCTGATTTGGATTCTGCGTTACCTGTTCTCATCGTCACAGGCCAGCTTCGGCGCGCAGCGGGGAAGCCCGATTGTGTGGGCGCTGTTCAACTCGCGCCTGTACGAGCTCACTCACTTTCAGTTCGCCCAGCTGGGCGACCCGGCAAGCGTGCTGTCGACCTACGGCGTGGGCGCCGCCGTGGTGGTGGCCGCGGCGGCCATGCTGCTCTTCCCGCGCGGCCGTCAGCGCTTGCTGCGCAGCGATCCGACCCTTCTTCTCCCGTTCATGCTGGTGCTCTGCGCGTTCGTTCTGTACGTGCAGAGGTCTTCGTTCAGCGCCGTCGACGGCGAGCTGGGCGCCCCGATCTTCTGGGTGGCGGCCGCGCTGCTCGTCGTGCGTCTCCCCGCCGCGCTTCTGGCGCTGGTCGTGCTCATCCTCGCCTTTCCGCTGGTGGGGAACTTCGCGCCCGGCGTGATCGTCGACAACTGGAACTCGCGGCCGCCGATCGGGTCGCCCGCGGTGGCGCGACTCGACATCCCCAACGAGGCGGCACCCGACTTCGCAGCCCTGCAGGGAGTGTGGCGGCAGCTCGGACTCGATGGCCGTCCGACCGTCAGCCTCGAGCTGCGAAACGACGTCACCTGGGGTGGCGATGCCATCGTTCCCTTCCTCCTCGATGCGCCGGCCGCGGCGTGGCCACTCACCTACGATCCGGGGCTGGTCAACCGGGCCGACGTGGAGCGCGGGACGGTGCAGCAGCTGTGTCGGAACCGTGCACCGGTCGTGCAACTCGACCACGACTACCCGTATCCGCCGGACCATCGGGTGTACGTCGGATCGCGCGTGCTCGACGAGTTTCTGGCCGTCGACTACCGCGTGCGTGCGGTGGCGGGCCAGTTTCGGATCCTGACGCCGTCCACGCCCCGATGCCTGCTGCCCTCGAGCCTGTCCGATGGCGAGCTCCAGCAGTTGCGTGACGCCTGGATCGTGGGCGGGCAGCCGGCCGAGGCGGGTGCCCTCGCGGTCGCGCTGCTCGACCGCGAGCGCGCCGCTCACCAACCCCTCGATCCGGTGAACGCGTCGGTCGCGGCGATGGGCGGCTACAAGCTCACCCCCGACGAGTTGCCGCCGGCTCCCCTGGGCGCCGCGCTGCAGACTTTCTTCGTCGGTCCGGCCCATCAGTCGATGGTGGGCGCCGCTACGACGCCGTATCCGAGCGACATCGAAGCGCTCGTGGCTCAGACCGCCTGGGTGAACAACCATGCGCCCGGGCAGCCGGGGCAGCAGGCGGCGGCGCAGGCGATCGTCGCCCTGGCGCTGCGCCACCCGAACTGGCCGCAGGCGGTGGAGAACGCGGCCGTGGCCGAACCATCCGACGGAGCGCTGATCCGCACCCTTGCCCCGGGCGCGACCGGCATCGCTCAGTACGACCAGTGGCGGCTCAACTGGTTCACGGGCACTCACCAGCGCAGCGGACAGATCCAGGCCGGCCTGGCCCTGATCTCCGACTACGTGCGCATCGACGATCCGCTGGCTGCCTCGCAAACGGAGATCCAGCTCACGCATGTCCCCGGGCTCGATCCGGGCTGCGTCCTCCTGCTCAGAGAGCGCGCATCGACCAAGCCAGGCGCGGGTGGGGGAGCGGGCGGGGGCCCGGCGCCGTCCTGCAACGACCCGGCGTTTGCGCAGGCCTCGCTCTAGGCGCCGGCGCAGACCGTTACCGGAGAGCCGGCCACGACCTGAACGTGCCACGGCATCGACGGCAGGCGATCGACCGGGAAGCGAATTGCCTGTGGCCCGGTGCCCGACAGCGTGGCGAACGGCGTGCCGGTGAACGAGTCGGCAAACCGCCGGGCGTAGAGCGTGACGGCAGGCTCACCGGAGGGCTGGACGACCAGGCTCGAGCCCGGGAACACCAGCAGCCCGAGTGACCCGAGGGAGGCGGTCGGACGCATCACCTGACAGGCACCTTTCGCGGTTGCGTGGCCCCCCAACGCATACTCGACGCTGGGCCCGGAGCCGGCGCTGGGGAGGGCGGTCGTGGGCGTTGCGCTGACTCGCTCGGCTTCGACGAGGACGCTGTCGGCCTTCTCCCGCGTCGATTCGGCAGCGGCCCGCAGTTCGGGCACCGTGAACGCCGGCGAGCCCAGGTCATGCACCGCGGCCAGATAGGGGCCGGCGGACACCTGAGGGGCGTCGTTCTGGTCGGGAAAGAAGCCGGGCGAGACCACGGGCGCCGCCACCTCGACCGAGGCGAGCGCGGCGCGCACCGAGGTGTCGGCCGCGCGCAACCCGCGCTCGCCGCTGCGCAGCGCCGAGATGTTGCCGACCAGCGCGCCGAACAGGAGCAGCCCGGCGAAGATCAACCAGCCTCCCCGCAACGCCGTGCCCAGCCGGGCCTCGGAGGCAGCGAGCAGGATGAACACGGCGCCGACGTACACGTAGCGGCTGGCCGCCGGGTCGGCCTCGGTGGCCCGCGCCACGGCGGCCAGGACCCAGAACACGAGGGCACCGGTCGCGGCCGTGAGCAGCATCGGCGATGGACCCTGCCCCGGGTAGCGCCGGCGCCACTCGAGCACGATCACCGCCAGCAGGGCCAGCGCGAGCGCCGGACCCCACGTGGCGTCGTTCAGCCCGGCCAGTCCGGCCACCGCACCGGCGGCCGCGTCGGCCACGTACTGAGGCGCGGCCAGCACCGCGTCGGCGCTCGTGTGATCGCCACCGCCCCAGCCGAGGTACCAGATCGCGTAGACGACCAGGGGCAGGACCGGGATCCAAAGGCGCCGCCAGGGCTGTCGCTGGGCGATGAGCAGGACACCGCAGGCGACCGCGAAGGCGAGCCCCACCCCTGAGCTGACGACCGATCCCACGAGCAGCGCGGCGGCGCCGCCGTCGCGCCCGGGGTTCGGGCGCTCGAGCGGCGGGCGGTCGAGCAGCGCCAGCGCGCCGAGGCCGCCCGCGATCGAGCCGAGATAGCCGATCTGGAACGGCCACAGGATGTCCTGGTAGGCCGTGCCGAGGAGCGCCAGCAACAAGGTCGGGACGAGGGCGGCGACGGGCCCCATGCGGCGCCGGGCGAGCACGTACAGGAGCCATGCGCACACGAGATGGAGCGCCGTCCCGAACAGCCGGTAGGGCCAGTAGTGGCGCAGCCCGACCGTGGCGAACAGCAGCTTGTAGACGACCACCGGGAACAGCGAAAGGTGCCCGTTGTGGCCGTTCAGGTAGCTGTCGATCCCGCCGCCCCGCCGGAGGAAGATGAACGTCCATTCGTCGTAGAAGAAGGTCAGGTAGCGCCCGGCGTACATGAGCAGCAGGCCGACCGCGAGCAGCAGCAGAACGACCGCGACGGTGGCCTCGCTCGGCCCGCGGCGGCGCGCGCGGGCGACGGGAGGGGCGGTGGTGGCGCGCGGCTCGGCGGCGACTGCCTGCGGGTTCATCGAGGCCTCAGACCTGGCGGAGGTGTTCGCGCTCGCCGGCGCGCTCAGGCGTGCCCCGCGACTCCCGCGCGCTCAGCGCCGGTCCGAGCCGGCGCTCCGGCTGGCCCGAAGCGTCCTTGCGGCGGTAGTCGCCGTGACTGAGATGGTGCTCGAGCCAGACGTACAGGATGATGAACAGGTACCGGCTGCCCATCTCGTGCAGGCGAAGCTTGGACTCGCCGTACCGGCGGTTCGTCCAGCTGATCGGCACCACGGCATAGCTGAACCCGCGCACGACCGCCTTGAGCGGCAGCTCGACGGTGAGGTTGAAGTGATTGGAGAGCAGCGGGTCGAGCTGCTCGATGACCTCGCGGCGGTAGGCCTTGAACGCGTTGGTGGTGTCGTTGTAGCCGTGGCGGAAGAGAAACCGGATGCCCGCGTTGACGATCCGGTTCAGCACGAGCTTGGGCGTGGGGTAGTTCTCGACGTGGCCGCCGTGCCCGAACCGGGTCCCGAACGCGCAGTCGTAGCCCGCCTCGAGCACGCGGTGGTAGCGCACGAGATCCTTGGGCGAGTCCGACAGATCGGCCATCATGATCGCCACCGCGTCGCCGGTGTAGAGCTGGAGGCCGGCGCGCACCGCGTGACCGAAGCCGGGCGGGTTGCGCGAGCGGACGCAGCGCACGCGAGGGTTGCTGGCGGCGATCGCCTGTACGGCCTCGGCGGTGCCGTCGCCACTGGCGTCGTCGATCACGAGCACCTCGTAATCGATTCCTTCGCGCTCGAGCTCGGCGACGGTCTCGTTCACCGTGGCCGCGATCGATCCGACCTCGTTGTGCGCCGGGATGACGACCGAGAGCTTCATAAGGGATCAGGCGGCGAGCCAGAGCTCCGCGTTCTGGTCGTGGATCTCGCGCAGGACCGCCTCGACGTCGTAGGTGATGTCCCAGTCGGGGTAGTCGCGCCGGAACGGATCGAGGTCGGAGATCCACCACATGTGGTCGCCGATCCGGTTCTGGTCTGAGAGCTCGGAGCGCAGCTCGCGGCCGGCGATCGACTCGCACAGCTCGATCGCCTCGATCATCGAGCAGTTGCTGCCGCGCCCGCCGCCGATGTTGTAGACCGCGGCGGATCGGGGCGCGCGGTGGAAGGCCTCGAATGCGGCCACCATGTCGGCGGAGTGAATGTTGTCGCGCACCTGCCTGCCGCCGTAGCCGAACACCGTGTACGGGTCGCCGGTCATCGTGCAGCGCATGAGGTAGGAAAGGAAGCCGTGCAGCTGGGCGCCGGCGTGGTTCGGACCGGTCAGGCACCCGCCGCGGAAGCACACGGTGGGCATCCCGAAATAGCGCCCGTACTCCTGCACGAGCAGGTCGGCCGCCACCTTGGAGACGCCGAACAGCGAGTGCGTCGACGCGTCGATCGACATCGTCGTGTCGATTCCCCGGTAGTAGCGGTGATCCTCGGGCAGCTCGAGCCGGGTCTCCTGTTCGACCAGCGGCAGGTGGTTGGGCAGATCGCCGTAGACCTTGTTGGTCGAGCAGAAGATGAAGGTGGCCGCCGGCGCGTGCCGGCGGGTGGCCTCGAGCAGGTTCAGGGTCCCGTTCGCGTTGACGCTGAAGTCGGTGTGGGGATCGCGCGCGGCCCAGTCGTGGGACGGTTGCGCCGCGGTGTGGATGACCAGCTCGAGTGACCCGGCCACGTCTGCGAAGGCCCGATCGACGGCGTCGTTGTCGCGGATGTCGATCTCGAGCCAGCGGAACGAGTCGCCGAGCGTGCGCACGAGCCGCTGCGAGGTGTGCCGGGTCGAGGCCGACGGGCCGAAGAAGCGGGCCCGCATGTCGTTCTCGAGCCCGATCACGTCGTAGCCGGCCTGGACGAAGTGCTGGACGGACTCAGAGCCGATGAGCCCACCCGATCCGGTGACGATGGCGGTTGGCATGGTGTTGGCGACTTACTCGCGGAACAGTCGGGAGCGAACCAATCCGGCTTGATGCAGAGCGAGGCGGAGCATGGTCTGAAGCGTCTTCACCCCGTAGACGAGGCTCTGCTCGAACGAGGCGGAGGACGCCTCGGGAAAGTATCGGGTGGCCACCGGCACCTCGACGATGCGCATGCGCCAGGCCACCGCCTGGGCGATCACCTGGGTGTCGAACACGAAGTCGTCGGCGTTGCGCAGGTAGGGGATCGTCTCGAGGAACGTGCGGCTGTAGGCACGGTAACCGGTGTGCAATTCACTGAACCGCCGGCGGAGAACGAAGTTCTCGACCGAGGTGAGGAAGCGGTTGGACACGTACTTGTAGAGCGGCATGCCACCCGAGCGGGCGCCGCCCGGATCGAGGAAGCGCGACCCGAGCACCATGTCCGCCTGCCCGGCCAGGATCGGGCGAACCAGATCGGGGAGGAGGGTCGGGTCGTACTGACCGTCGGGATGGAGCATCACCACGACGTCGGCGTCCTCACGGAGCGCCGCGGTGTAACACGTCTTCTGGTTGCCTCCGTAGCCGACGTTCCGGTGATGCTTGATCAGTTCGAGCGACAGGGTGCGCGCGACATCGACTGTCTCGTCGCGCGAGGCGTCATCGACCAGGATGATCTTGTCCACCCAGCCGGGCGGGATCTGCCGCCAGGTCTTCTCGAGCGTCTGGGCGGCATTGAAGGCGGGCATGACGACGATGATGCGCTTGCCGGTGCGCAAGCGCATGTCGTCGGGACTGAGCGTCGTCGGACGGTCTACGGCGTCCACGGTCATGAAGCGTAGGCGGGATTCGGCCGAGCGCTTTCGGACGTGCTGCGGAAGCGGTTGCCCGCGGTGTACCAGAGCACACCGGTCAGGATCAGAATGTACTGCGCGAACTGCGCGAACTGCTCGACGGCCTGAAGCCCTTTCTCGGTCTGGTTGCCCCCAGTCACGACGTGCTGTGCAGCGCCGATGATGCTCCCGTAGGGCTGCCACATGAGCGAGGCCAGGACAAAGGCGACGGCGAGGCCGGCCCAGGCGCCGGGGCTGGCGCCCTCCCGGCTGAAGCGCACCAGGAGCAGCACGAACAGCGGCGCCAGCATGATCTGGTAGTGGCTCCAGGCGATCGGGCTGACCATCGTCGATAGGGCGCAGGTAAACGCGAAGACCTCCCAGCTGATCGCGCGGGAGCCCCGGAGGGCATCCACGACCCACAGCGCCAGCAACGCCACGCCGGCCCAGACGACCACGTGCTGGAGGTTCCAGTACTGGACCCCAACGACGCGGCAGAGCAGTGAGCCGGGGGCGAAGTTCTCCGGGACGCACGCCCAGTAGTTGGCCGGCTTGGACTTGTTCGCGAAGCTCGTGAGCACGTGGAACACATTGAGTGCAGCCACGCTGTGCGCGCGCCAGGCCATGAACACCTGCCCGAGCACGTTCAGCCCGACTATGTAGGCGAGCGACAGCACGCCGGCCCGGCGAGTCTCCCGACGGGCCAGCAGCACGAACGGGAGCAGGATCGCCAGCGGCTTGATCGCGACCGAGAGCCCGATGGCTGCGGACCCGGCCTGGGTCTCACGCCGGCGGATCAGCTCCCAGCCGCCCAGGAGGAGGACGAGCGAGATCATGTTGAACTGCTTCCACCAAACCGTCGAGAGCATGGGGCCGAAGGTGAACAGGGCGAAGGCGAGAACCCACCACCACACCGGAGCCAGCAGCCGGCGCAGGCGGTAGAGCACGTAGCCGGCGGTGCCCACCACGAGCAGCGCGTTGATCAGGTCGACGAGGGTGGCCGCCTGGCTCGCGCTCATGACCCGCGTGATCAGCGCCATCACCAGCCCCAGGAACGGGGTGCTGATCCAGGTCAACAGGTTCTCCGGATGGCCCGTCGCCCAGGCCACCTGGCCGCCCTGATAGGCCAGCCCAACGTCGTCGGTCCGGGAGTCTTGGAACGCGCGCCACGCCCACCAGACGACCAGCGCGGCGAGCACCGCGTACCCGGCGACGGCAGCCGCGTTCGGTGCCTGGACACGCGGCCGCCGGCCGGACCTGGCCTCTACCAATGCCATGCCGCGCCCGCGCTCAGAGCCTCGCCGCGAGGCCGTGAAATGTGTCTAGAACCACCGGCAACGGTCCGCATCGTAGAGGAGACGACGGCTACAGCGTCGCCCTGATCGCTGCCTCATTGGCCGCGATCCAGGCGTGGATGTCCTCGAGAACAGCCCGCGCGGTGTGCCGCGGCCGCCAGTCGGTGAGGCCGTGGAGGCGGGCGCAGTCGGAGAGGTAGATCGGGACGTCGCCGGGCCTGGTCTCGCTGGTTTGCTCCGGCTCGAGCCGGTGACCGCTGATCTCGGCGCACAGCTCGGTGGTTTCCAGCAGAGACAGGCTGCACTCGCGCCCGCCGCCGACGTTGACCGTGACCCCGTCCCACCGCTCGGGTGCGCCGATTTGCTCGTCGAGCAGCTCGAGCAGATCGTCCACGTGCAGGAGGTCGCGGACCTGCTTACCCACGCCCCCGAACCCGATGTAGTGCAGCGGGCGCCCGAAATAGTGGGCGAGCATCCAATAGGTGAACACGCCCTGATCGACCTTGCCCATCTGCCACGGGCCGGCGATCACCCCGCAGCGATTGACGACCCCGCGCAGGCCGTAGGCGGCGCGGTACTCCTCGATCAGGATCTCGGCGGCCAGCTTGGTCGCGCCGTACAGGGTTCGGGCGCCGGCCAGGGGGAAGTCCTCGCTGATGCCGGCGGGCGACGCGCCGGGCAGCGGCTGCTCGGGCACGAGCTCGAACCTCGTGTCGCATTCGTCGTAGGCGAGCCGTTCGAGTCCGGCCACCGGATAGACCCGGCTCGTGGAGAGGAACACGAGGTAGGCGCCGTGGCGGCGGGCCAGCTCGAGGCAGTGATAGGCCCCGACCAGGTTCGACTGGACCAGATAGTCGGGACTGCCGTCGATCCCGGCCAGTACCGATGGCTCGGCCGAGCACTCGATCACGACGTCGAAAGCCTCCGTGGTCGCCGTCAGCAGGTCGTCGAGCAGCCGGATGTCGCCGTGCGCGAAGGCCACGCCCGCCTCGCGCAGGCGGGGCAGGTTGAGCTCCGCGCCGCGGCGGCGCAGGTTGTCGAGCGCGACCACCTCCCAATCGGGATGACGGGCGGACAGGCCCACCGCCAGGTTGGCGCCGATGAAGCCGGCGCCTCCGGTAACCAGCACGCGCATCGGCGGAACTGTAGGGGAGGTGTACGAAGGCCCAGCCGCTTGGGCCCCTGATACCTTCAAGCCGTTCGGGGCTCGCGCTGGTGCGTCCTTTCTTGCAGACCGGACAGCGTCGCCGACCCTCGATTCGGTATGCCCCTTGGTGACGTGAACATCGGAGAGAGCCTCGGGCTCCGCCGCGGCGACGCCGTGGTCTGTGTGCGTGCGCCAACGTCACGCGACGGCGTCGATGACTGCCTGCGGAGCGTGCTCGAGCACACCGACGCGCGCGTCCCGCTCCTGATCTGCGGCCCGCTCGCGGATCCTCGCCTCCGTTCGCTGGTAGAGGAGCGCGTCGGCTCGCGGCCGGGGCATTGCGTGGAGACGCTGGGCGCCGCGCTGAGGGCGAGTGCTCCCGCCGACGTCGTGCTGCTGGCGGGCGACGTGATCGTCACCGACGGCTGGCTCGAGTCGCTGCGGGAGGCCGCGCACAGCGAATCGCGCGTCGCCACCGCGACCGCGCTGACCAACGACGGCACGATCCTCTCGGTGCCCCACCGCAACCGCCCGTCGCCCCGCCTGCCGGATGGGCTCACCGTCGACGGCGCGGCACGAGCGGTGCGCGAGATCTCGCTGCGGCTGCGGCCGGACGTCCCGACATGCCTCGACTACTGCGTGTACATCCGCCGGAGCGCGCTCGAGTTGGTGGGCCGCTGCGACGAGACGCCGGGTGCCGACTTCGCTCAGCGGTGCATCGTCCACGGGCTGCGCCACGTGGTGGCCGACGACGTGTTCGTGTTCCGTCACCGTCGCGAGGCCGGGGACGAGCGGATGGGGTCCCGGCGCCATCCCTACCTCGATCCTTGGCTCGACGAGGTCAGCCACACCCGGGACGATCCCCTGGCCCGGTCGTTGTCGGTCGCGGCATCTGCGCTCCGGACACTGACGGTCACGATCGACGGACGCTGCCTCGGTCCGGTGGTCACCGGAACGCAGCTGGTCACCCTCGGTGTCGTCGGGGCGCTTGACACATACACCGATCTGCAGCTGCGCGTGCTGATCCCCGAAGATTTCGGCGACTGGGCAAGAGCCTTTCTCGAGCCGCGAGCGCGCGTCGAATTGCTGCGCCGCGGCGAGATTGCCGAGACGCCGCCCAGCGATGTCGTGCACCGGCCGTATCAGGTCGCCTCACGCGACGATGTGGCGCTTCTGACCGGGCTGGGGCAGCGTCTGGTCCTCACCCAGCTCGACAACATCGCACTACGGAATCCCGGCTACTTCGGCGACTATGAGGACTGGACGGAATACCGGGAGCTGAACCGCCTGGCGCTGGCCGCGGCCGACCAGGTCGTGTTCATCAGCCGAGCCAGCGCCGACGACGCCCACCGATTGGGGCTCGTCCACCCGGACCGGATCAACGTCGTGTACCCGGCCAACGATCTGCCCAGCCTCGGCCTGGATGACTCGGTCCGCGCGCCAGACAGCGCGGAGTGGATGGAGTCGCGTCCGTTCCTCCTCTGCCTCGGCACGGACTTCCTGCACAAGAATCGCGTCTTCGCCCTGCGGCTGCTCGAGGCGCTCCGCGAGCAGGGGTTCGACGGCAGGCTGGTGTTCGCCGGCCCGAAGGTGGCGGCCGGTTCCTCCGACGCCGAGGAGGCCGAGTACCTGGCCTCCCGCCCCGCGTTGCGCGGGTGCGTGCGCGACATCGGCGTGGTCGAGGAGCCGGTCAAGCGCTGGCTGCTGGACCGGGCGGCCGCGGTCGTCTATCCGACCACGAGCGAGGGCTTTGGGCTGACTCCGTTCGAGGCCGCGGAGGCCGGGACGCCCTGCTTGTTCGCGTCGCACACATCGCTGGCGGAGATCCTGCCCGCAGACGCCGCGCTGCTGATGGCGTGGGACCCGGACGAGAGCGCTCGCCGGGTAATGCCGGTGCTGAGGCCCGGACCCGAGCGCGCCCGTCACGTGCAGACGATCAGCCAAGCCGGAGCCCGCTTCACGAGCGCGGAGAACGCCCGCGGATTGGCCGAGGTGTACGGCAAGGCCGTCCGCGCAACGGCTGCCGGCGGGATCGCCGTCACCGCCGCGCAACCAGACGCCGATCGCGCGGCGATCTTCGACGATCCCCTGAATCGCGCGCTGGTCGGTCCCCAGGCGGTGCTTCCCCCGGAGCTGCGGCGCGCCGTCCTCGCGGTCGTGACCCGACCGCTGCTCCGGAGGACGGCGCTCGCTCTGTACCGTGCCGGCTACGCGATGCGCCACGGTCCTGGAAGACACCCGGATGCCCGGGAGGAGGCCGTGCGCTGAGCGAAGTCCTGACGTCCGAGGCGCGAGGCGTCGCGCTGCTGCGCATCCGCAACGGGCGGGACTGGGTGGCCGTCTCCGCCGTGTCCCTCCTCGCCGCCGGGATCACGTGGCGCTTGCTCTCAGGGGGCAGCTATGACCGGCTGCGCCTCGCCGCGGTGTTCCTCGCCCTGGCCGTGGTCGTGCTGTCACTACCGACCCGCTGGAGGGTAGGGGCGGTCCTGGCGCTCGTCGCGGCGTGGTTCATCGCGGTGATAGGAGCGCGCTATGTCCCGGACCTGATCAATCCGCCGCCCGCCGTCGGGGACGCGGTGGGTGACGGCGCACTCCTGGGGACGCCGTATGAGGGAGCGCAGATAGGCGCCGTTCTCTCCGTCGCCATTCCCGTGATCGTCGCGCTGTTGTCGCTCCTGCCCGTGTGGGGGCGCATCGGCCGCCGGGGAACCCGAGCCGCGACGGCGACGCCCGGCTCCCTCGGACCGTCCGGCTACGTCGCCCCGCCAGGCCAGGCGGCATCGCCTTCGCCGCGGATGGTGTGGCTGGGCGTCGCCGTGCTCGCGTTCGCGCTCGTGCCCGATGTCAGGAGCTATCTCGACGCCGGCGAACTGCCCGTGCGGCTCACGTCGTGGGACGTCTCGAACCTGACCGCGTGGCAGGGGTTCGTCCACATGGGCCTCGTGCCGATGAAGGACTTCTTCTACCCGTACGGATTTCAATGGCTGTACACCGACGGGAGCGCGGGTCCCGTGTACCAGTGGCTCGTCCAGGTCGCCATTCTGGTGATTGCCGGCCTGGCCCTGTGGCGTCTGACCGGCGGCCGGACACTCCGGGTGCTGGCATGCCTGCTGGTGATCTCGCTGGCCGGGAACTGGGCGGAGACATGGCGCTACGTCCCGGCGCTGCTGATCGCGATCACCTATGCGGCGGTCGGTCCGGCCCGGCGGCCGCGTCCGGCGCGCGACTACCTCCTGTTGTTCGCCGCGTGCATGCTGGCGGCGTTCGTCGAACCCGATCTCCTCGGCATCGGACTGGTCGGAGCGGTCATGGTGCTCCTGGGGGAGATCGTCGCCGACCGGGTGACCTGGCGCTCGCGGCAGTTTGTCCGCGCGGTGGCGCTCGATGCCGTGCCGCTGCTCGTCGCGGCGCTCGTCATCGTCGGGGTGTGGCTGGCGGCCGGAATGGGGAGCGCCGAGGTCCGGTTCCTCGGCGACCCGACCGGCGTCTCGGCGGAGGTCGCACCCGACCAGCGGCTCGGCGGGACGCTCAGCCTGATGGTCCTCCACCTGGATTACCTCGCGCTCTATGCCGCGGTTCCCGCGCTGCTGGCGACCGCCGGGCTTCTCTGGGCGCGTCTTGCGCGGCGCGAGGACACCAACGCCGCCGGCATCCTGCTGGGCGCGTCGGGCGTCTGCCTGATGCTGGTGCTCAAGGACTTCGTGCGCCCGATCGGCGACGAGGTGCTGAGCGCCGCGGTCATCGCCCTCGCCTGGGTGGCGATCGTGCTCTGGCGCCGGGATGCACTGATCCGCTCCGCCGCGGCGGCCGCGGCCCTGGTGGCGATCGTCACGATGCTGGCCGAGAGCGGCGGGACATCGCTGGCCCGGTACGTCGACGAGCTGACCGGGGCGCCGAATCGCGCGGCGCGGTCGGTGGCGGTCGCGTTCGATCCTGGGCTGAGACGCCAGCGGTTGCAGGACCGGTTCGATCCGGCTCGCTTCGCCAACTGGCCGGAGTACGAGATCGCCAATGACTATGTGAAGACCGTGGGTCGCACCCCGCTCCCTCGCTTTGCCATCGTCGGCGACGCACCGCTCGTGTACGTCCTGCTCGGCCAGCGGCCGACGTTCCTGTCCGACCTCGACAACGCCTCTCCGATCGCGGAGCAGAAGGCACTCGTGGCTCAGCTGAACCGGGAATCCCCTCCCTACGTGATCTGGCGCCGAGACGGTTCGGTGGATTTCACTCCGTACTACATCCGTGACCCGCTCGTGTTCGCCTGGATGATCAGGAACTACGTCCCCGTGCGGCGGTTCAAGTCATGGGACATCCTGCGCCGCCGCCGACCGGCCGAACCGATACCCGCCGCGTACTGGCGCTCGGAGCTGGGGTACAGGTCCGATCAGGGCCTCGAGACAAGTCTCGGCGACATCCCGTCCTATTCCGCTGCGGGCGGATCCCCGCGCTGTGCTGGGGGCGCCGGATGCGTTCCCTACGGCGTCGTGGGGGCGAGCGTGAAACGGGCCATGCCGGTCACCTTCGAGGTGGCCGGACGCGGCGAGCGGTTCGTCGTAGGACTCGACGTCCGGCCGGGGATCGCGAGCTTTCCGGTCCGGCTGGATCGTCTATGGTTCTGGCCGCTCGTAGGACGCCCACCCCTCTCTAAGGTCCCTGACGCCGGGCGTCACGGCCCGGCTCGAGCGTCTGCGCTCCGGGGATAATCTCTACTGACGTGGCACGTGTTCTAATCACAGGCGGGGCCGGTTATGTCGGCGGTTGGCTGACCGACCGGGCGCTCGAGGCTGGGCACGACGTCCGGGTCTATGACCTGCTGCTCTACGAGGACCGCTACCTCAAGGCGGTCGATTTCGTGGCCGGAGACGTGCTCGACGCTGCCCGGCTCGCGCCTCATCTGGAATGGGCCGACACCGTGGTCTGGCTGGCCGGGCTCGTCGGGGATCCCGCCTGCGCGCTGGATCCCCAGCTGACCAACAAGGTCAACCTGGAGTCCGTGCGCCGGCTGTGCGACACCTTCGAGGGGCGGATCATCTTTCCCTCGACCTGCTCGGTGTACGGAGCCCAGGATGAGATGTTGGACGAGGACAGCCCGACCCAGCCGCTTTCGCTGTACGCCGAATCGAAGCTCAACGCCGAGAAGATCCTCACCGAGCGCCGGCCGGACAGCCTGATCTTGCGCCTGGCCACGCTGGCCGGCCTGGGAGACACGTACTCCCGTATCCGGCTCGACCTCGTGGTGAACCTGCTCGTCGTCCGGGCGCGGCTGATCGGTGAACTCGAGGTGTTCGGCGGAAGCCAGTACCGGCCGCTGCTCCACGTTCGGGACGTGGCCACCGCGGTCGTGCCCCATCTCGATTCAGACGTGCACGGGATCTACAACCTGGGGACCGAGAACGTGACGATCCTCGATCTGGCCCAGCGCGTGGTGGAGCGAGTCGGCCGCGCGTCGATGCGCGTGGTCGACGTGCCGTTCCAGGACACGCGCAACTATCGCGTGTCGTTCGACCGCTCGCACCGCGAGCTCGGCTACGAGTCGCAGCACTCGATCGACGAGGCGATCGACGGCATTGCCGATCTGATCGATACGGGACGCGTGAAGGATTTGAGCATGGCCCAGTTCTCGAACCTGGAGGCGCTGCGGCCGTATCTGCGCCCGGAGGCGATTCCTCTGGGCCGCGAGGTGCGAAACGCCCACACGCTCTCGCGCCATGTCTCACCGGCTGGGGTGCCACTGAGCGTATGAGGGCGAATACGGCGGTCCAGGTGACACCCACGGAGGTGGTGGTGTGCCCCGTCTGCGCCAGCAATGAGTGGGGCAGGGCATATGACCGCCTGGGTTGGCGGTTTGTCGAGTGCGCGGGCTGCGGACTGCTGCGCCTCGATCCGCTTCCCACCGAGGCGGACCTCGTGTCGCACTATGCGGAGCGGGCGCAGACCGGCAACTACGAGCTTGCCCGGTCCAAGGAACGGCATGCGGGCTTCGTGCAGGTCCTGGACTTCGCGGCGAAGTTCGGGGCGCGCGGTGGCGAGATGTTCGACGTGGGGTGCTTCGACGGGGGGCTGCTCGATCTGGCCGTCACGCGAGGATGGGACGGCTGGGGCCTGGAGCTTCAGGAAGAGGCCGCCGACGTGGCTCGTGTCCGGCACCCGGATCGCATCTTTCAAGGCAGCCTGGAAGCCTTCGAGCCGCCGCGGGAGGCGGTCTTCGACCTGGTCACGGCGATCGGACTCCTCGAGCACCTGCGCGACCCGGCCAGCCTGTTCTCGGCTGCCTTCGACCTGCTCCGGCCGGGTGGGTTGCTGGTCATACAGACTCCGAACCGGGAGTCGATGCCGGCGCGCATCCTCGGTCGCTACTGGCCCCCGATCGCTCCTCCCGAGCACACCTTCTACTTCGGCCGCTCGACGCTCGAGCGCGTGTGTGTGCAGCACGGGCTGACGCCGGTGGCGGTGCGCCCCCACTTCAAGCGGATCCGGCTCGGGTACGCGTACGACCAGTTCCAGTACTTCGGCCCCGAGGTCCATCGGCTCCTGCGACCGGTGGTGCGGCATCTTCCGCGGCGCGTGCTGGCGGTGCGGCTCCCTCTGTATGGCGGCGAGATGCTGTTCGCCGCGCGTAAGTAACCGGTCGGTGAGCTCAATGAGGGTCAGCCCATGAGCGGCGCCGAACCGCGCCTGATCGCCGCCGGCACGTCCAGCGACGACCGCGGCCGCGTGTACTTCGCGAACGAGTTCGACCTGCGCGACTGCGTGCGGATGTACATCGTGGAGAACTTCGCCACCGGCACGGTCCGTGCCTGGCACGCACACCGCTACGAGCGCAAATGGGTGATGCCGCTGGCCGGGGCGGCGCTCGCGTGCTGCGTGGCCATCGACGACTGGGATTCGCCATCGACCGAGGCGACCGTGCACCGGTTCACGCTCGACGCCGATCACCCGGCCATCCTGGAGGTGCCCGCCGGGTACGCCAACGGCGCGATGGCGCTCTTGCCGCAGACCAAGCTCATGTACCTCTCCGACGCCTCGCTCGAGGAGACACTGAAGGACGACGTCAGGTATCCCGCTCGCTACTGGGACCCCTGGCAAGTGACAGAGCGGTGAGTTTCGAGACGTCGATAGTCATCCCGACGCTGAACGACGCGGCGACGCTGGGCGTCACCGTCGAGCGGCTGAACCGGGTCATCGCCAGCACCGGCGCGGCCGCCGAGGTGCTGATCGTCGACGCCGGCAGCGAAGACGGCACGCTGGCTCGGGCGGCCGAGCTGGCCGACCGCTATCCGCTGCTGCACATCCGCGTGCTCGTGCGCGACCGGGCCCGCAGCGGCTTCGGCTCGCTGGTGCGCCTCGGCGTCGCCTACGCCCAGGGGCGGTTCTGCTTTCTGGTGATCCCGGATGCCCGCGATCCGCTCGAGCTGATCCCGAAGATGGTCGGAGAGCTCCGCCGCGGCGCCCACCTCGTCCTCTGCTCGCGCTACGACGCCCGCGACGGCACCGTTCACCTGCCGCGCCAGTTCGTGCTCTACCAGACGATCTACCGCAGAGCGATCCGCCTGCTGCTCGGGGTGGACATCCCGGACAGCACATACGGCTTTCGCGGTTTCAACCGCACGTTCGTGCAGGCGCTCGGGCTGACCGCACGGCGCATGTCGGTTTGCTCGGAGATCACCTTCAAGGTGCTGCTGGCCGGTGGCAAGATCGAGCGCGTGCCGGGCGGGCCCACGGGGCCGATGCTGCGCGAGCAATCGAAGTTCCGGCTGGGCAACGAGCTGGGCGGCTACGCGGCGACGTTGTTCCGGGCGCGACTTCACACGCTCGGCATCGCCTGGTTCTGAGCTCGCGCCGAGGCTGGCGCGCCTTCAGTAGACGCGCATCTCCGGGAGCGGCACGATCCAGTAGCCGTCGTACTGCGGCTCGTTGGCCCGGATGGCCGGCAGATAGTTCCAGGCCGAGGCGAACACGTAGTCCGGGTCGGCCCGCTTGAACTCCTCGGGGCTGACGATCGGCGTGTGGGTACCCGGCATGAGCCGGCCGGCGCGCAGGGGGGAGGCGTCGACCACGGCCCCGAGGTAGTCCATCTGGCACATGTTGACCCACATGGTCGCCTTGCCGGCCGCGCCGTAGGCCCAGATCTCCGAGCTCTCGGACAGGTGGCGCATGGTGTCGCCGAACGCGTCGATCCGCCGGCGGCAGTCGGCGGCAAATCTGTCCCAGGTGGCCGGATCGTTCAGCGCGACCTGTCGCTCCCATTGCGAGAGCTCGACGACGCGGAAGCTGATCGAGCGCGAGCCGGTGCGGGCGGCGGCCAGGCGCAGCGAGCCGCCGTGCATGGGGATCCGCTCGGCATCGACCGGCTCGAAGCCGTAGCGCCGCAGCAGCCGGCCCAGCGTCGCGAGCGAGTAGAAGGTCAGGTGCTCGTGATACAGCGTGTCCCACTGGAGTTGCTCGAGCAGGTCACCGGCGTACATGACCTCCAGGCACAGGATGCCGTCGTCGGAGAGGATCGCGTCGGCCGTCTCGAGGATCGCACTGGGCTGCGCGTTGTGGGCAAAGACGTTCGAGCCAGTGACCAGATCGGCGTGCGGCACGCGCGATCGCAGCTGGTCGAGCATCTCGGGGCCGAACGCGCCGGTGAGGACGTCGCGGCCCTGTTCGCGTGCCATCTCGGTGATGTTGGGCGCCAGATCGACGCCGATGGCCCGGATGCCTCGCTCTGTCAGCGCAGCCACGAGCGTGCCGTCATTGGCGCCGAACTCGATCACGGTCCCCGGGTCGAACCGGTCCTTGATCCAGGCGGCGTAGCCGTCGAAGTGCTTGACCAGGCCGGCCACGGTGCCGGTGGCGAACGCGTAGTCGCCGAACAGGACCGACGGATCGACCGGGTCGACGATCTGGATCAGGCTGCAGTTGTCGCACACGCTGATCAGCAGCGGGTAGCGCTGCTCGGCCGCGATCTCGTCCGGGCCGCGCAGGAACCCGCCGGCCAGCGGGAGCGAGCCCAGGTCGAGGAACGGCCGAACGGCTGCCTCGCCGCAGCCACGACAGGTGTCGGACAACGTCAGCTCCTATTTGGTCAGATGCGCGCGCCGCAGAAACGCGCGCAAGGGGTAACGGAGGTAGGACCGGATCAGCTCCGGACTGTACGAGAAGGCGGAGCCGCGCTGCTGGCCGGTCCGGGACGAAAGCGACGTGGGGAACTCCACCGGCACCACGCCGTCCCGCTGGGCGTAGGAGAACTCCTCGACGATCACCGCGAACGTCCGCTCGGTGGTCGGCCACGAGCAGATCAGGTCGGTGCGGCCGGCCCGGAAGCCGTTGGTGACGTCGCGCACGCCGGTCCCGAACAGGGTCTGGGCGACGACGTTGCCGGTTCTCGACACGATGCGGCGGGCGAATGGAACGGCGGACATGTCGCCGCCCGGCACGAACCGCGAGGCCTTGATGTACGGATGCCCCTGCTGGGCGAGCTGGCCGATCTTCAGGAGGTCCGACGGGGGGTTGGTGAGATCGCTGTCGATGAACGCCACGTAGTCCAGCTTCAGTTCCTGCGCCCGGTGGGCTCCCGTCCGCAGCGCGGCGCCGTAGCCGGCGTTCTGCTCGTGGCGAACCAGCTCGAGCTCTTCGAGTTCGCCGGCCAGGCGAGCGACGATCTCCGCGCTGTCGTCGGCGCTGCCGTCGTCGACCGCGATCACAACGACGCGGCCGTCGTACCGTCTCACCGCGTCGACAACCTCGCGGCAGGCTCGCTCGATGCTCGCGGACTCGTTGTAGATCGGTACGACGACGCCGAGGGAAGGCCATCCGCCCCCGGGCTGTGCGGGGGTCCTCACACCGGCGGGAGCCCGTCCTCGCGGTAGGAGCGCGAGATGTCGATGTGCGAGTCCTCCGGACGGTGGCCGCGGATGGTGTCGGTGGTGACGCGGCGCAGGAGATCCTCGACGAGCCGCTCGGTGGCGTGACCGTCGCCCAGGTTGTGCTCGAAGGTCTTCCCGTGCAGGCGCTCGAGCTTCCCGTAGAGCTGGTCGGCCGGGTAGTCCCCGGGCCTGGCGGGGTCGAACTTCACGCTCGATCCGCAGTCGTACACCTGCGGGCGCTCGGTCGCCTTGCGGATCTGGAGCGAGGGCACCCCGATCACCGCGGTCTCCTCGACCACCGTGCCCGAGTCGGTCAGCGAGCCGCGCGAGTTGCCCAGCAGGGCGAGCAGCTCCCGGTAGCCGATCGGATCGACCATCGTGGTGTTGGACGGCACGGTGAAGCCGAAGTCCTTCAGGCGCTTCTGCGTGCGGTAGCTGGCCGGGAAGTAAACCGGCCACGGACTCGCGGCCACCACGTCGAGGATCGCGCGCAGCGGCTCGGGTGACTCGACCGATTCCCGGCGGTGGCAGGTCATCAGGTAGAAGCGATCCCGCTCGATCCCGCGCTCGGCGAAGAAGGCGTCGTCGGCGTACGCCTTGTACTCGTCCATGCGGTCGAAGTAATAGTGATTCAGGACATCCACGATCAGGTTCTGGATCACCACGATGTTCCGCGGGTTGAGTCCCTCGCGGACACCCTGCTCCTTGTACTCCGGGAAGTAGGTGTAGATGACATCCGAGGTGTGATCGATGATCGTGCGGTACTTCTCCTCGGGCATGCGCCAGTCGTAGGAGCGCATGCAGCCCTCGATGTGCACGACCGGGATGTTCTGCTGGGCCGCCGCGATGCAGCCCATCACCGTGTTGGTGTCGCCGAGGAACACGGCCACGTCGGGCCGCTGCTCGGTGAGCAGGTTCGACAGGCGCTCGATCACCGAGCCGACGGTGGCCGCATCCGTGTCACCCCCTGCGCCCAGCTCGATGTCCGGACTGGGCAGGTCGAGGTCACGGATGAAGACGTCCTTGAGGTTGTCCGCGTAATGCTGACCGGACCACACGAAGGTGAACTTGACCTGGTCCTGCTCGTGCAGCATGTGCAGGATGCGGCTGGCCCGGATCAGATCGGGCCGGATCCCGAGGATGAGCATCACGTGGCGCTGGGGCATGGCAGCGGCGAAAAATAGCGGACCGCGGTCAGCGGGCGCCGGCGAGCTGACTCGCGCTGTCGGTAGCGGCCAGCTCGTTCAGCATGGCCTCGATAGTCGGCGGCCGCTCGTAGCCGGCCGCGCGCCACAGGCGCTGGTTGGCGGCCGGATCGCGCGTGCTCAGCGTCCGGTCGACCGGGGCTCCCGGTCCCGGGACATGCTTTACCGCGACGTCGTTCCGACCGAAGGCGTTCAGCGCCAGTTCGAGCAGTTCGGCCTTGCTCACGGCTGTCGCCGGGGACCACGTGCTGGAGTTTGGGCACCTGGGCGCCGCCGATGATCGCGGCGCAGAGTCGGGCGAAGTGAAGCGTCGTGATCCCGTTCCAGCGGTGCCCGTCGTAGCCGGTCAGCTCGGCGCCTCTCGAGGCGCCGAGCACCCACCCGAGCAGCGATCTGGGCCTCCCGGGCTCGGGGCCGACGATCGAGCAGCGCAGGTGCCAGACGTTCTCGGCGGGCACCTCGCCGAGTGACTTGGTCTTCCCGTACACGTCGCGAGGATCGTGCTCGGCCGACTCGTCGTAGGGGCCGCGGTCGCCCGAGTACACCCCGTCGGTGGCGATCTGAACGACGCGCTGGCCACGCTGCGCGGCTTCGGCCGCCAGGCGATACGGAAACAGGGCGTTCACCGCGATCGCGTCCTCGATCGACTCCCCGACCCGCTCATCGATACGTGCATTGGTCACGCCGACCGCGTTGACGATCCAGTCGATCGCGTCGCGGTCGAGCAGCGTTCCGACCGCGTCACGCCGAACGTCGAACCGGTCACGCGCCGCGGTCGAAACTCGCAGCTCGGGATCCCGGGCCAGGACACGGGCCACCATGCTTCCCAGCATCCCGTGGGCGCCGAGGACGAGGACGTTGGACATCGGGCGCCAGGATAGGCGCTGGTACCGTGCGCAGCTTGAACTTCTGCACGGTGATCGCCAAGAACTACGTCGCGTTTGCGCGGGTCCTGGCCCAGTCCCTGGCGACGCATCATCCCGACGGTCGCATCTGGACGTTGCTCATCGACGACTTCGAGGGGTACATCGATCCTGCGGACGAGCCGTTCGAAGTGCTCACCCCGGCGGACATCGGTTGCGCGCCGTTCAACCAGATGGCCGCGCGGTACAGCGTGCTCGAGCTCTCGACCGCGGTCAAACCGTGGTTGCTGCGCCACCTGATGGGGGCGACGAACGCACCGGTCACCTACCTCGACCCCGACATCAGGGTCTACGACCGGCTCGAGCGGCTCGACGAGCTGGCCGCTGACCACGGCATGGTCCTCATCCCGCACAACACCGAGGCGATCCCGCCGGACGGACGATCCCCCAGCCAGCTCGACATCATGAAGGCCGGCGTCTACAACCTCGGCTACGCCACCGTGGCGCCGCGGGCCGACGTGGAGCGCGTGCTCGACTGGTGGGCCGAACGGTTGCGGATCGACTGCCGGGTCGATCCGGCGTCCGGCTACTTCGTCGACCAGCGCTGGCTCGACCTCGCGCCCGGGTTCCTCGACGACTACGCGGTGGTGCGCGACCCGCAGTACAACGTGGCCTACTGGAACCTGGCCAGCCGGCGACTGGAGCGCGACGGCGAGCAGTACACGGTGAACGGGCGCCCGCTCGGGTTCTTCCACTTCAGTGCGTTCGATCCGGAGCAGCCACTGACCCTTAGTCGCTTCCAGGACCGGATCGAGGTGGCCGGCGACCCCGCACTCGAGGGGTTGCTTGCCGGGTACGCGTCGGAGCTGCTCGGGGCCGGCCACCGCACCAGCCGCGATTGGCCGTACAGCTACGCCACCTGGGGCGACGGCACCCAGCCGGACGAGCTGACGCGCGACCTGTACGACCGCTTCGCCGAGGAGCGGGGCGACGCCGCATCCCCGTTCACCCCCGCCGGGATGACGAGCTTCCTGGAGTGGCTGGCGAGGACCGCGCCGGGTGCGCCGCCCGGGGTCAACCGCGTGCTGGCCCACGTCTACGAACAGCGCCCGGACCTGCAGGACGCCTATCCGGACCTGGCCGGCAGCGACGGGCCAAAGCTGCTCGGTTGGGCCCGGGAGCATGGCGCTGGTCAGGTTCCGTTGCTCGGACGGGTGCTGGGGGAGCCCGAGACCGGTCAGGCCGCCGCGAGCACCAGCCCGGAGTTGGCCACCGCGCCGGGGCGGGAACTGCCGGCCCCGCTGCGTAACGCTCCCTGGGGCGTCAACGTCGTCGGCTACTTCCGCTCGGAGCTCGGCGTCGCCGAGGTGGCACGGCAGATCGTCGACGCACTCGACGCGGCCGACCTGCCCGTGGTGCCGGTGCACGGACAGTTCGTGCCGCTCAGCCGCCAGGGTCACTCGTACATGACCGTGGGACCGGAGGACGCACCCTTTCCGGTGAACGTGATCTGCATCAACGCAGACATGCTGCCCGGGTTCGCGCAGGAGGTGGGGGAGGACTTCTTCGTGGGGCGGTACTCGGTCGGGGTCTGGTTCTGGGAGGTCGCGAGCTTCCCGGGGCGCTTCAGCGGTGCTTTCTCGTGTGTCGAGGAGGTGTGGGCGCCGACGCCCCACATCGCGGACGCGCTCAGGCCGGTGGCCACCGTTCCGGTGCACACCATTCGGGTTCCGGTGCAACCGCCGCCGCTCGTCCCGCTCTCCCGCACCGACCTCGGGCTACCCGAGGACGGCGTCCAGTTCCTGTTCACCTTCGACTATCTGAGCGTGTTCAGGCGCAAGAATCCGCTGGGGGTGGTCGACGCGTTCGTGCGTGCGTTCGAGCCCTTCGAGGGTGCACGGTTGGTCCTGAAGTGCATCAACGCCGAACGCGATCCGCGCGGACATGCCGAGCTACGGGCGGCCGCGGCGCGCCATCCGGACATCCAGATCGTCGATCGCTACATGTCACCTGCGGAGAAGAACAGCCTGACCGCGTCGTGTGACTGCTACGTGTCGCTTCACCGGGCGGAGGGGTTCGGCCTCGGAATGGCCGAAGCCATGTACCACGGCAAGCCGGTGATCGCCACCGGGTACTCCGGCAATCTCGACTTCATGAACCCCTCCAACAGCCTGCTCGTGGACTATCGGCTGACGGCGATCGGTGCCGATGCCGGGCCCTACCCCCCGGAAGGGCAGTGGGCGGACCCCGACGTCGACCACGCCGCCGCGCTGATGCGAAAGGTGTTCGACGACCCGGCGGGCGCGCGCGAACTGGGGGCCAGCGCGGCTCGGAGCATCCGGCGCAGCCACTCGCTCGAGGCCGCCGGCGAGATCATGGGCCGGCGGCTCGAGGCGATCCGGGCCAGCGGGCGTACCAGACGGGCGGGCGATCCGACGCGGCGCGATCCGTCGTGGGTGGCCGGACTGCGTGAGCGAATCGAGCGCGGCCCGGACATGGCCCAGGAGCAGGGGCGCCGTCCGGCGCGCGACCTCGTCCGCAGCGCCGCCATGAAGGTCATCATGCCGGTCGTCCGCCATCAGCAGGACGTAAACGCGGGCATCCTCGACGCGCTCCAGGACCTGAATGCCCAGCTCGCCGAGCTGCGCCGGGTCGCGGCGCTCGACCGGGCCCGGTGGCTGGCGGGCCTGCGCCGCTCCGAGCAGCCCGCGCTCCAGCCGGCGCCCGACGGGGAGGGTGATCGAGAACTCCCCGCCGAACGCGACCCGGAACTCCCCCGACCAGGCACCGCGCTCCCGTCGTGACGCTTCGCCGTATTCGGTAGTGCCGCGCTGCTCGTCGCGGGAGCGGTCCTGGTCGGCGAAGCGCTTCGTAGCCTCGGTCTGCGCTGCCGCGCCGCGGCTCCGGCGGTCGGGCTGTCGCTGTTGATCGTGCTCGCGGACGTGGCGATCAAGCTGCCGGGGCGGGCGGTCACCGCTGCCGTCGCCGTCCTGGCCCTGATCGTGGCCGCCGCCGTCCTGGTGGCGGTTCGGCGCCGGCGCGAGGGACTGGCGATGGTTCGCGGTCTGGCCGTCCCAGCGACGGCGGGAGTCCTGGCGGCGGTCGGCGCCTCGATTCCGTTCCTGGCCAATGGCACGTCGGGCTCCCCGGCGTGAGCTTCGACAACGACACCTCCGCCCATCTGCTGTGGGCGGCGAGAGCTCCGCTCGCCGGCGGTCGCCGCGCGGTACGGGGGCCTTCCAGCCGGGCTACCCGCTCGGGCCGCACAGCCTGGTCGATGCGCTGGGCTCGGGACTCGGCTTGCGGCTGGATCTCGGGTTCACCGCACTGCTGATCGCGACGCTCGTGATCATCGCGCTGGTGGGGTCGGCCGCGCTGCGCGGCGAAGCCGGCTGGAAGCGGGTCGTCACCGGCGTGCTCGCCGCCCTGTTCTACCTGGTCGCCGCCTACTACGCCGAGGGCGCGTTCAAGGAGCCGCTGCTCGCCGTGTTGCTCCTGGCCTTCGTGCTCCAGCTGGAGGAGGTGCGCGAGGAATGGGCGACCTCGACCGCGCGCCCGGTGTGGCGGCCTGGTTCCCGCGTCGCCGTGCTGGCCGCCGGCGCGATCTATGTCTACAGCTATCCCGCGGTCGCCTGGTTGGGTCTGACGCTGGCGCTCTGGCTAGCCGGCGAGGCGATCTGCGGGTCACGGGCCGGCGGCGGGACTGGCGGACTGGAGCTGCGCGCCCTGCTCGCGCCGGTGGCGGCAGCCGGCGGGGTGCTCGTCGCTCCTGCTGGCGCCGAGCGCCGGGCGGATCCTGAACTTCGCAGGCTCGATCGGCGTCTCGGCGGCTGGCACGGGCGCGATTCCGTCGTCGAACCTGGGCAACCTGGCCTACCCGCTGTCGCCCTACGAAGCGCTCGGCATCTGGACCAGCCCGGACTTCCGGCTGATTCCGACGAACGTCTTCCACGCCGGCGAGTTGTCGGCCTTCGCCCTCGCAGTCTTGGTCTTCGGGCTCATCGTCGCCATCAGCCGGCGCGAGTTCGCGCTGCCCGCCGCGGTCGCGGCGTGCGCGCTCGTCTACTGGTATTCGAAGGGCTCCCAGTCGCCGTATGTGACGGCCAAGGCGCTGGTCATCGCCGGTCCGGTGGTGGCCGTCACTGGGCCTGCGCGGCCTGCTGGGCACGCCGCGAGGCCCGCAGCCGGGCTGGGCTCGACCCGACGCGGCTGGTGGCAGCCGCTGCGTTCGTGGCTCCTGGCGCTTTACTCGAGCGTCCAGGCGCTCCGCACCGAGCCCGTGTGGCCGCCCGAGTCGACCTCGGAGCTCACGTCCCTGGCCAAGCTGACGCGCGGACAGACCGTCCTCTTCCTCGGCAACACCGACTACGCGGCGTGGTTGTTCAGCGACTCGAAGATGAGCGCGCTGGCCAGCAACGAGGTCTCGATGGCCCAGGCGGCCGCTCGGCCCAACAAACCGTTCGTGTACGGCTCGCCGACCGATTTCGACTCGGTGGATCCGTCGACGATCAATCGCTTCCGCTGGGTGGTGACGTCGAACACCGACGTATGCCAGCCAGACGCCGCCGGGGTTCGTGCTGGTCCGGCGACTGCCGCATGTACGAGCTGTGGGAGCGCGTCGGCGTCGGTCCAGCCTCGCCGGGTCCTGGAGGCGTCGAGCGCGCCCGGCGCGGTGCTCAACTGCCGCGACCCGCTGGCCCGAGCGCTCAGCCGGCGGCGCGGCGTGGCGGCGGTGATGGCCGCTGCCGGTGGTCACGACGCTGCCGGCCGTCAAGCCCGGCAACCCGGCGACGGTATCGCTGCACCTGCCGGCCGGCCGATGGGACCTCTCGCTTCAATACCTCGAGCGCGATGCCGGTCGAGATCGACGCCGGCGGCGAGCGATGGCGGATGCCGGCCTACCTGGACCGTCCTGGACCGTTCTTCGCGGTCGGGCCCGGTGGTCTCGTCGGGTGCTCCGCTTCAGGTCACGATCAGGGCTTTGAAGCCCTCGTTGCATCACCGGCGGCACGGTGGCCGCGTTCACCAGCGCACTGGCCGCGGTGCGGAGCCCGTGGACGCGGACAGTTGTGCCTCTGCGCGCCGCCTGTGGCCGTTACGTGGATTGGTACCAGGCTGCAGTGAAGGCGTCCGGAGTCCTTGCAGTACGCTGGCCCGCGATGCGTTTGAAAGCAGTGCTGGATGCTTGACGAACGTCCGGTCGCAGGGCGACTCCGGCCGATGCCGGGTCGGCTCGGGCGGCTCTCCGAGCTTGCGCCGGCTGCGCACCGTGAGCGGGCGCCTTGCCGCCGTTCCGTTGTTGGTCATCGTCGCCGTCGCGTTCACCGTGACCGCGCTGTTCACGCGGTCTGTCCACAGCTTCTCGATCATGCCCGATGAACTCGGCTACGTGAAGCAGTCGATCGAGATCTGGAAAACCGGACCGCCGGTCGGATATACACGACTTCTACTTCAACTCGTGGGCGCAGCTGCTGCCACTGATCTCCGCGCCGCATGTTCGGTGGGCTCGGGATGGTGCAGGCTTACTACACCTCCCACACGGTGTATGCCTTCCTACTAGCGAGCACCGCCATCCCCGCGTACTTGCTTGCGCGCGAGCTCAATCTCGGCCGGCTGGCCGCGTACCTCGTGGCCGCGCTTAGCGTGGCGGTGCCGTGGATGGTCTTGGCCGGTCTGGTCATGACGGAGGTGGTTGCTTACCCCGTATTTGCGTGGGCTGTTCTGGCGATGGTCAGGTGTCTGGCCGCTCCCACCGCGCGGCGTGACGCCGCGGCTATGGGCGCGATCGCGCTTGCCTCCTTTGCCCGTACCCAATTCCTGGTGCTGGCTCCGATCCTGGTCATCGCGATGCTCCTGCACGATGTCGTACCCGCCGCGGCGCGCAGTCGCAGAACCCGCGTTCGTGCGGACCTGCATAGCGCGCTGCGACAGACGCTGCGGGTGCACCTCGTTCTATGGGCACTCGCAGGGCTCGTACTAGTGGTCGTGCTCGGCTTGGTTTTCACCGGATCACTGGAGAGCGTTCTCGGCGCCTACATCACGCCGGTGCGCGGGCCACTGGTGCCGGCAGGGACACTGACCGCCGCGTTTAAAGAACTCGACGGCGTCACGATCGGGATCGGCATCGTTCCGCTGACGCTTGCAGTTTCGTGGGCAGCGGCGCGCGCCTTCAGGCCGAGCGATGCATCGCGGCATGCCTTCGCCGTGATCCTGCTGGTGTCCCTGCCGGTCTTCCTGTGGCTCGTAGGCTCGTTCGATACGCGCTTCCTCGGCGGCAGCACAACCGACCGGTACATGTTCTATTTCGCGCCGCTTCTGTTCACCGGCGCCGCTGCGTGGGTCGTCGATCGATGCAGCTCCCTCCTCTCCCTTTCCATCGTTTCTGCGCTTGTCGTCTGGATGGTGGTCATGGTTGGCCTTCATGACTCGCCAACGGTCGACATCATCGACCCTAGCTTCGCAATTCACCACGCGTTCGTCGGTGACAGTCACGGGTTCACCCACGCGATCGGACTGCCACAGATCGACCCGAGGATCCTTCTCGCGCTGATCACGTCTGCGTTCGTGCTCCTGGTGTTCGCGGCACGCCGCCGGTTCGGCACGCCGTACGTACTGCTCGGGCTCACTCTGCCCCTGCTGGCCTACGGCGTGGCGAACACCGGTTACGTGATGACCAAGCTGTACCACGATTACTCGAACATCCCGGCGAGCCATCCGGAATCCTTGACCTGGATCGATCGCCTGGTGCCCTCCTCGGCGGACGTCGGACTCGTAATCGCGCCAAATGGTCCCTTTGCGGAGCAGGAGCCAGTCGAGACCTGGTGGACCTGGTGGCAGCCGGCCTTCTGGAATAAGACCGTGCAACGGGAATTTGTCTTCCCCGGCGATGATCCGTTTGGCCAGGGCTTTGTCACGACCCTGCGGCAGGATCTGTCGCACGGACGGCTGCTTGGCCTCGACGGTGCGAACTACCTGATCAAGCTCATAAGCGATCCTCGTTTTGCTCTGCGTGGGCCCATCGTCGAGCTGAAGGGCGGAACCTTCGTCGTCTACAGGGTTGCGCGCGGCGCGCCGCTGCTGTACGGCACGAACGGTGTCGACCAGTACTCGAGGCTTGTGCCGGGATCACGCCCGTTTCTGCGGGTCTTTGGTGCCGACGCGGTCGCCTCAGAGCGCGTCAGCCTGACCCTGCGGACGTCCGCGGCGCCCGCTGACTGCCCGTGCCGGATCCATTTCGGGCGGGCCTACGGAGATGCAGTCCTGACGGCGGCGAGCCTGGTGCCGCAGCACGCGATGCCGGTGACCCGGATCGTAACCGTGCCGCCGCACGGCTACGCCCAGCTGAATCTCGAGATCACCGGTCGCGATGGGCGGATCGTGCCCTGGATCACCCTCGTGTCGGTGCGGATCACGAACGCGTCGCGACGGCCATAACCGTATCGCACAGCCACCGCTCCCGCAGCACTCGCGCGTACTCCGCGTTCACTCGCTCGTCAAGCAGTTCGGTGTAGACGCCGAGCCCGCCGGGCTTGCCCTTCCATAGCCAGTGGACGTGGTTGGAGATGTCATAGCGCTGCACAGGGATGGTCTCGACGTCCTCGAACCCCGCCATCTTCAACACCATGGTCAGCGTCTGGTGTGAGTAGTTGAAGTAGTGCGCCTTCTGCCAGTAGAACCGGTCGAACGCCTCCACGCCCCAGTAGCGGACCAGCGCGTCGTCGACGTTCGGGACCTCGATCGCCAAGTGGCCACCGGGTTCGAGCAACTCGCGCCACTTGCTCAGTTCGCCCACCGGGTCTCGCATGTGCTCGACGACGTAGTAGGCGAGCAGGAGCTCGAAGCGGCGATCGGCCACGGCATCCCGCACCGGATACACCTCGATCCCGAGGCGCTCCCGGGAGAACTCGCGGAACGCGTCCCCCGGCTCGATCCCGACCAGCGCATCGCCCACGTGGGGTCGGATCGCGTCGAGCAGGAAGCCGGTGGCCGAGCCGACCTCGAGCACGCGCATCCCGGAGCGCAGCCAGGGCTCGAGCAGCGCCCGGCGCCGTTCGCCCTCCAGCTTCCACTTTTCGAAGCTCTGCTCGGGGTCCGCGCCGCCTGCCTGTCCACGCGCCGCCATGTACTCCGCGAATTTGCCCTCGTAGAACTCCCGTTCCTCTTTGGGGGTCATTATCGGGTGCAGGAACACGATCTCGCACTCGGAGCACTGGTACTCGGCGGCTCCCTCGGCCTCCCAGACGGTGTCCACGATTCGCCGGCGCACGCCGCCGTGCCCGAACGGGCACGGCACGTCGGCGATCGGCGCGTCGGTCGAGAAGTCAGCCAACGCGGTCGGCGGCGATCGCGGTCCGCGCCGCGTCGATGGCGGCGAGCGTCCCCAGGTTGTCGCGGGCGGAAGCGATGAGCGGTGTCCCCTGCATCACGGCGGAGCGGAAGTTTTGCAGGATCGCGATGTCGGCGATGTCGTATTGCGGCTGGTACTCGCGATCGGCGGCGCTGACGTCGGCGGTCAGGTCGATCGGGTCATCCTTCTGACCGCGCAGCGAGAGCCACAGCGGCGGCTCGAAGTAATCGCTGTCGTTGTAGATGGTCCCGAGCTCCCCCTCGACCTGAAGGGACTCCTGCGGGATGTGCGCGTTGCGGGAGGAGAACGACGCGACGTAGGAGATGACGACGCCGCCGTCGGTCTCGAGCCACAGGTCGTTGATCGAAGGCACGCGGTAGCGGCTCCACGTCGGGTCGGGCGGCGCGGCCCTCGACCCGCACGATCTCCTCGCCGAGCACGTAGCGGAACAGATCGAGATGATGGACCCCCATCGCCCACAGGATCGGGTCGGGCTCGTCGAACAGGTACTCGGGCAGGTGCGGCTGCTCGCGATCGCGCAGGTACCGGAACACGATGTGCGAGACGCTGCCGATCCGGCCCTCGTCGAGCGCGCGCTTGAGGGCCTGTCCGGCGCTCCGCGTGCGCCAGTTCTGCACGACGCCGACCGGCAGCCGGCGCGACTCGGCGAGCTCGACCAGCTCGCGCGCCTCGGCCACGTCGGTCATGAACGGCTTCTCGACCAGCACTGGGAGGCCGGCCTCGAGGCCCGTCCGCACCGCCCAGCCGTGCGCGCGCGATGATCGGGCAGGCGAGCAGGGCATCGGGCCGGGTCGATGCGATCATCTCGCTCGAGATCGGTGAAGCATCGCTCTGGATCGACGTGACCCGTCGCGACCGACGCCTCCAGCGCAGCCGGCGGCCGGATCCATCACGCCGGCCAGCTCGAACCCAGGCAGCTCCGCGAGATGCCGCTGCCAGACCCGGCGCGAGCGCATGCCGGCGCCGCAGATCGCGACGCGCAACCGATCAGGAGATTGCGGCACGGGCCCAAGCTAGCATCGTCTCCAGGCCCTCCCGTAGCTCGGTCCGCGCGCTCCAGCCGAGCACCTGCCGGGTCCGAGCGGTCGACGCCGACAGCGCGAACTGGTCGCCCGGGCGTCCTGCGTCTCGACCTCGACGACCGGATGGTCGGGCGCGCCCAGCAGATCCAGCATCTCGGCGAGCAGGGAGCGGATCGAGGTGCCAACGCCCGGTGCCGACGTTGAACGGACCGGAGGCCTCGGGGCTGGCCAGCGCCCGCAGCCACGCGTCGACGCAATCCTCGATATAGACGAAGTCTCGAACGCGATCCAGAGGTCCACGGACCTCGATCGGCTCGCCGCGGAGCGCCATCGACAGGAAGATCGAGACCATGCCCTGGCGCATCTCCTCCAGGTCCTGCCCGGGTCCGTAGATCGAGAACATCCGCAGCGAGATCGCCGCGCACGTCGGGCGCGACCGCCAGCGCGTGCTCGGCGGCCAGCTTGGAGGCGCCGTAGAACGAGATCGGACGCGGCTCGGTGCGCTTCGTCCACCGGATGGCGGGCGACGTCGCCGTAGACGCCCATCGAGGAGGCGTGGACGAGCAGCGGAACGCGCTGCTCCCGCGCCCACGCCGCCAGCGCGACGGTCGAGCGAGCATTGGCATCGAGGTCGCGCTCGGGATCGTCGAATGACTTCTCACCCGAGGACTGCCCGGCCAGGTGGCAGATCGCGTCGTAGCGCGCCGGCAGGCAGGCGCGCGGTCGCCCCGCGCGGCCGAGGTCGACCTCGATCAGCTCGCATTCCGACGGGACGTTGGCGGCGCGTCCAGTCGAGAGGTCGTCGACGACGTCGACCTGCCAGCCCTCGGCGACCAGCGCATGGGCGAGATGGCCGCCGATGAACCCGGCGCCCCCGGTGACCAGCGCGCGGGGCATCAGCCCGGTCCCTCGGAACAGCGCCACGGACTCGCGGAACAGGTTCCGATCTAGCAGCAGCGCGATCGGCAGTCCGATGGCGGCGAAGGCGGCCACCTCGCCCGCTGTCACCGCGATCGCCGGTGCCAGGCCATGGGGGGTCGGGGCGAGCGCGTCGATCCCCAGGACCAGCGCGATGAGCGCGACCCAGCCGATCGGAACGCGTACCCAAAAACGCATCACGTTGGTCCGCGAGACGCGGAGGAGGACGCACGAAGCGATCAGCATCAACAGCGACAGCGTGGCCTGACCGGCAACAGCGGACCATGCGGCGCAGGTCCGGGTCAGGCCGACGGCCGTGCCCACGGCGAGGATCGCGGCCTGGAGCACGAGCGCGATCGAGGTGAGGATGACGAGGAGCCGGATGCGCTTGAGCGCCACCAGCGTCTGATGCAGAAGCGAGCCGACGTGGACGAACATCACGGTCAGTACGTAGATCTTCATCGCGCCCAGCCCGGGAGTGAAGCGTGGGAGGAATCCGGCCACGAGCACGTTGAGTCCGAACACGCCAAGCGCGGTGGAGACCGGCGAGACGACTAGCCCGACCGGCCGCACGTAGCGCTCCAAATGATGCTCGAGGCCCGCCGCACCGGACCGGCCGTACGTCTCCATGAGGTTGGGCCAGGCGATGATCGACAGCGACAGCGGGAGCGCGGCTGCGGCGGCGGCGACCTGGGGGCCCAGGTAGTAAAGGCCCAGCGACGTCGTCCCCACCGCGATCCCGAGGACCAGCGAGTCGAGTCTAAGCATCAGCTGACTGATCAGCGACCAGACGGTGATCGAGAGGCCGAACCGGAGCATCGGAAAGAGCACCTGCCTGGGGAGAGTCAGGCGCACTGAGAACAGATGCCGGCGTCGGACTGCCGTGTAGTGGATGGCAGCCCGAGCGAACCAGCCGGCGACCATGCCCACGAACAGCAGGTCGAGCCCGCCGATCAGCACGAATATGACTGAGCTCCAGTCGATTGCCGCCTGCAGCATCAGCAGGGAGGCATAGAGGGCGAACTGTTTCTGGTTCTTGAGGAACAGCTGATAGAGGCTCACGTACGAGGTGAGCGCTGCCATGACCGGCACGAGGCCCAAGCCCAGGGCCAGCACGGCCGACATCCCAGGCGAGGCGAACACCCAGTACGCCCAGAACCCGACCGCGACGGCGGCGGCCTCTCCCATCGTGAACGTGAAGGCGACCGACCGTACGAGGCTCTCCTGGGCCAGCTGGCCCTGCGAGCGCAGCTCGGGCATGTCGCGATCGGCAGCCGCCGAAGTGCCGAGCGAGAACGAGGACAGCTGCTGGCGCCACACTTCAACGAAGTTCCACACCCCGGTGCGCACCGGCCCCAAGATCGCGCGAATCAGGATCCCAAGCAGGAAGGCGCTTCCCAACTGCACGGCGGTTGCGCTCCCCAGCCAGGCCAGTGATCGACCGACGGTGGTCGTCGGTGCAACCGGGAGCGGTCCGCCGGCCTCGGAGCTCGGAGTGCCGGGCGGCGCCGGAACAGACATCGGCCGGACGATAACCGACGGGAAGTCAGACCTCGCCGGCCATCCGGCATGCTTCCCCGCCCATGGACGTTGAGACGCTGGAGGCGCGGTACATGAAGCGGGCCCGACGCGAGATCGCGACGCGGGCCGCGGCGGTCGAGATCGTGCTGCCCGATCGCCTGCCGCGGGCTGCCGGGGCCGGAGTCGCGCTGTGCGGCTGGTGGGTCGACGAGGCGGCCGCGGCCGGTCGGATCGTGCTGCCGAACCCATACGACTCGGTTGAGGTGATCGCCACGCTGGAGGCCTGGGTGTGGGACGTGACGCAGCGGCTGGCGGCTCGGCTAGGTGAGGCACTCGATGGCTTGGCCGGCCGCCCGGTGCAGAGTCGTCGATACTGGCGAACGCTGCTCGCGCCGTGGCTCGTGCACCTCCTCTCGGCGCTGGCCGATCGCCGGCTCTTCTGCATCGCGGCATCGGCACTCGCGCCGGGCGCTCCGCTGGTCGCCCCGGCGGTACCGGAGCCGCCGGCGACGACGGCGAATGCCGTGTCACGGTTGCGCACGGATGAGGGGAATGCCGGTTTGCTGGCGCTCCTGGCTTCGCATTTGGGTCTGCCTACGACCACCCGGCCCGTAGGTGTGGCTCCTACGTCCTCGTCAACGCGCGCTTCGCGTCCGGCTGCGGGCGAGCTCGCTGTCGCCGTTGGGCGACGCGCGGTACGTGAGGCGTTAGCTCTGCTGCCCGCCAGGAGACTGGCCCTGCTCGGGCTCTCGTCGCTCAGTGCCCGCGACCTGATCAGGCTGGAGGGCCGAGTCGGCGGATTGGCTCCGCTGCCTCGCTCGCGCATCGGACTGGGCGAGCCGACTCCGGTTCGACCCGCGGAGATGGATACCCGAGCTCGCCTGAAATCTCTGGACGCGGCCGATCCCCTCGAGGCCCTGGCGGTGCAGGTGATGCCTTGGCTGCTTCCTCGATCGCTGCTGGAGAGCTTCGATTCGTTGCGGCGGGATTCGCTGCAAGCGTACGGGCCTCCGCGCGACGCCCTCGTCGCCGCGTACAGCTTCGACGAGCGACAGAACGACTTTCTCGGACGGTCTCGGGCCGCCGGGCGGCGATTGGCCTTCGTACAGCATGGAGGCATGTACCTCCAGTCGCCGGTCAATGCGCAGGAGCGCCTGGAAATCGAGCCGGGCTCGCCGTTTCTGAGCTGGGGAGCTCAGGGGCCGGACGTACTCCCCACTCCCCATCCCTATCTCGAACGGATCCGTGGCTCACATCGCGGCGGCACGCGGATTACGCTGGTCGAGGCGCTCGAGCCCCCAGACGTCTACGTCATACGATTCGCCGGTCACCCCCTGGGCAACCGAGGGTATGAGATCGCTCGGATGCTGGCTGAGATGGTGGAGCGCCTTCCGGCACGCTTGCGCCCGCGTCTCGCCCTGAAGCGGTTTCCCAACCCCATGGCGCTTCCCGCACGGCCCGGAGTGCTCGAACGTCTCCCGTGGCGTGGACCGAGGGGTGGAGCGGTCGCGTGGATGGCCAGGTCGCGCCTGGCCGTGATCCCCTACCTCGACACCCCGTTCATCGAGGCGATCGTCGTCGGCACCCCGACCGTCGGCCTGTGGAATCCAGCTCACTGGCCGCTGCTCGAGGAGGTCGAGCCCCTGTTCGAGCGCCTCCGCGCGGTGGGCATCGTCCACGGCGACCCGGCGTCCGCCGCGTCGCACATAGACTCGGTCTACGACGACATCGACGGCTGGTGGGACGCGCCCGACGTGCGGATGTGCCGTGCCGAGTTCCTCGCGCGCTTTGCGGTGCCGGGAGACTGGCTCGAGGCATGGGCGCGACAACTCCGCCGCCTGGCGGGATGAGCCTGGGCGATCGCACTGAGCTTCTCCAGAGTTCTCGGGCTACCCTTGCGCGGCGTGCGGTACTGCGCCAACTGCATCCTCCCCGACACCAGGCCTGGACTCGAGATCGATGCCGATGGCGTGTGCTCGGCGTGCCGGTCGCACTCGAGCGTCGCGCCGGTGATCGACTGGAGCGCGCGCCGTGAACGGTTCCGTAACATCGTCTCCGAGGCTCGCGCGAAGGGCCGCGACTGGGATTGCGTCATCCCGGTCAGTGGAGGAAAGGACTCGACCTGGCAGACGATCACCTGTCTGGAGCATGATCTGAAGCCGCTCGCGGTGACGTGGCGAAGCCCCGGTCGCACTCCAGTGGGAACCGCGAATCTCCAGAACCTGATCGAGTTGGGGGTCGATCACGTCGATGTGACCGTCAATCCAGACGTCGAGCGACGCTTCATGCTCGCGGCACTCACTCGCCATGGAACGACCGCGATTCCCATGCATCTCGCGATCTTCAACATTCCGACCACCGTGGCCGCTCGGTACGAGATTCCGCTGCTCGTATGGGGCGAGAACTCCGCGCTCGAGTACGTTGGCGACGCCGAGGATGCCCACACGTTCGAGCTGACCGGCGAATGGGTCAAGAAGTACGGCGCGGTGCACGGGACCACGGCGGATGACTGGATTGGCCCCGAGCTGTCCCGGCGTGATCTTGCCGTCTACCGTGGACCGAGCGATGAGGAGCTGCGCGCCAAGGACGTGCGAGCAATCTTCCTCGGCATGTTCTTTGAGTGGGATCCCCAGAGGACATTCGAGGTGGCCGAGGCCCACGGCTTTCGCGCCGGCGAGCGGCCGCGCACCGGGTTCTGGCACTACGCCGACATCGATGACGACTTCATCTCGATTCACCATTGGCTCAAATGGCACAAGTTCGGGTTCACGCGAGCATGGGACAATCTCGCCGTCGAGATCCGGAACGGGCGCATCACGCGCGCCCGCGCGATCGAGATCGTCCGCGAGTTGGGTGACCAGACACCACATGACGACATCGCCGCCTTTTGCCGCTACGTGGGCATCGACGAGCCGCAGTTCAACGCGATCGCCGACGGCTTTCGCAACCGCGACATCTGGAAGGAACGGGACGGTGTCTGGCAACTCGACGATTTCCTGATCCCGGACTGGTCCTGGTCTTGACGCCGCGTCTCGAAATAGCCGAGAAGTCCTATCTCGCGGACCTGGAGGAGCTTGAAGCAAGCGGCCGACGCGCTGCCGAACAGCCGCATGTACGTGATCGCGAAGGTGACCACCCTGGTTCTCCTGAACATGCGGTGGGAGCGGATCATGGTCGACCGCAACTTCCCCGAGCATCCGTGGCCGCATGTCCAGCGGCTCGTCGGTGACGCCCGGTCGCAGCTCGAGGCGTGGCGGGAGGCTGACTTCATCGAGGGCCCCTCCGACCCCCTCGGCCGCGTCCGAGAGCGAATGGAAGCTCGTCACCATGATCTCTTCCAGGACCTGTGGGTCAACTTCTCGGAGTCCGACTACGAGGACCGCATCGCTCGCTACCGCCATCGGCTCGAGATCAACGGTCTCGCCGAGGGCTTCTTGGCGGGCAAGCGAGTCATCGACTTCGGCTGCGGACACGGAAACTTTCTGCACGCGTGCCTGGGTGCCGGCGCGGCCGGAGGCCTAGGCATCGACTACGGGGAAGCTTCCATCGCGTACGCGAACGCCACGCGCAACCGCTTGGGCGTTCCGCCCGCAGCGACTCGATTTCCGCGTGGCCTCCGTCTACGAGTGTGGCGAGCCTGACGCGAGCTTCGACGTTGCCATCCAGAACGGCGTCTTCCACCATCTCGACGACGAGGATGCCGCCTACCGGGAGGTGCGACGCGTCCTACGCCCGGCCGGCTGGTTCTGGATCTATACCGACGGTGCGGGCGGCGTCGGTCACGACCTGTGGGACGCGTCGGTCCACATCCTGCGAGAGGTTCCGCACGCCGCGATTCTGGAGGTGCTCGACTTCATGGGTGTCGAGACGAACAAGCGCTACCACCTCGGCGACGGCCTCAACGCCGTGTACCGTCACACGAGCTACGAGGACTTTGTGGCCCGACTCGAGGCATACGGCTTCGGGAACGTGCGGCGCCTGGTCGGCGGGTTTCCAACCGACTTCGACCACGACGCCATCGCGGAAGACCGCTTCGGCGTCGAGAAGTTCGGCTCCGGCGACATCCGCGTTCTGGCGCAGAAGCTCTGAGCCGATGTGCGGGCTGGCCGGGTTCGTAGGGGTGGAGCCGCTCGACGCGGCTCGGGTGGGAAGGGCGCTTGAGCTCATGCACCACCGCGGTCCGGACAACGGGACTCATAGAGCGTGGACGACAGCCGACGGGCGGCGCGTGGAGTTGCTCCACACGCGGCTGACGATCATCGACATCGACCACCGCGTCGGACCAGCCGCTGCGGTGCGGCCACACCGTGGCTTGCCTACAACGGAGAGCTCTACAACTACGTTGAGCTCAGGCGGCAGCTTGGAGCGCGAGGGCGAGACGTTCGGCACGACCTGCGATACCGAGGTGCTGGCCGCGGCGCTCGACCGTGGAGGCTGGTACGCGTCTCGACGCGCTGCGAGGGAATGTGGGCTTTCGCCGCCTACGACGAGCGGGACGGTTCGCTGCTGCTGTCCCGCGACCGCTTCGGCGAGAAGCCGCTGTACCTGTTCCGGGATCAGCGACGGGCTGTTCTTCGGCTCCGAGCCGAAGTTCATCTTCGCCCTGATCGGCCGCACGCTGCCGGTCAACCGCCGGCATCTCGAACGCTACCTGGTCAACGGCTACAAGATCCCTCTACAAGTCCCGGGAGACCTTCTTCGACGGGCTGGAGGAGCTCGAGCCCGGCACGGTGCTCTCGATCGGATCGGGACGAGGCGAGGAGCGACATGTGCTATTGGCGCCCTGGCGAGCCGGTCGAACGACGAGATGAGCTTCGATGAGGCCGCAGCCGGCACGCGCGAGCGCCTGATCCGCTCGGTCGAGCTGCGCCTCAGGTCCGACGTCCCGCTCGCCTTCTGCATGAGCGGCGGAGTCGATTCGCTGTCGCTGATCTCGATCGCCGCCAAGGTGCTCGGCTACGACGTTCACGGCTTCACGATCGTCAACTCCGACGAGCGCTACGACGAGCAGGAGATGGTCGACGCACGCGATCGACCGCCTCGGCGTGCGCCACACGCCGATTCCGCTCGACACGGCAGGCTTCCTGCCGCGTCTGCGAGACCTGGTCCGCCACCACGACGCACCTGTGTACACGGTCACTACTTCGTGCAGTGGCTGCTGATGCAAGTCGATCCACGAGCACGGCTACCGGGTCTCGATCAGCGGAACGGCGGCCGACGAGCTGTTCACCGGCTACTACGACCACCACCTCGCCTACCTGTATGAGGTGCGCGCCGATCCGGCGCTCGCCACGCGTCGCTCGCGCTCGGCCTGGTCGGAGCACGTCCGGCCGCTGGTGCGCAACCCGTACCTCTCGCGACCCCGACCTGTTCGTCGAGCGATCCCGGCTTTCCGCGGCCACATCTACCTCGACGCCGACGAGTTCGCGACGTACCTCGACGAACGGCTTCGACGAGCGGATTCAGCGAGCAGCCGTTTCACGTCAACCTGTTGCGCAACCGGATGCTCAACGAGCTGTTCGCCGAGGCGGTGCCGGTGATCCTCCACGAGGACGACCTGAACGCGATGTACTTCTCGATCGAGAACCGCTCGCCGTTCCTCGATCGCGACCTGTTCGAGTTCTCGACCTGCGATCCCGACGCGCCACCTGGTGCGCGATGGCCGGGCCAAGGCGGTGCTGCGAGAGGCGATGAGGGGAATCGCGCCCGACCTGATCCTCGACAACCGCCGCAAGGTGGGGTTCAACGCACCGATTCACAGCTTGCTCGACGTCGCCGACCCATCCGTGCGCACCGAGCTGCTGGCTGATTCTCCGCTGTTCGACATCGTTCGGCGAGACAAGCTCGAATCGCTGCTGGCCAAGCGCGCGTTGGCCAACAGCGAGAGCAAGCTGCTCTTCAACATCGTCTGCACGAAGCTGTTCCTCGAAGAGGTCGCGGCGTGAACGTTCGCGCGCTCGAGACACCACGCCGCTTCCGGGTGGGCGACGTCGAGCTCGCCCATGTGGCCGACGTCGAGCTCGAGGACGACGAGCTGATCACCTTCCGCACGCACTCCGGAAGCGAGTACGACGTCGTGCGCAAGCCCTGGGGCTACTACCCTCTCCCGTCGCTCAACCGGCGCCTTCCCGCGAACGGGCTGCGTCCCGTGCTCGTGCGGGCGCGTGATGGCAGGATCATGCTCCTGCTGTGCGAGAACGGTTACCACGCGCTGCTCGAGAGTTACCTCGCCGAGCAGGAGTTGGACACCCTGGGATGGCTCGATCGGGACAGTTGCCCGATGTGCGGGGGGTTCCGCCTCGAGCGCTGGCATCGATACGAGGCGCCTCCGGCCGGCGAAACTCACTTCGACCTGCAGGGCCGTCCGTACCGCCGGGAGGTGATGCGCTGTGACAGTTGCGGTCACTTCGTCAGTCTCACCGAGCTCGACCTGTCGCATCTCTACGAGAGCGACTACGTGGACGCAACCTATGGCACTCAGCTCGCCGCGGCCTATAACCGGGTGATGGCGCTGCCGCCGGACCGCTCGGACAACGTTCTTCGCGTCGCGCGGATCGTCGACGCACTCAGCGCCCGGGGGAGCGTCCTCGATGTGGGCAGTGGACTGGGAGTCTTCCCGGCTCGAATGCACGAGGCTGGCTGGACCGTGACCGCGCTCGACCCCGACCCCCGTGCCTGTCGGCACATCCGCGAGCGGATCGGCGTCACGGCGATCCAGGCCGACTTCCTCGAGACGGCCCCCGAGTCGCTCGGGATGTTCGATCTGGTGACCTTCAACAAGGTGCTCGAGCACGTGCAGGATCCGGTCGGCATGCTCGCGCGGGCGGTCGACCTGGTGCGCGATACCGGTGTCGTCTACGTGGAGGTGCCGGACGGCGAGGCCGCGTCGTCGGAAGGACCCGGCCGCGAGGAGTTCTTCGTCGAGCACCTGCACGTGTATTCACCCGCATCGCTTGCCCTGCTGATCCAGCGTGCCGGTTTGCGGCTGCGCCGCATGGAGCGGCTGCGAGAGCCGAGCACCAAGTTCACGTTGTTTGCCTTCTGCGAGCGGGCGTCCTAGTGGCCGAGGCCGCGGCCGCCGCGATCGTCCAGGCGCGCGCCCGCTCGGTCCGGCTGCCCGGCAAGGTGCTGATGCCGCTGGGCGGCCGGCCGGCGCTGGTGTAGTTGCTCGAGCGCCTTGCTCGCGCCTCGACGGTGTCGAACGTGATCGTCGCCACGTCGGTGGAAGCCGACGACGACGCGATCGCTGCGTTGTGTGCCAAGGTGAACGTCGCGTGCCATCGCGGGTCCCACGACGACGTGGCCGCGCGCCTGCTCGAGGCCGCGGAGCGGTTCGAGCTCGACGCGTTCGTCCGCGTGAATGGCGACAGCCCGCTGCTCGACCAGGCGCTGGTCGACCGGGGCGTGCGGCTGTTCGCCGCCGGGGGTCGCGACCTCGTCACGAACGTCCGCCCGCGCAGCTTCCCCCGCGGCCAGTCGGTCGAGGTGATCTCGGTGGCTGCGCTGCGCGCGGCGCTTCCGCGGCTGGGCGCCGAGGATCGCGAGCACGTGACCGCCGGCCTCTACCGCGAGCCGGACGGAGCTGGTGATCGAGAACTTCGACGCGGGCGCCGACGGGGTCGGACCCGATGGAGGCGAGGTCCGGCTGGTGCTCGACACGCCCGAGGACGCGACCGCGATCGAACGCATCCTGGAGGCGATGGAGCGGCCGCACTGGGAGTACGGCTGGCGCGAGGTACTGGCGCTGGCCCGCGCCCCGACGGTTGCCCCATGACTGCGCTGCGCGCGGCGATCATCGGCCTGGGAGTCGGCGAGCAGCACATCGCCGGGTACCGGGCCCATCCCGCGGCTGAGGTCGTCGCGGTGTGCGACATCGATCCGGCGAAGCTGGCCATGGCGGCCGAGCGCTATCCCGAGCTGCGTCTGACGTCCGATCCGCACGAGTTGCTGATCGACCCGGAGATCGATGTCGTCTCGGTGGCGTCCTACGACGATGCCCACTTCGAGCAGATCCGCGTGGCCCTGGAGAACGGCAAGCACGTTTTCGCCGAGAAGCCGTTCGTGCTCTACGAGCGCGAGGCGGTTGCCCTCGCCGATCTCCTGCGCCGGCGGCCGGAGCTGCGGCTCTCCACCAACCTTCCGCTCCGGATGAGCCCCCGCTTCATCCGCGTCCGCGAGCTGATCGCCGCAGGCGAGCTGGGCGAGCTGTTCCACCTGGAGGGTGACTACGACTACGGCCGCCGGCATAAGCTGACCGACGGCTGGCGCGGCCGGATCCCGTACTACTCGGTGATGCTGGGCGGCGGCATTCACATGGTCGACTTGCTGACCTGGATGAGCGGCATGGGTATCACCGAGGTGGTGGCGGCCGAGGGCAACCGGATCGCCACTGCCGGCACGTCGTTTGAGCACTTCGACTTCGTGACCGCGCTGATGCGAACCGACGCCGGGCCCCTGATCAAGGTGAACGCGAACCTCGGCTCGGTCTCGCTCCACTTCCACGCGGTCCGGATCTACGGGACGGCCGGTACGTTCGTCAACGGACTGCCGAATGGCACCCTTTACCGCCCGGCACCGCCGCCCGAGGAGGCCACCGTGACCGTGGTCGACGACCCCTATCCCGGGGCCGGCAAAGGGGATCTGATTGAGTCGTTCGTAGAGTCGATCCTGACCGGAGCGCGCGCGCGGGTCACGGCCGAGGACGCCTTCGCCAGCCTGTCCGTCTGCCTGGCCATCGAGCGCGCTCTCCAGTCCGGCGGCGCCGTCGATGTCGAATATCTCCTGTAGCCTGGCCACGATGAGCACCGTCCACTCCATTCCGTTCGGACGCCCGATGATCGGCGACGAGGAGCGTGCCGCCGTGGCCGATGTGCTGGCCGGCACCACCCTGACCCACGGTCCCAAGGTCAAGGAGTTCGAACGCGGTTTCGCCGAGTTCACCGGCGCGCCGCACGCGATCGCCACCGCCACCTGCATGGCCGCGCTCCACCTGTGCTACCTGGCCATCGACCTCGGGCCGGGCGACGAGGTGATCGTGCCGGCCCAGACGCACGTCGCCACCGCCCACGCCGTCGAGCTGTGCGGCGCACGTCCCGTGTTCCTCGATTGCGAGCCTCGCACCGGCAACATCGACCTCGACCAGCTCGAGGGTCTGATCACCGAGCGGACACGGGCGATCGGGCTCGTTCACTACCTGGGCCTGCCGGTCGACATGGATCGTCTGCTCGAGATCGCCCGCCGGCACGACCTGTACGTGGTCGAGGACGCGGCGGTGGCGCTGGGGGCCAGGGTGGGCGAGACCCACGTCGGCCTGCTCGGCGACGTCGGCTGCTTCAGCTTCTATCCGGTCAAGCACATCACCACCGGGGAGGGCGGGATGGTCATCACCACCCGCGACGATCTGGCCGAGCGGATCTCCAAGCAGCGGGCGTTCGGGATCGACAAGAACGTGCTGGCCGACCGGCGCCACACCGGCGCGTACGAGATCGAGTACGCCGGGCTCAACTACCGCATGGGCGAGATGGGAGCCGCCATGGGCGTCGTCCAGCTCGAGCGGCTGCCCGACTTCCTCGAGCACCGCGAGCGGATCTACGGCCTGCTCGAGGCCGGCCTGGACGGCATCGACGGGCTCGAGCTGATCCGCTCCGGCCACGACGGAGCGCTCAGATCGTCGTTCTACTGCCTCGCGGCCGTGCTGACCGACGACGATCAGGCGAGCCGGCGCGAGGAGCTGATCGACGAGCTCAAACGCGGCGGGGTGGGAACCAGCGTGTACTATCCGAAGTCCCTTCCGGATACCGCGTACTACGCAGGGAAGTACGGCTATGCCCCGGGCTCATGTCCGAATGCGACCCGGATCAGCACGCGGTCGATCGCCTTCCCGGTGGGGCCGCACGTGAGCGAAGCCGACGTGGACCAGATCATCGACACCGTCACGGAGGTCTCTGGACGATGAGCGAGTTGAATGCCCGCCGCGTGGCGATCATCGGCGGCGCCGGCTTCATCGGTCACAACCTCGCGCTGGCGCTCAAGGAGCGCGGCGTCGAGGTCGAGGTGATCGACGGGCTCGAGGTCAATCACCTCGTCCACTACGCGTCGCTGCCCTCGACCGAGATCAACCGCGACCTGTACCTGAAGATCCTGCTCGAGCGGCTGAGGCTGCTCGAGGAGGCGGGCGTTCCGCTGCGCCGGCAGGACGCCCGCGACTACAACGGCCTCTCCCGCGTGCTCGAGCGAGTTCGCGCCCGACACGGTCGTCCATCTGGCCGCGGTGGCGCACGCCAACCGCTCGAACAAGGATCCGTTCTCGACCTTCGACCATTCGATGCGCACGCTCGAGAACGCGCTCGACTGGGCGCGGGCCAGCAACCTGCACCGGTTCATCTTCTTCTCGTCCTCGATGGTCTACGGCAACTTCCTGACCGAGAGTGTCTCCGAGGACCACCCGCTCGATCCGATCGGGATCTACGGGGCGCTCAAGGTGGGCGGCGAGAAGCTCGTGATCGCCTACAACCAGGTGTTCGACATGCCGTACACGATCGTCCGGCCGTCCGCGCTGTACGGGCCGCGCTGCGTCTCTCGCCGCGTCAGCCAGGCGTTCATCGAGAGCGCGATCGTGGGCGACACGCTGCGGGTCGACGGCGAGGGCGACGAGAAGATCGACTTCACCTACATCGACGACGTCGTGAACGGCGTGATCCGCTGCATCGAGCACGACGGCGCCCGCAACCAGATCTTCAACATGACCGCCGGCAAGGCCCGGTCCCTGCGCGACCTGGTGACGCTGGTGCAGCAGCACTTCCCCGAGATCGAGGTCGAGTACGTCGAGCGCGACCGGCTCAGGCCGTTCCGGGGCACGCTCAGCATGGACAAGGCTCAGCGAGCTGATCGGGCACGTGCCGGAGGTCGAACTCGAGGATGGCCTGCGGCGGTACGTCGAGTGGTACCGCGAGCTGACCTCGCGGCCGGCCGAGCCCGTGCTGTCGTAGCCCGGGGCGCCCGTGCGCGAAGACCCCTGGCTCGGCGAGCGTCTCGGCTGTCGCGCCTGGACGGTCGAGGACGAGGACCCGGTCGAGGCGGTGGTGGCGCGCGGTCCCGGGTTCTTCCAGGCGAAGGTCGGCGGCTGATCGGGTGGCGCGGGTGGGCTCGCTCGAGGACGCGGGCTTCCGCACGATCGACGTGAACGTGACGCTGCGCCGCGAGCCGGGCGGGCGGCTTCCCGGAGCGCGCCGCCACGGTCAGAGACGCCCGCGATGGCGACCGCGACGTCGTGGCCGGCATCGCTGAGCGTGAACACACGGTGTCGCGCTTTCACCTCGACCCTCGGATCCCGGACGGTGTCGCGCGAGCGATCAAGCACGACTGGGTCGAGAACTACTTCCGGGGGGCGCGCGGGGACCGGCTGCTGGTCGTCGAACGGACCGGGCAGGTTCTCGGCTTCCTGCTCGTCCTCGACAGCCGCGGAGGCCGCCGTCATCGACCTGATCACGGTCGCCGCGGCCGCGCGCGGGCGGGGCGCCGGTGGCGCGCTCGTTAGCGGCTCTGCTTGAGGCGACTCCCGGACCGGCCGGTGCTGACCGGGACCCAGGTCTCGAACGTCGATGCGCTGCGCTTCTACGAGCGCCTCGGGTTCACCGTCCTGCGCACCCAGTTCGTCCTTCACCGCCACGCGTGATGCAGATCGGCCCGGCGGACACCGAGCGGCAGGTGGCGATCATCGCCGAGATCGGCAACAACCACGAGGGCGACCTCGCCGTGGCGCGCGAGCTCGTGGAGGCGGCCGCCGGCGCGGGAGCCCACGCGGTCAAGTTCCAGGCGATCGACCCCGCCGAGCTGGTTCATCCCGACGACACGGCTCGGCTGGCGCAGCTCGAGCGCTTCCGGTTCACGCCGGAGCAGTTCGCCGAACTGGCTGCGCTGGCGCGCTCGCTGGGGATCGGCTTCGTCTGCTCGGCGTTCTCGCTCGAGGTGGTCGATTGGCTGGCGCCGTTCACCGACGTGCTCAAGGTCGCCTCGGGCGACAACGACTACGTGGACCTGCTCGAGCACATGGGCGCCACGGGCAAGCCGGTGATCGTCTCCTCCGGCATGACCGATGTCGCGGGTCTGCGGCGGGCCGAGCCGGCTGGTGGCCGAGGCCGGTGCCTCGGAGGTCGCCGTGCTGCACTGTGTGAGCGCCTACCCGACGCCGCCCGCGGCCGCCCGCCTGGCCACGATCCCGGTGCTGGCCGCCGAGCTTGACTGCACGGTGGGCTACAGCGACCACACGCTCGGCCTCGAGGCGTGCCTGGCGGCGGTGGCGCTGGGGGCCCGGATCCTCGAGAAGCACATGACGCTCCGCCACGACTACAGCGAGTTCCGCGATCACCAGCTCTCGGCCGAGCCGGCCGAGCTGCGGAAGCTGGTCGAGCGGGTGGCGAGGTGGAGACGCTGATCGGACAGCCACGTGACGCTGCCGTGCTGCCCGAGGAGAAGGCGGTCGCGGCCGCCGCGCGGCGCTCGGCGGTGGCCGCCCGCGATCTGCCCGAGGGACACGTCCTCGCGGCCGGGGACGTGCGCTTCCTCCGACCGGCCGGACCGGTCGGTCCAGCGGAGCCGGTCTGGGGCAGCGTCTTGCGCCGAGCCGTGCGTGCCGGCGCGCGGTTGCAGGAGAGCGACCTCGGCTGACGGGCCGAGTGCTCGGACCGGTCAGTCCAATCCCACGCTGGGGGCGTCGTGCGGGCCGAGCGGCGGCGGCTTGCGACCGAACGGCGCCTCGTCGGCCGGCAGGGCGATCGAGCCGTGGCCCGGCTCGATCTCCATGTTCCACTGGAAGCCGCGGATCTCGGGGGGCCGCGCGGCTCGGATCCGCAGGCCGCGCCGATCGAGCGCGTGGAGCAGCCACTCGCGGTCGAAGATGACGGCGTTGGTCAGGTCGTGCTCGTTGATGTAGAGGGCGTTCTGGAAGTCCTGCATCATCGGGAAGTAGGCCTTCTCGAACAGGAACCAGGTGACGATCGCGACGCCGCCGGGGCGGAGCACCCGAGTCACCTCGTCGAGGTAGTACTCCGCCTGTGACTCGAGCAGATGGGTGAACACCGACTAGGCGATCAGCAGCGTCACGCTGTCGTCTTCCACCGGAAACGGCGCGGTCCGCGGCAGGCTCGGATCCGGGTTCATCTGCGGGTTGAAGACGTCCTGGTGGACGAAGCTGAAGTTGGGCAGGCGCGATCCGAGGTTGTCGGTGGCCCACCGGATCATCCCGCGATGTATGTCGATGCCGACGTACCGGGCCGGCATCGGCGCGGCCGCCAAGGCCAGCCGCCGCGCCATCCGCCCGCAGCCGCAGCCGAAGTCGAGCACCGATTCGTACTGCTCGGGGGCCAGGCCGGGGAAGACCGGCTGGCCGGCTGGCTGGTCGAACGCCTCGGGCTCGGTCGGTCCGACCAACTGGCGCATCTCGAAGGGCGGGACGGGAAGCGCGCGCTTCGATCTCCGGCGCGCGAGCGGGAGCTGCCATCGCGTCACGCGGGCGTAGGCTACAGCCGCGTAGCCCGGGTGAGCTGCTACACCTTCGCCCACCCATGGAGAACGCGCCCAGCTCGCTCACCCTGCCCGAGCCGATCCCGTCACTCTCGAGTATCCACCGCCTGCGCGAGGGCGGCCGCGAACGGGCGGGATTCGTCTCGCTGGACCGCAACGAGCGTCTCTCGCCGCTGCCCGACTGGGTCGTGGAGGCCATCCGGGCCGGCATCGACAGCGCCCTGCTGACCGACTACCCGTCGCTCGACGAGCTCTACGAGGATCTCGCCCGCCTGCTCGACACGCCGCGGGAGCGGCTGCTCCTGACCGCCGGCTCGGACGCCGCCTTCCGGGCGCTGCATCAGGCGTATGTCCGCCCGGGGGACCGGGTCGTGATGCTCGACCCGAGCTACGCGATGTACCCGATCTACACGCGGATGTTCGACGGCGAGCCCGTGCAGGTGCCGTTCCGGGATGACCTGACGCTGGATCCCGACGCGCTGCTCGACGCGACCACGGCCGGCGTCCGAATGGTGCTGCTGGCCAATCCCAACCAGCCCACCGGGACCAGGCTGCCGGACGAGGTCGTGCGCGGCGCTCCTCGATCGTGCAGCGGCGGCAGGCGCGCTGGTCGTCGTCGACGAGGCCTACTTCCCGTTCTCGCGCACAAGCTGTGCTCCCCTGGGTCGTCTGAGCATCCGCATCTCGTGGTGACCCGCACGTTCTCCAAGGCCTGGGGGCTGGCCGGGTTGCGCGTCGGCGCTGTCGCCGCTCATCCGGAGGTGGTCGCCAATCTGTACAAGGTCCGCTCCGCCTACGACGTCAACGCGATGGGAGCGACTGTGCGTGCGGACGCTCCTGTCCCACCCCGAGGTGGCCGAGCGGTTCGTCGCCGAAGTGGACGCCGGGCGCCGGACGGTCGTCGAGCGCATCCGCTCGCTGGGTCTGGAACCGCTCCCTGGGGAGACCAACTTCCAGCTCATCCGGTGCGGCGAGGTGATCGACCCCGGGCGGCTCGTGGACCTCCTGCACGACCGCGGCTACCTGGTCAAGGGGCCGTTCAGCGCGCCGCTGCCTGGCCGACTGCATCCGCATCACGCTTGGTCCGCCGGCGCTGATGGCGCAGTTCTGCGACGCGCTCGAGGAGGTGCTCGATGGCCGCTGACGCTTCCGTGCGCGGGTTCGGCGTGCGCGTCGCGCGACGAGCCCTCCAGGGCTCGCTGCCCTCGGACATGGTGGCCGAGCTGATCGAGAACCGCGTCCGCGCCGAGCCTCAGCTGGTCCCGGACTACGAGGCGATGACCGACGAACAGGCACGGCTTCACTTCGGGCCGAGGAGCCGCTCGAGTACGAGCACCTGCGCCGCGGCGTCCGCTACTTCCACGCCTGGAAGGTGCACGTCCTGCGCGAGCGAATCGGAGCGCGGCTCGCGCGAGGCCAGGATCCTCGACGTGGGCGACACCGACGGCCTGCTGCTCAAGCATCTGGGCAAGGACGGCTTGGGCTTCAACCTGGCGCCGATGGCCGTCGCCAACATCCGCTCAAACGGCGTCGAGGCCCAGCTCGGGGACGGGCACGAGTTGCCGTTCGAAGCCGCGACGCTTCGATTGCGTGTTCTGCTTCGAGACGCTCGAGCACGTCGAGAGCCCCGCCCAGCTACTCGGTCAGCTGGCCCGCGTGTGCAAGCCGGACGGCCAGGTGTTCATCTCGATTCCCTGGGTCCCGCGGACGTTCGTCCATGCCCGCGACCCCACCATCAATCGTGGCTACGCGCACATATTCGAGTTCAGCCGGGCCGATTTCGCCTCGCTCGTCAGCCACACGCCGCTGCGCATCCGCTGGGAGGCGGTGTGCGACCTGATCGGGCCGCCGTCGCGCTTCGCCCACCGCGCGTTCCTGGCCGCGACGCGAGGGTCGCACCAGCTCGCCGGCACGTTCCGGCGCTTTCAGTTCTTCGAGCTTCAACCAGACGCCTAGCTCCGCAGGTACGGGTTCTCGAACTGAGCCCCGCCGGCCCGGGTGACGTCGTTTCGGCGGGGATGGTCGAGCACGTGCAGCTTGTACATGTGCGCGAGCCACTCGGCGTGCTTGAACACGCGGGAGTGCATGAGGAACCGGTCGAACTCGAGCTTGCGCAGTCGTTGGCCTCGTTGAACTCGGACATCGCGAGTTGCTCGCCGGCGTAGCGGGTGTGGGTCGGCAGGGCCACGTCGTCGACTTAGACGGTGACATACGGGAAGTAACAGTCCGGCGGGCCGGTGAACAGCTTCAGCGCGTGGCGGGTGGAGGAGTAGAAGTCGACGTCGAGGGTGACGAAGCAGAGCGGCGCGTCAGGCGTCATCTGGGCGATGAACTCGTCCATCGTCTCGCCGATGTCGCCGAGGATCAGCCGGGCGTCGGGCGGGAGCGCGGCGGTGAGCGCCTGATGATCCATCGCGTAGTCGCCGCTCGCGTAGAGCTCGGGGTGGTCGCGATAGTCGGTCGGGGGCGGCATCCCGGTGCCGGTGTCGAAACCGGCGATCTGGAAGTGCACTCCGGTGGCGCGTTCGATCTGCGCCGCGAGCTGGCACAGGTTGAGCAGCCCCGTCCCCGCGCCGACCCCCAGCTCCACGGCGGTCACCTGCCGGAATCCGTGAGCCCGCGCGAGATCGGCGCCGTGCAGGAGCCCGTAGGCATGTTGCTGGCGGACAATGAGGTCGAAGGCGATCTTCGCCCGGGTGCTCCCGAAGGCCGCCACCGGCAACGCGATCAGGTTCAGGTGGAGCGGTTCGGTCAGCCGTTCGGTGCCGATCCGCTGCCAGATGTCGCGCCGCCTGAGCAGGCTCCAGATCAGGGCCACCGACGCAACCTAACCTAGACGGCGACGCCGAGGGACGCCGCCTCCCACGCGATCTTCTCCCAGGTCGACGCGGCGACGTCGATGCCGTCCTCGGCGCGCTGGGCCGCCAGCGTGCGCTCAGGCTCGCCGGGCAGCAGCACGCGCTCCTGAGCCCGCGGCGGGCGGCGTGTCGTGCAGGATGCCGGCCAATGCGCTGGCGGCGTCGCCGAAGCGCTCGAGCGGCATGAACGCCTCGACGTCGAACGCCTGGAGGAACAGGCCGTTGCCGACCTCGTAGCCCGAGTCGGGCACGCCGGGCGATCCGGCGCCGGTCAGGCAGCCGGCCAGCAGCTCGACCAGCAGGCACAGCGCGTAGCCCTTGTGGGCCGCCGCCGGCAGCAGCATCCCGCCGGCGTAGTAGTCCTCCGCGCTCGTGCTGGGGCGCCCCTCAGCGTCGATGATCCAGCCCTCGGGCAGCGGCTCACCGCGCTGGTGCAGGACGCGGATCTTGCCCGAGGCGACGGCGGCGGTCGAGAAATCGATCACCACCGGCTCGGAGCCGGGCAGCGGCACCGCGGCGGCGATCGGGTTGGTGCCGAAGACGGCGCGGCGACCACCGTGGGGGGCGACCCGCGGCTTGGCGCCGCCACCGTTGACGAAGGCAAAGGCGACCAGCCCCTGGGCGGCGGCCTGCTCGGGATAGACGCCGGCGCGCCCTATGTGCGCGCACCGGCGGACCGCCACCGCCGCGGAGCCGTGCTCGCGCGTGCGCTCGATCAGCCACCGCGTCGCCTGGGTCGCCACCACCTGGCCGAAGCCCCAGTGCCCGTCCACGACGAGCGTCGCGCCGCGGTCGGTCACGATCTCGGGCCGTGCCGCCGGATCGATCGCGCCGCCGCGGATCTGGCCCAGGTATTCGGGGACGCGGATCAGGCCGTGGGACGGGTGGCCGCACAGCTCGGCCTCGACCAGCGACCGCGCGACCAGCGCGGCGTCCTCCTCGCCGGCACCGGCCGCGCGGAAGATCGCCGTCACAGTTCCTGACAGCTCGTCAGCTGTGAGGCGGGGCATGCGAGGGATCGGGACCGGGGGACAGCGACCCGTCGCCCGTCTCCTCGAGATAGATCTCCTCCAGGCACTCCAGGAGGCCCTGCCCCATGTCCAAGTACGGGTTCGCGACGAGCTTCCTGGCCACCTTGGGGCGGAAGCTGTACGGCGTGATCGCGAAGTGACCCGACTCGCCGTGGCGGGCATCCTCCTCCGGGGGCGGGTCCAGTTGGATCTCGACGTCGCCGACGATCTCGCGGATCATGTTCAGCAGGTCGCCGAAGCGCATCGGGTGGTGCCCGGTCAGCACGATCCGCTCGTTGCGGAACTCGTCGGCCAGCACCTGGACGCTCGACCGGGCCGCGTCCCTGACGTGGACGTACTCGCGGATCTCGTCGCCGGTTCCGGCCGCGACGATCCTCCGATCACGCAGGGCCTGGCGCAGGTAGCGCCGCACGCTGTTGTGCCGATCGGCCCGTGGGCCGTAGACCGTGCCGAAGCGCAGGATCGTGAAGTCCAGTCCGTGCCGGCGCTGGTACTCCTCGACGTACAGCTCGGCCGCCTGCTTGCTGCAGCGGTAGAACGAGCCTCCCTCGCTGTAGACGTACACGCTGCTCGCGTAGACGAACCGCCGCACCCCGGCCAGCCGTGCCGCGTCGAGCGCGATTACCGTGCCGAGCACGTTCTGCTCGACGGTCTCGATCGGCGCCTCGAGCCCGATGTCGAGATGGGCGATCCCGGCCAAGTGGTAGACCGCCTCGTGGCCCGCGACGGCCTCCCGCATCTGCTCACGATCCTGGATGTCCGCCTGGACGAAGGCCTGGTCTTGGCGGAGGTACGGCGAGCGATGACGGTCGAGCACGGTGACCTCGTGCCCCGCCTCCGACAGCGCCTCGGCGACGTGGCTGCCGATGAAGCCCGAACCGCCGGTCACGAGCACCTTCATCGCCGCTCACCCGCTCTGGTCAGGAGGCCGGCTCCGTTGAGGGCGCCCGGGTCGAGGGCGGACGCCGCCTCCCGGTCGACCATCCACCGGACGGCCGGAGCGTGGGCGTCCAATTCGCGCGCCGGCACATCGGCCTCGCCTCGAAGGACGGCGGCCAGCATGTCGGCCTTGAGGTCTCCGCTAACCAGCACCATGACTTCTCGAGCGGCAGTGAGCACTGGCATCGTGAGAGTCAGCCGGCGCACCCGTTCGCCTCTTTTTATCACGTAGTGATCGACCACCCAGCGCTCTCGCTCGCGCCAGCCGACGCTGCCCGGAAAGAGCGACGCCACGTGCCCGTCCTCGCCCATCCCGAGCAGGACCAGGTCGAAGCGGGGCAGCTCGCCCGGCGGCGGTGCGAAGAAGGTGCGGAGCGCGTCCTCGTACTCGACCGCGGCCGCGGCCGGATCGGAGGCCTCGCCGCGGGCGCGGTGGACGTTCCCGGCCGGGATCGGGACCCGCGAGAGCATCAACTCGGTGGCCAGCGTAAAGTGGTTGTCGGGACGGTCGAGCGGGATGCAGCGCTCGTCGCCCCAGAAAACGTGAACCGCCTCCCAGGGCATCGACTCGGCCAGATCCGAGCCGAGCAGCGCATAGGTGCGGCCGGGGGTATCGCCGCCCGACAGGGCGATCGTGAACGCGCCGCGATCGGCCACCGCGGCCACCGCGGCTTCAGCGATGTGCTGGGCGGCGTGCCGTGCCAGATCGTCGGCGTCCTCCCAGATGCGGACGCTTGCAGGCAAGCCGCCACTATAACTTTCGCCTGTGCAGAGTCACGGTCCGAGCGAGGCGCCGGCTTGGGTCGACCACCCCGATCTCGTCGAGTACTACGAGACGCACCGCAACCGGCTCGGCGACCTCTACCCCTCCGAGCGCCGCTTCCTGCCCTGGCTGGCCGCCCGGGCCGAGTCCGTGCTCGACGTCGGGTGCGGCGCGGGCGGCTTCGCGGAGGTGTGGAGGGCCTGCCGGGGATCGATCCGCTACACGGGCGTCGACATCTCGCCCCCGCTGGTCGAGGCGGCGCGTCGGGCGCATCCCGAGCACGACTTCCTGGTGGCGGACTGCGCCACCGGCCTCCCGCTCGAGGACGGATTCGCCGAGGCGGTGGTGGCGCTCGGCTGGCTGCACTGGGAGGAGCGCTACGAGGCTGCCCTGAGCGAGCTATGGCGGGTAGCCCGCCGGTTCGTCTTCTTCGATTTGCGGCTACGGGACGCGAATGGACCAGATACGACCGGAGCGCAGCGGCTGGCTCTGACCGGCGACTGGGACGGCCGCACCACGGTTCCGTACATCTGCCTGGGCTGGCCGCACGTCGCCGAGCTGCTGCTTTCGCTCGAGCCGGCTCGGATTCTCGGGCACGGATATTGGGGTGCCCCAGCCGCTACTGTGACGGGCGTGAACGAGCAGGTGTGCTTCGCCACGTTCGTGCTCGAGCGTCCGCGTCCGGGACGGCGCTCGCGCCCGGAGGTGGCACTCGACCTTCCGCTCCGCTGGCCGGAGCGGCTCGAGCCAGCCGTGCGCCTGCGGGATGCGACCGCGCTGGCCGAGTTGCTCGGCGACGCGGGGAAGGGAGTCTCGTGACGATCGCTGCATTGCTGCTGGGGCGGAAGGGCTCGACCGGCCTGCCCGGCAAGAACCTGCGGCCGGTGCTCGGCCGGCCGCTCGTGACCTACCCGCTGCTCGCCGCCCAAGCCAGCCGGTACGTGGAGCGGATCTACGTCTCGACCGATGACCCGGAGATCGCCGCGATCGCGCGCGAGCACGATGCCGAGGTGATCGACCGGCCGCCCGAGCTGTGCACGCCCGAGGCGCTCGGCGAGGACGCCTACAAGCACGGCTACGAGGTGATCCGCGAGCGGATCGGGGACCAAGTCGAGATGCTGGCGCTGCTGTTCGCCAACGCGCCCACGGTCTCCGGCGAGCTCATCGATCAAGGGGTCGAGACGCTGCGCGCCGACCCCACGCTGCGACAGCGCGGTGACCGTGTCGCGCTACAACATGTGGAGCCCGCTCCGCGCGCGTCGCCTGACCGAGCAGGGGACGCTCGACCCGTTCGTCCCGTTCGAGACATTCGGCGATCCCGCCACGCTCAACTGCGACCGCGACAGTCAGGGCGACGTGTTGTTCGCCGACATGGGGCTCTCGCTGGTCCGGCCGCACTGTCTCGACCGCATGGAGGAGGGCCTGCTGCCGCAGCGCTGGATGGGACAACGGATCGCGCCGATCGAGTCGTGGGGCGGCTGTGACGTGGACTACGAGTGGCAGCTCCCCGGCGTCGAGCACTGGCTCCTGGCCCACGGCTACGAGCACGCGGACGCCACCGCGCCCGTGGCGTGATCCGCGCCGCGGTGTTCGACTTCGACGGGGTGATCGCGGAGTCCACCGACATCAAGACCGAAGCGTTCCGCCGGCTGTTCGACGGGGACGAGCGGGCGGTGGAGTATCACGAGGCCAACATGGGGGTCTCGCGCTACGACAAGTTCCGCCACATCACCACCGAGATCCTGGGCCGGACCTACACGCCGGAAGACGAGCGCCGGCTGGGCGAGCGCTTCTCCGAGTTGGTGGTGGACGAAGTGGTCAGGTGCCCGTTCGTCCCGGGTGCCCGGGAGCTGCTGGAGCGGCTGGCCGGCGAGCTGCCGCTGTTCGTGGCGTCGGCCACCCCGGAGGACGAGGTCCGCCGGATCGTCTCGCTGCGCGGCCTCGACGGCGCTGTTTCAGGGCGTGTACGGCACGCCGGCGACCAAGGGGGAGATCCTGCGGCGGATCGTTTCCGAGGGGGACTTCGACCGCAGCGAAGTCGTGATGGTGGGCGACGCGCGCAGTGACCTGAACGGAGCGCGGGAGGCGGGCGTGCGGTTCGTGGGACGGGTGCCGGACGGCGCACCCGGATCCGTTCGCGGAGGAATCCGTGCCGGTCGTGAGCGACCTGAGCGAGCTGGATCGCCGCTGGGCCGAGCTGTTCGGGTGAGCATCACCCTGGCGCTGGAGGATCACGTGCCGGCAGCGGCGGTTCGGGGCGCCCGCCGCTGGCTGTACGCGGGCGACGATCCCGGCTTCGAGCTGCCGCGCCTGGAGCGCGTGGTCGACGGCCGACGCCGCGATGGCAGCCGCGCGACGAGCTGCGCGAGCCCTACCTCGACGCGATCGGCCGCCTGTCGAGCTCAATGCCTCGCCCGAGTGGTGGGCGAGCCATCTGGCCGCCAAGCACCCCTACCCAAGCCTGTTCGCCCGGCGTCTGCGGCCTCGCCGCGGCCCGGGAGCTCGCCGTCCGACGGGACGCTCGTCGTCTGCTCGACGCCGGCCCAGCTCGAGGAGCTGCGCCGGGCGGTCCACGGCGCGCGCCCCGCCGGCACGCTACCCGGCCGCCTGCGCCGCGACGCGCCCGCCGGCCGGCGCTGCGACTGGCCTGGCCGCTCGCTGCGCGGCTTGGGACGCCGCGCGCCGGCGGCCGGCTGCTTGAGGCGATCGCCGCCACGCGGGCCGCGGGCCCGCTTCGTCCTGGAGCGGACGTCCGGGCTACCGGCGGCGGACGCTTGCGGCCCTGGGCGCCCGGCCGCTGACGGGGTTCGGCGGGGCCAGGGACCGTGCTACTCGTCACGTGGCTCGACGAGCGCTGCTTCGGGCCGGGTGGCGAGTACCGCGACCCGCACCTGGGGCCGCTCGGGACGCTGCTCGAGCGAGCGCGGCCGGCGGGTCGCTCGGCTGGTCAAGCCGCTGCTCCACGCGCCGTTCGCGCGGTGCGCCCGCGCCATGCTGGCGACGATGCACCAGTCGGCGTTTCCCGACTCATATCTGGCCGATGGCGACTGGCTGGCCTGCGAGCGGCGCGTGCGGGCCTGGCGGCCCTCGATACCGGCGGATCTGGGGGTCGGGCTCGATCCCGTTCGCGCGGCTGGCGGCCGAATACGTGCGCGAGCATCGCCGCGCCCAGGTCGACGCGCTCACCCACGAGCTGCTCGTCAGCCGGCTCGCCAGCGCGGGAGTTCGGCCCGAGCGATCGTGTTCCCCTGGGAGGGCCACGCCTGGGAGCAGGTGCTGACCGCCGCGGTGCGGCGGTTCATGCCGGGAACCGAGGTCATCGGCTACGACAACCTGAACTTCACCCGGCCTGGCGCTGTCGCTGTATCCGTCCCCGTCCGAGATCGCGATCCGGCCCCTGCCCGATCGCGTGGTCACCAACGGGCCGACGTTCGCGGACGTGCTGCGCGCGAGCGCGTTTCCCAGCGAGCGGGTGAGAGTGGGCTGCGCTCTGCGTCACGCCCATCTCTCCGGAGCCGGCCCCGCCCGCTTCTGCCCAGCGGAGCCTTCATCCTCGCCGCCTGCTCGATCGACACCGCCCAGTCGATCGAGCTCCTGCGCAAGGCCTCCTCGGCCTTCGGCTGACGACCTCGTGGCGCGGCTTCACCCGGCGTCGGACGCCCGCGCGATCCGTGCCGCGCTGCCGTCCGGCATTCGCTACGCCGAAGAGCCTCTGAGCGACCTGCTCCCGCGGGCGCATCTGATGCTTTACACGTACTCGGTCGTGCCCTACGAGGCGCTCGCCGCCGGCACGCCGCCGGTGCTGGTGCGCTCGGAGGCGATGCTCGACCTCGATCAGCTCGAGCCCACGCCAGACGTCCGCTGGGTGGCCCGCACCCCGGCGGAGCTGAGGGACGTCGCGGCCCAGATCGAGTCCTTGCCCGACCGCGCCGGCTGGGAGCGCCGGGCCCGCGAGGTCGTCCACGCGGCGCTGTGCCCGGTCGACGCCTCTTGCGTCGACCAGTTCCTCGCCTAGGCTGCGATTCCGGCGACAGCCAGTTCAGCCAGCGCGGTCTGATCGTGGAAGTCGGCCGCGAGGCGTCCAGCGCGATCCGCGGCGCCTGCGGCTGGGTGCGATCCAGCGCGAGCTTCCGGGACGCCGGCCGATCCGGGGTCGAGCACGACGAGGTCGTAGTGGAACAGGCGATCCATCGAGCCACGCCGGCTCGCGCTCGCAGACGATCTCGACGCCGATACGAAGCCAGGGGTCGGGATCCCACGCCGGCGCGTGCGCGCCGGCGCCCGTGGCCCACGTGACGCGGGCCGACGGCCATCCGGCCATGATCTCCGAGGCCACCGCGCCGGCGCGCCGGGTGCTCGATCGATGCGCAGATGAGCACCCGCGGCGTGGCCATCGCGTCGCGGGCGGCGATCGCCGCCTGCGGGGTCGACGCGCCGAAACGTTCCCGGTCTGCCGACGAGCTCGCTGCCCCAGCGCTCGACGAAGGTGGCGCGGTTACGCTCACTGAGCTCGGCGGCCTGCGCCGTGGTGCTCGACCCGTAGCGCTCGTGCGTGACCAGGGCACGCGGCTCGTACACGACCCTCAGCCCGCGTTGGGCCAGGCGCATGCACAGGTCGACATCCTCGTAGTAGGCGGGTGCGTAGCGCTCGTCGAAGCCGCCGAGGGCGTTGAAGGTGGCCCGTCTGATCAGCAGGCAGGCCGCGGTGCCGGTGTCGACGAAGCGTCTGAAGCGGTAGCAGAGCCGCTGCGGATCGTCGCCGTCTCCGTAGACGAGGACCGTGCCGTCCTTGGCCAACAGCACCCCCGCGTCCTGAAGCGATCCATCGGGGTGAAGGAGGCAAGGAAACGCCGCGCCCACGGCGTCCTCCTGTGAGCGCCTCGAGCAGCGGCTTCGACCAGCCCGGGTGCACGAACGCGTCGGAGTTGAGCAGCAGCAGGTACTCGCCGCGGGCCAGCGCGGCACCCTGGTTGACGGCGGGGCCGAAGCCTCGATTGACATCGTTGAAGATCACCTGGGCATCGCGCAGCTCGGAGAGCCATCGGCGCATCCGCTCGTCGGAGCGGTTGTCGACGATGATCAGCTCGAACGGCTCCTCGGTGTTGGCCACGAGGGCATCTACGGCCCGCTCGGTCAGCGCCTGGGCGCCGTGGGTCACGATCAGGGCGGAGATCTCGAGGATCGCCGCCGTCGCGGCCGACCAGCATCACCGCCGGCGCGCCCGCAAGCGACGCACGACCGCCCGCGGCGACTCGGTCCAGCGCACGACCTTCATGTTGCGCATCACGGCGAGTTCGGCCTCGAGCGCCGCGGTGTGCGCCTCTGGGCCTCCTGCTGCTCACGAAGCGCCTGGATCTCGGCACGCGCCTCGTCGTGCTGCTCCCGCAGCCGCGAGAGCTCGAGGGTCAGCGCCGACACGGCCTCCGACAGCGCGGCCGCGGGCGTCGTATAGCTGGCGGGTCCGCTCGTCGTAGGCGACTCCTCAGCGCGTCGCGGAATGCGTCGTCCGGTTGGTCGGCGGCCACTAGTCGCGGCTGAGCGAACATCGCCTCGCGTCCGGTCGCCCCTCGCCCGCGCCGGCCGTCGCCTCGGAGCCGACTCTCGTCCTGGGTCGGCGTCCCGTCCTCGAGCCGTCGCAGGCGCTCCTCGAGCAGCGCGGCGCGCTGCGCGAGCACCTTGGTCTGGTCGGACAAGCGCGAGACCGCCGCCGAGAAGTGCAGCAACAGCAGGAGGATGAAGCCGAGCGCGACAAAGAACAGTGCGTTCGGGGGATAGGCGATACCGATCGCGTCGCTGATCACCTTCAGTCCGCCGCGCCAGGCGGCCAGACCGAGCAGCACCACGGCCGAGAGCAGCCACAGCAGCGCGTAGCGCTCCATCAGGCGCCGGCGGCGTACCAGCTCGAGCACGACCAGGAGCAGCACGCCGGCGCCGAGGATGGCCACGAGCTGGATCCGAGCCGCCATCAGATCTGCGGCTCCGCGGACACGGGCGCCGGGTCGCTGCGCTCGACCACCGGTCGCCGGCGGGCCAGGCCGACCAGCACCGCGAGCAGCACCTTGATCATGTAGTAGGCGGACTTCCCGGTGCTGATCGACGAGCGACCCCCGCCCCGCTCGTGCATCCTGACCGGCACCTCGAGCATCCGCAGGCGGTGGTGGTGGAGCATCAGGATCGCCTCCACCTCGGGGTAGTCGTGCGGATAGTCGCGGGCGAACAGCTCGATTGCCCGGCGGTTGTAGAGGCGGAAGCCCGATGTCGGATCGCTCACCGGGCTGGACACGATTCGCGAGAGCAGGAAGGCGAAGATGTGGATGCCCGTCCGGCGGCTGATCGGGGCCGGGTACTGGTAGTCGCTGGTCAAGAAAGCGCGATCCGCACACCATGTCGACCGACGCCGGTCCCTCCATGACCGTCCGAAGCGTGCGCAGCTCGCCCGCATCGTGCTGCCCGTCGGCATCGACCTGGGCCACGTAGTCGTAGTCGTTCTCGAGCGCGTAGATGAAGCCCGCCTGCACGGCTCCGCCGATGCCCACGTTGAAGGGAACCCTGAGCACAGGGGCGCGGTAGGCATCGCGCGATCTCCGCGGTGCAGTCGGTCGATCCGTCGTCGACCACCAGCGGGTCGAACTCGGGCGCCTGCTCGCGCAGCGCCGTGATCACGCCGGCGAGCGTGGACGACTCGTTGTAGGCCGGGATGATGGCCAGGTAGGAGCACTTCTGGGTCATACGAGGGGTAAGACGAGTCCTGACGGCCATGGTTGCGCGCAAATGGGCGGCCCTGTCGCCAGGGAGCTTACCGGCGGATGCCGCCGGCAACGGTCAGCGGGCCATCCGGAGGACGAGCCGACGATAGGCCCGCAGGGCCGGTTCCAGCCGTCTGACGGCGTCCGAGGCGATGAACGGAGAGTCGACGGTGGCGCTCATGCGCTCGATGATCGGTCGGTCGCCGATCGTGCGCTGGCGCTGGATCTCGCGGCGCCGGGCGGCCAGGCGGTGCCGGTCCCGCCAGAGCAGCCCCCAGGCGCCGAGCTTGGCATCCAGCCAGCCCTCGGCGGCGGCGCGAACACAGATCGCGGCCTCGACCGCGAGGAGCAACGGTGCGAGCGCGAGCAAGCGTTCCCACGCGCAGATGGGCAAGCAGGCACCACCAGCGGTTGCGCTCCAGGTAGCGCCACTTGTAGCTGCCCTTCTCGAACTCGTAGTCGTGCACTACGCGGGCGCCTGGGCAGAACAGGACCTCCCAGCCGGCGAGCCGCGCGCGCCAGGCCAGGTCGACGTCGTCGTAGTACATGAAGAACCCATCGGTGAAGCCGCCGAGATGCCTCGAACGCGCTTCGGCGCACCATCAGCGCGGCGCCCGACACGACCGCGGCCGGGCGGGCGGGACCGTCCTCGACGCGGCAGGCCGTAGCGCCCAGCCCACGACAGGCCGGTCAGGTGCAGCACGTTGTCGCCGGCGTTCACCGAGCGACGGTCGGGAAGCAGGACCTGTGCGCCTGCGATTGCCGCATCCGAGCGCTGCGCCAGGGCGCCCACCAGTTGTTCGATGCAGCGTCGGATCGGCCTCGGCGTCCGGGTTGATGAACAGCACGTATTCGCCGGTGGCCCGCTTCACGGCCACGTTGCAGGCCGCCGGATACCCGATGTTCTGGCGCAGCGGGATGACCTCGAGAGCGGGCGCTCGGTTGCGCGTGAGTGGCTCCAGCCGGCCATCTGGGCTCAGGTCGACGCACAGGATCTGCGCGGGGGCCAGGGACTGCTCGAGTAAGGAAGTGATCGTGGGCGCCAGCGCCTCAGGGGTGCTGTCGTAACCAACCACCACGGCGGAGACTTCTGTCGGAACGCTCATGCCGTGGATCGCGAGCCCGGCCGCCAGAGCAGCGAGTGCAGCATGCCTTCGACGCGTGCCGGGATCGGCCGCGCCCCCCACCACCAGCGGTACACCGCTCGGCCGATCGGCCCGAGCGGTGACTCGGCAGCCAGCCGGCGGCGGCCGGCTCGGTCGTAGAGCTCGGCGTGCTTGTTCCGCAGTCGTGCGTACCACATGCGATAGCGCGCACGCGCGCCGGTGTACATCGTCGCCCCATGACGGCGGTAGAGCAGCGTCACTTCTCCGACGTCCTGTCCGCGCCAGCCGTGCGCCATCGCGTGGACCCAGAACTCCCAGTCCTCGTAGGCGGTGAAGCTGGGGTCGAAGCCGCCGACGTCGTCGAACAGCTCGCGCCGCATGAGCGCGGTGGATCCGACGATGTGGCGGTAGAGCAACTTGTAGGGATCGAAGGGCGGAAACTCGAGCGTCCCCTCCCAGGCTGCCGAAGAAGCGCGCCGTGCCGTAGGTGAAGCCCAGCTGTTGATTGCCGTCCAGGGGTGCGCGCAGCAGCGTCAACGCGTTCGGCGACGAGACGGTCGTCGGCGTCGAGCACGATCAGGTACGGCGTGCTCGCGACGCGCAGCCCGGCGTTGCGGGCCGCCGAGAGCCCGGCGTTGGCTTGCCGGATCAGTTTCACGTTGGCCGGCAGGCGCTCCAGCTCGGTCAGCGTCTGCGGGTCGGTCGAGCCGTCGTCGACCACGATGACCTGCGGCTGTGCCGCCCTCCTGCTCGAGCGCGCTGGCGACTGCCTCGGGCAGATAGGCACCGTAGTTGAAGCAGGTGATCACGACGGTGATGTCACCGTTCCGGCCGGGGTCGGGCGCGCTCATCGCGTCCTGGCCACCGGCGGCTGGCGCCCGGTTCGCAGGATCGCCAGCCACTGACCCCACCAGCGCGGGTTGGTGACCGCGACCCAGGCGAGCAACGGCACCATCGGGATCAGCTCGGCCAGCGATCCACCGCGTCCCGGCGCGAAGCGCGCCCTCGCCACCGCCTCCATCGCGCGGTTGTAGCGAATGGCTCGGCGCGCGATGCGCCGCTGGCGTGCGGTTCAGCTGTCCGCGGGCGAGCGCGAGCTCGTAGGTGCGCCGGTTGTTGGCGCCCTGGCGGGCGATGTCCGAGGAGACCGTGCCGGCGTGCCGCCGGTACACGGCGAGCGGCTCCGGGTTGAGGATCGCCTCGAAGCCGCGCTCGAGGATCTTGAGCCACAGCCCGAAGTCCTCGGTGCCGAACAGCTCGGGGTCGAACCACCCGACCGCCTGACCGACCTCCGCCGGCACCAGCGAGCCGATGTAGATCGGGTTGCGACGGAGCACGCGCTCGAGGGTGAGCGGCTGGTCGCGGTCGCGCACCCCGTCCAGGTAGGTGTAGTCGGCGTAGCGCTCCCCCTCGAGCACGCGGGCGTCGCAGGTGACGATGCCGACTCTCCGCCCGGCCGCCCGGCGCCGCCTCGAGGCAGGCGATCTGGCTCTCGAGGTATCGAGGGAGGAGGAGGTCGTCGGCGTCGAGGAAGGCGACCAGCTCGCCGGTGGCCTCGGCCAGCGCGCGGTTGCGGGCGGCGGCCGGTCCGGCCGCCTGTGGGTTGCGCAAACCCCGCACCCGAGGGCCGGCGGATTCCAGAATCGACCAGGTCTCGTCGCTCGAGCCGTCGTCGACGGCCACGACCTCCCAGTCGGTGAACGTCTGGGCCCTAACCGATTCGAGCGCCGCGGGGAGGAACGGCGCGGCGTTGTGGGCGGGAATCACCACGCTGACCCGGGGCATTGCGGCACTAAGCCTCGTAGCGAAACGGGAGCTCATCGGCGACGTCGCGCAGCGATGGAGCGTTCGTGTCACGCGCCGACGGAATCAGCTCGTCGGCCGGGAGCGGCCACTCGATCCCGACGTCCGGGTCGAGGTAGTGGATGCCACGTTCGACCTCGTCGGAGTAGTAGTTGCTCTGCTTGTAGAGCACGTCCGCGGTGTCGCTGAGTACGCAGAAGCCGTGGGCAAATCCGATCGGGCAGTAGACGATGTGCATGTTCTCGTCGGTCAGCTCGAACCCCTCCCACTGTGCGTAAGTAGGAGAGCCTCGCCTGAGATCGACGACCACGTCCAAGATCCGGCCACGGCCACAGCGAACGAGCTTGGAGGCGCCGGCGCCGATCTGGAAGTGCATCCCGCGCACGATCCCGTGCCGCGAGCGCGAGTGGTTGTCCTGCACCATCTCCTCGGCGATGCCGAGCTCGGCGAACACGCTGCGGCGGTATGTCTCGCAGAAGAAGCCCCGCTCGTCGCCGATGACGCGCGGGGCCAAGAGCATCGGTCCTGATAACCGGGTTTCCAATCTTTCCATCATCACGCTCCCTGTCTGGCCTCGGCCGCCAGGCCGACCTGGTTCATCTAGTCGGTGGTCACCAGTTGCGCAATCGGGGGCATCGCGGGGCAATGTTGTCAGAGCGGTGTCCGCGCCAGGGCGGTCGAGCCCCGGCGATTTCCCTACGATTGATCGGGTTCCATGCTCGCCCGGATGGCCGTCACGCCGACCCAGTACCGCCGCGTCGCCTACCTGGCCCTCGGCTCCCTGACCCTGATCGTGCTGACCGGGGCGGCGGTCAGGCTGACCGACTCGGGGCTGGGCTGCTCGAATTGGCCGAAATGCGGGGGCACGCCGCTGCCGCCGCTCAGCACGCACGCCCTGATCGAGTTCGGCAACCGGGCGGTCTCCGGGATCGTCGGGGTGATCACCGTCGTCGCGGCGGTGCTCGCGTGGACCAGGCGGCCGTTCCGGCGCGATCTGTTCTGGCTGGCGCTGCTGCTGCCCCTCGGTGTCGTGGCGCAGGCGGTGCTCGGAGGTTTCACCGTCCTGAACCATCTGGCGCCCGGGTTCGTGATGGCGCACTTCAGCCTCTCGCTGTTGATCCTGGTGGCCGCGTTCGCGTTGGCGTGGCGGAGCACGTACGAGCCGGGCAGCAGACCCCGGGCCACTGACCGAGTCGTCGTGTGGTCGGTGCGGGGACTGATTCCGCTCGGGGCGCTGACCATCTTCGCCGGCACGGCCGCCACCGCCGCCGGGCCGCACTCGGGGGGCTTCACGGGCCAGGTGGTTCACCGCCTGCACTTCAAGGGTGCCAGCACGCTCGAGTGGACGATTCACCAGCATGCGACGATCGCCGCGATCTTCGGCGTGGCGGTGATCGGGGTCTGGTTCCTGCAACGGCACCGCGGCGCCTCGGCACAGGAGCTGGAGCCGCTGATCGTGCTCGGCGTGCTGCTGGCCGCCCAGGGTCTTGTCGGAAGCGTCCAGTATGAGCTGAAGCTGCCCAGCGAGATGGTCTGGGTCCACGTGTCGCTGGCGACGGTCACGTGGCTGACCTTGCTGTGGGCGGGGACGGCGGCGGGTCGGCTCGCGCCGCGGGCGGTGGAGGTGCCGGCAGGCGCCCGAGCCGGCGGGATCGAACCCCGCGTCTTGAGCTGGTGGCCCGCCTGGACTGACTCCGGCGGATTGCGGCGCACGTCGCTTCACCTCAGATATGATGTGGGAGGGATGCGTGCGAGCGACTTGGTTTCTGGCTTGCGGAAGCGCCACGGCCTCAGCCAGGCGGCGCTCGCCTACCGGGCCGGGACCACGCAGCAGGCGATCTCTCGGATCGAGCAGGGGAGGGTGTCGCCCACCGTCGACATGCTGGTGCGCCTTGCCGACGTGTGTGGTGAGGAGCTGGTGCTCGATGCTCGCCCGAGAAGCGTGCCGTTTGAGGACGCCCAGCTCGAGCTCAGCGCCCGCACGCCGGTGCCCGAGCGCGCGGAGCTGGCGTTCGCGTGGGACGAGTTCGCCGGCGAGCTTGCCGCCGCCGGAGCGCGGGCTCGTGAGCGATCCTGAGGAGCACGGCCAGCAGCCGCTCGACCCGTTCGAGCTGACTCGTGCGCTCGCCCGCCACCGTGTGGACTATGTGCTGATCGGCGGGGTGGCGATGCAGGTCCACGGCCATGTCCGCACGACGCGCGACATCGACCTGATCGCGGCCTGGACCCTCGAGAACCTGGGACGGCTGGCCCGGGCGCTAGGTGACCTCGACGCGCAGCTGCGCGGTGTGGACGCCCACCTGCTGGGGATTGACCTAACCGATCCCCACCAGCTGTATGAGGGCGGCAACTTCCTGTTGCACACTCGCCACGGCGACCTGGACATCTTCGCCATCGAGCAGACGGCCGGTGCACCCGGCTCGTATGAGCAGCTTCGCGCTCGCGCGTTACATGTGCAGGTCCGTGGCGTCCCGCTCCTGGTCGCGCATCCCGAGGATCTGATTCGTATGAAAGCGGCCGCAAGCCGGTTCCGCGACCGCCCGGAGCACAAGCGTCGCCAAGACCTGGACGACATCGCGGTGCTCGAACGGCTTCGTGCCGGCGGCCGTTCCGGCTGACCGGCGCCCGGCGCTACGATCGTCTCGGTTTCAGTTGATGTCAACCGGTCGTACCACGCAACCTCCCACCGCGGGCTCGCGGAGCTCCGACGCGTCGCTCGTGATCCTGGTCGTCGACGACGAGTCCGACCTGCGCGAGATGCTCACGCGGTCGTTTTCGCGCGAGGGTCACCGGGTGATGGCGGTGGGCGACGGACGTGCGGCGATCGACCGGGCCAGCACCGACCACTTCGACATCATCCTGCTCGACGTGGCCCTCGGGGCGGGTCCCGACGGCTACGAGGTGTGCCGGACGCTGCGCGCACGGCGCAACGTGGTGCCGATCATCATGCTGACCGCGCTCGACTCCGAAGCGGACGCGGTGCTCGGACTCGAGGCCGGCGCCGACGACTACGTGACCAAGCCGTTCGGCCTGGCCGAGCTGCGCAGCCGGATCCGCGCCGTGCTGCGGCGCGCCGGCACCCGGGCAATGGGCGACGAGGTGCTCGTGGTGGGCCCGATCATGCTCGACCGGGCCCAGCGCGAGGTGACGATGGAAGGCCGCCCGGTCAGGCTGACCTTCTCCGAGTTCGAGCTGCTCGACGCGCTGATGGCCGATCCCGGCCGCCTGCTGAACCGCCAGGAGCTGCTGCGGGCGATCTGGGGCGACAGCGCCTACCGCGACCCGCGGGCGATCGACGTGCACATCCGGCACCTGCGCGAGAAGCTCGAGCCCGAGCCCGACAAGCCGCGCCACATCCTGACCGTGCGGGGCGCGGGGTACCGGCTGCGGGGGCCCTAGGCGATGTGGGCGCGGTTCCTGGGCGCCCTCGGTCTACGAGGACGGATCATCGGGGTGGTCCTGATCGCGTCGGTGGCGACACTGGGAGTGGCCGCGCTGGCTCTGCTCGGACCGCTCGAGCACTCGCTGAAAACTGCCGAGCTCACCACGCTGGAGAACGAGGTCGGCAAGGCGAAGAACACCTCTCCGAAGAGCTTCGCCAACACGGTGAAGAAATTCGAGGGCTTGGATCCATTGCTTGCCGCGCAGGCCGACCTCCCGGTACGGCTTCCAACGGGTGGCGCACCGGTCAGCGGCGCTGCGGCCCGAAAGCCGTCCTGTCGCGACGCTGACAGCGATCGCGCGCAGGAGGCCTGCCTGAGGCAGCAAGGCCTGGAGACCAGGAGCGCCATATTCGCGCAGGAGCAGGCGATCCGGAACACCACCAACTCGACCGAGGTGGCGATCATCGGTTCTCCGGACAACCCGAAGGCGGCGGTGTACACCCCGGAGGAGTACGGCACCGTGATCATCGATCGTCTCGATGACGTAGGACGGGCATTCCGCACCAACAGCGCGGTGTACAGCATCGGCACGATCGGCGACACGCAGTACGCGCGCGCTGCCCTGCCGTTCACGACATCGGTTCGGGGCGGCGCTCCCGAGCGCTGGGTCCTGATCGTGCGCAAGCCGCTGGACACCGTGAACGCCGCCGTGTCCACCGTCCGCAGAGCGTTCCTGTACGCCGCGCTGGCCGGGCTGGCGCTGGCCCTCCTGCTCGGCATTCCGATGTCGGCCACGATCGTCCGACGGCTGCGTCGCCTGCGCCACGCGGCGCTTGAGCTCGCCGCCGACGGGCCGCCGGTCGCCGTGCCCACCGACCGCCGCCGCGACGAAGTGGGCGATCTCGGCCGGGCCTTCGCCCAGATGCAGGAGCGCCTTCAGCAGCAGGAGGAGGCGCGCCGGGCGTTCGTCTCGACCGCGTCGCACGAGCTGCGCACGCCGCTCGCCTCGCTCGACGGGATGCTCGAGCTGCTCCACGACGACCTGGAGAGCGGGGCGCTTGACCTGGCCGATGCTCGCTCGCTGCTCGACCGCGCCCGGACGCAGTCGCGCCGGCTGGCGCGGCTCGCCGCGGACCTGCTCGACTTGAGCCGGCTCGACGCCCAGGTCGAGCTGCGCTCCGAGCCGGTCGAGTTGGGTGAGCTCAGCCGGGCGGTGCTGGCCGAGTTCGACCTGGGCACCGAGGAGCGCGGGATCGTCTCGACGCTCGACGACACGGCCGGCCAGGTGTGGGCGTGCGGCGACCCGGGGGGAATCGCGCGGATCGTGCGGATCCTGCTCGACAACGCGGTACGGGTCAGCCCCCAGGGCGGTGAGATCACCGTCGAGCTGCGCAACGGCGGCCGCGCCTCGGTGACCGTTCGCGACGAGGGTCCGGGGGTGGCGACGGAGGAGCGCGAGATGATCTTCGAGCGCTTCCAGCGCGGTCGGGCGGCGGCGGGCAGCGCCGGCTTCGGCCTCGGCTTGGCCATCGGGCGCGAGCTGGCCGAGCGGATGGGGGGCGAGCTCGTGCTCGAGCGGACCGAGCTGCCAGGCGCTACCTTCACGCTGAGGCTGCCGGTGGCCACGGCTCAGCAGGAGGAGCCACTCGCGGTGGTGTAGCGCCGCCGGGCATGGATGCTCGGCGGAACGGCCCCATGGATGCCGAGCTTGCGGAATCCGGCCCGATACGTTCGAACATCATCGTGGTTTCGGGGCCGGATTCCGGCGAGGCCCAAGACAAGACCGGCGCCGCCCAACGCGCCTGCGAGGATTCTGAGAATGGACGAACGCCTGATGAACGCGATGCTGGAGCTCGACGACCGCCATTGGTGGTACCGCGGGCGCCGTCGCATCATCCGGTCCGAGCTCGACCGCTTGCCGGTGCCGGCGGGAGCGCGCGTGCTCGACGCGGGCTGTGGCTCGGGGCGCACCCTCGAGGAGCTCGGCCGCTACGGGGAGGTGTTCGGGATCGAGCTCGATCCGGGCGCCGCCGACGTGGCGCGGGCGCGGGCGTGCGGCGAGGTGCTCGTCGGGCGGCTCGAGGAGCTGCCGTGGGAGGACGGGTTCTTCGACCTGATCACCTGCCTGGACGTGATCGAGCACACCCCGGATGACCGCGTGACCCTGCGCGAGCTCAGGCGGGTGTGCAAGCCCGGCGGGTTTCTGCTCGTCACCGTGCCGGCCTATCAGGGCCTCTGGTCGATGCACGACGTGGCCAATCACCACTACCGCCGGTATTCGCGCGCGCGGCTGCGCGCGTCGGCCGACGACGCCGGCTGGCGGGTGCGCCGGATGACGTCGTTCAACGGGCTGCTGCTGGGGCCGGCCGCAGCGGTGCGCCTGGCCGAACGGCGCCGGCTGCGCCAGCCGGACTCGGACTACAAGCCGGAACTCACGCTCGGGCCGGAGTGGCTCAACTCGGCGCTCGAGCAGCCACTGCGCTGGGAGGCGCGGTGGCTGGCGCGGGGGAGGAGGTTGCCGGCGGGGCTGTCGCTGCTCGCCGTGCTCGAGAACCCAGAGGTGGGCGGCTGAGCGGCGTGGAGGGCTGATGGCGCGCCTTGGGGGAATCGTCGTCGCGTCGGGCGCGATCATCGGGTTGTCTGACAACCTCGGCTACGTGCTGCCGGCGATCATCGGGCTCGAGTCGATGGGGATCCCCTCGCCGGGCGAGACGGCGCTCGTGGCGGCCGCCATCCTGGCCAGCCAGGGCAAGCTCAACATCGTGCTGGTGATCCTGATCGGCGTGACGTCGGCGATCGTCGGGGACAACGTCGGCTATCTGCTCGGGCGCCGGTATGGGCGGGGCGTGTTCATGGCGTCCGGGCCGTTCCTGCACCACCGGGTCCACGCGATCCGCTACGGCGACGGCTTCTTCAAGCGCCACGGGTCCAAGGCGGTGTTCCTGGGTCGCTGGATCGCGCTGGTCCGCTTCGCGACCGCCTGGCTGGCCGGGATCAACCGGATGCCGATCAAGCGGTTCTTCTTCTGGAACGCGCTCGGCGGCATCACCTGGGGCATCACGTACGGGCTGGTCGGCTACTTCGGCGGCAAGGCCGCGGCGCACGTGCTGGCCCAGGCCGGGCTGATCGGCCTGGGCGTCATGGTGGCGATGTTCGTCGGCGCGTGGCTGTGGATCCGCCGGCGGGAGCGGCGGGCTACTCAGCGCTCCGAGTGACGGTCGCTAGCTCGACTGCGGCTCGAAGTCGAGCGCACAGGAGTTCATGCAGTAGCGCAGGCCGGTGGGCGCGGGGCCGTCGTCGAACACGTGGCCGAGGTGGCCGCCGCAGCGCTTGCACACGACCTCGGTGCGCCGCATGAACAGGCTGCGATCCTCGCGCGTCTCGATGTTCTCGGCCACCCCCGGCTCATAGAAGCTCGGCCACCCGGTGCCCGAGTCGAACTTCGTGTCGGAGCTGAAGAGCTCGGCGCCGCAGCCCGCGCACCGGTACGTGCCGTCGTCCTTCACGTGGACGTACTCGCCGGTGAACGGCCGCTCGGTGCCGTGCTGGCGCAGGACCTTGTACTGCTCGGGGGTCAGGCGCTCGCGCCACTCCGCGTCGGAGAGCTGGACGTCACGCCCGGTGTCGGTTTCGCGTTCGGTAGCCATGGGGACTACGGTAGCGCGGTGCCTGCCTGCGATACGGTGAACATGGCATGAACTATGCAGTGACGGCCCGATGAAATTCGGCGTGGCGATCTTCCCGACCGAGTCGGTGCCGCCGCCGCCGGAGATCGCGGTCATGGCCGAGGAGCGCGGGTTCGAGTGCCTGCTGTTCCCCGAGCACACCCACATCCCGGCCAGCCGGAAGTCGCCGTATCCGGGCGGCGGTGAGCTCCCGTCTCACTATTCGCGGACGTACGACCCGTTCGTTGCGCTGGCCGCCGCGGCGATGGCCACCGAGCGGCTGCTGATCGGGACCGGCATCTGCCTGGTGATCGAACGCGATCCGATCGTCACGGCCAAGGAGGTGGCGTCGGTCGACGTCCTGTCCGGTGGTCGCTTCCTGTTCGGCGTCGGCGCGGGCTGGAACGCCGAGGAGATGCGCAACCACGGGACGGAGCCGTCGCGGCGTTTCTCGCTGATGCGCGAGCGGATCGAGGCCATGAAGGCGATCTGGACCGAGGACGAGGCGAGCTACTCGGGCCGCCACGTCGAGTTCGAGCGCATCTGGTCCTGGCCCAAGCCGGTGCAGAAGCCCCATCCGCCGATCCTCGTGGGCGGCAACGGGCCGCGAGTGCTCGACCGGGTGCTCGCCTACGGCGACGAGTGGATGCCCAACCGGGGTAATGAGGAGGAGCTGGCGACTCGGATTGCCGAGCTGAACGCCCGCGCGGCGGAGGCGGGTCGCGATTCGATTCCGGTGACCGTCGTGGGGGCGGCGCCCGATCCGGAGCGGATCGAGCGGCTCGCCGGGGCGGGCGTGCATCGGGTGGTGTTCTGGCTTCCGCAGGACGGTCCGGAGGCGGTCGAGCAGGGGCTCGACCAGTTTGCGGGGGCGATGAATCAGTTCGCGAGGTAGCTGCTCGCCGCCGCGATCGGATCGCCCGCCAGGATCTCCATCACAAGCGAGGACCAGGCGAAATCGACGGCGCCCATGCCGCGGCCGGTGTACGGGTCGTAGTACTCGCGCAGCCGATTGGCGCGGACCGCGCCGGCGATCCGGCTCGCGAGCGCGTCGGCCTGCTCGCGGTATCCCAGCCGGATGAGGCCCAGCCAGACCATCCAGCCCGCGTTGATCCACGTGGGCCCGCGCCAGTAGCGCTTGATCCAGAGAAACGACTCGTCGTCGGTCGAGAAGGCCGGCTCGGTGGCGGCGACCGAGGCCGGCGGCACCGGCAGCCAGAACCGGTTCGGGTCGAGCAGGTGCTCCTCGACCAGGCGTCGGCCGATGGCTTCCGGCAGGTCGGGAAGGGCCAGCGGCGCCAGCGCGGCCCAGGTCAGCGTCGGTCGGCGGCGCGGCTTGGGGATCGCGATCGACTCGAACAGGCCGGTCGCCTCGTCGTACATGCGCTCGATGATCGTGGGCGTGAGCGAGGGGCGGCCGAGCGCCATCAGCGACAGAGCGTGCAGGACATTGGTGGCGACCTCGCAACAGACCGGGCCGCCGGCGCCGGCGATTCGGCGCAGGTCATAGCCGAGGCGCCGGTTGCGCCGCACGAGCAGGATGAAGCCGGGGCGGTCGTGGGCGCGCCAGCCCCAGATCGAGTCGAACTGGGGGGAGGCGTCGAGGCCGGACTCGTCGGGCTGCACGATCCAGATCAGCCCGTCGCCGTCGAGGTCGCGGTTGGCGGCCAGCCAGTCGTGGTGGCGGACGATGCCCGGCACGCCGGCCGGGTCGCCGACCGCGATCTTCCACGCCCAGGCCAGCACCGGTGGCTGGATACTCTCGGTCATCGGCGCGTCTGGAGAGGTCACGTTGTAGGTGAAGCGCCGCCGGCCGGTGAGCGGTGTGTTCCAGAAGATCGTGTGCCCGATGAACCCGTCCTCGCGCTGGGCGGCGAGCAGCGACTCGAGCTCGGCGCGGGAGCGCCCCGGGTCGAAGTGTCGCCACGTGATCGCGGTGAAGCACGAGTCCCAGTACCACTGCCACGGGTAGTGGCCGGGGCTGGGGCAGGTGTAGGCGAACGGGACCCGGTCGGTCAGGCGGGTGCCCTCGCGCCAGTTCTGGCGGAGGGTGGTCTCGCAGATCTGCCGGACGTCGGCGTGGCCGTTCTGGCTCGGGTCGCCCGGGGCCAGGACGCGGTTTTCGTCCGCGGCCGGGGCGATCGGGTCGTCGGCCGCGGCCTCCTTCGCCCGGATGAGCGGGTTGTCGTTCTCGGGCAGCATGCGTTCAGATCCTCGCAACCAAGGATCTTGGCAACGTCCGGCCGGTTCGACGTCAGTGGGCCACGGCGGCGCTCGGCCCCCCGAGCGCCGGTCCGCCAGTGGCAAGCCCCGCTTGCCCAGCGCCGGGAAGGATTACCTCCGGTCGGTACTTGACCCTCCCGAGCTCCTGACGCTCCGCCCCACACCGGTCGCACAGCAGTACCAGACGCAACTCGCCGTCTTCGCGGGCGTACCGCGATGCCCCGCTATATGTGCCCGAGTGATCGCACATCATTGCTATCTATCGCTACCAACGGCGCCGGTGGACGGAAAAGTCTGCCGGGAACAAGATCCTCTTCGGGTCGGACGTAACCGGTCGTTCAGGGCTCGCCGGCGGCGTCTCGGGGTGGTCGCCGACGACAAGTCGGCGGCCTCTCGGGGTGGTCGCCGACGCACGAAAAAGGGCCCGGCGTCGCGTGACGCCGGGCCCCTCCGAGACCTCAGGTGGAGGGAAGCTGAGGTAGCTCTATGCGCGGTTCTCGACCGAGCGGCCGATGAAATGGGCCCGCGCTGTCTTCCGCCGGCGCCGGCGAACGCTGCGCAGGAGGCCGGTGGCGGCATCGGCGTCCTCGCCGAGGATGCTCCAGGTGAGCATGCCGACGATGCCGACGATCACGATCGTGGCGAAGAGGATGTTGAGGGCGATGATCATGCTGGGCTCCGTTTCGGTGGCGACTTCTCTTGGCACTAGGAATGGTCGGTCGCGTCCGCAAGACGAGCGTTGGCTGAACGTCGGAGCCGTGTAAGAGCCACCCGGCCCGGTCGCATGCACGATTCGTTGCAAGCGCAGGATCTGGTACCGGTCTGGCGAGGGCGCTTGTTAGGGTGCTGCCGGCTTCCGTCCAGGGGGCTGTAGCGCGACCTCCGGAACCGGCTGCGCCGGCGCCGGCGGGCAATTCGCGCTGCCCACACACGCCTGCATGCCCTCGTCACTCAAACGTCCTCGCGCCGTGGCCCTCGCCGCCGTTCTGCTCGTGGCGGTGCTCGTTCTCGGCAGCGGCCTGACCGCGACCAGCGCCGGCGATCTTCAAAGCCGGATCTCGGCCGGCAAGTCCGCCGCGTCCTCGTTGCGAGCGCAGATCGCCACCGAGACGGCGCGAATCCATGCCACCACCCACGGCCTCGTCGACGCGAACCGGCGGCTGGCCGCGCTGCAGAGCGCCCTGGCCGCCCGTGAGGCGCAGCTTTCTCGTGCCCAGAGCGAGCTGATCCAGGCGCGCGATCACCTGGTCGACCTAGAGAACCGGCTGCAGAGCGCGACCCGGGCTCTGGCGGCGAACCTGGTCGCGAACTACGAGCAGGGGCGCCCGGATCTGATGAGCGTGATCCTCGAGGCTCATGGCTTCAGCGACCTGCTCGAGCAGGTCAGCTTCCTGCGCCGAATCGGCACGCAGGACGCCCACATCGTGAATGCGACCCGCGCCGCCCGAGCGGCCGTGGCGCGTCAAGCCGCGCTGCTGGCCGCGCTCGAGCAGCGCGATCGGGCGCTGGCGGCGCAGGTGCTGGCCCGGCGCAACGAGGTGGCGGTGGTCCAGGACGCGCTGCTCCGCGAGCAGATCTCCGAGCTACGCACGCGCAGCGGAGAGGCGGCCAGGCTCGGGTCACTCGATACGCGGCTCAGGCACCTCGAGGCCAAGGCCGCGGAGGCGGCCGCCCAGGCGGCCGCGTCGGGCAACGCCAACGTGGGCGGGATCGCCGTCGACACCGGTGGCATGGTCCAGCCCCCGCCGGGAGCGCCGGCCGCGGTGCGGGAGGTGATCGCCGCCGGCAACGCGATTGCCACGCTCCCGTACGTCTACGGTGGCGGGCACGCCTCGTTCCACGCCGACGGCTATGACTGCTCGGGGTCGGTCAGCTATGCGCTGGCGGCCGCGGGTCTGGTCACCGCGCCGATGGTCTCCGGTGACTTTGAAACGTGGGGTGACCCGGGCCCCGGGCGGTGGATCACGGTGTACGCCAACGCCGGCCACGTGTGGATGGAGGTCGCCGGCTGGAGGTTCGACACGGTGGCGCTGGCCGAGGGCGGGACGCGCTGGTCGCGCGGCGGTGGCGAGTTCGCCGGGTTCGTGGTCCGGCACCCGCCGGGGCTGTAGCCGCCCCGGGCGCACGCGCTGCTGCGCTCGTGCCGTCAGCGCACTCCGCGCTGTGAGCTCAAGAGCCCGGGGTACGCGCGCTGCGCCCGGGCGGGAACGGCGAAGGTCGCCCGGCTCAGTACGCGCATGAACTGATTGATGCCGTTGTTCCGGCGCAGCCCGATGGAGGCATGGTGGTGGCGGGCGTCAGCGGCGTTCATCACCGCGCGCGTGGCGTTGAAGTCTTCCAGGTTGCGCTGGAGTGACACGAAATGCGTTCCCGGAGTGCCATCGTCGATCGTGGCGAAGTCACGGCGGTTCAGCCGGGGTCGACCGCCCAGGCGCGCGCGTGCGGCGGCCTGCGCGTGGCCGACGAGGCCGTAGGCCGATGCCGTGTCGGGCAGCCGCTCGAAGTCGGACGGGGCATCCTCGGCGAGGGTCCGCGCGGACGCGGAGCTGACCGTCGGGGCGTACATCAGCGCGGCGCGGCGGTCGGCATCGAGCCGGTACCAGGCGTCGAGATCGAGGGCAAGCCGCGAAACGTGCATCGTGGTCCCGCCGGCCAGCGGGCCATGCCCGATCGTGATCTCGGCCTCGGTGGCCTGGTTGCGGCGCAACCCTGAATGAAAGCCGAGCAGAAGCGGAGCGTCCCGCGGGATGTCGGCTCGGGCGATCTTGGCGGGAAGGCCGGCCCCCGCGAAGCCGGTCCGGACTTCTCGCAGCCGGAGCGGCTCTCCCAGCGCCATCGCGCCGTCGCCGAGCAGCGTCGCGACGACCGCGTCAAGGCGACACTCGTCATCTGCGGCGAGATGGATGCAGACGTCGATGTCCTGCATGACCGCGCGCTCGTCGCGGGCCAGAGCGACCGGTCGGCCGATCGGGGCGCCGCCGTCGGTGTGCCGTGCGAAGTATCCCGGGCCCCATCCGACGAGCATCAGCAGGCCACCGGGGCCGCGTGGAAAGCGGCTCTCCAGACGCCGGAGAGCGCGCTCCATCCGGCGCACGTCCACACGGCCAGGCGAGCGCGTCACATCGAGCATGACCAGACGGTGAAAGGCCGGGGGCACGGGCCGGCCGAGACCGTCGGCCCCGAATGTCGCCTCCCACGCGTGTTGCGCGCTCATCGGCGGATCGGGGGGTCGGGGGTCAGTGCGGCGAACGCCGGCGCCAAGCACGCCGGAGCCGGTCCCGGCTGAGCGAAGGCAGCAAACGTCTTTCCGCGGGCTTGTGGCTGGTCGAGCGCCGCGAGGCAGATCCGGGCCAGGTCGGCACGGGGGATCATGCCGTCGGCCAGCGGGTCCTGGGTCAAGGTCAGCGCGTACTGCCCCGGGGGGTCGCTGGTCAGCCAGGTCGGCCGCACGATCGTGTACGAGCGACCGCGGGACCGCACCAGGCGCTCGGCGGTCAGGAGATCGTCGAGCCGCTCCGGGGTGTTGAGCGCGTGCGCGGGGCCGTGGCCGACCGAGAAGCCGCTGACCATCACCACGTGTGGCGTCGCCGCGTCGGAATCCGGGCAGGCCTCCACGACCGCCTGCGCCTGCGCCGCCACTGAGGCTGAGCCGCGCGCGGGTACGAGCACGACGCCGTCGGCGCCGGCCATCGCCGCCTCCAGTTCGCGCAAGCGCTCGGGGTCATTGACGACTCTGACGGTCCGACCCTGAGCGCGGGCCGCCGATGCGACGAGCGAGCCGGTGCCCTTACTTCCTCCCACCAGGACCAGCGGCCGGCTGCCCGTTCCCCGGTACGGTCGATCGATGTGCATGGCTCCAACGTAACCTCGGGGCCACGACTTGTGAAATACCGGCAGGTTCTGAAGTCATGCTCGGCGCTGGGACTCGTAACGTGCACGTGAAAGACCGATGTGCACTGAAGCAAGCGCGAATCGGTCTTTCACACCGCGCGGGGCGAGTCTTATCGTGGCAGCGGATGCACCTTCACCCCGCCGGCACAGAAGAGAGGTCCTGCGATGAATCAGGAAGAGGCCAACAAAGAGATGCTCGGACGGTACGTCGCCGCCTTGCAGCGCCAGGATCCACAAGCGGTCCGCGAGTTCTTCGCCGAGGACGCGACCTGGACGCTCAGAGCTGGGCAGATGCCGATGTCGGGCACGTGGGAGGGCCGGGACCGGATCATGGATGAGTTCTTCGCGACGGCGATGTCACACTACGCGCCGGGGTCGGTCGAGATCGAGGTCACGGCGATGATCGCTCAGGACGATCGGGTCGTGCTGCAGTGGACCAGTCGAGCCCACACCCGCGACGGCCGGCCCTACGAGAACGGCTGCATCGGTGTGTTCACCGTTCGGGATGGGAGGATCACGGCCGTGCGGGAGTACATGGACACGCTGTATGCGAGTGACGTGTTCGCGGGTGCCGCTCGCGCTGCCGGGACCGTCGCCACAGGAGCGTGACCATGCGCATCTTTCTCGCCGGCGCCAGCGGAGTGATCGGAATCCGGCTCGTGCCACTGCTCGTCTCCGCCGGCCACGCGGTCGCCGGGATGACACGGTCGCCAGAGAAGAGCTCTTCGCTGCTGGCGCTGGGCGCCCAGCCGGTTGTCTGCGACGTCTACGACGCGGACGCTCTGCGCGCCGCGGTGGTGGGCTTCCAGCCGGACGCCGTGATGCACCAGCTCACCGATCTGCCCGACGACGCGGAAAGGATCCCGGACCATGCCGCGCGCAACGACCGGATGCTCCGCGAGGGAACGCGCAACCTGCTGGCGGCCGCCTCGGCAGCCGGGACACGCCGGATCGTCGCTCAGAGCATCGCCTGGGAGCTACCCGGCGAGCGGGGCCTCACCTACCGCGACCACGAGCGCGCGGTGCTCGACGCCGGCGGCGTGGTGATTCGATACGGGCAGCTCTACGGGCCCGGAACCTATTACCCGACCCAGCGACCCGATCCCCCGCGGATCGAAGTCGATGAGGCGGCGCGCCGGACCGTGCCGCTTCTCGGGGCACCCCCCGGGATCGTCGAACTGGTGGACGACGCAGATGAGTGATCAGGTATCGCCGCCACGGACTGCGACGGCTCGCCCGATGCGGCTGCTGGTGACGGGCGGAAGCGGTGTGCTCGGCCGTGCGCTCGTGCCGGTTGCCACGCAGGCCGGGCACCGGCTCCAGATGCCGTCGCGCGCCGACCTGGACCTGTTCGATCCGGCGGCCATCGCCGCCGCCGCCCGGGGAGTCGACGCGGTCTTGCACCTCGCGACCCGGATCCAGCCGCTCGAGCAACTCGGAAACGCCGATGCCTGGCGGGAGAACGACCGGCTGCGGGCGGAGGCCTCGCGCATCCTGGTCGACGCGGCCCTCGCCGCCGACGTGGAGGTGTACGTGCAGCCCACGGTCACCTTCGTCTATCCCCCAGATGGTCCCGCCTCCGAGGACACCCCGATCCCCGAGGTGTCCCCGATCCTGGAATCCGCGCTGCTCGCCGAGCGCGAGACCGATCGGTTCGCCCGCAGCGGTCGGCGAGGCGTGGTGCTCCGCTTCGGGCTGCTCGACGGTCCTGGTACCGGCCACTCCAGTCCGGTTCCGGCGCTCGGCGCGACCGTCCACGTCGCCGATGCCGCTCGAGCGCTTCGTCTCGGCGCTCACTGCCCCCAGCGGGATCTACAACGTCTGCCGCGATCACGAGCGCGTATCGAACGCCCGCTTCAAGCAGGTTGCGGGCTGGTATCCGCGCAACTGACCGGGGGAAGTGCACCCGAACGTCGCCACACATGTGGAGAAGTGATGATTGAACTCGAGTACGAGATGACCTCTCGACGGCCCGCGGATCCACGCCACCCTGGCGATGGCCGGCATCGACTGGATCCGCATCGGATCCGACGGCATCCGCCGACCGGACCTGCGCGCCCAGTTGATGACCGACGATGGCCACCCGGTCCTGTTTCGCTACGACGTCGCTCTGATCCGGTCAGGCCCGGGCTTCCTCGCCGCGCTCGCCGCCGGCCGGGCGACTGAGTTCGACGAGCAGTACATGCGAATCGCACCCCAGTTCGAGGTCGGCCGCGGACCCTACGGATGGCTCGGCGAGAGCCTGTTCGTCGGGCGCGGCCGGCTCACCGGGCCACAGCAGATCGCGTACGAGCTGTACCGCGTTCGCTGAGGCGGTCGCCGACGCCCTGGGCTTCGGCTCGAGCCGGTGCGATGTGATCCGCGCGCTAGTCTCCGTCGACATGCCAGCGCAGGCCTACCTCTAGGCGACAGGCACCCGATTCTTGCGGCGGCCGGCGCCGTCCGCTTGTGTTGTCTGTCGAAAGGGTTGTCGTGTCGTCTGTCGTTCCTCCGACGTTGTCGTGTGTCGCTGCCCGGCTGAGTTGTCCGGTTTGCTCCGAGCCCCTGGCGCCTGCGGTGGGGGCGCTGATCTGTTCCGCTGGTCACCGCTACGACGTGGCACGAGAGGGCTACGTGAGTCTGTTCGCGGCCGGGGTGCGCCACGCCTCCGGGGACGACGCGGGCATGGTTGCGGCGCGCGTAAGCGTGGAACGAGCGGGTCACCTCGAGCCGCTGACCGCCGCCCTCGTCGAGGCTGCGGGCGGGGTCGTGGATGCCGGCACATCGCTCGTGCTCGACGTCGGTGCCGGGACCGGTCACCATCTCGCCGGGGTCCTCGACGCGCTGCCGGAAGCGACGGGCGTCGCGCTCGACGCGTCACGTCCTGCTGTCCGCCGGGCGGCCCGCACCCACGGAGCTATAGCCGCCGTCCGGGGGGATGTGTGGCGTCAGATCCCGCTGGGCGAGCGCACCGTCGATCTAGCGCTCAACGTGTTTGCTCCGCGGAACGGCCCCGAGCTCGGCCGCGTAGTGCGCCCGGGCGGAACCGTCCTGTCCGTGACGCCAACCTCGGCGCATCTTTGCGAGCTCGCCGCGCTCCACTCGATGCGAATCGATCCGGACAAGAGCGCCCGGCTCCGTCGCGCATTCAGCCCCTGGTTCCAACCCGTCAGCGTCCGGCCGATCACCTGGACCGTGCAGGTCACCAGGGAGCAAGCGGCGACCGTCCTTCACATGGGGCCCGCAGCGCGACATCTCCGGCCGGATTTCGACCGGCGCCTGGCGGCGCTGGGGGAGTCGATTCGTGTGACCGCGGCGGCTCAGCTCCGTGTGTTCCGGCGCCGCGCCTAGCGGACGTGAACGGTCGCGGCTGACGTGAGCGCGCCGTTCCCGGCGTCGACGCGGGCGAGATGTGAAAGCCGCTTTGCGCTCTCTTCAGTGCGACTTGGCATCCCGCCGCGTGTCCAGGCCACTGAACCTGAAGCTAGGATTGGACGCGGTGACCGATCTCCGTCGCCTGCAGTACTTCTTGGCAGTCGCGCGGGAGCGTAACTTCACTCGCGCCGCTGAGCGCCTTCACATCGCGCAGCCGGCCCTCAGCCGCCAGGTCAAGCTGCTGGAGCAGGAGCTCGGAGTCGCGTTGCTGCATCGCACCACGCACGAGTTCGAGCTGACCGAGGCCGGCGAGTTCCTGCTCGAACGCGGACCCGCCTTGCTGTCCGCCGCCGACGAGCTGTGGCGAGGCGTTCGCACGTACGGCACCGGCGAGCGCGGGGGAGTGACCGTCGCCTATGGGGCGAGTGCCAGTTACGAAACCGCGCCGCGTCTGCTCCGGGCGCTCGCCGAACGCCATCCGGGGATCGCGATGACGACGGCGGTCAAATCGGTCGAGGAAATCGTCGCGGGCGTGCGTGACGGCTCGGTTGACCTGGGTCTGGTCCGCTGTCCTCCCAACGTGTCCGAGTTGGACGCGCGCAGGGTCCGGATGGAGCGCCAGGGCGTGCTGCTGCGCCGTGACCATCGCCTGGCGTCAAGCTCGACAGTCGCCGTGGTTGACCTGGCTGATGAGACGGTGCTCCTGCACCCACGCGACGGAAATCCGGGGCATTACGACGCCGTACTCGGACTGTTTCGCGAGAACGGCCTCGAGCCGCGCGTTCAGCTTCGCACCCTGAGCTTCGACCTGGCTTACACCCCGGTTCTCCAGGGCGGCGTCATCACGATCATCGGCGAGTCATCCGTGTCGATCGGTTTGCCCGACGAGCTGTGCTGGGTGCCACTGTCTCCCGCGGTCAGGCACGAGGTGGCGCTGCTCGCTCGTCGGCACCACCGATCCCCGGCCGTGGACAGGCTGCTCGAGGCCGCAACGTCAGTGTCGAGCGATCTCGGCTGGACCTGATCGGTCTACGGCACGTACTCCAGGTGGACGCCGTCGATCGACCAGATCGCGCTCGTGTCTCCGCCGTGCGCCGCCGTCAGATCGGAGAAATAGTCGCGCAATGACCGCTCGTAGCTCAGCGACCCGTCCAGCATTTCGCGTGCCGAGGCGATGAGCCGGTCGAGGTCATCGCGGACGCGCGCGCCGGTCATGCTCGGCGTGCGCGCTCCGTCGCCGTCGTCGTCGACCACGAGGCCCGGAGCAAACTGGGTGAAGCTGGGATAACGCTCGCAGTCGGGGATGATCGAGCGGAACGGGACCCGGTTGAAGAAGTATTCGAACCACCGCCCGCCCGACAGCGCGAGCCAGGGAGTGCCGACGGCGAGCGCGGCCATTCCGAAGCCGGTGTGGGGCGCGAGGAACAGATCGCACGCCTCGGTCACGGCGAGCTGCTCGGCAAGACCGATATCGAAGCAGTCGAGCGGCTGCGTCCGGTGCGCCACCAACGCGGCGAGCTCGCTCGGGGCGAGCGACGTGGTGGTGCGGGTGTCGCGCGTGTGTTTGCCGATCAGCGCGATCTGGATCTCGGGAAATGCGTCCGCGAGCGCATCGAGGATCAGGAGCCACGAGCGGGCCGAGGGATACTGCGACCGTTGGCCAGACCCGGCGGGCATGATTGCGATCCGCCCGGCGCCGGATCCTCCCGCGGAAGGGGCGAGCCGGCGCGCCGCCGCGGCGCGAGCCGATTCCGGCAGCTCAAAGCGGAGCTGGCAGTGCGAGACGTAGCCGGGAAGCCGTGAGCCCACGTAGGACCGACCGCGGGTGGCCCTCAGAAGCTGATCGCTGGTCTGGTAGTAGTCGCGGAGCCCGGGGAACAACGCGAGTTGGACATCCTGCCCACGGCGGAAGTCGTCGAGGACCCAGTCCCACCGGCGGGGAATGCCGGCCTGCCGCGCCGCCGAGTCGAGGCACGGCTCGAGCAGCGGGTGTTCAACCACGTACGCGTCTTCGAGGAACGGGCAAAAAGCGGCGAGCTCGACTGCGGTGGCCGCATTCAGCGCGACGGCAACCCGGCGCGTGGGATCGGCCAGGTGATGGCCCAGACAGTAGTGGAGCGCCTCGACCGCGTGCCCGACAGGAGGCGCATAGAAGAAGTTGACGAGCAGCCGCTCGCCCGTCGATGTCATGCTCGTCTCATCCGCATGTCCAGAGGATCCCGGTCGCCGGGCGCCATCACACCGGCGCGGTCGCCAGTCTGCTCGCCGGTTAGGCCGTCACCGGCTCGCCCAGATCGAGGTTGGCAAGCTCTGCGCGGGAAGCGATGTCGAGCTTCGAGAAGACCTTGCGCAGGTGGTAGTCGATCGTGCGGGGGCTGAGGAACAGCTGTGCCGCAACCTCGGGATTGGTCTTTCCGCCCGCGACCAGGCGGGCGATCTGGAGCTCCTGCGGGGTCAGCTCTTCGCGGGTCGACGGGTCCCGCCGGCGAGCCGTCTCGCCGCTGGCGCGCAACTCGGCCCGGGCACGTGCCTCCCAGGGCGCCGCACCCAGCCGGCCGAAGCAGTCGAGCGCGCTGCGCAGATGGCGCCGGGCGTCGATTCGCCGGCGCCGCCGTCGCAGCCACTCGCCATACAGGAGCTCGGTTCGTGCCGCGTCGAACGGCGACAGCGCGTCGGCGAGCTCGATCGCCCGGACGAAGTGCTCCTCGGCGCCTGGCTCGTCAATCAAGCCCAGGCAGCGAGCGAGCAGTGCGAGGCCCTCCGGGTTGCGGGATTCCTCGGCCCAATGCCGGAACCGTTCGGCGTGGGCAGAAACGTCGTCGAGACGATCGGCGCGGATCGCCGCCTCGACGGCGTCGGACACGCCGTAGAGAAAGAGTGGGTGGGCCCCGACCACCGTCGTCGAGATGATCGTGAGGAGGCGCTCGAGCGCCTCTCCCGGCCGGCCGAGGCACAGGTCGAGCAGCGCCAGCGATCGTTCCGCGTACTGGCCGATCGCCGCCGCGCCGCTGCGAGCCACCAGGCCCTGGAGCTCGGCGGCATGCGCCTGGACGAGATCCTGCTCGCCCCGCAGGGCATCGATCTGGACGAGACGCATGAGGTTCCAGCCGGCCGCCCACAGCTGACCGGTGTCGAGGGCAAGTCGCCACCCCTCATCGGCGCTTGCGTAGGCGACCTCGAAGCGGCTCTCACCGATCAGCGCGGCCGCCTGCACCTGGAGTGAGAACGGGAGCGTGGTCATCGCGCCCTGCTCGCGCGCGTAGCTCACCGCCCAATTGGCAACCTGGAGCGCCTCCCGGTGCATTCCGGAGCGGGCGGCTGCGAGCGAGGCCCAGATCAGGCACGCCGGATCGTCGATCCCCTCCACGAGCTCGACGAGCTCGGTGGCCAGCGACCGGCTGCGCGCGTGGTCGCCCGACACTTCCGCGGCACTGGCGATCAGCGCTGCCTTGGTGAAGCTGCCGATCTCACCGTCGGGCGTGACATCGGCAGCCCGCGCGGCGAAGTCCGCGGCCTCCTCGACGGCATTGGCCTGCGAGGCCATCGCGAAGCCCTCACGGAGGAGCTGCAGCGTCACCGATGGATCCTCGCTGACGGCCACGCCCTGGCGGATCGTCGCGACGCCGTCGAGCAGCCAGCCGCTCTGGCCCTCGATGACCCCGCGCATGAACAGAAGCCAGGCGCGCCCGGCACGGTCGGCGATCGGCAACGCCCGCCGGATCAGTCCCCTGGCGCGATCGCTCTGCCCGGCGTGCCACGCGGCTTGGGCCGCCGACGCGAGTCGCCGGGCGCGGTCGCACGCCGTCCCGCTGAGCGTGGCGGCCCGCTCGAAGGCGCTGGCCGCGGATGCGTGACCGCCCCGTAACACGGAGCGCTGCGCCGACGCCTCGAGCGCCTCCGCGACCTCGTCATCTGGGGACAGCGCCGCCATCGCCCGGTGCCACACGGCCCGCTCGGCGCTGTTCTCGCCCTCCAGCGCCGCGGCCAGGGCGGCGTGGGTACGCTGGCGCTGGCTGAGCGTCGCCGACTCGTACACGACCGACCGCACGAGCGGATGGCGAAAGCTCAGGATCGCCCCATCGGTCCGCACCAGCCCGATCTCCTCGGCGGGATCTAGCGCGTCCTGGGCCAGCTCGAGCTCGGCCGCGGCGCGCAGCGTGACGGCCAGCTCGCCCGCCTCCTCGGCGGCGGCAATCAGAAGCGCCTCGCGGGTGTCCTCGGCCAGCCGATCGATGCGCTGCGAGAACGACGCACGCAGCCTCGATGTCATCGGCAATGCGCCGGGAAGAGGTGCCTCGCCCGCGAGTTGCTGGTCCGAAAGCGCCACGGGAAGCTCGAGCAGCGCCAGCGGGTTTCCCGCCGCCTCGTCGAGCAGCCGCTCACGGACGGACGGCGCTGCCCCGGACGCACTGTGATCGAGCAGCCGGCGCGCCGATCCGCGGTCGAGGCCGGCCACGAGGAGGTCATCCAACCCGGGGGCGTCAAAGCGCCGGCGTTCGCCCTCGCGTGCGCCGAACAGGATCGCCACCCCCTCGGCGACGAGCCGCCGAGCCACGAACGTGAGCGACTGCGCGGATGGAAGGTCGAGCCACTGCGCATCGTCGACCAGGCACAGCATCGGCCGCGTTTCGGACGCGGCTGCCAGCAGCGACAGTGCTCCGGCCGACACCAGGAACCGATCGCGACCCTCGCCCGGCGCCAGGCCAAGCGCCGCCGCCAGCGGCTCGCGCTGTGGCGCGGGCACGCCTTCGAGCTCGTCGACGATCGGCCACAGGAGGCCGTGCAGTCCGGCGAACGCCAGATCGGATTCCCACTCGACCCCCGTGACCCCGAGGACCATCATTTCGGCGGCGCGGGCAGCCACGGCGGCGTATCCGAGGAGCGCGGTCTTGCCCATTCCCGCCTCCCCGCGCACGACCAGCGCGCCGCTCACGCCTCGCCGGGCGCGGTCGAGCAGGCCGTCAATCTCCTCCCGTTCGCCCTCCCTGCCGACCAGCTCGTGGGCGAACGCTTCCGACTCCGTCCGATCTATCAACACACGGGAGGCTACCCGGTGACTCCACCGCCTAGCGCTGAACGGCCGGGGCTGCGCCTCGATGTAGGGGCCAGCCCGGGGGATCAGCGGTCGGGTCGAAGATGTGCGTGGACGCTGAGCGTCGCCGGCGTCCGCGTGATCCCGAGCGAGCTCCAGGTCATGCCCAGCTCGCGCTGGTCGAGGGTCGTGCTCGTATCGATCTTCAGCTCGTCGGCGGTCTGCCGCACGCTGCTCTCGAGACGAATCGCACCGTCGGATGGCGCTCCGTGTCGAAGAAATCGGCCGAACGCAGGTGCTCGTCACGTTTGTCGTTTCCCGTGTTGAGGCTGCTTGCGTCAATCGTCAGCTCGAGGCGGCGCTCACCCTGCTCGTCGATCTCGAGCCATCCGCTGAGGCGGTCGAAGCGACCCTTGAGTCAGACGCGAGCGGTGTCGCGCAGGTAGGCGTAGCGGGCAAGGATCGCGAGCACGAGGGTCCACGCGGCGACGACGATCCAGCCGCCGGCCGTCCACGCCTGCCCGCCGAGTGACACATGGCTGGCGCGGACCAGCCAGTAGGACGGGAGGAACTGGGCGGTGTCGTGGAGGAAGCCGTGCGAACCGAGCGGGAACCAGGTGCCGCTCACCAGCGCCAGCAACGAGACCATGCCGCCGACGGCGGGGCCGATAGCGTCGGCGGTGAGCAGGTGCCCAAGCAGGATCCCAAGCACCGCGAACGGGACGCAGGCCACCACGATCAGGCCGGTCATCTCGAGCCACCGGCCGGCGCCGAGGCTGACGCCGAGCGAGGCCCCGGACGCGTACAGCACGATCATCGTCAGGCCGGCCAGCGCATAACCGGTCGCGACCTTGGCCAAGAAGTACGCCGAAGGCTTCAAGGGCGTGATCCGGAGCTGCCGCGTCCAGCCGTCGGTGCGCTCGGTCGCGATCCGCGACCCACTGGAGATCAGCCCCGACATGGCTCCGAACGCGACCAGCCCGACCATGTAATAGAGCGGGATCGAGATCCCCGACCCGTTGAAGTTGTGCTCGTTGCGGTTCGGTCCCGCGATGATGAAGAACAAGATCAGCGGGAACCCGAGCGAGAACCCGAGCAGGCGCCGGTTGCGAAACGTCCGCACCAGCTCGAACCGGGTGTAGGCCAGCGATCTCATACCAGTGCCTCCTCTGGCTCGGCGTCGTTCGGCGTGTCGTCGGGGTCGGTGGTGAGCTCGATGAACGCGTCCTCGAGTCCGGCGGCGGCGATCTCGATGTCGCGCACGTTGGGGTAGGCGTCGAGCAGCGCGCGGATTGCCGCGTCGGAATCGCCGCAGATCAGGACGATCGCCTCCCCGCGACGATCCGCCGCGGTCACGCCGGGCAGCGAGGCCAGCTCCGTCGCGTCGACATCCGGCAGCGTGGCGCGAATCGTTCGCGTGCCCACGCGGGCCCGGATCTCGCTCGTCGGGCCGTCGGCGACGACCCGGCCGTGGGACATCAGGATCGCGCGGTCGGCGTAGGCGTCGGCCTCCTCCAGATAGTGGGTGGCGAAGATGACCGTCTTCCCGCGGGCGGCAAACGCGCGAACCGACAGCCAGAAGCCGCGGCGGGCCTCGACGTCCATTCCAACGGTCGGCTCGTCGAGGATCAGCACGGCCGGGTCCGAGACCAGGGCAAGCGCGAAGCGGACGCGCTGGGCCTGGCCGCCGGACAGCTTGTGGGTGCGCCGGCGGGCGATCTCGGTCAGGCCGGCGAGCTCGAGCGCCTCGTCAACCTCGAGCGGGTGAGGGTGGAGGGCGGCCATCATCGCGACCAGCTCGCGCACGGTGACATCGCGGATCAGCGCGCCCGCCTGGAGCATCGCGCCGACCAGGCCGGAGGCGACGGCCTCCCGCGGCGGCCCGCCGAGCAGTGAAACCGCGCCGGTGTCCGGGCTGATCAGCCCGAGCACCATGTCGATCGTCGTCGACTTGCCCGCGCCGTTGGGCCCCAGCAGTGCGACGGTCTCGCCCCGGTCGATCGACACGTCGATGCCGCGGACCGCGTGCACCACGGTCCCGGCCGTACGGTAAGTCTTGGCGGCGCCGCGAAGCTCGACGCCGATCGTGTGCTCTGTTTGCATGCCCGCCACGATGCCCCGGCTTCGCCGGGATCGCATCGGCGCAGTCGCCAGTCTGCTCGCCGGTCGGGCGGCCGGAGGCGCACCGGCCTCGATGCGAAGACCACCAGCCGGCGAGTGGACTGGCGACGTGACGGATGCGACCGGCGGGAGCCGGTGAGAAGGTCACCGCATGTTTTCACTCGCACATATCGAATTTGCAAAGGCCGCCCACGCCGAGCGGCTTCGCGAAGGCAGGCAGCTCGCGCAGCCCCGGTTCATCTCGGATGAGCCGGCACGCCCGTCGCAGCCGGACACGACGCCAGGTAAACGCCCGCACCGCAGTCGAATCAGGCCGGGCACCTCCCGGAGGCGGGGCGATCACGATCGCTCCTCGACAAGACAGTCGACCCGGGGGAGGCCGTGAGCGCGCAGATTCAGCCGGAGTCGGTCGACTGGCTGATCCGAGGCACGAGACGCCCTGACGAGCCTTCGACGAGCTCGACGGACCACGCGATCCCGGAGATGATCGACACCTCGCCGGGCATGGATGCGCGGTCGGCGGTGAACATCCTCGATCGCGTTGAGTCACGGGGCGTCGCCGTGTGGGTGGGCGGTGGGTGGGGGATTGACGCGCTCGCCGGCACGCAGACACGGGTCGTGCTGCGCACCGATCGCGGGCACCAGGTTGACCTTCATCCCGTGGTCATCGATGAGCTCGGGAACGGCTGGCAGCCTCTGGGCGCGGACGCGTGGGCCGAGTACCCGGCGGAAGGACTCGGCGCGCTCGGATCGATTGCGGGCCGGCAGGTCCGCTGCCTCACGCCGGAGCTGCAGCTGCGCCATCACCTCGGCTACCCGCTGCGTGACGACGACCGCCACGACCTGCGGATACTGGCCGGGCACTACCAACTGCCGACACCCCCAGGCGTGCATTTCGCCTGACGTGACTGCGTGCCGAGACAGGTGCGGAAATAGGAGGAGCGAACCGTGCGTGCCGTTGCTGAGGAATCTGACCGGAATGGGGCTATGACCGAACATGAGGTGGTAATCGCCGGGGGCGGTCCGACAGGGATGATGCTGGCGGCCGAACTGACGCTGGCAGGGATCGACGTCGCGATTGTGGAACGGCGCTTACTCCCGGAGGTCGAGTCTTCGCGCGCGGGTGGTCTGTACGCAAGGACGATCGAGCTGTTGGACCAACGAGGAATCGCCGATCGGTTTCTCTCGCAGGGACGGGCGATGCAGGTCGCATCGTTCGCGATGGTCAGGCTGGACATCAGCGACTTCCCGACCCGCCACAACTACGGGCTCGCGCTGTGGCAGAAGCGCTTCGAGGAGATCCTGGCCGGGTGGGTCGGCGAGCTCGCGGTCCCGATCTACCGCGGACGTGAGGTGACCGGTTTCGCTCATGACGGCGCCAGCGTCGACGTCCAGCTGGCCGACGGCGACTCGCTGCGGGCGAAATACCTGGTCGGGTGCGACGGCGCGCGCAGCGTGATCCGCAAGGCAGCCGGCATCGAGTTCCCGGGGTGGGACCCGTCCACGAGCTTCTTGCTCGCCGAGGTCGAGATGAGCGAGGAGCCGGACGTGGGGATCCGCCGCGATGAGAAGGGCGTCCATGCCATGGGCAAGCTCGAGGACGGCAAGCACGTGCGTGTCGTGGTGAGGGAAGAGCACGTCGGGCAGACCGGTGAGCCGACGTTGCGTGACCTCAGCCGGCTGCTCATCGGCGTCCGCGGAACGGACTACGGTGTGCACAGCCCGACCTGGATCGCGCGGTTCACCGACATGACCCGGCAGGCCGCCTCGTACCGGGAGGGGCGCGTGCTGCTGGCCGGCGACGCGGCCCATATCCATTCGCCGGTGGGAGGACAGGGGCTCAACCTGGGCGTGCAGGATGCCGTGAACCTGGGGTGGAAGCTGGCCCAGGTCGTCAAGGGGACCTCGCCGGAGAACCTGCTGGACACCTATCAAGCCGAGCAGCACCCGGTCGCTGCCCGCGTGTTGCGGACCACGATGGCGCAGACCGCGCTCGCCCGCTCCGACGCGCGGATCGACGTCCTGCGCGACACCATCGCCGAGCTGCTGAGCATGGCCGAGCCCCGCCAGCGCTTCGCCGCGATGATGTCCGGCCTGGACATTCGATATGACCTCGGTGACGAGCACCCGCTGCTCGGACGGCGCATGCCCGATCTCGATCTCGTCACGTCGGGGCGCCCGATGCGGGTCTTCACGCTGCTGCACGACGCCCGGCCGGTGCTGCTGAACCTCGGCGATCCCGGAAGCCTCGACATCACCGCGTGGGCCGATCAGGTCCAGCTGGTCGACGCCACGTGTTCCGGTCCCTGGGAGCTTCCGGTTATCGGCGAGGTGAGTGCCCCCAGCGGCGTGCTGATCCGGCCCGACGGACACGTCGCCTGGGTGGGGGACGGCACGGACCTCGGCCTCGCCGATGCGCTGAGCACCTGGTTCGGGCCGGGCCGCTCGAGCTTCAGCCCGGCAGTCGGCCGATCTCGTGGGCGATCCGCTCGAGCTCGGGCGGCGTCCCGGCCATGATCGTGCGAGCGTGCATGGTGATGGCGGACGCTGGCCAGTCCCACCACGCAGCACGCAACAGGCGCTCGACGTCGGCCTCGTCGAAGCGGCGGCGGACGACCCGCGCTGGATTCCCGGCAACGACGGCGTATGGCGGGACATCTGAAGCCACGACGCTGGCGGCCGCGACAACGGCGCCGTGCCCGATCGTGACGCCCGGCAGCACCAAAGCCTCATAGCCAAGCCAGACGTCATTGCCGACGACCGTGTCACCGCGCGAGGGGGCGCTGAGGACCAGGTCCATCGTCGAGTCCCACGGCGCACCGAAGATGCCGAACGGAAACGTGGAGGGGCCCCGATCCGCATGGTTGGCGCCAGGAAGCAGGAAACGCACGCCGGCCGCGAGCGCGCAGAAGCGCCCGATGATGAGCCGCTCCGGACCGAACGCGTACAGAACGGCGTCTTGCGCGAAATGCTCGGCCCGGGTGGGGTGGTCGTAGTAGGTGTAGGCACCCACCTCGACGGCGGGGTGCTTCACGAGCGGCCGGAGAAAGACGACGCGCGGCTGTCCGGCGACCGGGTAGACGACCGACGGATCGGGAGCGTCCGGAAGAACCGGCATCTAGTGGGAGCTCCCGTGGTCCAGGCCGCCGATCAACCCACCAGTGACCGGTCCCTCACGATCCGGATGTTGCTCGTGCGGGCCTGTAGCCGGTCGAACGCCTCGTCGATATCGGTTGCGGGCCGCTCGGTCGACCAGCGCTTGCCAATCTCCTGGATCTCGCCGGATGCCGCCAGCTGGCGCAGTCGTCGTAGCGTCTTAGCGTGGTTCAGCCCGGCGGCCTTGGCGATGCTTCCCGTGCTGTACTCGCCCTTCGGAAGCTCGCGAAGCACCCTCCTCACGCGATCCTCGCGCGGTTGGGCTCGCCGCGTCGGTGTGGGCGTCGGCGGCGGCTCGGCGACCGGGGGAGTAGGGCCGTCGGGGTGCGCTCGGGCGGGGGATGCCGGTGGGGCGTCGCCGTAGCGGGCCCGGCAGGCGGCGCACATCACCACCGGCTCGCCGCCCTCGGGCCGGACAACGCTGAACTCACGCCAGCGGCGACCGGTGCGGCAGACCGCGCAGCGGCGTCCGGCGCGCTCGATCGCGGTCAGGTCTTCGTCAGTCAATGTCTTCACTCTCCTCACAATAGAAGGCCGCCGAGGCAAGCCCGTTACCTTTTCGTTCATGCCCCAGCCAGAACGCACTCGCGCCGACCCGCCGCTTCCAGCGCATCTGGCGGCAACCACATTCATCGACGCCGAGCATCCGACCGTGCGCGCATTCGCGGCACGGGCTGTCGGCGACGCCGAGACCAACCGGGAGCGTATCTCGCGGCTGTTCGCCGCGGTGCGCGATGAGATCCGTTATGACCCCTACCGGCTTTCCCACGAGCCACGAGATTACGTTGCCAGCAACGTGATTGCCTGCGGCGCGGCCTTCTGTGTCCCAAAGGCGGTCGTTCTGACGGCGGTCGCGCGGTCACTCGGCATCCCGGCGCGCGTCGGCTTCTCGGACGTCAAGAACCATCTGCAGTCGCCGAAGCTTGCCGAGCGGATGGGCACCGACATCTTCGTGTTCCACGGCTACAGCGAGCTATATGTGGATGGCGCCTGGCGAAAAGCGACCCCGGCCTTCAACGCCGAGCTGTGCGAACGCTTCGGCGTGCCGCCGCTGACCTTCGATGGCTCCGCCGATGCTCTCCTGCACCCGTTCGCCGCGGACGGCAGCGCCTACATGGAGTACATCCGCGACCGCGGCGTCTACGCTGACCTCCCCCTGGCATCGATGCTCGAGGTGTTTGCGGCCGCTTACCCGGGGTTCGGGACGGGTGAAGCGACGGACGACGATCCGGCCTTTTCGCCGGTCGGCGGGCGAGGACGTGGTTCCACGCCGGCTGGCCGGCCGGGTTGACGTCTACGCTGCGCTCGTGCCGAACATCGGGGTGGTGCGCGAGGGTCCGCTGCACGCTGCGGTAAAGGCCATGTTGGCCGGCCCAGGGGACGGGTTGGAGGTGCCCGTCGATCGCTTCGTGATCGACCTGGTGCGGGCTGATGGCGAGTTAGTCGAGGTCCAGACGGGGGGTTTCTCGGCGCTGGGACCGAAGCTCGACGCGCTGCTCGACGAACACCGATTTCGGATCGTCTACCCGGTCGCGGCCGAGCGGCGCATCGTCCGCGTCGATGAGGACGGCGAGATCGTTTCGGTTCGTCGCTCGCCAAAGCGGGCCGATGTGGTGGAGGTGTTCGACAAGCTCGTTGCCTTCCCGTCGCTTCTGACCCATCCGCATCTGACCGTCGAGGTGCTGTTGCTCCGCGAGGACCACATCCGTGGACGCGGACCTGTGCGGCAGGGCCGCTGGAGACGAGATCCAGGCGAGCGGCGCCTGGTCGAGGTGCTCGATCGAATTGAGCTCGGGAGGCCGGAAGACTTCGTCGCGGCGCTGCCAGCGCTTCCGTCGGATCCGTTCAGCACGCGGGAGCTCGCGGTGCTCCTCGGTTGCAGCGTGGCGCTGGCTCAACGGACGGTGTATTGCCTGCGGATGATCGGGATCATCGGGCCGGCGGGCAAACGGGGCCGTGCGCCGCTTCACCGGCTGTGCCTCGAGGCGCCGTCCGCGGTGTGACCGCGCCCTTCGTGGCGACCAGGAGCTCGTAGTGGATCGGGTGGCCGGCGGTTGAGAGGCGGTGTGGGAAGCGCGACCGCTCGAGCAGCCGCAGCTCGCCGGAGGTGAGGAGCCGGGTCACGGGAGCTCGGAACCCGCCCTGACCGTCGCTCTGCATCCACCGTTCGTCGATCGTGAACACCACCGGCGCGCCCTTTGGCAGCAGCGCGAGTGCGTTCATGAGCGCCGCGGGTGGCGCGTGTGCGCCGCCGAACGCGCCGGCGGAGATCAGCGCCGTTGGGCGGTGGTGGCGCAGCCGCGCGAGCAGCAGAGGTGAGGGAGCCGCGAGATCGGCCACGAGGTACTCGCGGTAGACGCCGGCGCGATCACGCAGACAGGCAGTGCGGGCCGCCTCGAGCGAATCGATGCCGATCAGGGTGCCCACTCCGAGATCTCGGGCGAGCTGGCCAACGATCCCCGTGCCCGCACCGAGGTCGAGCGCCACGATCTCGGCCGGGTTCATCCCGAGCCGGGTCAGTGTGCGCGCAAGGCCGTCAACCGCGGCCTGCGGCGAGCGGCATCGGAGGAGGTCCTGGACGATGTGCTCGTAGAGCCAGGGGACGCTGTAGATGCGCTCGTAGTCGTGTAGATGGACGATCTCCTCGTCCTCGGTCTCCCCGCGCAAGGCGATGAACTCGCCATCGGCCTCCGGCGGTCCGATCAGACGCACGACTCGCCCCGGCATCGCCATCGCCATCGCCGCACACAATAGGACGCGTCTCCAAGCCAGGGGGCGAGTTGCGGGCCCGCGCAGGCATACCGGCGCTGCGGCCCGTGCGGCCCGTGCGGCCCGTGCGCGAATTCATGCGCGCCGGCAGAAAGATCGCGCCCGGCATTTGCGTCGTACTCGGGGACGGCGCCTGCCTAGGCCGGCCGCGCCGATACCCACGATCCGACGATGACCGCCCAGCTCAACCAGATACTCGCCCGGCAGCGCACCGCCGAGTTCCAACGCGTCGCCGAACAGACACCCCACGCAAGCGAGCTGCAGCGCGCTGGAGCCGGCGAAGATCGAGCGCCGCAACACGCACAGGCAGCCGCGTGCGACCGGGCTCACACTGCGCGGACACCATCTCGCCAAGCTGGACCGCTTCCTCGGCCAAGCTCAGCGCGCTGCTCTCCGAGCCGAGCGAGAGTTCGACGGCGTCACCGTCGAAATCAACGCGGAGGGTGTCGTCACCGTTCACGCGATTGGGATGACGTCGATCCTGCTCTGACCCGATGTAGGATCGGTTTTTCGTGCGCGCGCGTGGGCGAGCCGTGGAGGTCAAGGGGAATGGATGAGACGATTGGGATCGTGCTGTCGGGCGGTGGGGCGCGGGGGGCCTATGAGTTCGGGGCACTAGAGGTGCTGGCGCCGCGGCTCAAACAGCCCGCGCGGATCATCGTCGGCACGAGCGCTGGGGGACTCGGTGCCGCGTACCTCGCCGCGAACGCGCAGGACGGGCTCGAGGCGGCGGCGCGCTCTGGCGGGGAGGCGTGGCGAGAGGTCGAGATCGGAGACGTGATCGGCCCCCTCTGCTCACCGCGCGAACTCGCGCGTGCGCTTCTGTACGGGCTCGAGGTGCTGGGCATCGGTGTACCCGGCCCGCCGAGCCTGCTGGACACCAGCCCGCAGCCGGAGACGATCGCGGCCCTGATCGACTTCGAGCAGCTGGCCCGCAACGTCGACGATGGCACGCTGGCCGTGGTCGGCGTCGTCGCTACCGCCTACGCGACGGCGAGAAGCGTGGTCTTCCACTACGGGGGCGAGTCGCCGGCTAGCGATGACCAGCGCGGCATCGACTACGTGGCGACCCGGCTCGCCGTCGAGCATGTTCAAGCGTCCAGCGCGATCCAGTCCCTTTTCCCGGCGGTGCGCGTGGACGGCGGCTGGTATGGCGACGGTGGAGTGCGGCTCAACACGCCGCTGAAGCCGGCCCTCAGGCTGCACGCCGATCACCTGGTCATCATCGGACTGAACGCGGTGGCCGGCCCGCCGGTGGAGTACGACGATCGCCGCCCGGACGTGTTCGACGGCGCCTCAGCCGTTGCCCAGGCCCTTCTCGCCGACCAGCTCGCCCACGACGTCGACACGTTGGCAACGATCAACGACGACGTGAAGCAGAGTGAGAACCCGATCAAACACCAGCTCGTGCCGTACATCTTCGTCGCGCCGACCGACCGGCTTGCGATCGGACGCCTGGCGATGGACGTCTACAACCGCCACTACGCCGGCGCGCGCGGGCTGCGCCGCAACCGCGACCTCGCCCTGCTCGGGCGGCTGCTGGACGCCGGACGTAATCCCGTCCGCGGCGACCTGCTGAGCTACCTGTTCTTCGCTCCGGAGTTCATCGGCCCGCTGATCGAGCAGGGGCAGCGCGACGCCCGAGCTTGGCTCGATCAACAGGGTCGTGCCGACCCGTGGCGCAGCGAGCACCCCTGGCCGCCCACGGCCAAAGCGAACGCGGGCACCGGCCCCTGACGCGCTTGCGAGGCTCGCAGCGGCCGTAGAGCCGTGCGGAGAGCGTCGCGTACGTAGCGGAGCCAGTCGTACCGCTTACCGCCTCCGGAGGGGCGGTGAGAGCACCTGCTCGCCGTAGCTGGTGTCGGCGGGGTTCAGGTTGACGCCGGGCCGGACGATCTCGTCGATGCGGTCGAGGATCGCCGGGTCGAGCGCGAGCTCGGCGGCGGGCATTTGGCTGTCGAGCTGCTCCATCGTGCGGGGTCCGATGATCGCTGAGGTAACGGCGGGATGGTTGACGACGAAGGCGATCGCGAGCTCGATGAGCGACACGCCGGCCTCGTCGGCGACCTCGGCGAGCTGCTGAACGGCTTCGAGCTTGCGCTGGTTCTCGGGCAGCGTCATGTCGAAGCGCGCGACGAGTCGCTGCCTGGCCGCCGAGGTGGGTGCGCTGTCGGCGCGCCAGCGGCCTGATAGCCAGCCGCCGGCGAGCGGGCTGTAGGTGAGGATGCCCATGCCGTGCCGCCGGGCGGTTGGGAGCACGTCGAGCTCGATGCCGCGGACGAGGATCGAGTACGGCGGCTGCTCGGTGCGGAAGCGCTCGAGGCGTCTGTCGCGTGCCGCCCACTGCGCCTCGACGATCTCGCCGGCGGAGAATGAGGACGAGCCGATGTAGCGGATCTTGCCCTGGTGGACGAGGTCGGTGAGCGCGCCGAGCGTCTCGTCGACGTCGGTGTGCGGGTCGGGGCGATGGAGTTGATAGAGGTCGATCCAGTCGGTGCCCAGGCGGCGGAGCGAGTTCTCGACTTCGGTGATGATCCAGCGGCGCGATCCGCCGCGGTGGTTGGGATCGTCGTCCATCGGCACGCCGAGCTTGGTGGCCAGCACGACGTCGTCGCGCCTGCCCTTGAGCGCCTTGCCGACGATCTCCTCCGACTCGCCGGCCGAATAGACGTCGGCGGTGTCGAGGAAGTTGATCCCGGCAGCCAGGGCACGGTGGATGATGCGGATCGAGTCGTCGTGGTCGGTGTTGCCCCACGCGCCGAACATCATCGTGCCGAGGCAAAGCTTCGAGACGTGCAGGCCGGTACGTCCAAGTGGGCGGTATTCCATGGTGGTCTCAGGCCTCCGGGATCTCGCGGCCGAAAGCCTCCAAGGTGATCGCGTCCGGCTCCGGGCCGCCGCGGCGGCCGGTGTCCAGGCCGTCGATCGCCGCCATCTCGTCGGCGGAGACCTCGAAGTCGAACACGTCGACGTTCTCCTCGATGCGGGTGGGCCTGGTGGACTTCGGAATGACCGAGCGGCCGTGCTGTAGACCCCAGCGCAGCATCACCTGAGCAGGGGTCTTGCCGTGGGCGCTGGCGATGTCGGCGATGACCGGGTCCTCGAGCGTGCTGCCGTGGCTGCCGTCGCGGTAGAACGTGATCCCGCCGATCGGTGACCACGCTTGGGTGAGGACGCCGCGCTCGGCGCCGAACCGCTGGACGTCTGGCTGCTGGAAGTACGGATGGCACTCGATCTGGTTGACCGCCGGCACCACCGTGGCCCGATCGAGCAGCGCCGTGAGGTGCTCGACCATGAAGTTGCTGACCCCGATCGCGCGGACGTTGCCGTCGGCGAGCAGCCTCTCCAGGGCACGGTAGGCCTCCAGGGTCCGCTCGAACGCGGACGGCAGCGCCTGGTGCAGGATCAGCAGGTCGATCTGGTCGACGCCGAGCTTGCGGGCGCTCTTCTCAAAGCCGTGCAAGGTCTCGTCGTATCCGTAGTCGCTGATCCAGATCTTGGTCTCGAGGAACACCTCCGAGCGGTCCACCTCGGAGCTGTGGACGGCCTCGCCGACCTGGCGCTCGTTGCCGTAGGCGGCGGCGGTGTCGATGTGCCGGTACCCGGCAGCGAGCGCGGCGCGGACGGCGTCGCGGGTCTCGTCCGGGGGCGTCTGGAAGACGCCGAGACCGAGGGCGGGCATCTGCACGCCGTTGTTCAGGTCCAGGCTCGGGGCTGTGGTGGTGGTCATGGTCGGTTCGTTCCTTTCTCGGGAAGCGGTTGCCGGACGGCGGCGTTCAGAGTTCCTGGACGGTGGGGCGCACGAGGATCTCGTTGAGCGACACGCTGCGCGGCCGGGAGACGGCGAACGCGATGATCTCCGCGATGTCCTTCGGCGTGATCGCGGTTGCCTCATACATCTGCTCGGCGGCCGCTCTGGTCGCGCGGTGCGTGATGTGATCGGTGAGCTCGGTGGCCACGGCCCCGGGCTCGATCACGATCACGCGCACGTTGGGCTGCAGCTGCTGTCGCAGTGATTCCGACCAGCCGTTCATCCCCCACTTGGTGGCTGCGTAGACCGCGTTGCCGGCTCGCGCGGTGCGGCCGGCCACCGAGGACAGGTTGATCAGGTCGCCTCCGCCGTCGGCGACGAGCTGATCGAGGAACACCTCGGTCGTGGTGATCGCGCCGAGCAGGTTGGTCTCGATCATCCGGCGATAGTCGCCGGAGAGCTCGGCGGAGAACGGCCCGAGCAGCATCACGCCGGCGTTGTTGACCAGGATGTCGACGCCGCCGAAGTCCGCCTGCACGCGCTGGGAGGCGCCCACGATCGAGTCGCGGTCGGTGACATCGGCCTGGATCGCGATCGCGCGCTCGCCGAGCTCGTCAGCCAATGCCTGGATGCGATCGAGTCGCCGCGCCAGCAGCGCGACGCGGTGGCCGTCGGCGGCCAGCGCGCGGGCGGTTGCCTCGCCGATGCCCGACGATGCGCCGGTGATGACCGCCACACGGCCATTGCTGTTCTCAGTGCTCACGGTCCGTCCTCTTTCGCTTCGAAGTCGCTGGGTCTGGCCTTCACTGTCGCACCCATCGGCCAGGTGTGAGATGCCCTGTCAAAGGGGTACTGAGAGGGCCCCCCTGAGCGGGACTCGGCGACGTACAGTCAGACCATGGACGGACCGAGCGAGCTCTCGCAGTTCCTGACCTCCCGGCGAGCGAAGGTCACGCCCGAGCAGGCCGGCCTGCCGACCTACGGCCGGCGGCGCGTGCCCGGCCTGCGCCGCGAAGAGGTCGCCTCCCTGGCCGGGGTGAGCGTCGAGTACTACAAGCGCCTCGAGCGCGGAAACGCCACCGGTGCCTCCGACCACGTCCTCGACGCCCTCGCCGACGCGCTGCGGCTCGACGATGCCGAGCGCGCCCACCTGTTCGACCTCGCCCGTGCCGCCAGCCCGATCGCCCCGCGACGCCGGATCGCCCGGGCGAGTTCGCAGGGCGTCCGGCCGGTCGTGCAGCGCATCCTCGACAGCATCACCGCCCCGGCGACCGTGAGCAACATGCGCTGCGACTACCTCGCCGCCAACCAGCTCGGCCGCGCCCTCTACGCCCCGCTGTTCGAAAGCCGCGAGCAGCCGCCCAACAGCGCACGCTTCACCTTCCTCGACCCCGCCGCTCAAGCGTTCTTCCTCGAATGGGAGAAGGCGGCCAAAGACCTGGTGGCCGCCCTGCGATCGATGGCCGGCCGCAACCCGTACGACCGCGCGCTTTCAGACCTCGTCGGCGAGCTGTCGACCCGAAGCGACGCGTTCCGCACCTGGTGGGCGGCGCACAACGTCCGCTATCACCAGACCGGCACCAAGCGCCTGCACCACCCCGTCGTCGGCGACCTCGAGCTCAGCTACGAGGTCATGGAGCTCTCAGCCGACACCGAACTGCGGTTGGCGATCTTCACCGCCGAACCCGGCAGCCGCTCAGAAGACGCTCTCAACCTCCTTGCCAGCTGGGCCGCCACACCCGACGCGCAGTCCGCCGAGCAGCCGGCCGACGACAGCGCCCGGCGCCCGTGAGCCGCACCACACCTCGTCGCGCGAGCGTCGAAGGCAGCGGCTGATCGCGCGCGTGCGGCCGCGGGTGCGGCGCCATCCATGGGGATGGTGCTAGGATGGTATGGAGATGGCGCGAGGAGCGCGAGGCGCGGCGACGATGGTTGATGCCGAACGAAGCGAGAAGATCACGATCAACGTCGGGCTCGTCGACCTGGGCCAAATCGACCTGCTCGTCAGCGAGGGCTTCTTCGCGAATCGCACCGATTTCATTCGTACGGCCATTCGGCGCCAGCTCGAAAGCCGGTCAGACGCGGTCGAGAGAACGGTGGCCCGACGCGAGCTGGTTCTCGGCATAGAGCACTACAGCCGCGACGCGCTGGAGCGGCTCCGGGACTCTGGTCGGATGGTCGAGCTGCGCGTTCTTGGGCTGGCCACGATTGCCGATGATGTTTCGCCCGAGCTCGCGGTCGCGACGATCGCGAGGGTCGAGGTCCTCGGTGCCTTTCGGGCACCCCGGGCGGTAAAGGCGGCGCTGGCCTCTCGCACCACATGAGCATCGACCGAGCCGGGCGGCGCCGGTCGCGCGCCGGTGGGTCCACCCATTACCGAGTCCGACCTCTTGCGCGATCCGATGACGCCCACGAAAGGAATGTGGATGAATCCAGATGCGAACGCGATGGCCGAGGCGTTGCGCCTCACGCGCGCCGGGCGATTGACCGAGGCGACCGCGATACTGCAGCGCGGTCTGGCGAGCGCCGCCACCCCCGGGCATGGATCGACTGCCACGCGGCCGTTCGCCGGTACCGACCACTTTCGGCTGCCGGTGTCGAACGGCCACCCAGAGAGGTGGGCAGAACTGCCGCGCGCTTATGCCGGGCCGGGTGGTGAGATCCGCCACCTAACCCACACCGAGAGCGCCGGGACTCGCAGTTATGGCCTCTACGTCCCGACGAGCTACGCCGGTGAACCCGTCCCGCTCGTAGTCATGCTCCACGGCGGCAAGCAGAACGGATTGGACTTTGCGGCCGGCACGCGGATGAACGAGTTCGCCGAGCGTCACACGTTTCTCGTCGCCTACCCAGAGCAGTCGACGTCCGCTAACAACGGCCGCTATTGGAACTGGTTCTCCGCCTCTGACCAGCAGGCCAATGCAGGCGAGCCAGCGATCATCGCCGGTATCACCCGCGAGGTCATGCGCGATCACTCGGTCGATCCGACGCGCGTCTACGTCGCCGGGTTTTCCGCCGGGGGCGCCATGGCCGCCGTCATGGCCGCGACCTACCCAGACCTGTACGCGGCGGTCGGCGTGCACTCCGGGGTCGCCTACCGCGCCGCGCACGACGTCGGCTCGGCCTTCGAGGCGATGCGAACCGGAGGTAAGCCCGCCGCGAGCAGCGCGATACCGCTGATCGTCATCCACGGCGACCGAGACCCGATCGTGGCTCCGGTCAACGCTGAGAAGGTGATCGCCTCCCGGCTCGCGGCCGGCGACATCACCAGCCACGACGCGCCGATCACGACGCGCCCCGACAGCGGGCGCGCCTACACCCGTAGCGTGCACCGCAATCTCCACGGGATCGCCGTCGCCGAATCCTGGATCATCCACGGCGGCGGCCACGCCTGGTACGGCGGCAATCCCGCCGGCTCCTACACCGACGCAGACGGTCCTGACTCCTCCGCCGAGATGATCCGGTTCTTCCTCGAGTACCGATCCTCTCCAGCCTGAGCCGCCGCGGGGCCCGGTTAGAGCCCGAGCAGGCGCTCCGCGTTGGCGTGGGCGATCTGCTCGCGCTCCTCGTCGGTGATCGCCGCCCGGTCGAGCCATCGCCGGGCCACCGCCCCGTCGCTGAACGGATGGTCGACGGCGAACAGGATCCGGTCGGCCCCGAACGTGTCGATCGCGCAGCGCAGCGGCGGGTCGGTGAAGATGCCGCTCGTCGTGAGGTGGAAGTTGCGCAGGAAGTACTCCTTGACCGGGAGCTCGGTGGGGGTGTTCGGTCGGTCGAGCGCGGTGGCGCCTCCGAGGGTGTCGTCGATGCGCGTGAGCATGAACGGGATCACCTCGCCCATGTGGCCGATGATCATCTGCAGGGCCGGGAAGCGGTCGAACACGCCGGCCAGGATCAGCCTGAGCGCGTGCAGCCCGGTCTCGATGTGCCAGCCCCAAGCCGGCGCCGCGAGCATGAACCCGACGTCGTCGCCAAAGCCCGCGTAGTACGCGTCGTAGACCGCCTGCGGCGGGGGCATCGGGTGCAGGTAGATCGGCACCCCCAGCGCCTCCGCGGCCTCGAACATCGGCCAGAAGAACTGATCGTCGAGGAAGCGCTCCTGGGTGCGCCCGTTGATCAGCGCGCCCTTGAAGCCCAGCTCGTTCACCGCGCGCGCGAGCTCCGCGGCTGCCGCCTTCGGGCCCGCCGTGGGGAGCGCGGCAAAGCCGGCGAACCGGTCCGGATGTGCGGCGACCGCCTCGGCGACGCGGTCGTTGAACGCGCGCGCCACCGGCACTGCCTGCTCCGCGGGGCTGTGCTCGAGCCCCGGCTGGACCATCGACAGCACCTGCATGTCGATGCCGTGCGCGTCCATCTCCGCGATCCGTCCCTCGCCGATGTCCAGCAGCCGAGCCTCGAGCGCCGGCGGCCAGCGATGGACGGCGTAGTAGGGATGGATCTGCGGGCCGAGCAGCTCCCGGAGCCCGGGGGTCAGGCAGTGCTCTTCAAGCGCGATCGTCCGCATGTGTCAGCTCGTGGCCGCGCGGCGTCGGTACGCGGGGCGGCGATCGGTACGCGGGGCGGCGCGGCCACGAGGCTGGCCACTGTTACCCGCAGCCGGTGTTGAACCCGCAGCTCGAGCACGTGTAGCAGCTGCCGGTGCGCTGCATCATCCCGCCGCACTGCTGGCAGGCCGGCCCGAGGTCGAGGCCCTTGCGCAGAGCCGGGATGACCGGTGGCTCGTCGGTCAGCGCGGCCGTGGCCGGCCGGGCCTGGCTCGCGGCTTTCGCGCCGTTTCCGTTGCCGTTGCCGTTGGTCTTCCCGCTGTCCTCCGACTTCTGCTCGTCGTCGGCGTCGCGCGGCTTGGCCACGTCGCCGAGATGGGAGCTCGCCGCCTCCTGGGCGGCCTGACGCGCTCGGACCGCCGGCGTGAGGATCCCGAGCTCCTCCTGGAGGTCGGCGTCGAGGAAGCGCGAGGCCAGCCAGCGCATGATGTAGTCCGGCATCGACTTCGCGAACGGGATCTCCGGGTTGGAGGTCATGCCCTCGGGCTCGAAGCGCATGTAGCTGAACTTCTCGACGAGCGTCTCGAGCGGCACCCCGTACTGCAGCGCGATCGAGATCGCCGTGGCGAACGAGTTCATCATGCCGCGCAGGGTCGAGCCCTCCTTGCCGATGTCGGTGAGGAAGATCTCGCCCACCGTGCCGTCCTCGTACATGCCGGCGGTGATGTATCCCTCGTGTCCGCCGATCGAGAACTTGTGCGTGAGCGACTGTCGCTCGCGCGGCATCCGCTTGCGCTTCGGGGGAGCCTTGGCGAGCGCATCGGCGACCGCCTTGCGGATCTCGGTGTCCTTGGGCGCCGGCGCGTCCTTTTGGGCGTCGGTCCGCAGCGCCTGCGCCGTCTTCGACCCGTCGCGGTAGATGGCCAGCGCTTTGATGCCCAGACGCCAGGCCTCGACGTAGGCATCGGCGATGTCCTCGACCGTGACCGTCTCGGGCATGTTCACCGTCTTTGAGATCGCGCCGCTGATGAACGGCTGAACGGCGCCCATCATCTTCAGGTGGCCCATGTGCGAGATCGCCCGCTCGCCGACCGCCACATCGAACACCGGCAGGTGCTCCTCGGCCAGGTCGGGCGCACCGACGATCGTCCCGTGCTCGTTGACGTAGGCGAGGATCTGCTCCACCTGCTCGTCGTCGTAGCTGAGCGTCTGCAGGGCCAGCGGCACGGTCCGGTTGACGATCGTCATCTGCCCACCGCCCACCAGCTCCTTGAACTTGACCAGCGAGAAGTCGGGCTCGATACCGGTGGTGTCGCAGTCCATCAGGAACGAGATGGTGTTGTGGCTGACGAAGCCGTTGGCGACGTACGTGACGTTGTCCGGGACCGACAGGTCAAAAGTCGGCTGATCGTCGAGGAGCGTGGCCGACTGGACGGTGTCGTAGAAATAACCGAGCAAATTCTCGAGCTCAGGACTGGGCGCCCGCTCGAGCAGATCTGTTGCCGACCGTCGAGTAATCGCGCCGGTGCGCCGCAGATCCATCAGCATCGACTTGCGAAGCGCGTCGTTTTTAGGCGCGAGCTCGTCGACCAGCGCTCGACTAACCGGGACCTTATCGTGCCGGGAGGCCTGCGGATGATCGTCGATGGCGAGAGCCTCGTTCTTGCGCTCTGAGATGAAACTGATCTCGTTGACGTAACGGGCCGACGCCTGGGCATTGAGAAGCCGCAGGCGATACCCGGGACCGCCGAGCCTTCCCCAGGAATCCTGAACGTCGCGCGTGGTCACGAATCCGAGTGTCAGCAGCAACGTCTGAACGTCACGTGAGAACGACTCGCATGACGACATCCAATAGACGTAGCCGTGGTTTGCGTTTCCGTCGGCCTCGAACAGGCCACGGATAAACGCCGCATAGACCTCACGGTCGTTCGAGTGAAGGATTGCATCAGGAATCCGCGGCGAGTAACCCTTGCCGCTGTGTCCCTCGTACGGCGGCAGCTTTGAGAACCCGCAGGCCTCCCACCAAATCGTCAGCGGTACCGAGTGAAACCCGACCTCGGTATAGCCCCGGCACGGCAACGTGTAGCCCGAGAGCCCAAACAGCTCCTCGCCGAGTTCCAGGAGACGTTCGACGACGTCATCGTCGCCATCGGTAACGCACAGGCGAATGCCCTTCGCGTGGAGGGAGCCGTCGCCCATGAAGTAGCCAACGAACTCGGCAAGTTCCGGGGTCAAGGTGTGCGGAACTCTCGTGCGGTGATCAGCGTTCCAATGGAGGTCCCCGAGTGGCGGAAGCACGACCTCTTGAGGATCACCTACGAGTTGCCCGAGCATCATCGGGACGCGTTCGCCCGCTCGAATCTCCGCCATCCGACGCCACACCCAGTTACCGTCGGCGTCGATCACCTTAATCCGATGGGTTGGGGTCCCTTGGATCTGATACCCACGGTGGGTCTCGATAGATACGACCTGCTCCATGCCGTTGACGTAGAACTTCGTCGCACGACGGGGACCCTCGTCCGTGGCGACCTCGATATCGAGGTCTTGCCACTTGGAGCCATCGGTGTCGCCGAGCGTTCCGAGTCGTACCAGTCCGCGGCTGGTCGTCACGAGCGAGCCGGCCACCAGGCAACCTGTAGGCGCGAGCACGGTGGCCTGGGCGTTGCGGTAGCCGTGCTCGTCGCCCAGCGCGACCGCGTCGTTCCACGCCATGCGAGCGCGCTCGATCAGCGTCGTGTCGGCGCAGGTCGAGTCAGGGATCGAGTACGACGCGTCGCGGTGCATGCGTACGACCGCGTTGTGCGGCTCGCGGTTCTCGGCGTAGCGGTCGTACGGACCGATGGCCGCCGCGATCCGGGCGGAGCCCAGATAGGCGCGACCGGTCATCAGCGCGGTGATGGCGGCGGCAGTGCCTCGGCCGGCGTCGGAGTCGTAGGGGACTCCGTTTGCCATCAGGTAGGCGCCCAGATTCGCGTAGCCGAGTCCGAGCTGGCGGAAGGCGCGGGCGTTGGCGCCGATCTGCTCGGTCGGGTAGCTCGACGGCGAGACGATGATCTCCTGGGCGAGGAACATGATGTCGACCGCGTGCTCGAAGGACTCGACGTCGAACGTGCCGTCCGCGCGCCGGAACTTCATGAGGTTCAGCGAGGCCAGGTTGCACGCCGAGTCGTCGACATGCATGTATTCCGAGCAGGGGTTAGAGGCGTTGATTCGCCCGGAGTTCGGGGAGGTGTGCCACTGGTTGATCGTCGAGTCGTACTGGACGCCCGGGTCGGCGCACCGCCAGGCGGCCTCGGCGATCTCGCGCATGAGCTGGCGGGCCGGGATCGGATCACCGATCGGGGTGCCACTCACGCGACCGATCAGCTGCCACTCCTCGTCGTTCTCCACCGCGTGCATGAAGCGGTCCGTGACCCGGACCGAGTTGTTGGCGTTCTGGTACTGGATCGAGAAGAAGCCCTCGCCGTCGATCGACATGTCGAAGCCGGCATCGCGCAGGGCCGCGGCCTTCTCCTCCTCCTTGGCCTTGCACCAGATGAACTCGCGGATGTCCGGATGATCGACGTTGAGCACGACCATCTTGGCGGCGCGGCGCGTCTTGCCCCCGGACTTGATCGTTCCGGCCCAGGAGTCGGCTCCGCGCATGAAGCTCACCGGGCCCGACGCGGTTCCGCCCTTGGCCAGCGGCTCCGTGGAGCCCCGGATCTTCGACAGGTTGATCCCCGAGCCTGAGCCGCCGCGGAAGATCATCCCCTCCTTGGTGTTCCACTCGAGGATCGACTCCATCGTGTCCTCGACGCTGAGGATGAAGCACGCGCTGCATTGCGGGCTCTCCTCGAAGCCGACGTTGAACCACACCGGTGAGTTGAAGGCGGCCATCTGGTGGAGCAGGATGTGGGTCAATTCCGCCTCGAAGGTCTCGGCGTCCTCGGCGCTCGTGAAGTAGCCGCGCTCCCTACCCCACCCGGCGATCGTCCCGGCCACCCGGTGGATCATCTGCCTGACGGAGTGCTCACGCGCCGGGGAACCAAGCTGGCCACGGAAGTACTTCTGGGCGACGATGTTGGTGGCGTTCTGGGACCAGGATCGGGGAAACTCGACGTCGCGCTGCTCGAAGGAGACCTTGTCGCCGTGGCCGATCCGAGCGTCCCGCAGCTCCCACTCGACCAGGTCGAAAGGATGCGCTCCCGGCAACGTGAAGACGCGCCTGACCGAGAGGCCCTCGCCCGTTCGTACCTCGGGGTCGAGTTGGGTCTGGGGGATCTGGTCCATATGGCGTACTGCTCCTCTCGTTTTCCGCAATTTCCCCTGCATTCGCTCGACTTTTGCTCAGCCGAGCGGGCAGCGAATGATGGCGGGTGCCCCGGACGGAAAACCTGGTCAGCGGGATCGACGCCGGAGGTTCAATTTTAGTCGATCGGGGTGCGGCGCCCCGGGTGTCGCGGCGCGTGTGGCTGAGGTCCACGGGCAACCCGGCGGCGGTCATCTGTTATACGTCCGGCCGCATGACCGCGGTCAACGCGAGGGGAAGGCGCCGGCCATGAAACTGCTGGTCACCGGTGGCGCCGGGTATATCGGGTCGATCGTCGCCAAGCGGCTGCTCGACGCCGGCCATGAGGTCGTCGTGCTCGACAACCTCGAGAACGGTCACCGGGCCGCGGTCGTGGCGGGCGCCGAGCTTGTGGTCGCGGACCTGCTTGACCGCGAGGCGCTCGGGAACGTCGTCACGCCCGAGCTTGACGGCGTGCTCCACTTCGCCGCGCTTGCCCTCGTGTCGGAGTCGGTCAGTCATCCCGAGCGCTACTACCGCACGAACGTGGGAGGCACGCTCAACCTGCTCGAGGCGATGAACGGCGCCGGCGTCCGGCGTTTGGTCTTTTCCTCGACCTGCGCGGTGTACGGCGAGCCCGACGAGGTGCCGATCAGGGAGACCGCGATTCCGCGCCCCGTGAACGCCTACGGCGCCTCGAAGCTCAGCGTCGATTTGATGATCCGCGACTTCTGCCGGGCCCACGGGCTGGGCGCGGTCAGCCTCCGCTATTTCAACGTGGCCGGCGCGTGCGGCGATCTGGGCGAGGACCACGAACCCGAGACGCACCTGATTCCCAACATCCTCAGGGCAGCGTTCGGCGCCGCGCCCGAGGTCAACATCTACGGCACCGATTACCCGACGCCGGACGGCACCGCGATCCGGGACTACATCCACGTCGAAGACCTCGCCGCCGCGCACCTGCTCGCGCTTGACGCCACGCGCGACGGCGAACACAAGGTGTTCAACCTGGGCAGCGGAAGCGGGTACTCGGTCCGCGAGGTGATCGAGCAGGCTCAGTCGGTTACCGGCACCGAGATACGCGCGCGTGAGGCCGAGCGCCGCCCGGCCGACCCGCCGGTCCTCGTGGCGGCCAGCGACCGGATCAAGGCCGAGCTCGGCTGGGAGCCGACCAGGACGCTCGAGGCGATGATCGCCGACGCCTGGGCCTTCGCGCAGGCGCATCCAGACGGCTACGGAGACTGATTAGGCGTCTGGGGCGTCGCCGAGCAGGTCGGACAGCTCGCGCAGCGCCGCGGCGAGGACCTGGTCCGGGAGCTGGGACGCATCGATCTTCCGGATCCGGTCGGGGTCCTGGGACCACAGCTCGAGGTAGGCGGCGGTCGTCCGGTTATAGAAGTCGTCCCGTTCGCGCTCGAGCCGGTCGGGGGCGGCCGAGCGCTCGCGCGAGCGGCGGCGGCCCTGCTGCGGGTCGATCAACAGCAGCAGGGTGCGATCGGGCCGGGCGGTGCGGATCGCGAATTCGTTGATCGCGCGCACCGCGTCGATTCCGAGCTCGCGCCCGCCGCCCTGGTAGGCCAGCGAGGAGTCGATGAACCGGTCGAGGAGAAGCCAGGTGCCGCCGTTGAGGAGCGGCTCGATCGCCTCCTCCACGAGCTGCGCTCGAGCCGCCGCGTAGAGGAGCGCCTCGGTGCGCGCGGTCACGTGCAGGTTGGGGTCGATGACCAGCTCCCGAATCCGCTCGGAGGCAGGGACGCCGCCCGGTTCGCGGAGCAGCTCGATGGCGAGGCCGCGGGCCCTGAGGGCGTCCAGGAGCCCGGCGGCCAGGGTGGACTTGCCGGCGCCGTCGATGCCCTCGATCGTGATCAGCCGCCCGCGGTTCATCGTGGTTCCTCGCGACCCTACCGGGCACTAGGATCGGGGGATGCTGGCAGAGCTGGAGCGCCACCCCCACGCGCGGGCCGTAATCGAGCCGGCGCTCGGCCCCGAGGGCCGGGCGTCGCATGCGTATCTGTTCTATGGGCCGGGCGGCGCCGGCAAGCGCGCCGCGGCTCGGGCGATCGCCGCCGAGTTGCTGTCGGCCGGTGCGCCGGATCCCGCCGGAGCCCGGGCGCGGGTGGCCTCGGGCGCGCATCCTGACCTGACCTGGGTCACACCCAGCGGCGCGCACGAGATCTTGGTCAGCGACATCGACGCGCCGGTGATCGGCGCCGCGAGCAAGACGCCGTTCGAGGCGGCCTGCCGCGTGTTCGTGATCGAGCGAGTCGATGAGCTGGGCGACGAGGCGGCCAACCGGATGCTCAAGACGCTCGAGGAGCCGGCCTCGTTCGTGCACCTGATCCTGCTCTCTGACCGGCTGGCCGAGGTGCTGCCAACGATCCGCTCGCGCTGTCAGCTGGTCCGCTTCGACGCGCCTTCGGTGCGGGAGACGGCGGCGGCGCTCGAGGCGCTGGGTGAGCCGGCGGACGCCGCGGTCGCGTGTGCGCAGCTCGCTCTCGGGGACGGCGCGCGCGCCCGGGAGCTGACCGGGGCGGAGGGGCAGGCGCTTAGAGCGGCGGCGGAGCGGTATGCGCGGGCGGCCCTGTCGCCAGGTGCGATGGCCGGCGGCCGTCCATGGGGCGACTTGCTCGCCGCGGTGCGCGCGCGGGGGGACATCATCCGGGCCCAGCTGGAAGCCCGTGCGCTCGAGGAGATCGAGCTGTATCCCCGTAAGGAACGAAAGCGGATCGAGACAGAGTGGACCGAGCGGATCAGGCGGGCTCGCCGGCGGGTCGAGACGGCGGCGCTCGACCTGGCGCTGCAAGTGGTCGCGCTCTGGTACGCGGATCTCGCGTGCCTGGCCTGGGGCGCCGAGGACCTGGTCAGGAACGTCGACCGGCGGGACGCGCTCGAGTCCGACTCGGGCCCGGATCCCCAGCGCCTGCGCGCGGCGGTCGAGGCCGTGGAGGACACGCGACTACGCTTCCAACTCAACGTGTCGGAGGATCTTGCATGCGAATCGCTCGCGTATCGCTTGGAGCGGCTGCTCGCGGCATGACTCAACGCGACGACGTGGCCTCGCCGCGGGCGGATTCTTCCGGGACGCGAGCGGAGGCTGCGGCGACCGGCCGGGTCTACCTGCGCCAGCCCGAGCGCGCCGACCGAGCCGAGTTCGTCTCTGTGATGCGGGCCAGCCGGGCGTTCCACCGACCCTGGGCGACGGCGCCGACCGACGACGAGGCGTTCGACGCATACGTGGTGGATTCGCGCCGGCCCGACTTCGAGGCGATGATCGTGTGCCGGCGCGAGGACCACGCGATCCTGGGCTTCTTCAACCTCTCCCACATCACTCGCGGCTCGCTCCAGAGCGCCTACCTCGGCTACGCCGTCGGTGCCACGTTCGCGAACCAGGGGTACATGCGCGAGGGCATCGAGCTGGTGCTGCGCGACGCGTTCCTGACCCTTCGTCTGCACCGGATCGAGGCCAACATCCAGCCCGGCAATCAGGCGTCGATCGCGCTGGCCCGTGGGGCAGGGTTCTCTCGTGAGGGCTTCTCGCCGCGTTATCTGAAGATCGGCGGTCGCTGGCGCGACCACGAGCGGTGGGCGATTCTGGCCGAGGACTGGCGTCCCAGGGCCGAGCGGCTCGGGCTTTTGCCGGGGTCTCCGTAGGTCGGACGCTCGCTGCACGCCGGCTGCGTTGAGACGCCTCGTCACGGGTACGAGTTCCTTTGTGACGGCTCTTCCCCACGCGGTAGACGTCCGGCGCCGAGCCGGATGGTTGCCGGAAGCCCATGAGGACCTGGAAGCCTGGCTCGACGGCCATTCTCGGCGCGTGAAGGACCGGGGGGAGAAGGTGGTGCTTCACCCCGTCATCAGCGAGTTTCAGGATCTGATTGACAGCGATCCGGTGGTGCGGATGTACGTCAACCAGATGATCGCCCAGGTGCCGAGCTCCAAGCCGTACCGCAAGCGGCACGTGGAGAGTGTCGATCATCTATTGCGCCTGATCAACGAGGTGCTGACCACGGCGCCCGAATTCGGCCCTGCGATGGTGGCGACTCCCTTGGGTGCGATCCTCGACTGGACGATGGGGACGCCGGCCGGTTTCGCGGCGTATCGGGATCGGCGGATCAACGCGATGCTCAGGAAGATCCTGACCGTCTGGTGTGAATTTCTCAGCAGCGCCGACTCGCTTTATGTGCTCAACGACTCGGCGTCGGGATGGAAGTCCGCTGAGGCTCAGCGTGCGGTGGGCATCGAGCAGTTCGAGTACGACCCGCAGGACGAGCATTGGGGATTTGCCTCATGGAACGATTTCTTCACGCGGCACTTCAAGGACGGAGCTCGTCCCGTTGACTCCCCGGATGACGACAAGGTGATCGTGAGCGCCTGCGAGTCACTGCCCTACGGCATCAGCACCGACGTCCAGCGGCAAGATCGCTTCTGGATCAAGAGTCAGCCGTATTCGCTGCAGGACATGCTCGCGAATGATGATTCGGTTGATCAGTTCGTCGGCGGGACGGTGTATCAAGCATTTCTGAGCGCGACCAACTACCACCGGTGGCACAGCCCCGTGGCGGGCACGATCGTCCGTGCGTTCGTCCAGCCAGGAACCTACTACTCCGAGGCGGACTCGGAAGGCAAGGACGCGGTCGAGCCGATGAACTCGCAGTCCTACCTCGCCCACGTCGCGGCTCGGGCAATCATCCTGATCGAAGCCGACGATCCCGTCATCGGGCTGATGGCGTTCGTGCCGGTTGGCATGTCGGAAGTCTCCTCGTGCGTGATCGACGCCAAGGTGACGACCGGCTATCACGTCCGGAAGGGCGAGGAGCTGGGTTACTTCCAATTCGGCGGTTCGACTCACTGTCTCGTCTTCCGCCCGGGTGCGATCGCCGAGTTCACTCTCGCGGCGATTCCTCAGCCTCACGACCCGAACGCACCGATCGTGCGCGTGCGCTCGAGGCTGGCGACGGCTCACCCCACGATCTGAAGCCCAGGGAACGCGGTGCTCAGACGTACTTTGCCGATAATTCTCTCGATTGTTGCCGTGGCCGGTTGCGGGTCAGCGGCGCCCGCGGGCACGGCGGGAGCGGCGGGAGCGGCGCGACAGGTCGTGATCGGAATCGGCGATCAGAGCCCCACGATGTTCGCCGATCCTCGCTTCGCCAAGTTGGGCGTCACGACCGTCCGCGCGGTGGTTCCGTGGGACGTCATCACGCGGCCATCCGACGGGCCCGATCTCACCGCGTTCAGGGGATGGCTGCGCGCGGCCCAGGGCGCACACGTCACCCCGCTGATCTCATTCGGGGCCGACTCCACCAATCCGGCCGCCAACTATGTTCCCACGGTGTCGCAGTACAAGCGTGCGGTGGGTGCGTTCCTCAAGGCGTTCCCGCAGCTCAACACTTACACGGCGTGGAACGAGCCGGACTTCGTGTACCGCTCCCTGGCCCGTCATCCTGGCCTCGCCGCCGCCTATTTCAACGCTCTGTTCGAGCTATGCCACCACTGCACCGTGCTGGCGGGAGACGTCTATCTGCCGACCGCCGCCGCCGTGCCCACAGCCGCACGCGCGTCCTTCTTCAATGGCATCGCTCCGCTCGGTCCCTGGCTGCGCGCTTACATCCATGGCCTGCACCACCGGCCAGCGGGCTGGGTGCTCCACGACTACATCGAGGTGCGCGGGCGCAACACCTTGCAGCTGCAAACGCTGATGTCGATGACCTCGGGTCCGATCTGGCTGGACGAGACCGGGGGAATTCTGCGCCGCGGACACTGGTGGTTCTCCAATCAGAGCGCCACTGGGGCAGCCGCGGATGAGCAGTTCCTGCTGTCGATGACCACGCGCTACCACCGCATCGCGCGGATCTACCACTACGAGTGGCAGGGCATGGCGGGCGCCGGCTGGGATTCGGGTCTCATCGGCCCGAACGGAACACCGCGGCCGGCCTACACCGTGCTGCTCAACTGGATGCGCCGCCACGACAGCACCGGATAGGAGACGCGCGACACGGAGCGCCGGGCCGTCGCGTGCTCCGGCCGAGCGCTCGGCTTTCGCTCGCGCCGCCGTAACCCGGGGTCTCTACAGGGATCCCTGGCATGACGCGCCGCCGACGCGCGCCGTGACGGTCTCGCCGGCAGCGTTGGCTGGCGCGCGGAAGTACACATCCGCGTAGCCGGACCCGTTCGTGTGCCAGCTTGCCGAGCGCCCAGTGGTGTCCGTGACGGTTACCGTCTGGTCGGGCCGGTTCGAGTGAACGTACACGTCGTAGTCGTGGTAGCGGTCGCTGTACGACGCGGTGAGTGAGCACCGCGCGCCTGCGGCAGAAGGTGGGGCGGCCGTGCTGGTCGTCGTTGGCGCGGAGCTCGGGGCACCACCGGGAGCGTGCCGGGCGAGCGCGGTCCAGTTGGTCGCGATGGCGCGCTGCGCTTGGGCGAGCGTCATTTGCCCGTCGCACACCTTCTGCCGAAGCTCGTCCTCGACGGCGTCCTTGGGGTTCGGCGATGCGCCCGGCTCCGGCCACAGGTTGCGGGCGTCATTGACCGCGCCTCCTAGCTCGAGTGGGACGAAGTGGTCGTACTCGTAGGCGCCGAGCGGTCCCGAGTCTCCGTAGGCCGCCATGCTCGCGGCTTTCTCCGTCTCGGTGATGCTTTCAGGTGGGCGCACGGTCTTCGTCCAACCGGATTGGCAGATCGTGTGGCCGATGGTGGCCTGAGTGACGGCCGGGTTCAGCGCGCCCGGCGTGCAATGCGGGTCCGGCCGGGAGTACCGGCCTGAGCCAAGGGGGTGGCAGGAGCCCGGGGCGGGCTGTTGCTGCACGGTGTGCGCCGAGGCGGTCGAGTAGGGGAGACCGTTCTGACTGTGCCTGGCTCGGTGAGGTCGTGCCGCCGACGCGTGCGTTCGCGCCGGCGCCGACCGAGCGCTCGACACGATGGGCGGCGGGGTGGGAGTGGTCGAGGTCGCGACGCTACCGCTCGTCGTCGCTTGGGCGCATCCGGAAAGCGCGAGCGCCGTGCCGAGTGCAGCGCTCAGCGCCTGGGCGCGGATTGGAAGCGCGTGGCGGGTGGCGCCGGTCTTGTCTCGCGCCTCAACGCCGGAGGCCGACGGCGGTCCACAGCTGACTCGACAACGGGCCATCGGCGCCGAGCGTAGACGCTGTGGCGGACCGGGCCGCCTCGCCGGACCGGAGGCCGATTGAAGGCGCCGAAGCGCTACAGGTTGGCCAGGCTGAGGTGGAGGTTCGCACCGAGGATGACCAGCGGCCACAGTGCGGTGGCCACAACCGCCGAGAGCACCTGGGACGGGTTGCCGAGGTGGGCGTAGTAGCTGTGTTGAGAGGCCACGATCACGCCGATCACGACGTAGGCGATGGTGGCCAGGCGGGGCATCGAATGAGGTTTCGCCGGTCGCCGGCTGCCTCCTGCCGGTGTCTCGGCGGACCGAGCCTGGCGCCGATCGGCACATCTAGAGCGGTCGGAGCGAGGTTCGCCGCTACTGCCGGGCTGCCCGATCGACCTGCTCCTTCAGAGGACGGACAGGCGGCGGCGCGCGCTAGCCTGTCCGGCAGCGACCGTACGTCTCGCGGGCGTCGCATGGCACGTGAGCCGGTGCGGCGGCCGTTAAGACCAAAGAGTCCCTGCAAACGCCGACGTAGCTCAGCTGGTAGAGCACTTCACTCGTAATGAAGGGGTCCCCGGTTCGAGTCCGGGCGTCGGCTCTCGGAAAGCTCCGCAAATGGCCAGATTTTCGTGACGATGGTCATGGGTGTGCGTGGTAGAAACTGGTCACAGATTCCGGTTTGGCTCGTTGCTGTGACCGGATCCGCCGGAAACCGCCGGCATGTCGAGCACGCCTGAGCCTTCCGGTCGGTCAGGATCGGCTCGCATCATGATCGACGCTGCCGACGGAACGGCGTCGGCCATCAGCGCGTCGAACGCCTCGCCGTGGCGGCGGCGGTCGCGACGCCTGAGCACCTGCGCGTAGATCTGAAGCGTGGTCGTCGGGTCCTCGTGGCCCACCTGGGCCTGGACGTAGGGGACCGGCGCGCCGGCTTCGAGCATCAGCGTGATGAACGTGCGGCGGAAGGTGTGCGCCGTGATCGATCCGGGAACTGCCGGCAGCTTGCGCTTGGCGCGAAGCGCGTTGGCCGCGCGGACCGCTGGCGCGATCACCCGACGGTTGATGTTGCGGCGGTCGCGGCGCGCGCCGCTGCGTGTGGGGAAGGCCGGCTCGTCGAGCTGCGCTTCCGGTCGACTGGCTCGATAGGCGAGCAGCTCCTCGTGTAGCCAGGGAGTCATGTTGACCTGGCGGACGCCTGCTTCGGTCTTCGCGTCGCGGACGTGGATCACGCCATGAGCGAAGTCCAGGTCTCCGAGGTTCAGCTCGCACGCCTCGCTGTTGCGCAGGCCGGCGGAGCCGAGCGTCGCGAGGATCGCCCGGCGGGCGCTCGCGTGACCGGGTTTGTGGCGCCGGCTGGCGAGCCAGATGGCTGTGGTCTGGGCGACGCGGAGCTCGGCCGCGATCTCCTTCCAGGTCTTGCCATGGCCGCGCATCCGCCGCGCCAGCTCGGCGCGCGCGAGCGTGTCCTTTGAGACTGGCTCGTCGATCGCGGCTGCCGCCTCGATCAGCGCGAGCAGCTCGTCGGCCTCGAGGAAGTTCCCCTTGCGGTTCGTCACCTTCAGTCGGAGGTCGCGGTCACTCGCGGGATTCCCCGGGAGCAGCCCACGCTTGACCGCGTCGTTGAAGATCCGCGCCGTGAGGTCGAGGGTCATGTTGATCGTGCGTGGGCTGAGCGATCGCCGGGGTCGACCAGCTCCGTCCCTGAGCGTGACGCCGGCGGCGCGCGCGGCCTCGATCTCCTCGTTCCGTTCGAGCTTGTGCGCTGCGTAGGCGGAGAGCACGGCGAAGTCGATCTCGTCGAGCCGGTAGGTGTGGAGGAACGGCAGCAGGTGGTGGCTGAGCATGTACTCGGCGGTGTCGGCAGTGGACGGATCCACCGTTCGGCGGTAGCGCTGGAGCCAGTCGCTCGCGAACTCGTGAAAGCCGGGGTTCTTCTCGCGCGGGTCGAGCTCGAATGTGTTCGGCGGGCGCCAGGCGCCGCGGCGGATCAATGCTGTGATCTCGTCGCGCCGGTCGGCTGCGCGCACGTCGTTCCAGCCTTCTCGTTCGGTGCCGAGCGGGATCCAGTGGCGCTCTCCATCGGCGCGGATTCGCAGGCCGTAGACGTGCTGGCCGTCGCGTTTGCGATAGCGCTTGATGATCGAGCCGACGGCGTCGGGACCGCGCCGCTTGGGGGTTGCGTTCCGGTCCTTTTCGGTCATGCCCGCCTCCGTGGTCTGATGGAGGGCACGACTCTACGCTCGGTCATGAGGCGTGGATCGGGATCAGCCCACTGGGCTTCGGACGTCGGTTCCTCGGTTCGCCGCCTGCTTCGGCAGAGATCGTGGTGCGGCTCCGGGGATCGAGTATCTGCGGCGGGAAACGGAGACGGGGTCGGGGTCCGCTCCCGATCCTCAACGCGCCGAGTTCGTCGGCGTGCTCGTAGACCCACTCGCGGGAGACCCCGAGCCGCTGCGCGACCTCTTGCGCGTCGAGCCACGCCGTCGCCTCGCTCGGTCGCGGGCTCAGCCCCTCTTCCCGGAGTACCTCGACGACGCGCGCGACGATGGCGCCGCTGAGTCGGTCGGCGATCTCCTCGATCACTGCCGGATCGAGCTCGAAAGCCTGGGACGCAGCCATATCGCAGACTTTGACGCGGAGACGGTGGACGTCTCAACCGCGCTTCTCGGACGGTTGCCGGACGTTTTCGAAGCCGAAACGTCCCCTCCGTTGGCTACTTTGTCCGAGCGATGCCGCGCAACCAACGACTCGCCGATGCGATTGGCTCCAGCGGACGGAGCGTCGAGGATCTCGCATCTGAGGTCGGAGCCCATCCGAAAACGCTCGAGCGCTGGGTCAGTTCCGGCAGGCTCCCGCACGCGGCGACCCGCGGAAAGCTTTCGGGATTGCTCGGCGTTCCAATTCCGATGCTTTGGCCCGAGGCGCCCGGAGCAGCCTATGGAGTATCAGAGCTGGTTGGCGTCTATACCTCTCGCAATGAGCTTTCGCCAGCGGCGGTCGGGTCGATGCTTGACGCCACGATCGCGCATATCGATGTTCTGGTCTATTCGGGGATGTGGCTATGGGACACAGTCCCGCGATTCCATGATCGCCTCCTGGACCGCCTCGCGGCTGGCGCCGCCGTCCGGATCTGTCTAGGGGATCCCGACAGCGACGCAGTGCGCCTCCGCGGCCGGGAGGAGGGCTCCGGGGATGGCATGGGGAGCCGCTGCAGGATTGCGATCGATTATGCGAGACCGGTGCTTGACGCCGATCCCAACGCGGTCCGGGTAAGCGATGCGACGCTCTATTGCTCGATCTTTCGGTTCGACGACGAGCTGCTCGCGAACACGCACTTCTGGGGAAATCCCGCGGCGGAGTCACCCGTTTTTCATTTGCGATCCCGCCGCGACGGCGGTATCGCGGCCAATCTTCTTCGCTCGTTCGAGCGAGTGTGGGACCGGGCTCAGCCGTTGGCTGGATAGACCAGAACGCTCGCCCAGGCCCCGCACGCCTCGCCTTCCCCTTCGGGCCCGATGCCGTCGTTGGATCTGGCCTTGACGGAGACGTTAGCGATATCCATCGCGAGGGCCTCGGCGAGGTTGCGTCGCATCGCCTCGATGTGGGGTCGTAGGCGCACCGTGCCCAGGACAACGAACGCGTCGACGTTCGCGATCTCGTAGCCGGCGCGGCGCACGTATCCGGCGAACTCCTCGACGAAGTCAAGACTGCGCGCTTCGTCGGTCTCTGGGTCGTCCTCGGGGTAGTGGGTCCCGAGGTCGCCATCGGCGATCGCCCCGGCGAGTGCGTCGATTAGCGCGTGGCAGAGCACATCGCCATCGGTGTGGGTTCCGAATCCGACCTCGGTCGAGACAGTGACACCTCCAAGCACGAGCTCGCGTCCGGGAAAAAGCCGGTGGATGTCGTGCCCGATGCCGATGCGAAACGGGGTCACGACGGGCAGGCTAGAAGGTCTTCGATCGTCTGCACCGCTTCGCGGAGGGCTGGCAACGATGCCCGTGTCGCATCGTGGACGATGGAGCCGGGCGGATAACGGCGGAGGATGTCCGCGAAGCGTTGCTCCGCATCCCACCGCTCGCCGGTTGGTGAAGTCGTGAGGTCGGCCCACGCAAGTGCGGAGGCAGCAAGCGGTGGAGGAGGCTCGAACTCCGCCACCAGCTCCGTAGCGAGCCCGTAGAACCGCGCCTCTTCAAGAGAGTGCGTGTGCCAGGCGACTAGCTGGCAGGTTTCATCAGGCCAGTGATCGTTGCGCAGCCAGCGAGCGCCATCGAGCGGGTGGAACCCCGTGGATGCGAGGTCCGGGTGGTAGCCAACATCGTGGAGCCACGCGGCGTCCCGTACCGGAGATCGCCACTCCGACTCGACGAGACCAGCGACGTGCTCGATCTGCGCAGCAACCGCTGCCGAGTGGGCGAGCCGTCCATCGAGCGCATGGAGAAAGCGAGTGGCAAGCGCTTCTGCGGCCGACCCCGGAGGCTCAGTTCCGTGGACGCTGCGATTGGTCACCTCGAGCACCATCCGTTCGCGGCTTCATCTTGATCTGACACTACCCGCCGAGCACGGCCGGGGTCTCCTGCGGGGTCGCGCGAGCTGCCGATGGCTGGCAACGGCCGGAGCTGTCCATGTAGGACTCGGGGTCGCAAGTTCATTGTCAGAAGAAGGTAGGACGGCGATCGGCGGACGCCGCGAGCGGTGGTGCATCCATGGCCTCGGTCCCCGCTGCGGCCGGGGCTACTGGGACGACGTGGCGTACAGCTGGGCGAGATCGAGCGCGGGCTGCAGATCGATGTGCGGGTTGGCGAGGCGATGGGCGGCCAGGCCGGCGGTGAGTGAGCTCCACAGCAGGGCGAGCGCGTAGGAGTCCTGGTCGGCCGGTGCGCCTCCACGCGCCTTTAGCTCGGCAACCATTTCGGTGAGCTTGGCGATCCAGTCCTCCCACAGCGCGGCCTGCGCGGCCTGCAGCTCGGGCATTTGCCGTGCCTCGGTCAGGAGGCCGAAGCTGACCTGGTAGTGATCGAGATCCTGCGCCAGCTTGAGCAGGGCTGGGATTAGCTCCTGACTGCTTTTGACGTTGCGCAGCGCGCGGCGGACGCGGTCGAGCCGGGAGAGGTGCTCGTGTCGGGCGACGTACACGAGGAGGCGCTCGCGGCCGCCGAAGTAGTAGCGGATCGTGCCGAGCGGAAAGCCTTTGCGACCCCCTGGGCGCGAAGCCGTGTCGTGGATGCGTTTGTCCGTTGCCCATTCGGGGCCGCCTTCGGCGAATAGCCGGCGGGTGGCCCTGATCAAAGCCTGTGCAGCGGGCGCCTGTGCGCGGCGCTCAGCGAGTTCCGGAGTGTCAGGGGCTTGGGGACGGGTCGGGCCTCGCGAACCGCCCGGACGTTTCCGTCCAGAGGCCCGGTTAGAGTTGTCAGAGTTCATTTCTAAATGAATTTGATCGGAGGTCGATCAAGCACCGATGAGCGCCTCAGAGGACATAGGGAACGTAACTCACGTGCGACCGAGCGCGCGGCGGCGAGTGCTCGTCGAGAGTTGGGCGTGGCGCGAGCTCGGCGGGATCTCCGACGACGGCCGACGTCAACGGCGACGGGGCGCAGGCCGCTCCAGATCACAGCTCAAACGGAGGTCTAGATGGTCCACGTAGTTCTGCTTCATATTGCCGCGGCGGTCCCCGGCGGGAGTCCGACCGCGCCTCCGGGGCTCAGCGCCGGGCTCTCGACCCTCGTTGACTGGGGCAAGTGGATTGCCAGCGGGGCTGGGCTCGCCGGGGTTCTGTACAGCGGGGGGAAGCTGGCGCACGCGCACCAGTCGGGCGGCTATGGGGGTGGTCACCACTCCGGATTGTGGATGGCGCTCGCCGGCTGCGCGGTGATCGGTGCGGCTCCAACCTTGGTCGGAGCGCTGACCTGAGATGGTCTCGTGGGCTGCGTGTCCGCCTAACCCCGGCGCCTCGCGAGAGGGCGGCGGCAGGTGAGTGTTCGCAGCCGAGCCGGTCGTGCCTTCTGGTCTGCGCCGATCGGTGTGTTGTCGGTCTGCCTGCTGGCCGCGGTGGTGATCGGCGGGGGAGCGGCACTGATCTTGGGTGGCGGCGGGTCGGCCCGGCGGGCGGCGACCGCGGGGTTGGCGCCGGTACGGGCCAGCTCGTCGGGCTGCTCTCTGCCGGCCGGTAGCCAGGGCATCTCGTCGGTGGAGCTCTCGCCGCCGGCGATCGCGGGTTGGCATCAGGTGGGGAACATGGAGGTCCCCGAGGCCCCGGCGACGCTCGGGCCTGAGCATCAGAGTGGCGGCTGGTTTTACTGCTATCAGCACTCGCCGGGGGGAGCGTTGCTGGCGGCGATCGGCGTGTGGGCGAGTGGCACTGCTGCCACCGCCGCGCAGGTCGCGCGTCATCTCGCGGTCAACGTGACGCCGCGGGCGTTGGGGAGCGACCAGCTTCCGCCGGGTCTGTCGCTGGCGGGCTATCAGTACATGACCTACACGCCGCTGAAGGCGGTGATCGACGTCGTCTTCGACGTGTACGACAAGGGCGATGTCGAGATCACGACGCCAATGGTGTGGGTGCCCAGCCTGGCCGATTGGCGCCTGGACGTTCCGGCATCGGGGTCGGTCAGTAGCTCGGTGGTTGACCCGTCGTTGGCCGGCTACGTCGCGTGGAGGCTGGCGTGATCGTCGCTGGCGACATCTTCGGCGACATCGTCTCGACGATCGGGAACGTGCTCGGCGGTGCCGCCAGTTCGGCGGCGGCCGGGATCATCACTGTCTTCGCCCATGCTGTCCTGGGGTCGCTAACGAGGGCGATCGAGTGGCTCTCGACGGTGTGGATGAACACTCCCACGCCGACGCTGGTTGACGCGTCCGGGAATCCCACGGGAACGGTGGCGTGGATGCAGGGCGAGTTGCTGCCGCTCACGGCCGCGCTTGCGGTGGGCTCGGTCGTTGTTGGCGGCGCGAAGATCGCGGTCGCTGAGGCCGGTCAGGCTGAGGCGCGCGAGTTCACCCGCTGGCTGTTCGTGTACGTGCTCGCATCGGCCGGCGGCGTGGCGTTCGCGGCGATGCTGGTCGCGACCTGCGACGGGTTTGCGAGCTACGTCATCGGGCAGGCGACGGCGGGGTCGAATTTCGGGGATCACCTCGCCCAGGGGCTGGGTTTGGTGACGCAGGCGGTCGGGTCGGGCACGCTGCAGCCGCAGGGAGGGTTCCTGCTCGGGCTCGCGGGCACGGCTGGGAGCGCGATGCTGGCGATCGTCATCGGCGCGATCGCGCTGGTCGCGTCGTTTGTCGAGTTCGTGTTGATGGCGTTTCGCGGGGGCGTGCTGGTGATCCTGTGCGGCCTGATCCCGCTCGCGGCGGCGTTCTCGAACGTCCCGACCGGGGAGCGTTGGCTGCGCCGGATCGCCGGATGGATCGTTGCGCTCGCGCTGTACAAGCTGGCAGCCGCGTTTTGCTACGCGGCGGCGTTTCGGCTGTCCGCCGGCACGGACGTGATTGCGGTGATGGACGGTCTGGCGCTGCTGGTCGTCTCGGTTCTCGCGCTGCCGGTCCTTTTGAGGCTGACGCTTCCCGCGGCCGAGCATTTCACGCTTCACCGGGGAGCGGCGGCGAGCGCTGGCGCGGCCGTCGGCGCGATGCCGACCGGAGCGATCAGCCTCGCCGCGACCGCAGGCCGGGGCGTAGCAGTCATGGCGGCTGGTGCTGCCAGCACAGCCGGCCAAGGGAGTGGGATGGCCGGCGGTCCGCCCGGGGCGGGAGCGGCTCGCGGTGGCGGTAGCGGGTCGGCTGACGTGTCAGGCGGTGCCGGGGCGGGCGCGAGCGGCGCTCCTGGAGGGCCGGGTTCGCCGGGCATGAGCGGCGCTGATGGCGCTAGCGGGTCCGACGGCGCCAGCGACGGCGCTGGCGGGACCGGGGGTGGGGTCTCGCCTGGTGGCGGCATCACGGGCGCGACGTCGACTAGCTTTGCGATGCCCGCCAGGGGAAACGCGCCTGACCGAGATGTGGCGAGCGCGCGCGGCGGGTCGGCGATGCCCTCGGGCGCCCCGGACGCCGGAGCGACACCCGATGGCGCTGGTGTCGACGGGTCGGGTGTCGATCACGGCGCGCCGGACGACGGGCCCGCTGGGGCCACGGGCGCGCCCGGCCACTCGCAGAGGGGGCCGCTTCACCCGCCGGACTTGACCGGTGGCGATGACCCGACCGGGACCGATGAGTCGTGGTCAGGCGACTGAGGGGTGTCGATGCGACGGCACCACATGGTGTACGGCAGGCGGCGGGAGAGGCGGCGTGTGCTCGGCCTGGCGCTGCCGCTCACCTTCGTCGCGGCACTGGTCGTAGTGATCGTTTCAACGGTTGCGGGGCGCCATGACCCAAGCCAAGGCCACCCCCGGAGTGCGCTACGGCTTGCTGCTGGGGCTGCTGGTGGCTGGGTGCCTCCTCCTCTCGCCCCTGTTGGTGTTGCTGGTCGGCGAGGGAGGGTGCAGCAGTTCATCGCTCGAGGGGCCGATCACGCCGCCGCCGGCGGGAGACCTGTCGGCGGGTCAGATGGTGCGGTGGTTCGAGTCACAGGGCGACTCGGCCAACGCTTCGGCTGGGATCGTGGGCAACCTCGAGCAGGAAAGCCAGCTGGACCCCGCGCGGACGGGCGGCGGGTTGGCTCAGTGGAAACCGGGGTGGTACGGGCAGATGGTGGCGTACGCGGCGTCTGTCGGCCTGTCACCCACGTCCGATCAAGGCCAGCTCGCCTTTCTGCAGTACGACCTGCGCACCAGCTACAGGAGCCTGCTGTCAAGGATGGACACCGCTCCGGACCCGGGCACCGCCGCGGAAATGTTCGAGACCACCTACGAGCTGTGCCAGGGGGTGGTGGGTTACATGGACGTCATCCCCGGCTCGCTGTGCGAGGACGGCAACCGCAAGCTGTACGCCGTGCGCGCGCTCGCCCAGGCCGGCGGCTCCTCGGCCACCACCGTGCCGGTGTCGTTGGCTGTGCTGGGCGGCGGCTGCGCGCAGGCGGCGGGCTTCGGATCGGGCAAGGACCCGATCCCCTCACCGCCGTGGGTGCAGGGGCGCGACGACATGGGCGTGGACGCGTCCGCTCCGATCGGCGCGCCGATCTACGCGCCGGCGGCCTCGACGCTGGTCGAGGTCCTGCCGTGGTTCGAAGGTCCGTGCGGGATGCAGCCGCTGCTGTTGTTCCACTTCGCCCAGGAGCAGGCCGGGACCGAGGACGGCGACCAGTACTGGTATGTCGCGGAGCAGATCACCCCGGTGACGGCGACGATCGGCACGACGTTCGCCCAAGGGCAAACGGTGGCGGACTTCGCCGCGTGCGGAACCGGGATCGAGATCGGCTGGGGGTCGCCGACCTCCACTCAACGGACGTTGGCGGCGCAGATGGGGGACGGGGCAGCGGCGAACCCCGCGGCCGGCTCGCTCACCCCGTGGGCCGAGAGCTTCAAACGGTGGTGTCAGATGCCCGCGTCGTGGATCGGCACCTCACCCTGACCCGACCAACCCGGGAGAACGATGCCCACGCAAGCTGAGACGCAGCGGACGTACGGCAACTGGCGCAGACCGCGCTCGGCGGGACTGTGGCGGCTCGGCTTCGCGCCGACGCTGTTGACGGTCGGCGTCGTCGTGGGCGCCTCGCTGATCTCGATGATCGCCGGGCTGGTGCCTGGGCTGGTGTTCTTCGCGCTCACTGTCCCGCCGTTGTTGGTGCTGCTGCGTCCCGCGTACGACGGCTACACGAGGCTCCAGCGGATGGCCGCGTGGGTGGGCGGCGCGCGCGCCCGCGACCGCGCGTGAGAACACCTATCGTTCCGGACCGTTGGGGCTGGTGGCCTGCGGCACCCACCAGCTGCCCGGTTTGCTTGCCGCCTCGCAGCTCTCGGAGACCCGGGACGCGCACGGCCGGCCGTTCGCGGTTCTGTGCCATCCGCACGTGCGTCACATGACCGTCGTGCTCGAATCCGAGCCGGACGGGGCGTCGCTGGCCGATCGGCGACAGGTTGATCAGTGGGTCGCGCATCACGGCGACTGGCTGGCTCAGCTCTCGCGCGAGCCGGGTCTGATCGCCTGTCAGATCTCGATCGAGTCCTCGCCCGATCCCGGCACGCGGCTTCGGCACATGCTCGCCAACCGGCGCAGCGAGCAGGCGCCGTCATACGCGGCGGAGGTGATGAACGAGATCCGCGACACCTATCCGGCCGGGGCGGCGGAGCTCAAGGCGCGGATCGCGCTGACCTACCGGATGAACGCCGCCGGAGGACGCAAGCTGTCAGCCGCCGAGAAGGCGCACGAGGTCGGCGTGCGGCTCCCCGGGCTGTACGGCAGCTTGGCGAACACGGGGGCGGGCGCCGCGGCTCCCGTCGATGCCCAGCGGCTGTGTGAGATCGTCAGGGCGGCCTATGATCCCGCCGCGGCGGAGACGATCGAGAGCTCCCGCGCGGCCGGCGAGACCGCGGCGCTGCGATGGGACGACGTGGGGCCCGCGAGCGCGCAGGCCCTGCCGCGCTCCTACCAGCACGATGGGGCGATCTCGGTCACCTGGGAGATGGCCGACGCCCCGCGCACGGCGGTCGTGGAGACCGTGCTCGGGGAGTTGCTCGCCCCGCACCGCGACATTCCCCGCAAGCGCGTCACGTTGCTCTACCGCGTCCTGTCCCCGGCCGAGGCGGCCCGGTTGGTGGAGAGCGACGTTCACGCCGCCGAGTTTCGCGTAAACACCCGGCGCAACCCGTCGGCCCGGGACAAGCGCGAGGTGCAGTCCGCTCACGCCACCGCGGCGGAGGAAGCCCGAGGCGCTGCCTTGATCAGCGTCGGGATGCTCGTGACGGCGTCGGTGCTCGAGCAGGACGGGCTCGCCGCGGCCCTCGCGGCGATCGAGAACGTCGGCCCGACCGCGCGGATCAACCTGCGGGTCGTCGCGCACTCGCAGGATTCCGCGTTCGCCGCCGCGTTGCCGTTGGGCGTGTGGTTGCCCGAGTACCAGTCGCTGCCGAGGGTGATCAAGGACACGTTCTGATGCTCGAGCGTCTCAACTTGCTGCTTGACCGCGTCGACCGGGGTCGGTTCGGCCCGACCGCCGATCAGCGTCCCGAGGACCTGCCCGATCGCGGCGCCGGCCAGGTCCCGCCGTTGCGCGGTTGGCCGGGGCCGGGCGGCGGGCGCTGCTCCTATCTGCAGCCGGCGCGTGAGTGGCGGGGAACGACCGCACAGGTGTGCGGCCTGTGGCCCTACAGCGTCGGGGCCGGAGCGCCGTTGATCGGCGCCCCGCTCGGCCGGCACCTGTTCTCTGGCGCGACCGTGTGCGGCGATCCCATCTCGTGGTTTCAGCGTGCCGGGTTCATCCCCGCACCGACGTCGTTCGTGCTCGCCCGGGAGGGGTTTGGCAAGTCGACGGTGGTCAGACGGATGGCCACCGGCTGCGCGTACTTCGGCGCTATCCCGCTTGTCCTCGGCGACCTCAAACCCGACTATCCGGACCTCATCCGCGCGCTCGGGGGCGAGGTCATCCCGCTCGGGCGAGGGCGCGGCTACCTCAACCCGCTCGACATGTCCGTCACGCACGACGCGGTCGCGCTGCTCGACACGGGCGCGGGTCACCTGGACCGAGATGACCGCGCGAAACTGCGCTCGGAGCTGCTCTCCGACGCCCGCGGACGGCGGCTGGCGATGATCTCCGCGCTGGCGACGCTGCAGCGTCACGGCCCGCTGTCAGACCACGAAGACACGATCCTCGGCGTAGCACTCGCTGTGCTCGACGAACGCCACTCGGGCGAGCCGGTGCTCGGCGACCTCATCGCATTGCTGGAGTCCGCGCCCGAGCGCGTCCGCGACGCCGCCTATGACCAGGGCTCGCTCGAGCGCTATCACGAGCTGACCGCGCCGCTCATCCGCACCCTGCGCGGCCTGTTGTACGAGGGCCGGATCGGCGAGATGTTCAGCCGCAAGACCAGCCGGCGGATGGACCTCGATCACCCGGCCGTGTTCGACGTCTCGAGCATCCCCGAGGATCAGAGCGAGCTGGTCGCCGCCGCGCTTACCACCTGTTGGGGGGTCGGCTTTAGCGCCGTGCACACCCGTGCGGCGCTCGGCCAGGCCGGCGTCCTGCCGTTGCGCCACTACCTCGTGATCCTTGACGAGCTGTGGCGCGTCCTGTCCGCGGGGCACTCGGGGATGGTCGACCGCGTCAACTCCCTCACGCGCTTGAACCGTCAGTGGGGCACCGGGCTGGTGATGATCACCCACACGATCAAGGACCTGTTGTCGGTCGCGCGAGAGCACGAGCAGCGCAAGGCGCTCGGGTTCATCGAGCGGTCCGGCATGCTGATCTGCGGCGCGCTCCCACCCGAGGAGCACAAACATCTGCGCGGGATCAAGGGATTCTCAGACGCGGAGCTGCGCCTGATCACCTCCTGGCAGGACCCGCCGCCCTGGGGCGCAACCACCACCGTCGCCCCTCCCGGTCAAGGCAAGTTCCTGATCAAGGTCGGCGACCGGCCCGGCATCCCCTTCCACCTCACCCTGACCGGAACCGAGAAGCGCCTCGGGATCCACGACACCTCGAAGCTCTGGCACCTCGAGCGTCAGCCACAACCACCCGTTGAAGCTCGGCTCAGCGGAGGCGACCGTGAACGCGACGCTCACCGGGTGGGGACGTGCGCGGCTTCTACGCGCGCGCTCGGCGTGCCAGCTCCCGGGCTGGGCGCACACCGAGGCGCCCGTCCGCTGCTTCACCAACCCCGACGCGCACGCGCACCACGACCGGCACCCGTCCTGCTCGGTCAACCTGCACTCGGGGGCGTTCAACTGCCACGGGTGCGGCGCCCACGGCGGCGCCTACGACGCGGCGCTCGCGGCCGGCCGCTCGCCCCGGGAGGCGATCGACCTGATGATCGCGCACGGACTGACCGACCGCCGCCCGCGCCCAGGCCCATCGCCCGGCGCGACAGCCTCCGGACGCGTCCGCGGCACCAACCGAAGCCGCTGTCCGCATCCCTTCCCCCGCCGCCTATACGTCTAAGCGCTCAGTAGCTTTGTCGCTCGTCGTGCAGCGGCGAGGACGTGCGCAGGTGGGCGCGGGCGCTGCGCGACAACGATGGGCTGCTGGCCCGCCTCCGCGGCGAGCGCGGCTGGGAGCCCGAGACGCTGCGGCGGTGGGGGATCGGCTTCGACGGTGAGCGGATCACCGTCCCGATCACCGACCAGCACGGAGCGCTGCAAGGAGTGCTGCGGCTGCGCGTCGACGCCTGGCAGAAGCCGAAGGTGCTCGCCGCGGCTGGTAGCCGGCTGGGCCTTATCCCTCACCCCGAGCTGGTTGCGGGATCGGTCGTGCTGGTCGAGGGGCCGAGCGACATGCTCGCCGCCCGCTCGGTCGGGCTGCCGGCAATCGCGGTTCCAGGAACCCATGCCTGGCGAGCCGAGTGGGCCAACGCGTTCACCGGCCGGGACGTGACCGTGGTGATGGACGCCGACCGGCCCGGGCGCGAGGCCGCGGTCAGGATCGCAGCCGATCTCCGACCGCACGGAGCGCGAGCTGCAGGTCGTCGAGCTGGACCCGGGCCGCGACGACGGCTACGACCTCTCAGACTGGCTGCGAGCGGGCAACAACCCTGAGCGGATCACCGACCTCTCGCACGCGCGCGCGAGGCACGCGCGGATCGGCGGATCGAGCGGCGATGTCTGGACCGAGCGGATCGGCGCCGCCATGCCGACATCGCGCAGCGCCATGAGCCCGGACCGACGAGCCGCCGCTGGCGTGGCGGGACCGGCTGGGCGGAGGAAGGAGCTGGGGTTGCGCAGCGTTTTGATCGTCGAGGCGGACGATCGGCTGCTGCGCGAGCGCGCCGACCAGCTGCTGATGGACGGCTACGAGGTCCACGCAGCCAGTACGGCGCAAGCGGCGCGGATCAAGCTCGCCGAGGCGCCGGACGCACTGGTGCTCTGTAGCGCCGGGACGGCGCCCGAGTCGATCCGACTGCTCCGCGAGCTGCGCGCCGGCGAGATCCCGCGGGGTGACTCCAAGCTGCCGGTGCTCGTGGTCGGCGCCGACGACGACTCCGCCGCGGTCCGCTACTACCGCGCCGGCGCCGACGTCGCGCTGCCCACCGCGTAGCTCACCGCTACTGGTTGCCGCCGGGCTCGAGGCGCTCGCCAGGCGCGCCGCCGGCGAGCACGAACGCCGGCGGATGCTGCGCGTCGGAAGCCTGACCGTCGACTGCGACGCGCGCGTCGCGCAGATCGATGACCGGCGGGTGAATCTCAGCCGGCTTGAATTCGATCTGCTGCAGACGCTCGCCAGTGAGCCCCACAAGACGTTCACCCGCAGCGAGCTGACCCGCGAGGTGTGGGGGTACGATCCCGCCGCGGCCGGGCCGAGCCGTACGGTCGACACCCACACGAACCGGCTGCGCCAGAAGCTCGACCGGGCCGGCGCCGAGCCGCTCGTGCAAAACGTTCGCGGCGTCGGCTGGAGGCTCACCAGGTGACCCGCCCGAGCATGCACGCGGACCGCGCGGGCGAGGTCAAGAAAGGAGTGCTCGGCGCGACGCCACCGACGACCATCACGGCACAACCCAGCCGGTCCGCAGTCACTCTGGTTGATAACCGGATGTCACAGGTTCGTGACAGCACTGGAACGGTTCGCCGCAAGAAGGGACGGCATGGAGGCCGGGCGGACACGGTGGGCGAGAGGATCGGCGGCGTGAGCAATCTTCAGAAGATCGTCCACAACGGACGAGTGGCGGCGCTGGTCGTTGCCGACCAGGCGATCCTGTCGGAGGGGCTGGAGGAGAACGAGGAGCGGATCGTGAAGGCCATGTGCCTGTATGCGCTGGATGTCGCCGCGGGCCTCCAACCCGGCCCGTACAGCGACGAGCGCGCGCTCCAGTACGCACGGCGCGCCGCGCTGGAGACGCCGCAATGAACGGCAACCGCGCGGGCGGCGGTCTCAATGTTCTGGACCTTGTCGCGATCGGTGTGGCGGCGCTGATTGTGATGGTCGAGGCGGGGTTATGGCTATGGGCGGGGACGGCCGGTGTGCTGTTCGGGTCAGGCTGGCCGCGGCTCACCCCCGGCGCGCTGCCCCACGCGATCGCCGGCGTCGCCCGCCATCTCTCCGACCCCCGGCAGGGATTCCCGGCGCGGCTGCGTCCGGGCCTACCGGGACCAGCCGGCTTCTACCTCACGCTGGCTGCTCCTGGTGTGCTGCTCGGCATCGCGGCCGCGGCCGCGATCAAGCTCCGCCAGCCGCGCCCGCGTGAGCGGCTTGGGCGACCCCAAGCGCCATGGCGCTCGCTGGGCCCGGGCGGGCGACCTGGATCGCTTACGCCGCACGCGCCGCGGACGCCAGGAGACCGGGCCCCCCGGTGCCGGAGGGCGGACGTCAGCCCGTCGCGACGGGGCACGGACTCGTCACTTGGCTACCGAGGTACGCGGCTGCTCCGCGCGGAGGAGCGCCACGCGCTCGTCGTGTTCGGCCCGACGCAGTCGGGCAAGTCTGCCGGGATCGCGATCCCGAACATCCTCGAATGGGCGGGGCCGGCGGTCGTTGTATCGATCAAGCCCGACCTGCTGGACGCGACGCTCGCAGCCCGCGCGCAGCGCGGCAAGGTGCTGGTGTTCGACCCACTCGGTCAATGGAAGCAGCCGAGCCACACCTGGTCGCCGCTCGCCGGCGCGAGCAGCTGGAACGGGGCGCTCCAGACCGCGCAGCGGATGGCCTCCGCGGGTGAGATGGACACCAGCTCGGTCAAGGGCGGAAGCTTCTGGTCCCAGGCCGCCGAGCAACGGCTCGCCCCGCTCCTCTACGCGGCCGCGCGCACCGGCCGCGGCATGGGGGAGGTGGTGCGGTGGGTGTACGGTCAGGGCGGCGCCGAGCTTGACCGGCTCATGCACGACCTCGTCGAGGACAGCCGCGACTCGCTCGAGCGCGCCGATGCCCAGCAGGCGCACGATGCCCACCTGGCCTTCTGCCAGCTCGCCGGGGAGACCAGGGGCTCGATTGAGGGCACCGCGCAGATCCTGCTGTCCGCATACCGCTCCCCCACTGTCGTGCGGTCCGCCGAGGGCACAGACATCACCGGGCCATCGCCTACTCGAGGGTGAGAACACGGTGTACGTGATCTCCGACTCCCGCCGCTCCAAGCTGCTGCGGCCGATCCTGATCGCGCTGCTCACCGAGCTGCTCGACCACGCCTACGAAACCGCCAACAACTCGCCCGGCAGGCGGCTGCCGACCCCGTTGCTCGTCTGCCTCGACGAGCTGGGCAACGCGGTCCCGCTCCCCAACCTCGCCGAGATCGCCTCCACCGCCGCCTCCCACAACATCCAGCTGATCTCGATCTTCCACGACATCGCGCAGGCCCGCACCCGCTACCGCGACCAGTCGCTGACCGTGATCAACAACCACCGCGCCGCCTGCTGCTCTCCGGCGTCGCCGACATGGAAACGCTCCGCTACTTCTCCGAACTCGTCGGCGAGGAAGAGGTCAAGGACCGCGCGGCCACGGCGCGCCCATCCGCCGCAGGCCGCTCGCGCCAGCCGACCAGCTCAGACAGATCAAACCCGAGCACGGCCTGCTCATCTACGGCAGCCTGCGCCCCGCCATGCTCCGCCTGCGCCTGTACTTCAACGACCGCAAGCTCAAACAGGCCGCATGACCGAGCGGAGCTTCGTCCCCACCGACGCGCACGCCGACGTGCTGATGACCGCCGACGTCGCCGTCGCCGGCTGGCGCAGCCTCCGCGAGCCCGAGCAACGATGGAACTGGTTCCAGAAGCTCTACCACCAGGCCGCCCACCTCGACCGCCGCTACCGGCTCGCGCTCCGCAGCGGCTGGTGGGAAGACGAGATCCAGGTCGAACTGCTCGCCACGCTCGGCGCCTGGGTCGGCATGTTCGACTACGCCAACTGGGCCGACCCCGAAGCCAAAGCCCGCCTCCTCCTCCAACTGCAATCCATCCGCGAGCTCGTACGCGGGGGCGCGCAGCAATTCGATCCCGAACGCGACCGTGAAGCATTCGAACATCACCTACGCATCGATCGCGAATGTGAGGCACCAAACCATGTTCCGTGACCACCAGAGCACGATCCCGACAGGGAGTTCTCGCTGCCGCCAGCCCTAGACGAGACGATCCGCGTGGTCATGTGCACCTCGGGCAGCCCCGACGACATCGCCGGCCGAGTGCAGCGCGCCATCGGCGAGTACTCAAACGCAAGCGACGAACTGCACGTCTCGCACGCGATCGCACCCGACCCACGCACCGGCCACACGCTCTACTCGGCGCTCATCGTGCTCAGACCGGGCCTCGGCAACGGCTGACCTCGGCCACGCCGTAACGGTCTTCCCGCTCCGGCAACGTCATAGCGGGCGCCCGCACGCCGACGTGGACGCGTTCTGCTGATCGGCGCTCGTCTGCAGACGAGTACCTGACGGTCGCCGAGATCGCTGGCGGCGGCTGCGTTTTGGCGAACGGCGCGGCCCGACCGGCGGGAGCGTCTCGGACATACTGAACCGGTGTGAGTGTCGTTCGCATCCGTATGGCGTGCGCCAGCGATTTGCCGGCGCTCCGCGATCTGTTTCGAAGGTCGTCGCTTTCCAACGACGGCGACCGCGACCTGTTGCTCGCGCGCCCTGAGGTGTTGGAGCTCGCTGACGAGGGGATCATTGAAGGCCGGACGCAGGTTGCGGTGGGAGCCGACGATGAGATCCTCGGATTCATCACCACCCGCCCGGTTGACGCGTGCGTGCTCGAGATCGAGGACCTGTTCGTCGACCCTGACTGGATGCGCACTGGGGTCGCGAGCGGCTTGGTGGAGGACCTACTGGCGACGGCTAGCGGGAATGGCGTCCGTCGTATCGAAGTGACGGCGAATCCTCACGCCGCTGTCTTTTACCGCCACGTGGGTTTCGTCCAAGGCCACGCCTCCGAGACCCGGCTCGGAGGCGCACCTCGCATGTATCTAACAGTTCACGGCGCTGAAGCCGACCAAAGCGACACTGGCTTCGACCGTCGGTGAGCTCTTGACGATGGCGAGCACCCGGCGGGCTTACGCCGTACTGGCGCTAGGACGGCGGCGGACCGCGTGCTGGGTCGCGCGGCGCTGGGCGCGCTCCTCATGCACGCGTTCGGTTATCGGTCCAGTGCTCGCGGCGCTCGCGTGCAGCAGGATGTCGGCTGTCTCGCTCACTGACGTGTGCCGATTGCGGCGCCGAGGTCGACCACTCGTTCCCGCTGTACGGCGACCGACAGGCCGGACAACGCTTCCCGCTCATCCGGGAGCGTCAACCATGACCGCGCTGCAAGATCGACACCGCGGCCGGCGGCGAGGTCTCGCTCGCATCGCTGCACGAACTCGGGTGCGGCTTGGCGCGATCACCCGCCGACCATATGAGCGTTCAATCGTGCACGAATCCTCGCCAGGGCCCCGTTCGAGGCGGTTGGCGCTGTCAGTTGTTCTCCCAGGTTGGAAGCGGTGGGGACTACGGATGCGGGCGGCACGCGTCGACTGGGAAGATCAACGAAGACGGAAGGTCGTCAAGAAGATTCTCCCAAAAGGAGAGTCAACCGGGCGGCCTTTCGCCGTGCTTGGGGCCAAGTTGGCTAGCGGTCAAGGGCGCCTGGCGAGCTCCGGGCGCTGGCGCTCGCTCAGGCCACCGAACGTCTTGCTGGGCTAGACCCGGCAGTCGTCGGTGGGGAACGATGAAGCGAAGAGTCACGTCCGGTTCGCGCTCCGTCGCAGCCTGATCATCTCCGGTGGCCAGGAGAACCCGTGTCCAAAATGAACGTCGCACATCTTGTGTCGTCGCCAGCGCTTGTTTGCACTCATCTTGGCGCCCTCCCGGGTTGGTGCGAGGCATCTGATCGACCGCTCGCGGCAGCGCCGCGGAGCACCCGCTCGGCGTGCTCGCGCGCCGCCCGCCCGGCGGCCTCGAGCGCTCCCGCGCACCGCTCAAACCGTCCGACCACCTGACTCCCCGCAGGTAGCCGCAGCCCGTAGAGGAACGGGCCGTCGGGCTGCGGCGCGTCGGTGGCCGCCGCGAGCTCTGCAACCGCATGGTCGTATTCGGCAGTCCGGCGCTGATAGAGGCCCGGCAGCGCGGGGTTCAGCGCGCGGAGCCGCCTGGTGATGATGCGATCGGCAAACGACGCGACCGGCTCGACGCCCACCCCATGCGGCCGGGTCTGCAGGACGAGCACGTGCGTTGCGCCGAGCGCCACGGCAGTCCGGTACGGGATCGATTCGGCCAACCCGCCGTCCAGAAAGCGCCTGCCGCGGAACGGCACCGGGGGGCCGCCGACCCACGGCATCCGGGTCGATGCCAGCAGCGCCGCCCGCAGGTCCTCGACGCAGTGAAGCTCCGAGAGCAGCACCGCAGCCGCCTGATCGACGTCCACCGCGACGCAATGCAGCGGGATCGCGCTGGCCGCTGTCCGCTGGTGCCGCGCGGCGTCGAGCGCATCGTCGGCGTGGTCGAGTGTGAATGCGACGTCGACCGCCGCGCGCCCGATCAACAGGCGGTACGGGTTGATGAACCGCCGCGTGGTGAACACAGCGTGATACGCGTTGCAGCATGCGTCCGCCACCCCTGCCAGCAGCCCGGCGCCGTTCAGCGCGCCGGCCGAGGTGCCGACGACGAGGTCAAAGCAGGCCGTCAGCCCGAGCAGCTCAATCGCGGCGGTCATTCCAGCCGAGACCACGCCGCGCATCCCGCCGCCCTCGATCGCGAGCGCCAGCCGGGCGCCATCGGCCGGCGCTGTAGCCTCCTCGGCGCGCTCAGCCCGCCTGGCGAGCAACTCGAGCACGGGATGTCGCACGACGAGGTCGGCCATTGCACCCTGCAACATACCCGCGCATTCGCGCCAGCGGGCCCGCGAACGCGCGACGGTCCCCTGCCTCCGCCGCGCAGGCGAGGGATTCAACGCCTCGGAGACATTCGCAACATCGCCGGGCACGATCGGGAACGAGACCCGACGGAGGGGCGAAATAGAGGAACTGACCCGCGGAGCCGACAGAACGGTGAAGACACTCTTCTAAGGGGGTGGGGACTTGAGTGCACATGGCAGGACGCCGCACGGGCGGTTCGCGTACGGCGCCCTCGTGTCTCCCGGACGCGGCCGGGCGGGTGCTAAGAGCGCACGGGAACTGCTGCCATCTGGCTCGGTCGTCGGCAGGGCGGGATGACAACTCCCCCTGCAAACGCTGTAGGGGTCGGCGTATATGAAGGCTGACGCCCGCGCGCGGGCCTCCGGTCCCTCGGGTGCTGTTAGCCGCGGCGGCGGTAGATTTTGCCGAGCGGGTGGTCCTCGGGGCTGTTGAACAGGCCGCTTGAGGTGATGAGCGCGGCCATCTGCTTGCGGCCCTGATAGTCGCCGGTGTGCAGCTGCACGCTCGCGGTCGGCCAGGTGCCGGTCCTGGCCATCCAGCGGACGGCGTCAAGGCCTGAGTGGCCGTAGTCGGTGCGGGACAGGTTGAAGTCAAGGGAGATGTGCTGCACGTCGCCGGCTGCCATCCGGTCGGTAAACGCCTTGACGGTTCGCACCCACTCCCACTCGGGGACGACGGGGGAGTGTTCGTCGTCGAGGTAGACGGCGTGTTCGGGAAGTGGCGCCCAGCTCATGCTCTCAGGGTAAGGCCGTCCGCGCGAGTGACCGGACGGGCCGACTAGGGCAAATCGCGGGCGAGCAACGAGAACGCGACAAGCTCGACGGGCCGCCAATCGTCGATCGCGTACGTCGTGCTCGGGTACTCGTCGCCTCCCAGCACGACTACTACGCCCACCTGACCACGGTCTCCCAGGTCGTCTCGGCAGTCGTCGCGACGGCGCTGTGGCCGCTGATCCTGTTCGGAGCGAGCCTTCATCTCAACCTCGGCCAGCTGTAGGCGAACGTTGCGACGCGTCGACCGCTGCCCGGCAGGCCCTCAACACGCCCGCGGAAGGAGCAGAAAGCCCAATTTTGGGGGTTGACTGGGCGGTAGCATGTTCGGTCCCTGCCAGCGGCGAGCGGCCAACACCGGAAACCAGGAGGAATGGTCCTGATGCGGTTGCCTCCCTACCGCGCGCCCTACACAGCGGCTCGCGTCGTGCTCTCGTGGTTGCCGAGGATCGGTGGCCGTCGAGCAGCGGAACGGGTCAGCGCGCGTGTTGGAGTGGCTCGTCCTACACCGGTGGCCGGCGGACCGCTACGGAGCAGCGCTCGACCAACCGCAGCTGGCCGAACACACTCAACGCACGGAGCGATGCCGATCACGCTGACCGCGCGCCGAATCGCCCACGCGCATAACTGTTGCGGGCCTGCGCTCAGCGGTGGTCTGCTCGCCTTCGACTCTGAGGGGCGTGGCGGCGCGTGGTACTCGGGCCGCTCCCAACCGCCAGCGGAGATCGTCTACCCGGTCGGACGCGGCCGAGTAAGCGTCCGCGACGTGCAGACCTGGCTGAACGAGCGGGAAAGGGGTCGCTCTCGCCGAGCTGAGCGCTCGCGGGATTGACTTCCGGCCACCGTTCTTAGCGAGCTTGAGCTGAACGGATACGCGATCGAGTGCGTGTGCGAGAAGCTGCTCGCCCCGGACAGCGGAAGGGTCCCCGGTTATCCTGGCGGTCCGCAGACCAGGCGCAGTGGTCGCGCAGCGCGGTCCCGTCCAGCACGGCACGGGCACCTTGCGCACCCCGCTCAGCGATGGGCGTAAGACTAAGGAAGATGGACTCCAAGGAGCAGCGATCCGCCCTCCGGGCGGCGGTCTACCGGGGCGACGGACCGGCTGTCGTCCACCTGCTGCAAGGCGCCGGCAACTACGATGACGCCCTCCAGCTGGCAGGCGACGGCCTGATGGCCGCCGTCATCCAGCGCGTTGAAGGCGCGCCCGAACTGGTTCGCGATCTGGTTCTTGCGCTCCGGCGGCGAGGCTGGGACGGAGATGACGACTTGGCCAGCCAGCTCGATGCCATGCTCGGCACCGGTCCGGCGCCCATGTTGCGGTCCCTGCCGGTCGACCTTGACGAGCTGGCCGCCATCCTCGAAGGCGACCCGCTCCACGGGGGCGGCCGCATTGACCTCAAGACGGGTGAAGTCTGGCCTCAGGCAGCGATCGAATACGCCCGGGAAACCGGGGAGGACGACGAGGACGCCGCAGATGACCCCGAGCGGTGGCTGTCGGTGCATTGCGAGGGGTCGCGGGAGGCATACCGCGACATGGAGTTGTTCATCGCCTCTGTGGACGACCCTGGCCGTGCCGACCGCTTGGCCATCGCGATCGAAGGGCGCGGCGCGTTCCGCCGGTTCAAAGACGTACTCGCACGCTGGCCCGGCGAACTCGAGCGATGGTACGCACTCTCCGAAGAGCGCCAGCGTGGCCGGGCTCGATCGTGGCTCACCGAAGCCGGCTACCGCGTGCTGCCCGCCGCCCGCCGTGATCCGGATGCATGAAGTTCCGCCTACAGACGAACACAGAACTTCCGTTCGGGTGCGCCTCGACGGCCACGCCGGCCAAACCGGGACTGGCGCGCAGAACGGCGGCTCGGAGCGCGTCAACGCGTGCAGCTGGCGCTCATCGCTCGCGCCCGCGACCGTGCTCCGAGTCGTAAATCCCGCCTGGCGTAGAGGTCACATTTGGCTACCTGGAGGTCAACCCTCCGTGGGCCCGCCGGGCGGTTCGCATAATCCTCGCTCGATTAATGGTTATTCGGTGGCCGAGGGCAGGGGAGAAACGCTCGATCCGAGGGCGGACCCAAAAAGCCGTGGGCGGCGCACCTGATCGCTCGAAGCGAAGCCCGCCAGGCCGGGGGCGCGGGGGCCTGGCGGGTACTCATTCCCCCTCTGTGGGGCGACTCTGCTGAGGGGGCTCTGCTGAGCCTAGACTCGGGCGCTGCTCGACGCTCGGGGCGAGCGAGTTTGTGGCGAAACGGCAACCAAGTCAGTGTGTTTCGGTCACCGAGTAATCCGTTTGACGAGCTAGATGTGGTTACGGTCGAAGCCGCTTGCCCGCGCGCTCGGCGCTCGCGCACCGCGAATAGACCCGTGATCGGCAAGACCAGGCGGGTCGCAGACCCTCGCGCTCGACGCTCTGTCCGCGTCCCATACGCGCAGCGGCGCGGCCTGATGCGCGGAACACCTGATCGGCGGCCATAGCGGCAGACCGGGGTGGTGTGCGATGCCGAAAGAGCAGCTCGACGGCGATCGCTGGCTGCTGAGTCCCGGTCCGGACCCTCCGGATGAATCCTGCGGGCGAACTCGCCGCGATCTCGACTATCGTTGGCGAAACCTACCCAGACCGATGTGGCGCGCAATGAGGAACACGGACCACGCCCGACGACGGCTACGCCGGAGGAGATGGTCCTGCGCCTGCGCGGACTTACCCGAGCCCTCCAAGACTTCTTCGCTGCCGAAGCGAAGGCGCACGAGCTGAGTCCGACCGAGCTCATCGTCCTGACCCGCACCACAAGCGGCGAACCAGTCACCGGCGCCCAACTCGCCCAGGCGCTCGGTATGCGCTCCAGCTCCGTGACCGGCCTCGCCGACCGACTCGAGGCTAAAGGCCTCATCGCCCGCCACGCACATCCACACGACCGCCGCGCCGTCGTGCTCGGAGCCACTCGCCGCGGGCGGACGGTCGTCAACCGAGCCATCGGCCCGCTGCTCCGGCAACTCCTAGCCCTCGCGCAGGAGCTCGACAGCAACGAGCGCGTCGCCGTCGCCGCGTTCCTTGATCGGATCGACGATGCGCTCCGCCAGTCCGAGCATCGTCCCAGCAGTGCACCGCGACGGCAGCCTCGCCGCTCCGCCAACTGACGCAAACCACCCCCGCCGGCGACCCACACGACTAAAGCCGCGCGTCAGCAGGACCCGAATGCCACTAGTGACCGTCCGGGCGACTCAGTCGCGCACGCGCTCGGCCGAACTGCGGGCACACTTACGGCAAGTTGCCATAACCCGCGCCCGATAAGTTCACCGGCTCACAGAAGTGGACGTGGGGCTCGCCCTGCACTCCGCCGCGCTGCATCGCCTCGCGCAGTTCTGGATCCTGGAGGTACGCCCTCGCCTGTTCTGGTGAGATGAACTCGATCGCCACCAACACGTCGTCCGGGTCCTCGGCACTTCGGTAGAGCCAGTGCCGCCGGACACCATGCCACCAACGCACCGGCTCGCGCGCGTCGAAGACCGACTTCCAGACGCCGAAGTCACGCACCTTGTGCTTCACCACGAGAATGGTCACGCACATTCCTCGTGCAGCTTGCTAAAGACCGCGCAATCCTACGCAGCCCTCAAGCGCGCCAGCTGGCGCCGCTCGGCGACTTCCGCCGGCTCGCGGCCCTGAACGTGCGCGGGGGCTGGCTTTGCCAGCGGGCGGCGATCCGCGCCGGCGCTATTGCGCCGTGATCTTGTTGCACTGCGCGTCGGCAGCCTGCTTGAGCGACGCGATCGGGATCTTCGCTGCCGCAGTGAGGCAGGCCTCCTTTGCCTTGCTGAGCGCAGTGTTCACGTTCACGTTGCTCGTGGTGATCTGATTGCAGGCCTGTTCCGCGGTCGACCGAGCGCTCGAGTCCTGAATCTTCTTCGTGGCGTCGAGGCACTTCTGCTTGGCGGCCGCGACGCCACTTCCGGAGCCAGCGGTGGTGGACGTCGCCGTTGACGAGGTCGACGATGACGAGGAGGTGCTCGAACTCCCGCACGCGCTGACAGCGGCTGCGGCGACGACGAGCACGACGAGAAGCGTCGAGCGAACGCCAATCATGCCGCCATCATCGCGCAAACCGTCGCAGACTGGTCGAACGGCCCTGCTGGGCCGCTCCGCTCGCACTCCGGGCCTCGCTACGCGAGGGCGCGCGCCGGAAGCGTCCTTGTCGTTGACGTAGGCGACTTGGGAGGGCTGAACATACCGCGCTCGATAATGGATATTCGGTCGCTCGTCAGACAGAGCTGGCATGAGTGCGCGGCAGACTTCGCACCGCTGACCTGGGGAGGGGCGCCGCGGAAGTGTTGGGGCTTGACTCTATTCGCCTGGATCTGGCGGGACGCTCGAGTCCTCAGCCGGCGCAGGTCCTTCGATCAGCTCAATGGTCGCTGCGCTCGGTCTATCGCACGAGTGCAGGCGACGGTCGTGTTGCTGCTCGATGAGTCGCTCGATCTGCTGCTCGCGCCGACGCTGCTGGCGCTCGCTCCGCTTGCGCAAGTCGTCATACCTGCTGCGTGGTCGCCTACTTGTGGAACCGCTCGGAGACATTTGCCGATGACCTTAATGAGTCGGTGGCACCACGCCATCCGGGAAGACTGCGCATGTTCTCGGTACTTCGTTCGCTCGCGGTCGCGATTGAGGCCGATGACCCCACACCACGACAGATAGCGCAGGGCGGCACCTTCGCTTCGTGGCACACAGGCCGGGCTTGCAGCAGGCTGCCGATCGCTTCGCTTGCGTGCGCCAGCCCGTCCTCTTCCTCGCGACCTCAAACGGCTCGGCCTCGGCGAGTACCGCGGGTCGGTCGATAGGCCCGCCGAGCTCCATCAGAACCGCGGAGGCGAGCTGGCCGATCGCCGCCGAGGCCTCGCGCGCAAGCCTCTCGAGATGTGCCTCGACTCGCTCGCCGGTCCGGGCAGGCTCCGAGTAGCGGCAAGCATCCCGGTGGCGCTCGCCGCACGATCTTCGACCACGCCTCGCTGGATGCGGCCGGTGCGTCCTGCAAGCCGCGAGCGGGGTCGAACCGCTAGGACGCCTCAAGATGTCGCGCTCGATGCTGTGCATTCGGTCGCTCGCTCTCGCATCTTGCGATGGTGGGGGGGCAGGTTGGCGCCGTGGTGATTTCGGGGGTGAACTTCGACAGCGGCTTGGCGCCGCTTCATGCAGGCGGCCGTTCGGACTGGCGCCAGCCGGAGGGACTGCTACCGTCGCTACCGGATGGGGTATCCCGGTAGGGGTTTAGACGTTCGGAACGAGGAAGGGCATGTGCCTCGGATCATCGTGATCGCCGACAGCGCGACTGACACCGTGATGCTCAGCGAGCGGATCGGCGTCGCTGACCTCGACAGCGAGCATTTCCGAGCGACAGCTGTTGGAGCGCCTGTGGTGGGCGGTCGGCGATGCTAACGCGGCCGAGCAAGCCGACCGCGAGGAGTGAACTGCCGCCGCGCCGAGTCCCGAGGACAGGGTGCGGACCGATCTAGCCCGGCCCTGACGCGACAGACGAGTCGATGATCGTGGCGGCCGGGTTGAGGTGACGGTCGAACGACCGGGGTTCTCTGGATGGGCGCGGCCTCTGGCAGGACCCCGTTGAGAGTCGCACAGCTTGGTTCGCCCTTCACCCCGCCTGCGACCCGTAGCCGCGTGCGCGGCGCGCGAACGCGAGCAGCGAGCGGATCTCCCGGTCGACGATCCCGCGGCTCGGGTCGGTCGAGAGCAGTTTGGTCGGGATGCGCCGCGCCGCGGCCCACGCGTAGGCGTCGCCGTGCAGGTCGTCGTCGATCCAGGCAAGCGGTCGATCGGCCGCGAAGCGCTGGACGCTTGGTAGCTTCCAGGTGCGGCCGGTGTGCCTGAAGTCGACCTCATCAGCGGCGGGGTCAGTGAAGCGGACGACCGGCAGCGCGGGCAAGCCTAGCGCCGGGGCCAGTAGCAGATTGGCGTTGTCCTGCCAGGCGGTCGCCCAGACGAGCTCGTAGCGGGCCGCTAGCTCGGCGAGCACTTCCGGCAGATCGGCCCGAAACGAGACGGATCCCGACCCGATCGACAGGTGCCGCATCGCGACATCGGGTCCCGGACCGACCGGGCATAGCGTCCCGTCGATATCCAGCAACAACAGCAACGAGTTGATCATCCGCTGTTATCCAACCGGGTGAGTGGTCGCCAGAATCGTCGCCCGAACCGCGCGTTACGTGGCCGTATGCGGTCTCCATGATCTCCGCTCGAACGCCTACGCTGTGGCTGTGTCCGACACACGCGAGCGCTGGCGGTCCGGGTGGCTGGAGGCCACGGTCTACGACTCGGTGGTGGAGCACGAGCGCCTCGCCGGCGTGCTCGGGCGGCTTATCTGGGGCACTGACACATCTGCGTTCTACCGAGAGATTGCGCGGCTCGCCGAGGCGCCGGACGGCACCGTGATCCTTGACGTGCCGTGTGGGGGAGGGGTTGCGTTCCGTGGCTTGCGGCCAGGACAGCGCGTGCGCTACGTGGCTGCCGATCTCTCGCCGGTGATGCTGGGGCGCGCCCGCGCTGAGGCTGAGCGCCGCGACCTCGATCAGATTGAGTTCACCGAGGCCGACATCGAGAGGCTGCCGTTCAAAGACGCCTCGTTTGATCTGTGCGTCAGCTACACCGGACTGCACTGCTTCCCCGACCCGGCGGCGGCGGTCTCGGAGATCGCGCGCGTCCTGCGCCCGGGCGGCGTGTTGCGGGGCACCATGGTCGTCAGGCGGGCGGGGCTGCGTCAGGACGCGTTCGTGCGCCTCTATCAGGTGGCGGGCGTGTTCGGCCCGAGCGGGACTTCCGACGAGTTGGAGTCGTGGCTCGCTGACGCGGGCATGCTCGACGTGAGCACGCGGAGCGACGGTGCGCTGGCCTACTTTTCCGCCCAGCGCAATCCCGAGCAGACGTAAAGCAACCGGCGAAGGCACACGCGTCGCCGACGATCAGCAAGGCAGGACGAGGCTGTTCCCGTTCACCTATTCGGGGCTCAACGTCGACCTCATAACTACGCCCCGATAACGGTCGTTACGGCGATCGCCAACAAGAGAATGGCCACGACTGGCTGGTTCGCAGGCGGATCCTGTCGACTTATGTAGAGGCTGGGCTTTGGCGCGAGCCGGGCAACGCGAGGGGCAGCGCGGCAATCCCGCGCCAGACCCGGACGGGTCCTTTGGGCGAACTCCATGGCGAGGCACCGCGTGCCCACAGCCAAGATCAGGAACGATCGCAACGTCGCCTAAGCGATGACGCGGCATGCGGTGGTCGGACCCCGAAAGCGCTCGTCAGGCCAGCCCAACCGGACGCTTCGAGTAGGCGAGATCCGGTCGTCGGCTACGCCGTGCGAGGGTACTCCTCTTATGCCGACTTTCCGGTTATGCCGACTTGAGGCTTGGCGGTGCGTGTCTTGCCTGCTTTGACGCACGTTGGATCGCGAGCTGGTCGGCATAATCGCCGACGCCGAGCCGAGGACCTCGGTGGCCGGCAAGGACGATCCGCCGACCACAAGGAGACTGTGTCCGACGGCGTCGAGACCGTGCAGGCCTGATTCCAGCGGGGTTTCACGCGGCACGACCCCGCGGCGCCCACGTTGACGCACATCCAGGTCCCGCTGTCATGAGTGACCCGACCGGTTGGCCGCCTTCCTTGTGGCACGAAAATTATGCCGACTACTCGTCGTGTGGAGTCGCCGCTGAGCAGGGGAAACCTGGTGAATCATCGCCCCAGTCGGCATAACCGGAAGGTCGGCATAAAAGGAATTATTCCGATGTCGGAATAACTCCTCCGCATGGAAAGGAGCAGCGCGGCACGCCAGGTTCCGGCGGTTGCAAACGAGCCTGAAGCGCACGGCAACGCTCCGGCGCGAGCGTGAAGGTCAGGCTGAGTGAGCCGGACGCCTACAGACGTGAGGCCACTCGATCGAATAGCGGTGACGGCAGGACCACAGCCCTCCGTCGAGTTGTTTGGTGGGATGGCAGGTTCTAACGTCGGTGTCCGGGCTCAGCGAGCGTGCGATGCCGTCGATTCGTCAGTCGCTTGGAGGCTCCCCTATCCACTCGTTCAGCAATGTGGCAATCGCGAGCAACGCGACGACAAGTTTGTCGAGGTGAGCAGGCGGGGTGACTCCAGCAAATGAGTCCAGTGCGTCGCTGATAGCCCAGAGCGCGGCAAGTGCGAGTAGGAACAGTCTCCGCTGGGCGAGTGGAGGCAACTCCGAGAGCCAGGGCGCGATGGGCGCTTCCGCCGTAGATGAGTCGTCCGCGAGAGCGGCGTCGAAATCCTCGAGGATCTCGTCAAGCGGCTCATGAACCGCAGGCCTTACATCGCGTGCCCAGCCTTGAACCGCGCCCCGGGTCAGCCATGCGGCCATCTCACGGTATCCCTTGAAGGCGTCGAGCGCGGCCGACATGCGTTGTATGTCTCTAATCATGTCGAGCGCTGCGGGCGCTCGCTGGATCTTTTTCAACGCGTCGACCGCCGCGGACGTCCGCTGGATGTCCTTGAACGCGTCGAGCGCCGCAGACATCCGCTGGATGTCCTTGAACGCGTCGAGCGCCGCAGACATCCGCTGGATGTCCTTGAACGCGTCGAGCGCCGCAGACATCCGCTGGATGTCCTTGAACGCGTCGAGCGCCGCAGACATCCGCTGTATGTCGTTGAAGGGATCGAAATGCCCGGTCGTCCCGGGGGGAGGCTTTCCGCTACCTGGCTCTTCTTCCATATGCCTTGTCTTTGCCTAATTGATGAGCCTACCGGCGGCTGCCGCTTCCATGCCTAGGGGCAGTCGGTTAGCTCGCGGGCTACGACACCAGCGCCCTCGGGAGCTTGAGACTCGCTGGATGCGAGTGGGCGCCCCAACCGCGCGGCGCGGCCGGCGAACGGGACTCGTCGGCTCCGCGGCCGTGCTCGGTCGCAAGTGCTGCTGCGACCTCACGTTGCCGGCCCAACACGGACCCCGTGACGAAGAGGCGCACGCTCTACCCTCGTGGCATGGCCATCATCCCGTGCCCGAGCTGTGGAGCGCGCAACCGCGTCCGCCCGATCGCTTCAGGATTCCTCGCCGCCCGAGCTGCAAGTCGGAGCTTCCTTGGCTGGTCGACGCCGACACGGACACGTTCGAGGCCGAAACGACCGCCTCGGTGCCCGTAGTCGTTGACTTCTGGGCGGCGTGGTGTGGACCGTGCCGGATGATCTCGCCCGTCCTCGAAGACCTCGCTGCCCGGCACCCCGGAAGGCTGAAGGTGGTCAAGGTCGACGTCGACGCCAACCCGGGACTCGCTGCGCGCTTCGCCGCCCAATCGATCCCGCTCTTGGTCGTGATGCGCGACGGCCGCGAGGTCGACCGCATCGTCGGTGCGCTTCCGCGTGCAGCGCACGAGCAACGGCTCGGACCAACGCTCGCCAGCTGAGCCCTAGGCAATCGGATTCCGGGCGAGCTCAACGCTCCCATCGGCACCGTCGGCACGACTCGGTTATCGCCGAAGGGTCGTCATAGCCGGCGGCGAGCTGACGACTCCAGTCGTGGCAAAGCGCTCGCCCCGCGTATCGCGTCGCCGACACTCGTGCGCCGCTAAAGCACTCGTCACATCGGGAAGCGCAGAGATGCAAACCAATCGCCGGCTGTGCCCGTTCCACGAGTGTTCCGCTGTCGGCCGGCAGCATCACGGGGACGAGGTCGTCTGCTTCGCGGGCAAGCAGCAACCTGGGGTCACTCTGCTCTTCCTCCCACCCCGCGCAATGTCCGGCGTATCGGGCATGATTGCGGCATGAGCGCGACCAATCACATCGGCAGCACGACGCCGGGAGGGGCAGCATCAACGGTCGCCCGTAGTGTCCGGAGCGAGATCCGGGACAGCGTCATCGCCGAATTACAGGACAAGGTCCGCAGTCTCAACTACGGCAAATTCCTTTTGCGACTCACACTCACGCGCGTGCGCGGCTTCAGAGATCAGCGGGTCCGGTTCGAGTTTCCGGTTACCGCTCTTATCGGACCTAACGGCGGCGGTAAGACTACGGTCCTCGGCGCGGCCGGGTGCGCCTACAAGGAGATCCAGCCGCGACAATTCTTCGCCAAGAGCGGCACCTTCGACGACTCGATGCAGGACTGGACAATCGAATATGAGCTACTCGACCGATCGCAACAGCAAAAGGATGTCTTTCGTCGCACCGCCAGCTTTCGGCGCCAGCGTTGGAATCGTGATGCGCCTAGTCGCACGACACTGACTTTTGGGGTATCCCGCACTGTTCCAGCCAACGAACGCGTCGAGTTGAGAAAGTGCGCCTCGAACCAGTTCTCCGTGCCCGACGACCAGATCATCGTCTTGCAATCTGATGTCGCCGACGCGGCCGAAAAGATTCTTGGCAAGGACATCTCTGCCTTCGAGCGGATCCAAGTCGACTCCAGAGGACGCGTTTCACTGCTCGCAGGTCGCACCGATGACGGCATTGGGTATTCCGAGTTTCACTTCGGCGCCGGTGAGTCGAGTGTGATCCGGATGATTATCCAGATCGAAGCTGCCGAGGAGAACGCCCTGATTCTGATCGAAGAGATCGAGAATGGCTTGCATCCAGTCGCGACGGTGAGGATGGTGGAGTATCTGATCGACGTTGCCCATCGTAAGAAGGCTCAGATCATCTTCACGACCCACAGCAACGACGCACTCCAGCCTCTACCGACGGACGCTGTCTGGGTATGCCTCAACGGGGAGGTAGTTCAAGGAAAGCTTGATGTCCGAGCCCTGCGAGCCATCACCGGGCAGATTGAAGCGCGGCTCGCCATCTTCGTCGAAGACCAGTTTGCTCGGAACTGGATTGAGGTCGCACTTCGCCGCTGCCCGAGACATGTAGCACTCGACGCCGTCGAGGTCCACGCCATGGAAGGGGACGGGACCGCGGTCAAAATAAATGAGCACCACAACCGGGATCCAAGTGCTTCGTTTCCATCGCGCTGTTTTGTCGACGGAGACTCGAGCCAAGCGGTGAGCGGGACAGTCTTTCGCCTACCAGGCGAGATGCCGGAGACTTACGTATTCCACAAGGTGCTAGACAGGTTGGAACCGGCAGCCGCGCGGCTCACCGCTTCGCTACAGCTACCCCTGTCACGCCAGAACGAGGTGGTCGAGGTCGTGCGGTCGGTAAGTCGAACCTGTCGCGATCATCATCTGTTGTTCGCCCAAGTCGAAGAACGCGCTCAAACCAGGGCAAAACCCCGAGGAGCGACCTTCCAGTCACCTCCGATCATCCACGGAGCCTCGCAAATGCTTGCGTACGTTGCCGACGTGCTTCCATTCGAGAGCTCGTGAACGCGACCCGCGCCACGCAGCCTGCTGATTCGTAGCGAGGCCGGGGTGTCGCTGCCGCCGATAAGTGATCCTCTCCTCGGGCCTAGCGTGTTCCAGGGTGGGAGCGAGATCGCGAGAACTGGGTGAGATGGCGACTTACAAACGAGGGGACCATCTGCGTGTGGGCCGTGTCCGAATCGCCGGTCGCTTCCTTTACTACCACCACGGCATATACGTCGGCGATGACCGCGTGGTGCAGTTCGGGGGTGAGCTTTGGGATAAGCCTGGTTCACGAATCGAGGAGGTCCCGTTGGAGTCCTTCCGCAAGCGTGGGGTGCCGGAAATCGTCGACCACCGCCACCTGCGCTTTCCGGGCGGGATGCCGTTGCCTTCGGCGTACCCGCCGGAGCACATCTTGGCAAGGGCTCGCTGCCTGGTCGAGACCCAGCCTCGCGGTGTGTACAACTTATTCGGCCGGAACTGCGAGACCGTGGCGCTGTGGTGCGTGTGCGGCTGGGCTGAGAGCTTGCAGCGGCAGCGGTTCCAGATGGCGTGGGCCAGGTATTGGGCTGATCAGGCGCTAGTGTTCTCTCTGCGCACGCGACGCGGCGCGACGCGATGGCAATTGGGCGAAGCGCTCGTGGGCATTGCCTTGAGATTTACGCTGTTGCGGATGTACCACCGACACGAGAAGCGGTTCTATCGCGCAGCGCGAGCGTGCGACCATCTCTGAGTCACCGCTGCGGGATATTGGAGACTTGGCGCGACCGCTTGCCGACAAACTAAGTAGGTCCCGCAATCGGCCCCACGAGCGACCGAATGCACGGAGGCTCAGGTGTCATCCACCAACCCAACGCTTTGCTCCCTGCGGCCGAAGGGCGCGGCGCGATCGCAACGGCGACGACAGGATCATGCGCGTCGGCGATGCCGGACGAGTGGTATGCGCGAGTGGAAGAGTCCGGGCCATCGCCAGTCGACGGCCGATGGCGGCTGGTCTCGGGCGATTCGGTTGACGCGACCGTCTGACCGCCGCGGTCGCTGCTCTGTCGCCAAGGCGATCGCCGACTCAACGCCACCACTGCACCCAAGAGCAATCGTCGCTCCGGCGTCATGGCCGGGCCCCCGGGCCCCTTTCTGCGAGCGCCGTGGGTTACTCAGCTGGGATTTACGTCGCGCGGCGCTGGGCCAAGCTCTTTGAGCCGCTTTGTTGCGATCGCGTTTCCGGGGTCGAGCCGAGTGACAGTCTCGAACTCAGTGCGGGCGTGAGCGATCAGCCCGAGCTCCTGATACGCCCGCCCGAGTCGGTTGTGGGCCGGGATCTCCTTGGGCGAGAGCCTGATGATCGCGCGGTTAACCGCGACGGCGTCAGCGGCGAGCTGCTGACAGGCAGCGAGCGAGCGAAGGTCCGCGAGTCCACCTGGTAGGAGCGCAAGCTCGTCCTCGACGTATTGCTCGACGTCGGCCACAAGATAAGCCTCGGCGGCCTTGGCGCCGGAAGGGCATCCGGCGGCACGCCACTCCTCGACCCTGTATCGGCACCGCTGACTTGCACGGCCGCCGGAGAATACGACCCCCTCCTCCGTCAGTCGGTCGCGTGCCTCGGATGCGTTGTGGGGCAGCCCCGGAGCAGAAGCGATGAACCCGGCAGGAACTTCCCCGTCGGAATAGATCACGCGCCAGTAGAACGGGATCGAGCCGCGACTGTCCATCAGCCATTCCCCGATCCTCAGCGCGGCCTCTCGGTTCCCCGCTGCATCTGCCACGTCCCCATAGGAAGTCCATCGGCCGGGAGGGATAGCCGAAATGAACGCGACCGCGGTTTCGTAGTCGAGCGACACGTCCCGAGCCTACTCGACGGGCGACGGCCACTCCCCGCATCGGATGCGAGCCACTGCTAGCGGCATAGGCACAGGACCGTGAGCGGTGCGATCAAGGGCGCGGAGCCGAGGGTGCGTTAGTTGTAGTTCCTGAGTAGGTTGGTCCAGCCGGGTCCCCTTGGAGGCTGAGAGCTGCCAACCGATCAGTCCCAAGGAAGACACCGGATGAATTCGCACCGTAACGCTGCGCTCATTCTGAAAGGCCGACGGGAACTCTGCCGACGGCTCGTGAGCGGTGAGACGAGGAGCATCAGTCTGGCCAGACTGCCGCTTCCTTGCGAAGGAGAAGACGGCTACTGCCGGACGCGGCCCGCGCGCGGGTCCGAGGGCGCAGCCTCGCCCCTGACCGGGCGAGTGCTTTCATGCTCCAGGCGGGCGCGGACTCGCCGCTGCTTTGGCGACGGGGGAGGCGCCAGGGCGCTGGCCAGCGGACGAGCGCTTTGCCATCGAGGGCAATCGCCCGCAGCCGACCGGCCCGGACGAGTGCAAAGGCGACTTATGTGCAGCTCGCCTCCGGAGTCGCCGTCGTTGCTAGGGGTTTGACGTCGTTCACATGTGATCGACGTCGCCACCGTGAGCCGTTGGCGAACGCTGACGACGTGCGACAGAAACGACTTAAGTCGGACGCCGACCGGCGGGACGACAACGGCGCACCTGGGGAGACCAAACACGGCCACGTCTCCGACGACGGCGCGGGCGATGCGGTGAGTCGCTCGAGCCGCAGGGCGACTGAGGAAGCGCCACATGCCTCCGCCGGCCTGATCCACCTGGTCGAGGCGGCCCGAGCACGCGCGAGATCACCGCCCGCGTACTTCGTCAGCGGTCAACGTGCTGATCAACCCTCGCCTCCTTCACGTCGTTCACGTCGAGCACGACCTCACATATCGCGTCGGTGAGCCGGTCTCAGAGCCCGTTCCTTCACGTGATTCACGCGCTCAGCGCGACCTCACATAAGGCGACGATCCGATCGCCGAGCTCGGCTGCGCGCGAACGACGTCGTGCTATCGCATCTCCGGAAGGAGGCGTCCGTTCCCTGCTACGTGGGTGCTCGCCCCACGACAAGCCGCAGTTCCCCCGTGGTCGCGGCGCTGTTCGCATCGCAGCCTGTCGGGCGGTGACCGGGCTGACTCGGCCTGCAGATATAGCTCGTCCCGGAGGGCTTGGTTCGGTGTGTGCGTTGGTCGAGGCATGGAGCTGTGCGAGCCTCAGCGGCCGGGTGGGTGTCAACGCCGGTCGAGCCGGAAGCCCTAACGTCGGATCGTCGGGCCGCTGCGCTGCCCCCGCGCCGGCGGCGAAGCAGGCGCGTGTCGCGACGGGACGGGATCGGTGAGGGAGGGTCGTGGTGGCGCGGCCCGCTCTACGGTATGGGCCTGGGGCTGAAGCGCTTGGAGCCGTTGTGCCTCGCGCTCCCATCGCTCTCGTGCGATTCGTTCCTGGGGAGGTGGTCCGAGCGCGCGAATCAGATGCTCGGGCGGATCCGACAGCGCCCGGTCGAGCTGCTCTTGGAAGGGTGAGCGCTGCTGCCGGCACGCATCGCTGACAGCGGAGGCCTCGCGCGACATGTCGCTGGCGGTCGCTGGCGCCGCGGTGCTCAGCGGCATGTCGTGCGTCGATAGCGAGGTCTCGGGCGACGGGTCGCGCGGGCCCCGCGCGCGGGGCTACACTGCGCCGGGGAGTGGCTGGCGCTTGGGCAGGTCGACGGCGAGCCGCCGCGTGCGGTCGAGGGTTTGGCGGATGCTGGCGTGGCGTTGGCGGTTGGCGGAGATCCGCTGCGCGTAGCGGCCGATGCGGTCCTCGTCGGTGCCGTCGGTGCCGAGGTCCTCGCGGGCGATGTGGACGCTGTGGCGGTAGATCGCGCGGGTGTCGCCGACGTAGGTCTCTTGCTTGGCCTGGGACCAGTGACCGGCGAGGGTGGCGGTGCCGTGGACGGTCGCGCCTTGGGCGGGGAAGGTGTGCAGCGCGTAGTTCAGCCGGACGGCCGCGGCGCGCTGGCCGCGGGCGTGCTCTTCACGCAGTCGTGCTTGGTCGATCTCGACCAGCCTTGGTTGGGCGCCGGGCTCGCGCAGCAGCAGGGTGAGCGTGTCGCGCTGCGGGTTGACGGATTCGACGATCGCGGTCTGGCCGTTCTCGATGCGTTTGGGCCGCGGCTGGCCGGGTTGGGCCTGGAAGGTGTAGGCGGCGTTGCGCATTGCGACGACGTCGCCGGGCCTGAGTAGGTAGTCGCGGTCAACCGCGGGGACCGCGTGCGCGCCGAGTTCGCCGGCGTCGAGTCGCTTGCGTTGGGCGAGCTCGTTGACGAGATCGATATCCGAGTTCGGTCCATGGACGATCAGCGCCGCCTCGGCAGGCTCGTAGCCGCGCCGCCACCGGTCCCACTCCTCGACCATGGCGCCCATCGCCTGCGCGCGGGTGTCGTAGAGCTTGACCGCGTTCTGCTCTTGGAGGATCGCGACGGCGTCGAGGCCGCAGCCCTGATCGACGGCGATCTGGTAGTCGCGCAGCCACGGATGAACGTGGCTCGGGGTTGTCGGGGTCGCGGTGCCGGCGGATCTGCCGCAGCTGCGCCTTGGGGATCCGCTGATCGGTGAGCATTTCGGAGAACAGGCCGGGTAGGCGGATCGCGTCGTGCTGCCCGTCGTGCCCGACCGCGCGGACGCTGGCGCCGTGGCGCTCGACCGCGTTGGCGAGCTCGGCCCAATGGCCGGTGTCGAGCTTGGAGGCCTCGTCGACGAAGATAACCGTGCGAGCGTCGACGTCGATCGCGCCGGCTTGAGTTCGGACTTTGAGCTGCTCGATGGTCAGCGCCGGTGCCTTGCCGCCGAGCTGCTCAGCCATCCGCCGGGCAGTGGTGCCGTCCATCGCGCACGCGATCACCCGCCACCCAGCCGCCCGGTAGGCCTCCGCAGCCGCGTGCAGGACTGGACCCTTCCCGGTCCCCGCCCGGCCGGTGAGGCACGCCCACCCAGGGCCGCCGGTAAGCAGCTCGACGGCCTCGCGCTGCTCGGGGTCCAGATGCCTGCTCTCGCCGAGCGCGCCCTCAGCGGCCCGAAGCCCCAGGTCGCGCTCAGCCCGCCCGATCGCCGCCACCCCGTCGCGCTTTCCCGCCGCCGACACAGCGACGTCCATCACGTGCTGCTCGAGCTGGCGGATCTCGCGCGAGGTCACCCGGCCGCCCTCGAGCGCGAGCAGCTCGCCGCCCTTGGCGCATTCCATCCGCGCCAGCAGCCGTGCCGCCTCCTCAGCGGAGAGCCGGCCGGCGGCGGCCTCGAACACAAGCGCGCGGGCGCGCGCGACGCTGACCGTGGGGCCCTGCTCGCGCAGCTGCGCGAGCACCACCTCGCGCGCCTCGCGCATCCGCGGCTCGAGCTCCTCGACCTGCCCTTCCTCGTGGCGCAGGCGGCTTCCCGAGCCGGGACCGAAGCCATGCTCCTGGCCAAGCGCGTCCCACACCTGCCGAAGCCTGTCGGGGTCGAGGTCGCGGTCTTTGGCCTGGCGGGTCTCCTTCGCGAGAACCGCCAGCGCGCCGCCCCGCAGTCGGATCCCGAGCTCTCGCTCGATCTCCGCGCGCGCCTCGGCAACCTCGCGCGAGCGCGGCGACATCACCTCGCACAACCCGGCCGGGACGCCCTGCACCTCGAAGTAGCGCCCCCGGTCACCAGTGCCGGACCGGATCGCCCACCCGGCGTTGACGAGTGCGTCCGCGACCTGGGCGCGGAACAGCGCGCCGCCCTCCAGCGCGGCGTCGTGGCGAAACCACTCCCACGAGTCGGCCGCCACCAGCCGCCCATCAGTCCGCACAACCCCGACCACGAGGTTGTGCACGTGCAGCTGCGGCGCCGGCGCCCTGATCGCCGCGCGCCCGCCGCGCGGTCACGTGCAGCGAGGACGCGACCGCCGCCCCCGCCGCTGGCTCCCTGACCCGCATGCCGTCCTTGCCGCGGCGGTGAACGACCGCCTTGTTGCGCGCCATGTACTGAACCGTCCGCTCGGCCGCAACCAAGAAGCGCATGCTCGATCATCTGGCGATCGGCCTGGTCGGCCATCGCCCACAACACCGAAACCGACTTGGGCACCGACATCGTCATCTCGATGTGCGCGACGCCGGTCACCCGCTCGATCACGCGACGGCCGTCGTCGTCGAGGAGCGTCTGGCCGTGCTCGTCGCGCGCCTCGCGCTTGAGCGCGCCCGGGCGGCGCAGCTGCTCCCCGCTGTGGACGTGCTGCCCCTGGAGCGCGGCGATCAGATCGTCGCGCTCGATCGGCTGGCCGCGCCGGACCCCGAACTGAGCCAGCGCGGCGTCGGCGCCCAGCCACAGCGACGACGAGCCCCGCTCAGAGCGGCGCTCGAGACTCTGCTCGGCGAGCTGGTAGTCACTGCGGGCGAACGCCTCCGGCGCGGCCTCGAGCTCGAGGCGGTAGTCACCGGCCCGCGCGGCGTCGGCACGGTTGCCGACCTCGACCACGACCTTCGACAGCGTCAGCATCGGCGCACTAGTTCATTGCTAAGTGAACTCATCGGCCGGAGTGTGCCGGGTGGCCCGGACGGAGTCCGTCTAGTCTGGTGCGACTGAGCGAAGCGAGGG
>CAWEQG010000011.1:0-258262 GCA_963811135.1 uncultured Solirubrobacterales bacterium | reverse complement strand
AACGGTGCGCGCTACCAGGCTGCGCCACGCCCCGAATGAGCCCAGTATCCCACAGGCGCGGGAGACCTTGAGGTCCGCCGGTGCTCGGCGCGCGGGCGATTCAGGCCGCGACCAGCGACCCGGCGGCGACCGGCGCCGGCACGCCGGTGCTTCGCGCCAGCAGAGCGTGGCGCCGGCAGGGCTGACAGTGGGACAGATGGCGCGCGAGTTGCCGGCGCTCGCGGGCGCCGAGACGACGAAGCGTGCGGCCCTCCCAGGCGTCGATCAGCGCCCGCGTGCGCTCGCAGCGGCGTCCGCTGATCAGATCTTCGTACTCCTCGGCCAGCCGCCGCCGCGCGCGGAACAGGGTGCTCTCGACGACCGGGCGCGACATGCCCATCCGCTCGCCGATCTCGCTGTAGGAGAGGCCCTCGAGCTCGCGAAGGACCAGGATGCGGTGGTGAAGCTCGGAGACGCCGCGGAATGCGCCGCGTAGGTCCTCGAGCTGCTGCTTCCTCTCGATCACGAGCTCCGGTCCGGGGTCGTGGGCCAGCAGATCGCCCTCCCCGTCGGGCCATTCCCTCGCCTCGTCGAGCGGGATCTCGTGGGTGTGCCGGCGGCGCCGTAGCTCGTCTATGCAGGCGTTCCGGGCGATCTGGTAGATCCAGGGCTTGAACGCGATCGGCCGTTCGGTGTTCCGCAGACGGCGCAAGGCGGAGATGAACACCTCCTGGGTGACGTCCTCGGCGCGGTCGCGGTCAGCCAGGATCCGACTCGCATACGAGCGAATCCGTCCTCGGTAGCGAGAGAAGAGCTCCTCGAACGCGCTGTCCTCGCCACGGCGGACCGCCGTGACCAGGTCGTGATCCCTGGCCCACGAGCCCTGAAGGGCGTCTGGTAGCAGCCGTGCCATCGCCGAGATGTCCCCTTTTGCCGGGTTCCCCCCTAGCTGCGGGGACTCTACCGGGAATCGGCCATATGTCCAGAGGTTTTATACGTGTCGCTAAGGTTTGGTCAAGGATCCGGCCGAAAGACCGGTTGAGAGCATCCGAACCAAACGGCATACTTCGCGGCCTAACGGCAGGCGGCTTAAGGAGGTCACGACCGATGGCAGTTCACCTCACCCCCACCGAGCTTGCACGAGAGGCGGGCCTCGAGCGCCGCGACGTGATCGTCAAGTGTTGCGAGTGGGGGATCCCGATCTTCAACGGCCGAATCGACAAGACTCTGTTCCTCTCGAGCCTGCGCGAGATCACGGGCTCCGTGCCGCAGGCCCAGCAGCAGCCTCAGCCCGCCTAGCGGGTTCAGCACAATCCGCCGGTTCCCGGGCCTCGCCCGCCGGCGAGCCGGAATTGACTCCGGACTGACCCTCTAGTCCTGCGCCGACTGACGCAGCAGCGTCGAGGTCGTCTGCTCGAGGATCTTCCGCCACGCCCGCGTCTTCTCGCGCTCGGCCTCGAAGTGCTTGACCACCTTTCGCACCCTCGTCGCCGAGATCTCGATCCCGTGGCGGGCGCAGATCCGCTTGAAGCGCGGGTAGTCGTGCGCCAGCTTGAGCGTCACCGACTGGAACCCGTGTCGCGCGATGTCCACCCGCGAGCTGTAGTTCATGACACTGGTCTGGAACATCAGCTCGTCGTTGGGCTCGGGCTCGACGAGGATCACGTCGACCCCCGGATAGCGCTGCTCCCAGCGGCGGGCGAGGTCATGCAGGCGCTGGTAGGCCAGTAGCTTGAACGCCTGGTAGCCGATCTGCGGGAAGCCCATGTCCGACACGCGCCGGGCCCGAGAGCCGGCGATCGTCGGGATCCGCTTCTGGAAGTCGTTCACGTAGGGCACCAGCGGGTTGACCACCACGATGAACTTCGCGCCCGCCTCGACCGCGATGTCGAGGTTGGTCGTCGAGACGATGCCGCCGTCGACCAGCTCCCGGTCCTTGATCCGCACCGGCCTGTAGATCATCGGCAGGGCGCTCGAGGCGGCCACCGCGGTCGAGATCGGCACGTCGTCCCAGTCCGCGGCGCCGAACACGACCCGCTCGCACGTGTCGAGGTCGGTGGCGGCCACGTAGAGCTCGTTGCGCAGCAGCCGGAAGTCGTCGGTCCGGTCTGGGTCGGACAGGATCGTGCGCACGTAGCGCTCGACCCCGGCCGCCGAGTACAACCCGGACGGCAGGACCTCGGCCAGGCCGATCGCGATGTCCACCGCCGAGATCTGCCCCAGGTCGCGGACCAGCGTCCGAACCAGCTGGGCCAGGCGGAACGGGACCCGTACGCCCTTGGTGAGAAACTCTCGGTAGTTGGGCGGCAGCAGCGAGCTCGCGCGCGCGTCTGGGAACGAGGTCGGCACCTTCTGGACGATGACCCGCATCATCTCCTCGGGCGTGACCCCGTTGGCCACCGCGGCGGCCACGAACGCTCCGGCGCTGGTCCCCACGTAGACGTCGAACTCGTTCACGGTCCGGTTGACCGACAGCAGATCGAGGGCGCGCAGCGCTCCGATCTCGTACACGCCGCCGGTGAATCCGCCCCCGCCGAGCACCAGGGCGGTCTTGGACCGGGTCCGACGGCGCCGTCCTTGGCTGACGCGGGAGCTGGTCCCGGGACGGTCCGCGGCTGCGGTGTCAAGCTTGACGACCTTGCCCATCCTGCGGCCATTGTACGGAGCCATCCCGCACCCACGGCAGGGCGGAAAGTACGCCTAGCGCCCAGTAGTTCGCACAGAGCGCCGTCCGGTCTTCCCGCGAACTCTCCCGCACGGCGCCGATCCGTCCGGGACCGCGCCCAACCGCCGCTACTTTGTCCCCGCCGGGCGGTTAAATCGAGCGATGCGGGTGTTCGCAGCGACGTTGGGGGCGATGATCGTGTTGCTCGCCGTCGCGGCCGGCTCGGCGGCGGCCCAGCCACCACCGTCGCCCCAGACCGCGCTCCAGCGCTCCCTCTCGCAGTCGATGGCCCAGGAGGGCGCCTTCAGCGGCGCGGAAGTGGTCGACATGACCACCGGCCAGACGCTGTTTGCGGAGAATCCCACGACGCCCCGCCTGCCCGCCTCGGTGGAGAAGCTCTACACCACCTCGACGGCACTCCTCCGGCTCGGCCCCACTGCCACGTTCAGCACTTCGATCCTCGGCGTCGGGTCCCGCGACCCGCAGGGGATCTGGCACGGGACGCTTTACCTGCGCGGGGGCGGCGACCCCACGTTCGGGGCGGTCGGGTTTGTTCGGTCCTGGTACGGCACGGGCGCAACGATGAACGGCCTGATCCGCGCGCTGCTCAAGACCACCGGCATCACGGGGGTCCAGGGGGGCATCGTGGCCGACGGGTCCTACTTCGATTCGCGTCGGGGGACGCCGGCCACCGGCTTCGCGGCCAACGTCGAGGTCGAGGGCGAGCTTGGCGGGCTCACCTACGACAGCGGGTTCACCAGCCCCCGGGGCACCGCGTTGCAGCGGTACCCCGCCCTGTACGCCGCCCAACAGTTGGCCGGCGGACTGCGCGCCTGGGGCGTGAAGCTCAGTCCGCACTTCCCGATCTCGGCCGGGCGGACTCCGTCCGGTGCCACGCTTCTCGCCTCGGTGCAGTCACCGCCGCTCTCGACGCTTATCGCGCTCACCAACACGCCGTCGGACAACTATTTCGCGGAGACGCTGCTGAAGGACATCGGCGCCCGGCTCGGTGGCGCGGGCACCACCGCCGCCGGCGCCGCGGTGGTCGGAGCCGAGATGCAGAGCGAGTTCGGGATCACCCCGCGACTGAACGACGGCTCCGGGCTGTCTCGCTACGACGCGACCTCTCCGGACCAGGTGGTGACGGTGTTGAAGGGGCTGGCGGACAACCAGCCGTTCGTCGACTCGCTCGCGGTGGGCGGCGAGACCGGCACGCTGCAACACGAGATGAACGGGACGCCCGCGCAGGGCAACTGCCGCGGCAAGACGGGCACCCTGAGCGACGTCGCCAGCCTGGTCGGCTACTGCCGAGCGCGCGACGGCCACACGCTCGTGTTCGCGTTCCTGGCCAACGGCCTGGGCAACCCCGACCAGGGCCACGCGATCGAGGCAAACATGGCCGTCTCCCTGGCCGGCTACGACGGCTGATCCGCCGCCGCCTCAGGCCGGCTCTCAGGCGAGCAGCGCCCGCAGGCCCTCCTCGTTGAGCACCGGAACGCCCAGCTTTTCCGCCTGGGCGAGCTTCGAGCCCGCGCTCTCGCCGGCGACCACATAGTCGGTCTTGCGCGACACCGAGCCGGTGACCCGGCCACCGGCGGCCACGATCATCTCGGTCGCCTGCTCGCGAGTCAGGTCGGGCAGCGTGCCGGTCAGCACGAACGTCTTGCCGGCCAGCGGACCCTCGCCCGGCGGCGGCCCCGCCTCCTGGAGCGTGAGACCGAGCTCGCGCAGATCCGCGATCAGCGACCCCATCTGCTCGTCGTGGAGCTGCTCGTGAATCTTGGCCGCCATCTTCGGCCCGACGCCCTGCGCCTGCTCGATCTCCTCCGGCGTGGCGCCGAGCAACGCGTCGATGGTCCGGAAGTGCAGGGCCAGGTTGCGCCCGATCACGTACCCGACCTCCTCGATCCCCAGCCCGAACAGCACACGGCCGAACGGCTGGCGCTTCGAATCCTCGATCGCCCTGACGAGCTTGTCGGCCGACACCTGTCCGAATCCGGGCTGCTCGGCGATCTGCTCGGCCTTCAGGCGGTAGAAGTCGGCCGCGGTTCGCACCCAGCCGAGCTTCATGAACAGCTCGACCTGTTTCTCGCCGAGCCCGTCGATGTCCATCGCGCCGGCGAAGTGCTTGAGCAGCTGCCACCGCCGGCCCGGGCAGTCCCGGTTCGGGCACCGGGTGAACACCGAGTCCGCCGGCTTGACCGTCGGGGTGTGGCAGATCGGGCACTCGGCCGGGGGCGCCGGCGGCGCCGGCCGGTCGTCGCGCTCGGCGACGTGCGGCGCGGGGCTGAGAACCTGCGGGATCACGTCGCCCGCGCGCAGCACGATCACGTCCTCGCCCTCGCGGATGTCCTTGCGCCGGAGGTCCTCCTCGTTGTGCAGCGTGGCCATCTTCACGGTCACGCCGCCCACGTGCACGGGTTCGAGCATGGCGGCCGGGTGCAGGTCGCCGAACTTGCCGGGCGCCCAGATGATCTGATTCAGGCGCGTCCGGGCCGTGGTGGGGGGGAACTTCCAGGCGATCGCCCAACGCGGCTCGCGACCAACCGAGCCGAGCCGCCGCTGCAGCTCGACCTGGTTGACCTTGACCACGACGCCGTCGATTTCGAACTCGAGTGAGCCCCGCCGCTCCTCCCAGGAGCGGCACTGGGCGACCACCTCCTCCTCGGTCCGGAGCTTCCTGACGTCCGGATGGACCGGGAAGCGATGCGCGCGCAGCCATTCCAGCGCGTCCCAGTGGGCGTCGAAGCCGATCCCCTCGGTGGCGCCGACGCCGTAGGTCCAGAGCGACAGCGGGCGGTCGGCCGCCAGCTTGGGGTCGAGCTGGCGGATCGTGCCCGCCGCCGAGTTGCGCGGGTTCATGAACGTCGACAGGCCCGCCTGGGCGCGGCGCTCGTTCAGCGCCGCGAAGTCGGGCAGCGACATGTACACCTCGCCGCGGACCTCGACCAGCGCCGGCGGGTCCGGGTCCTCCAGGCGCAGCGGGATCGCCGGCATCGTGCGCAGGTTGTGGGTGACGTCCTCGCCGATCTCCCCGTTGCCGCGCGTGGCGCCGCGCTCGAACAGCCCGTCCCGGTAGATCAGGGAGATGGCCAGGCCGTCGATCTTGGGCTCGGCCACAAACTCGAAATCGGGGTCGGTGATCCCCTCCCGCGCCAGGAAGTTCCGCATGCGCTGGATCCAGGCCTGGAGGTCCTCGGCCGAGTGCGCGTTGGCCAGCGACAGCATCGGCTGGGGATGGCTGACCTTCTCGAGCTCCGAGACCGGCTCGGGCGCGACGCGCTGGGTCGGCGAATCCGGCGTGACGAGCTCGGGATGCTCCTCCTCCAGCCCCTTCAGCTCGTTGTACAGCGCGTCATATTGATCGTCGCCGATCTCCGGGTCGTCGAGGACGTAGTAGCGGTAGGCGTGGTAGTCGATCGCCTTGCGCAGCTCGGCCGCCCGCTCCTCGGCGTCCTTCCGGGTCGCGGTCATCGGTCCGTCACCTCGCTCGCCGCGGGCTCGACCAGCCGCTCGAGGCCGTAGCGCGCGAGCACCGACAGGCCCTCGCGGTCGGTCAGGTCGAAGTGGACCGGAGTGACCGCGATCTTGCCCTGCGCCACCGCGGCCAGGTCGGTCCCGGTCTCGTTGAGCTCGTAGCTGGCATCGCCGTACACCTTGTAGAGCCGCCGCTTCTCGCCGCTGTGGTCCACGAGCGACAGCTCGTCCTGGTAGACGCGCTTGCCGAGCCGGGCCACCTCGACGCCGGCGGGCGGCGCGCCCGGCACGTTCACGTTCAGCAGCGTTCCCTCCGGCAGCGGCACGGTCTCGAGCTCCGCGACCAGGCGGGCCGTGAACGACGCCGCCACCGTGAAGTCGAACCGGGTCCCGACCTTGAAGTCGAGCTCGAGTGCGCTCGATTGCTGCGAGACGGCGATCCCGGGCAAGCCCAGCACGATCGCCTCGAGCGCGGCCGCCACCGTGCCCGAGTAGGTGATGTCGTCGCCCAGGTTGGAGCCGTGGTTGATACCGGAGACGACCAACTCGGCCTCGAAGCCCTCGATCAGCCCGAGGTGGGCCAGCCGCACGCAGTCGACCGGGGTCCCGTCGGTGGCGTAGCCGACCGTGCCGTCCCCGAAGTCGACCTCCTGCACCCACAGCGGGCGCCGCGTCGTGATCGAGCGGGCCATCGCCGAGCGGTTGCCGTCGGGCGCGATCACCGCCAGCTGAATCCCGGGCACGGCGAGGAGCGCGCGGCGCAGCGCCTGCAGGCCGTCCGCCTCGATCCCGTCGTCGTTGGTGAGCAGCACTCGCATCGAGTTCTGATGCTATCCGTGGACCCAGCTGCGCCGGTCGAGCGCCCGCGCTCGACCGCCGAGCGGCTCGAGTGGAACGGGTAGCCATCGACCTCGACGATCAGCCGCGCGTCCGGCCAGCAGAAGTCCGCGCTGAACCCCGCCACGGGGTGGTTGGTGAGCGGGACCGGCAATTTCGCGGCCCGGATCAGCCTGAGCATCGCTCGCTCCCCGCCGGAGCGGGTGCGGCGTGGTCCGCCGTCCTGACCGAGGATCGCCCGAACCCGGGCCACGCCGGCGCGCTGCGGGGCGCGCTCGATGGCGGCAATGAGCCCCTGCTGCGAGACGAGTTCGAGGGCAAAGGCTTCGGCGATTGCGCGTTCGGCCTCCTCGGCGCCGGCCGTCGAGGCGAAGTCGATGAGCGTGCGCGCCGGCGCGGCGATCGGGATGCCTCGCCGGTGCGTGCGATCGCGCTCATCGAGAGTGTCCACCTGGTGGACCCGCAGGCCATGGCGCGATCTGCAACCCCGCGCCACCACCGTGACGTCGACCTCGTCCGCCGGCGGCTTGACGAGCCCCCAGAGTCCTGCGGCCGAGCGATGGCTGACCAGCGTCCTGGCGCCGCACGCCAGAACGGCGCCGAGCTCGAGGGCACCCGGAGCGGGTAGTGGATGACCGACCAGGTAGACGCCTCGATACATCGGATGCAGCGTCCCGTTTTCGCGGCGCCGCCGGACTCCGCCCCGGCCCACCCCCGCGATGTGCAACTGCGGCACCGTGATCAGCCCCAGCTGACGGTCCGCGACCCACGCCACCGTTCCACCCTGCCCGTTGGAGTGCACAAAACGCAAAAGCTCCTCCAGCGACACGAGATCCGCGACATAAGCGCCTCGGAGGCGCTTATGTCGCACAGGGGGTGGCGGAGCGGCGGCTTTCCTGCGTTGTGCACCGTCTGTGGCGGCCATTGCTCCACAGAGCACGGGCACCGGGGCTGCACACCCCCCACCCTGGGCGGTTGTTGCAAACTTGAGACGAAGCCGCCTACGCGCCACCGCCGGCCGGCAGCACCCGCTCGCCACCGTAGCCCACGCCGACCAGGTACAGCCCGTGCGCCGGCGCCGTCCGCCCGGCCTCCGACCGCGGCCTCCCGGACAGCAGGTCGACAAACGACGCCACCGACTGGCCCCCCGCGCCCACCTCGAGCATCGTCCCCACCAGCACCCGGTTCATCTGGCGCATGAACGCGTCGGCCTCGATCCAGAACTCGAGGATCTCGCCGCCCGCCGAAACCCGCCAGTACGCGTCGAGCACCACCCGCGAGAACCGCTCGTGGTAGGTGTCGGTCGGAGTGAACGCGGTGAAGTCGTGCTCGCCGACGAGCGCCGCGGCGCATGCCGACAATGCAGAAACGTCCAGCCGCCGCGGCCACCACAGCGCCCGCCCCTCCTCGAACGGCGACCGCTCCCCGCGCGCCAGCACCCGGTAGCAGTACGCCCGACTCGTCGCATCACGGCGCGCATCGAACTCATCGCCGGCCGAACAACAGGCCAGCGCGGCCACATCGCCCGGCAACACGGCGTTCAGCGACCGAACCGCCACCGGCGGCCCGGAATACGACGCGACCTGCCCCCAGGCGTGCACGCCCGCATCGGTCCGCCCGGCCACGACCAGCGGCACGGCGTCAACGCGCAGGATGACGGCCAGCGCCCGCTCCACCTCGTCCTGAACCGTCCGCTGGCCCGGTTGGCGGGCCCAACCGGCAAAACCACCGCCCTCGTACTCGAGGACGAGGCGCGACCTCAGACCAGCTCCAGCAGCACCATCTCGGTCGAGTCGGACCGCCGCGGCCCCAGCTTCAGGATCCGCGCATAGCCGCCGGGCCGCTCCGAGTACCGCGGCGCGATCTCCTCGAACAGCTTGTAGACCGTGAACTTGTCCTGACCGAGCGCCGACAGCGCTTGCCGGCGCGCGTGCAGGTCGCCCCGCTTGGCCAGCGTGATCAGTTTCTCGAGCTCGGGCTTCACCGCCTTGGCCTTGGCCTCGGTCGTTCGGATCCGCTCGTGCGCGATGACCTCCTTGGACAGGTTCATCAGCAGCGCCTTGCGGTGCGCCGCGTCACGAGACAGCTGATATCGGTTTCGCTGGTGGCGCATTTACCGGACCGAGGTTACCCGGCAATCACTCGTTGCGCAGCCCGAGACCCCGCGCATGCAGAGTCTCGATGACCTCATCGATCGACTTCTTGCCGAAGTTCGGGATCGCGGCCAGCTCGGACTCGCTCTTCGAGACCAGATCGCCGACGGTCTGAATCCCGGCCCGCTTCAGGCAGTTGTAGGAGCGCACGCCCAGCTCGAGCTCCTCGATCAGGATGTCGTCCATCGCGTTCGGCGGCCGCGAGGGCGCGCCGGGCATTCCGCTCAGCCCGGGCTCCAGAACGCCGGGAGCGCCGGCCTCGCGGAGCTCCACGACCCGCTCGGCGTCGGTGAAGATCGCCAGCTGCGAGATCAGGATCTCCGCCGCCTCGCGCAGAGCCGCGTGCGGATCGATCGACCCGTCGGTCTCGATATCCAGAGTCAGCTTGTCGTAGTCGGTCCGCTGCCCGACGCGCGCCTGCTCGACGTTGTAGGCCACGCGCCGCACCGGCGAGAAGATCGAGTCGATGGGAATCACGCCGATCGGCTGATCGGGCGACTTGTTCTCCTCGGCGGGGCGATACCCCCGGCCCCGGCCGATCGTGAGATACACCTCGAGCTTGGTCTTCTTCTCCAGCGTGGCGATGTGCGCATCGGGGTTCAGGATCTCGACACCCGACGGCAGATCGATGTCCTTCGCCGTGATCTCACCGGGCCCGGTGACCACGAGCGGCGCCTCGATTTCCGTCGCATCGGAGTGCATCCGGCAGACGACGCCCTTCAGGTTCAGCACGATGTCGGTCACGTCCTCCTTGACGCCCCGGATCGTGGAGAACTCGTGCGCCACGCCTTCGATGCGCACCGAAGTCACGGCTGCGCCGGCGAGGGACGACAGAAGCACGCGCCGCAAAGAGTTGCCGAACGTATAGCCGAAGCCCCGATCGAGCGGCTCGATCGTGAACGATCCTCGGTTGTCGTCGACACTCTCTGAGGAGATTCGGGGGACTTGGAAGTCGAGCATCAGGGTCCTAACGTCGTGGGTTCTTGCCGCCGTCTGGGCGGCGTCAGTGCCGCATCCGGCCCGAGGGCCGCGCGGCTGAAGTTTTCGATTACTTCGAGTACAGCTCGACGATGAGCTGCTCCTGCACCGGAGCGGCGATCTCTCGGCGCTCGGGCTTGCGCAGCACCTTGGCCGTGAGCGAGTCGTGATCCGCCTGGAGCCACGCCGGCACCTGGCCGGTGAGCTCGGTGGCGTCGCGAATCACCTGCGTGGCGCTGGACCGCGGATGGATCGCGATCACATCGTTGTCCCGCAGCTGGTAGCTCGGGACGTTCACGCGCCGGCCGTTGACCGTCCAGTGGCCGTGCAGGATCAGCTGGCGCGCCTGGCGCCGACTCGCCGCGAATCCCAACCGCACGAGCACGTTGTCGAAGCGGCACTCGAGCATGCGCAGCAGGTTCTCGCCGGTGATGCCGGGCTGGCGCGAGGCCTTCGTGTAGTAGATCCGGAACTGCTTCTCGAGCACGCCGTAGTAGCGCTTGGCCTTCTGCTTCTCGCGCAGCTGGACGCGGTACTCGCTCTGGCGCTGGCGCCCGCGACCGTGCTCGCCGGGCGGATAGGACCGCCGCTCGACGCCGCACTTGTCGGTCAGGCACCGCTCGCCCTTCAAGAACAGCTTCTGCCCTTCGCGCCGGCACTGCTTGCACTGGGGTGAGGTGTCACGAGCCATCAGACACGCCTCCGCTTCCGGGGCCGGCAGCCGTTGTGGGCCTGCGGAGTCACATCCTTCACGCCCGTGACCTCGAGGCCGGCCGCCTGCAACGACCGGATCGCCGTCTCGCGCCCCGACCCGGGGCCCTTGACGAACACCTCGACCCGCTGCAGGCCGTGCTCGATGCCCTTCCGGGCCGCCGCGTCGGCCGTCACCTGGGCCGCGAACGGGGTCGACTTGCGCGACCCCTTGAAGCCGGCGCCGCCGGCCGACTCCCACGCGATCACATTGCCCTCGCGGTCGGTCAGGGACACGATCGTGTTGTTGAACGAAGTCTTGATGTGGGCCTGGCCGACCGGGATGTTCTTGCGGACGCGCCGTCGCCCGCGCTGAGGACGCCTGGGTGCTGGCATTTACTTCTTGCCGGCCTTCTTCTTGCCGGCCACCTGCATCCGCTTGGGGCCCTTACGGGTGCGTGCGTTGGTCTTGGTGTTCTGGCCGTGCACCGGCAGCCCGCGCCGGTGACGCAGGCCACGGTACGAGCCGATCTCCTGCAGGCGCTTGATGTTCTGCGAGCGCTCGCGGCGCAGGTCGCCTTCGACCGTGTAGCCGCCGTCGATCGCCTCGCGCAGGCGGATCACCTCTTCCTCGGTGAGGTCGCGTACCTTGCGGTCGGGCTCGATCCCGAGCTCGGCGAGCAGCCGGTTGGAGCTCGAGCGGCCGATCCCGTAGATGTACGTCAAGCCGATCTCGACGCGCTTGTTGAGGGGGATGTTGACACCGGAGATGCGTGCCATCTCAACCTTGCCTTTGCTTGTGGCGCGGATTCGAGCAGATCACGAGGACCCGCCCGTTTCGGCGGATGATCTTGCACTTCTCGCACATCGGCTTGACCGACGGTCGTACTTTCACGCTCGCTCGCTTCGCTCTTTGTCGCCTGTTGAATCCTGGTAGTGCCGCGACCCGGCTCTGGAGACCGTTCCGGTCGCCGCTACCGTGCTGCAGCAGCGCCTCGCGCGCGCACGAAATCGCGCTGCGGGCGCAACGAGCGATCTTAGCAGGGGCGTGCCGATCGGCCGCCGCTGGGGATGGGCCTCGCGCGCGCAGCCGCATGTGAGCCTACCCGAGCGGAGCGCGGATACCTCGCGCCGCCGCTCCGTTTCCGCTGACCGGAAGCCCGGTATGACCGGAAGCCCGTTATGCGACGCGCGACTGGTGCACGGCTGGCTGGCGCGCGCCAACCCCCTCGTGCCAGGGCGTGAGAATGCGCGGTCCCGCGTTGGTGATCGCGATCGTGAACTCGAAGTGCGCGGCCAGCGACCCGTCCTGGGAGTAGATCGCCCAGTGGTCGTCGCCCACCCGCACCGCGTGCCGGCCGGCCGTGACCATCGGCTCGACGGCCAGCACCATCCCCTCCTCGAGCAGGATGCCGGTGCCCGGGTTGCCGTAGTTGGGGATCTGCGGCTCCTCGTGCATCTCGCGCCCCACCCCGTGGCCGACCAGCGAGCGGACGATCGCGAAGCCGGCGTCCTCGACGTGCTGCTGGACGGCATGCGAGACATCGCCCAGCCGGTTGCCGACACGGCACTGCTCCACGGCCTTGAACAGGGACTCCTCGGTCACCCGCAGCAGCTTGGTGGCGATCGGGCTGATCGACCCGACCGGGAACGTGCGGGCGGCGTCGGCCACCCACCCGTCGTAGACGACTCCGATGTCGACCGACAGGATGTCCCCCTTGGCAAGCGCGTAGGGACCCGGGATGCCGTGGACGATCATCTCGTTGGGCGAGGCGCAGATCGAGCCGGGGAAGCCGCGGTAGCCCTTGAAGGCCGGCGTCGCCCCCTGGGAGCGGATGAACTTCTCGGCCGCCTCGTCGAGGTCGGCGGTGGTTACCCCGGGCCGGATCTTGCCCGCGAGCAGGTTCATGGTCTTGACCAGGATGGAGCCGGCGGCGGCCATCCGATCGATCTGCTCAGGCGTCTTCTTGATGATCACACGTCTTCCTCGAGCCGCAGCGTCGCGATCACGGCGCGGATGTGGTCGTGCACCTCGGCGGGGCCGCGGGTCCCGTCGACGCGACGCAGGATTCCCTTCTCATCGTAGTAGTCGATCACCGGCTCGGTCTGTTCGTGGTAGACCGACAGCCGCTTCTCGATCACCTCGGGCTTGTCGTCGTCGCGCTGCACGAGCCGAGACCCGTCCTGATCGCACACATCGTCGTGCTTGGGCGGGTCGAACTCGACGTGGTAGTTGTGGCCGGCCTTGACGCACACTCGCCGGCCGCTCAGGCGCTTGACGACCTCCTGGTCGGGCACGTCGATCAGCAGCACGGCGGTGATGCGCCGGGAGAGCTGCGAGAGCTGCTTGTTCAGCGCCTCGGCCTGCGCGGTCGTGCGCGGGAAGCCGTCGAGAATGAACCCGTCCTGGGCGTCCTCGTGCTGCAGGCGCTCGGCCGCCATGGCCACGATCAGATCGTCGGGCACCAGGTCACCGCGGTTCATGTACTCCTTGGCCTTCTGCCCGAGCTCGGTGCCCTGCTTGACGTTCTCCCGGAGCATGTCGCCGGTGGCGATGTAGGGCAGCTGGAAGTCGGAACGCAGGCGGTCGGCCTGCGTTCCCTTGCCCGCCCCCGGCGGTCCGAACAGGATCAGGTTGAGCTCTGACACGAACGCCACCACTGTATCGGGACGGCACGCGCGAAGTGCGCCACTTTCCAGACGCATCGGGGCGGGTGGGCCGGAGTCACCAGCGATGACCCGGGCCCACCCGCCCCCGTTACGTCTCGGTCGGAGCTAGGCGACCCGCGCCGAGCCGGCCACGACCGTCGTGGCCTCTCCCGGCGTTTGCCCCATGGCGGGCGCCCGGGCCGGCATCCATGCCGACCCGCCCCCAAGCGCTGCCGAAGGTCGCCCCGCTTTGCTGCTGCCCCTGACTACTGCCCCCTGCTTTCTTGCCCCCGCGAACGGATCTGCGCCCCCGCGATCCCTCCGTACTGCACCCCTGCCCCATGTCGGTCCTGCGCCCCCACGTTTCCCCAAGCCTGCCGTGCACGACCGCTGCCCCCACACCGGATCCGCGCCCCCACGCGCCCTCCGATCCGGTCTGCTTGTCGTGTCGTTGCGGTCATGCGATGGCGATAGCTAACTACAGCTCCTAAACGTTCGCCCCAGGGACCGACCCCAGTCTTTTATCCCGGGGTCCCAGGATGTCCGCGGAGCCGTTCAAGGCATGTCCGGAGCTCCGGACCGCCTCGATCGCGGCGACCAGCTCGATCCATCCGCTGAACGGCTGCGAGCGGTGCGCCCCATTCGTGACCGAGCCGCTGATCGGGTCGGAATCGATGTCGATCGCCAGCTCCAGATGCCTCGTCTCCCTCGTCACGCCGGAAAATGTTGCTTGGCGGGGGCGTCCTTCGCACCAGGCAGACACCCCAGGATTAGCCTCAAACCTAACCGGGGTACATTGCTCTATATGCCGGTGCGGGAGGCGCCCGACAGACGTGGTCGGCCCCTGCGTGGACGCATGGGGCTCCTGGAGCGCGACTCGCCGCTCGAGGCGATTGCCGCTGTCCTGGATGCGCTGGAGACGGGCTCCGGCGACGCGCTCCTGCTCGAGGGTCACGCCGGCATGGGAAAGACCAGGCTGCACGAGGCGGCGCTGGACGAAGCCCGCCGCCGCGGCGTCCGCGTCCTGCGGGCGGCCGGCGCGGAGCTCGAGCAGAACGTCGCGCTCGGCGTGGCCGGCCAGCTGGTCCGGGCCCTGCTCAACGACCTACCGGCCGACGGGCGCCGGGCCTTCCTGGCCACAGCACCGGAGCGGGTTCGCTCGCTGGCCGGCCCGCGAGGGGAGCTCTCCGAGCCCGGCGACGCAGGCGACCTGACCGTGTCCCACGGACTGTTCACCGTTATGGCCGGCGCCGCCGAGACCCGCCCGACTCTGCTGGCCATCGACGATCTGCACTGGGCCGACACCGCATCGCTCGAGTTCGTCCTCTACGTCCTGCACCGGCTCGATGAACTGCCGGTCGCGCTCGTCATGACCCGGCGCCCCGATACGGTCGCCGAGCACTCCGAGGCGCTGGACCGCATCGCGAGCCACTCCCGGGTCCGGGTCGAGACCCTGGCGCCGCTGGGGCTCGGGTCGGTCGAAGGGCTCGCGCGCGAGGTGCTGGGCGACCGCGCCGAGCCGGCGCTGGTCGAGGCGTGCGCCGAGGTCACCGCCGGCAACCCGTTCTATGTCCACGAGCTGCTGGTCGCGCTGGCCGAGGACCGTGACGCGCCGGCCGCCGAGCTCACCCGGCGGGCGCGCGCGCTGGCCCCCGACGCGGTGATCCGCTCGCTGCGCGTCCGGGTCGGACGGCTCGGCTCGGACGCCGCCGGCCTCGCCCGGGCGGTGGCCATCCTCGGCACCGACGTTCCCCTGCGGCGCGCCGCCGCGCTGTCCGGGCTCGCGATCGAGACCGCCGCGGTCGCCGCCGACGCCCTGGCCGCGGCCGAGGTGCTGCTCGCGCGCGAGCCGCTTCGGTTCGTGCATCCGCTCGTCCATCAGGCGATCGCCCAGGACATCCCTCCCTTCGACCGCGGCAGCCGCCACCTCGACGCGGCGCGGCTGCTCTACGCCGACGGCGCGGACGTAGAGCTGGTCGCCGCCCATCTCCTGCTCGGCCACCCTGGCAGCGACTCTTGGGTCGTCGAGCAGCTGCGCGCCGCGGCACGCGAGGCCCGGGCGCCCCAGCCGGCCGTCCGCTACCTCCACCGCGCGCTCGAGGAGCCGCCGGCGCCCGAGTTGCGCCCCGAGGTCCTCGCCGAGCTCGGAGCGTGTGAGGCGGCGCTCGGCCAGGCGGCGGCCGCCGACCATCTGGCCCAGGCGCTGGCCGGGACGGCCGACGTCCTGCGGCGGGCCGCGCTCACCCTCCGGCTGGGCCGCGCGCTCGCCGCCCAGGGCCGGCACGAGGAAGCGGCGCACGCCTACGACACCGCCCTGTCGGAGCTCCCGAGCGCTCCCACCGATCCGGACGAGCTCGAGCTGCGCGACCAGCTCGAGGCGAGTTTCATCTCGACCGCCTCGATCATCCCGAGCCTCCAGGCGCTCGCGGTCGAGCGCTCGGCCCGGGTGATCGAGCACGCGGTCAAGGGACCCACCACCCAGGGACAGCGACTGCTCCTGGCCCAGGCAGCCCTGCATGCGACCACCGGCGGCGAATCGGCTCACAACGCCGTCGAGCTGGCCGAGCGCTCGTGGGACGGCGGGCGGATCCTGTCCGAGGCCAATCCGCAGTGGATCGGATGGCGGATGGTCACCGCCGCCTTCCTCCTGAACGGCGAGCTCGAGTCCGCGATCGCGGTCACCGACGCCGCCCTGGAGGACGCCCGCCGCCGCGCGTGGCCGCTCGGCTTCGCCACGGTCAGCTACGTCCGCGGGCTGCCGCTCCTCTGGCAGGGCCGGGTCAATGACGCGGTGGCCGATCTCGAGCTGGCCCGGGACGCCCGGCGCTACGGCTGGCACGAGTTCGCCCGCTCCGCCGCGGCGCACTACGCGCTCGCCCTGATCGAGCGCGGCGAGCTTGATCAGGCCCAGGCGGTCCTCGACGAGAACGGGCCCCTGGAGGACCCGCAGGACATCGAGGACGTGCTGCGCCTGTACTCGCTGGCCGAGCTGCGCCTGGCCCAGGCCCGGCCCCGGGAGGCGCTCGACGCGGCCCTCGCCGTCGGGGAGATCGGCGAGCGCACGGTCCGCTTTCTCGGCTACTGCCCCTGGCGCGCCACCGCTGCCCAGGCCGCCCTGCTCCTCGGCGAGCGCGACCGGGCGCTTCAGCTGGCCGATGATGCGATGGCCCGCGCCGAGCGCACCGACGTCCTGCACCTGCGGATCCGCTCGCGCCGCGTACTCGGCCTGTGCGAGGGCGGACGCCAGGGACTGCGCAGCCTGCGCGCCGCCGTGCGGCTCGGCTCGGAGGCGCCGCCCCGGCTCGAGACGATCCGGGCGCTCGTCGACCTGGGCGCCGCGCTCCGGCGCGAGAACCAGCGCGCGGAGGCGCGCGAGTGGCTCGAGCGCGGGGCCGACCTGGCCGCGCGCGGCGGGGCGGCGGCGCTCAGCGAGCGGGCCCGGGTCGAGCTGGCCGCCACCGGCGCCCGCCCCCGGCGCGAGGCGCTGCTCTCAGGGCCCGCTTCGCTCACCCCCTCGGAGCGCAGGATCGCCGAGCTGGCCGCCACCGGTCAGTCGAACCGCGAGATCGCCCAGGCGCTGTTCGTCACGCCCAAGACCGTCGAGTACCACCTGCGCAACACCTACCGCAAGCTCGACATCCAGAACCGACAGGAGCTCGCGGAAGCGCTGAGCGTGTAGGCCGCCGCCTACTTTAAGAAGCCTTCGTAGTTGCGCATCATCAGTTGCGCCTCGAGCTGTTTCATCGTGTCGAGCGCGACGCCGATGACGATCAGGATCGAGGTGCCGCCGAAGAAGAAGTTGGCGGACGTCTGGTTGATCAGGATCGTCGGCAGCGCAGCGATCGAGGCCAGGAACAGCGCTCCCGGGAAGGTCAACCTCGCCAGGATGCGATCCAGGAACTCGGCCGTCGGTCTGCCTGGCCTCACCCCTGGGATGAACCCGCCGTACTTGCGGAGGTTCTCGGCCTGGTCCACGGGGTTGAAGGTGACCGCCGTGTAGAAGTAGGTGAACAGGATGATCAGGATGCTCTCGCCCAGCACGTAGTGCCAGCCCTGCGGGTTGAAGAAGTTCGAGACGTCGGTCCAGAAGTTGGTGCGGTTCTGCCCGAGCAGCTGCCCGAGGGTTGGCGGGATGGCCATCATGCTGGCCGCGAAGATGACCGGGATCACGCCGGCCATGTTGACGCGCAGCGGCAGGTAGGTCTGGCTGCCCTGGGTCATCCTTCGGCCGATCACCCGCTTGGCGTACTGGATCGGGATCCGGCGCTGGCCCTCCTGCACGAACACGATCGCCGCGACCACGCCGAGCGCGATGAACGGCATGGTCACCTTGAATACCTGGTCGGGGTTGTTCCACCACGACTGCACGCCGTGCGGGATCCGGGCCACGATCGAGGCGAAGATCAGCAGCGAGATCCCGTTGCCGATGCCGCGCTGGGTGATCAGCTCGCCCATCCACATCAGGAGCACCGTCCCGGCGGTCAGCGAGATCACGATCAGGAATACCTTGGCCAGGCTGAAGTTCGGGATCAGCGTCACGCCGGCGCTGGCTCTCGAGGCTCTTGAACAGGAACACGTAGCCGATCGACTGCGCGAAGGCCAGGCCCACCGTGAGGTAGCGCGTGTACTGGGTGATCCGCGCCTGGCCGACCTCGCCCTCCTTGGAGAGCTTCTCGAGCGAGGGGACGACGACCTGCAGCAGCTGCAGGATGATCGAGGCCGTGATGTAGGGCATGATCCCGAGCGCGAAGATCGCGATCCGGGACAGCGCGCCGCCCGAGAACAGATTGAGCAGGCCGAGAATCCCGTTGTTGCCGAGATTCGAGTTCGATATCTGGTTGACCGCCGAGGCGCTGATGCCCGGCGCCGGGATATGCGTGCCCAGCCGGTAGAGCGCGAGCATGGCCGCGGTGAACAGCACCTTATTGCGGATCTCGCCCACCCGGAACGCGCCGAGGATGGTGGAGATCACGTCGGTAGGCCTCCGCCCTCGGCCTCGACGATCACCTGACAGGTGCCGCCGGCCGCCTCGATGCGCTCCTGCGCAGCCTTGCTGAACTTGTGCGCGTGCACGGTGAGCGGCTTTGACAGCTCACCCTTGGCCAGGATCTTGACCGGGATGCCCTTCTTGGTGGCCAGGCCCTTGCCGTGCAGCGCCTCGAGCGTGACCGCGGCACCGGACTCGAACCGCGCCTCGAGATCGAGGAGATTGACCGGCTGGGTGTGGGTCCGGAACGGCTCGAACGGCATCGACTTCTTCATGTGCGGACCGCGCAGCTTGCGCATCCGCATGTGAATCGGGTTCTGGCCGCCCTCGAACCGGGCCCGCTGCTTGGCGCCCGACCGCGAGCCCCAGCCCTTCTGGCCCCGGCCCGAGGTCTTGCCGGTGCCCGAGCCCTCGCCGCGGCCGATCCGCTTGCGCGGTCGGCGCGACCCGCTCGCGGGCTTCAGATTGTGCAGCCCGATCCGCTCCTCGCGCTCCGGCGCAGCGTCGTCTTCGCGGGGCTCAGCCATTCGAATCCTCCGAGGAGACCTCCACCAGGTGCGCCACCTTGGCGATCATCCCACGGATCTGCGGCGTGTCGTCGTGCTCGACCCGGTGGCCGATCCGGCGCAGGCCAAGTGAGCGCAGCGTGTCGCGCTGGCGCTGGTCCGAGCCGTTGCGCGACCGGCGCTGGGTCACCACGACCTTGCTCACGCCTCCGCGTCTCCGGGCTCTTCACCGGACGGCGGGACCGCGTCCGCTTCCCCTCGCGTCGTCTCGGACCCCGCGGCACCATTGGAGTTCGGGCGCGGGGGAGCGGACGTCGGTTCGGCGTCCGTACTCGAGGGGGCGCCGGACGTGGGCTCAGCCTCCGGCGTCGTCAGCCCGAGCACCTGGTTGACTGAGAGACCGCGAATTTCGGCGACCTCGTCCGGCGTCCGCAGGGACTGCAGCCCCGCCATGGTCGCCTTGACCAGGTTGATCGGGTTCTGCGAGCCGAGCGACTTGGACAGGATGTCGTGGATGCCGGCGAGTTCGAGCACGGCGCGCACTCCACCGCCGGCGATCACGCCGGTACCGGGCGACGCCGGCTTGAGGAACACGCGGCCCGCCCCAAAGATGCCCGTCGTCTGGTGGGTGATCGTCGAGCCGTGCTTGGGCACGCGATACAGGTTCTTCTTGGCCCGCTCGACGCCCTTCTGGATCGCAACCGGCACCTCGTTCGCCTTGCCGTAGCCGATCCCGACGATCTCCCGCTCGTCGCCCACCACGACCAGCGCGGTGAACGAGAAGCGACGGCCGCCCTTGACCACCTTGGCCACGCGGTTGATCTCGACCACGCGCTCCTGGAGGTCGAGTCCGGCGGAAGAGACTGTGCGATCGCGTAGGCCAGGCATGAGCAGAACCAGGTTAGCGGGCCTAGAAGGTCAGCCCGCCCTCACGGGCTCCGTCGGCGAGCGCCTTGACGCGCCCGTGGTACTTGTAGCCGCCGCGGTCGAACACGACGCTGTCCACGCCGGCCGCCTTGGCCCGGTCGGCCAGCAGCCCGCCGGCGCGCTCGGCCTGCTCCATCCGCCCCAGGCCGCGCAGCTCGGGCTCGGTCCAGTTGACCGAGGCCAGCGTGCGCCCGGACTCGTCGTCGATGAGCTGGGCGAAGATGCCGCGGTTGGAGCGGAACACCGAGATCCGCGGGCGCTCGGCCGTGCCGTGGATCTTCGCGCGGACCCGGCGCCGGCGCTTGAGCCGCTGAGCGGGCTTCGTCATCACGGTCATGCGCGCTTGCCCACCTTCCGGGCCACGTACTCGCCCTCGTAGCGGATCCCCTTGCCCTTGTAGGGCTCGGGCTTGCGTTGCTTGCGGATCAGCGCTGCGATCTCGCCCACCTGCTGCTTGGAGGCGCCCCGGACCACGATCCGGGTCGGCTGGGGAACCTCGAAATCGATGCCGTCGGGCGCCTTGATCGACACCGGGTGCGAATAGCCGAGCGCGAGCTCGAGGTCGCGGCCGCGCAGCTGCGCGCGATAACCGACGCCCTGGATCTCCAGGCGCTTCTCGAAGCCGGCCGTCACGCCCTGCACCATGTTCGCGATCAGCGTTCGGGTCAGACCGTGCAGCGCGCGGTGCTCACCGCGGTCGGTCGGGCGGGTCACGACGATCTCGCCGTCGTTCTGCTCGATCTTCATATCGCGGTTGACGCGCTCGGAGAGCTCGCCCTTCGGGCCGTTGACGCGCACCACCTCGGGCTCGATCGAGACGGTCACTCCGGACGGGACGGTGATGGGTTGTCTGCCGATGCGGGACATGCTCGTTACAGGGTCACCAGACCTGCGCCACCACTTCGCCCCCGACGCCCTCGATGCGGGCCTCGTGGCCGGTCATGACGCCCTTGGAGGTCGAGATGATCGCGGTCCCCATCCCGCCCTGCACGCGCGGGATGTGGGCATGGTCGACGTACGTCCGCTGACCGGGCCGCGAGACGCGCTGCAGCCCGGTGATCACCGGCTTGCGCGCCTGGGTGTACTTGAGCGTGATCGTCAGCTCCTGACCGGGCCGGCCGGGCGCGGAGTCGTGGACGTCGTAGGCCTCGATGTATCCCTGCTCGCTCAGGATCCGCGCGATCTCGCGGCCGAGCTTCGACGCCGGGATCGTCACGTCGTGGTGCTGGGCGGCCGCCGCGTTGCGGATTCGGGTCAGCAGGTCGGCAATCGGATCAGTCATGCTCATCGCGCGTACCTCGACCTACCAACTCGACTTGGTCATACCGGGGATGTAGCCGTTGTGCGCGAGCTCCCGCAGACAGATCCGGCACAGGCCGAACTTGCGGTAAACCGCGCGCGCCCGGCCGCAGCGCCGACAGCGGGTGTAGGCGCGCGTCTTGTACTTGGCGGGACGCTGCTGACGGACACGTTGTGAAGTCTTGGCCATGGCTCCTTCTACTTCTATCTGGCGGCCGCCTCCGGACGGCCGTCTCTGGCGAATGGCATCCCGAGCGCTTCGAGCAGGGCAAACGCCTCGTCGTCGCTCTGGGCGGTGGTCGTGATCGTGATGTCCAGGCCGCGCACCTGATCGACCTCGTCGTAGTCGACCTCGGGGAAGATGATCTGCTCGCGCACGCCCATCGAGTAGTTGCCGCGGCCGTCGAACGCGCGCGGGTTCAGGCCGCGGAAGTCGCGGATCCGCGGGATGGCGACCGACATCAGCCGGTCCAGGAACTCAAAGGAGCGCGCGCCCCGCAGCGTGACGGCAACCCCGACCGGCATGCCCTCGCGCACCTTGAACTGCGCGATCGACTTGCGCGCGCGCCGCACGTTCGGCCGCTGGCCGGTGATCGTCGCGAGCTGCTCCGAGGCGGCTTCGAGCATCTTCGAGTCCTGCTTGGCGTCGCCTACTCCCATGTTCACCGTGACCTTGGTGATCCGGGGGGCGCGCATCGGCGTGGAGTAGCCGAAGCGCTCGGTGAGCGCCGGGAGGATCTCCTCGCGATATCTGGTCTGCAATCTCGCTTCTGGCATTAGTCCAACCTCGTTCCGCTGCGGCGCGCGATCCGGTAGCGCTTGCCGTCATGGAGCTCCACTCCCATGCGCGTGGGCTTGTCGTCCTTGGGGTCGGCCAGCATCACGTTGGAGACGTGGATAGGGCCTTCCTTCTCGATCACGCCGCCCACCGTCTCGGCGCGCTGCGCGCCGCCCACCTGGCGAGGTCGCTGGTGGCGCTTGACGACGTTCAGGCCCTCCACGTACACGCGGTCCTTCTTGGGCTCCACACGCAGGATACGGCCGCGCTTGCCGCGATCCTTGCCGCCGATGACGATCACCTCGTCGCCCTGCTTCAGTCGCGACGGCATCTCTACAACACCTCCGGAGCCAGGGAGACGATCTTCATGAAGTTGCGCTCGCGCAGTTCGCGCGCGACCGGGCCGAAGATACGCGTGCCGCGCGGGTTGTTCTGGTTGTCGATCAGCACCGCGGCGTTCTCGTCGAAGGCGATGTAGGTCCCGTCCTCACGGCCGTAGGACTTGCGCGTGCGCACCACGACCGCCGTCACCACCTCGCCCTTCTTGACCGAGCCCTGGGGGCTGGCCTGCTTGACGGTGGCGGTCACGATGTCGCCCACGCCGGCATACCGGCGGCGATGGCCACCGCGCACCCGGATCACGAGGATCTCGCGGGCGCCGGTGTTGTCGGCCACGCGCAGACGTGTCTCGTTCTGGATCACTCGGCGCGCTCCACCACTTCGACCAGCCGCCAGCGCTTGGTCCGCGACAGCGGACGGGCCTCACGCACGATCACGGTGTCGCCGATGTGCGCGTCGTTTGCCTCGTCGTGGGCGTGCAGGGTGCTCGAGGTGCGCACGATCTTCTCGTAGCGCCGGTGCCGGCGCGCGACGTCGATGCGCACGGTGATCGTCTTGTCCGCCTTGTCGGAGACGACCACGCCCTGGCGGGTCTTCTGGCGGCCCGCGCCGTGCTCGCGCGGCGGGGTGGTCTGCGCCTCCGCGCCGGCCGCCCGCGCTGCGCGGGCCTTTTCCCGGGACCGAGTGCGCTCGACGCGCCGCGCCGCAGCCTTGCGTGCGCGCTCATCCGCGCGCTCGGCCTGGCGCTCCTCGGGCGTGCGCGGCTTGCGCGGCCTGATCCGCGCGGCCTTGGCGGCCCGGGCGCGACGACGCCGCTCCTTGGGCGCTACGACCTCGGCTGGCTGGCGCGGAGCGGACGCCTTGTCCGGCGCCTCAGCGGCCTGGGCCTCAGCCTCTTCTGGGGTTTGTGTCTCGTTGTTCTCGGTCTCAGCCATTCGCGTTCAGTTCTCGTTCGCGCTGAATCGTCAGCGCTCTTGCAATCTCGCGCTTCGCTCGCCGTAGGCCGGCGGTGTTCTCGAGCTCGGCCGTGGCGTGCTGGAAGCGCAGCCCGAACAGCTCCCGGCGGGCGTTCAGGATGTGCTCGCGCAGCTCGGTGTCGTTCATGTCGCGCAGATCGGACGCCCGCATCTCAGCCGTCCTCACGCATGACGAACTTGGTGCGGACCGACAGCTTGTGCCCGGCCAGCCGCATCGCCTCGCGGGCCAGCGGCTCGGGCACGCCGGCCAGCTCGAACATCACACGGCCGGGCTTGACCACGGCGACCCAGCCCTCGGGCGAGCCCTTGCCGGAGCCCATTCGCGTCTCGGCCGGCTTCTTGGTGTAGGACTTGTCCGGGTAGACGTTGATCCACACCTTGCCGCCACGCTTGATCTTGCGGGTCATGGCGATTCGGGCGGCCTCGATCTGACGGTTGGTCAGCCAGCCGGCGTCAAGCGCCTTCAGCCCGTACTCGCCGAACTGGACCTTGGTCTGCCCGCGCGACAGGCCATGCCGGCGTCCGCGGTGCACCTTGCGGTACTTGACGCGCTTGGGAGCGAGCATCAGCTGCCTCCGCGTTGCTGGCCGCCACCGCCGCCACCGCCGCCGCCACCGCGCGGACCACCGCCGCCGCCGCGCGGACCACCGGGGCGACCGCCGCCGCCACCGCCGCCGCCGCCGCCGCCGCGACCACCGCCGCCACCGCCGCGGCCACCGCCGCCGGCCACCGGGACCGCCGCCGCGACCGGGACCACCCGGACCACCGCCACGACCACCGCCGCCACCGCCGGGGCCACCGCCCCGGCCACCGGGACCGCCGCCGCGACCGGGACCACCCGGACCACCGCCACGACCACCGCCGCCACCGCCGGGACCACCGCCCCGGCCACCCGGACCGCCGGGCCCACCCGGACCGCGACCGCCACCCGGGCCGCCACCGCGACCGCCCCGACCCCCGCGACCGCCGTCGCGGCCGCCGCGTCCACCGCGGCCGTCGCGCTCGGGCGCCTGCGGGGCGGGCTCGTCCATGATGGTCAGATCCGCGCCGGTGTAGCCCTCGGGCATGATCTCGCCCTTGTTGATCCAGCACTTGACGCCGATCCGGCCGAACGTGGTGCGCGCCTCGTGGAAGCCGTAGTCGATGTCCGCGCGCAGCGTGTGCAGCGGCACGCGGCCGTCGGAGTAGCCCTCGGTCCGCGCCATCTCGGCACCGCCCAGACGGCCGGATACCTGGACCTTGACGCCCTTCGCGCCCGAGCGCATCGCGCTGGTCAGCGCCCGCTTCATCGCCCGCCGGAAGGCCACCCGGTTCTGGAGCTGCTCGGCGATCGACTGGGCGACCAGGCGCGCGTCGAGCTCGGGGCGCTTGATCTCGAGGATGTTGACCTTGACCTGCTTGCCGGTGATGCGGTGCAGGTCGCGGCGCAGCTGATCGACCTCCGAGCCGGACTTGCCGATCACGATGCCGGGCCGCGCGGTGTGGATGTTGACCTCGACCTCGTTCTGGTTCTTGCGGATCGTGATGTCCGACAGCCCGGCGTGCGAGAGCCGGCGCGTGATGTGGTCGCGGATCCGCGTGTCCTCGTGCAGGAAGTCCGCGAACGCCCGCTCGTTGAACCAGTTCGACTTCCAGTCGTGGATGTAGCCCACGCGGAGCGACTCGGGATGAACTTTTTGACCCATATCTAGTGACTAATCCTTCGGCGTGAGCAAGATCGTGAGGTGGCTGGTGCGCTTGCGGATCCTCGTCGCCCGGCCCATCGCTCGAGGCCGGAAGCGCCGGATCGTGGGGCCCTCGTCGGCGTGGACCGCCTTGATGTACAGATCCTCGCCCACGAGCTCGTGGTTGTTCTCAGCGTTGGCCACCGCGGACTCGAGCAGCTTGCTCCAGTCCCGCGCCACCGCACGCGAGGTGTGAGCGAGGATAGCTCGCGCCTCCTGAACGCTCTTTCCGCGGATGTGGTCACACACCAACCGCGCCTTCCGCGCCGACGAACGCACGTACTTCGCCTGCGCCCTGACCACCACATCCCTCCGCTCACCCCGGCCTCTCCCCCTCCGACGGCTAGGAGCGGGTGCCGGCGGCGCGGCCGGCTTCTCGGCGGGCGCAGCCGCGGCACCACCGCGGCGGCGCCGACGCGCCGGCGCGGGCGCCCCGGCCGCTGCCTCGGCTTCTTCCTCGTCCACGGGCTCGAGGTCGGCCAGCGCCTCCTCGTCGGCTTCCTCCTCGGCCTCGGCGAGCGCCTCGTCCTCGCCCTCCGCCTCCGCGTCGGCTTCGAGCATGACGTCAGCGGCGGCCTCCTCGGCCTCCACATCCTCCGGGGTCTCGTCGACCGCGTCGGGCTCCTCGCTATCGGGCGCGTTCGCCGAGGATTCAGACGCAGGCGCGTCCTCCGGGGCGGATGCCTTCCGCCGCCGACGACGCGGCTTCGGCTCCTCTGGGGTCTCTTCCGGAGTCTCGTCGGGAGTCATCGTCTCTTACCTGTCCCAGCGTGCCCTCGATACAGCCGCGTGGGCGCGAACTCGCCCAGCTTGTGGCCGACCATCGACTCGGTGACGAACACCGGCACGTGCTTACGCCCATCGTGCACGGCGATCGTGTGACCGACCATCTCCGGGAAGATCGTCGAGGCCCGCGACCACGTGCGCAGCATGCGCTTCTCGCCCGAGGTGTTCATGGCCTCGATCCGCGTCATCAGCCGCTCCTCGACGTACGGCCCCTTCTTGCTAGAGCGACTCATCGCTTGCCTTTACCTCTCCTCCGTCCACGCACGATGTACTTGTCAGATGCTTTGCCCTTGGGCCGGGTGCGGTAGCCGAGCGTCGGCACGCCCCACGGCGTCACCGGGTGGCGCCCCGGCGTGGTCGAGCCCTCGCCGCCACCGTGCGGGTGGTCGACCGGGTTCATGGCGGTGCCGCGGGTCTGCGGCCGCACGCCCATGTGGCGCTTGCGACCGGCCTTGCCGATCGACACGTTCTGATGATCGGTGTTGCCGATCGTGCCCACGGTGGCGCGGCACTCGGCCCGCACCATGCGCATCTCGCCCGAGGGCAGGCGCAGGGTGACGTAGTCCCCCTCCTTGGCCAGCAGCTGCACGCCGGCGCCCGCCGCGCGCGCCATCTGGCCGCCGCGCCCCGGGGTGAGCTCGACGTTGTGCACCACGGTGCCCGCCGGCATGCTGCCCAGCGGCAGGCTGTTGCCGACCCGGATGTCGGCGCCCGGGCCGGACTGCACGGACATCCCCACGCGCAGGCGCTGCGGGGCAAGGATGTAGCGCTTCTCGCCGTCGGCGTAGTGCAGCAGCGCGATGTAGGCCGAGCGGTTGGGGTCGTACTCGATGTGCGCCACCTTGGCCGGAATCCCGTCCTTGCGGCGCTTGAAGTCGATCTTGCGATACAGGCGCTTGGCGCCGCCACCGCGGTGGCGCGAGGTCTTGCGCCCGTACGAGTTCCGGCCACCGGACTTCTTCAGGCCCTCGACCAGAGACTTCTCGGGCTCGGTGCGGGTGATCTCGGCGTAGTCGGGGAAGGTGACGAAGCGGCGACCCGCCGACGTCGGCTTTGGCTTGCGGATAGGCATTTACTCGCCCGCCTCCAGTCCCCCGAAGATCGGAATCGTCTGGCCCTCGCGCACCTGCACGATCGCCTTCTTCCACGAGCGGGTCCGCCCCGCCGTCTGACCGCGCCGCTTGGGCTTGGAGTGCACGTGGGCGGTGCGTACCTCGAGCACGTTGACCTCGAACAGCTGCTCGATCGCCTGGCGGATCTGCGTCTTGTGAGCCTTGTCGGCCACCCGGAAGGTGTACTTCCCGGCCTCGGCCAGGGCGAACGTCTTCTCGGACAGGACCGGCCGGATGATCACCTGAGTGGGATCCATCAGGCCTCGGCTCCTTCCGCAGATTCGGCGCCAGCGGATTTCGCGGCGAGCGCCAGCAGGGATTGCAGGGCCGCCTCGGAGACGAGCAACGAGGCCGCCCCGACGATGTCGGCCACGCCGGCGTCCTCCACCGGCATCGCCGCGGCCCCGGCCAGGTTGCGGAACGACTTGCCGGCGACGCCCTCGGCCTCGGTCAACAGCACGAGCGTCGGACCGGTCGCGCCCCACTCGGTCAAGAGCTCGGCCGCCTGCCGGGTGGACGGCGTCTCGAACGATGCCGGGTCGAACACCGCGAGCGACTCGCGCTGGGCGTGCAGCGAGAGCACGCTGCGCAGCGCCGCGCGGCGCGCCTTGCGATTGACCTTGACCGTGTAGCGCCGCGGGGTGGGACCGAACGCGGTGCCGCCGCCGGTCCACACCGGCGAGCGCGAGGAGCCGGCCCGGGCCCGGCCGGTGCCCTTCTGGCGCCAAGGCTTGGCGCCGCCGCCGGAGACTTCGCCGCGCGTCTTGGTCGACGCTGTGCCGTGCCGGCGCGCGTTCAGCTCGGCGCGCACCGCCTCGTGCACGAGCGGCATGTTGAACGGCGCCTCGAACGCCGCCGGATCCAGATCGACCGTGCCGCCGCCGAGCCGCGCCGCTGTTCTAGCCATCGGTCCGCACCTCCACCGTGCCACCGCGGGCACCGGGAACGGCGCCCCGCACGAGGAGGAGGTTCTGCCCGGGGATGACCTCGACGACGGTCAGACCGCGCTGGGTGATCCGGCCGCCGCCCATCCGTCCGGGCCCGCGAATTCCTTTGAACACCCGCGAAGGCGTCGCCGACGCGCCGATCGAACCGGGCGCCCGCACGTTGTGCGAGCCGTGCGACTTCGGGCCACTGCTGAAGTTGTGGCGCTTGATCGTCCCCTGGAAGCCCTTGCCCTTGGTGAGCCCCGAGATCTTCACCTTGTCGCCGGCCGAGAACGTCTCCGCGGTCACGGTCTGTCCGACCAGCAGCTCCCCGGCCTCATTGCGGAACTCGACCAGGTGCCGGTGCGCGGACGCGTCGGCCTTCTTGAGATGTCCGAGCTCGCCCTTGGTCAGCGACTTCTCCTTGCACGCGCCGAACGCGAGCTGAACCGCCTCGTAGCCGTCGCGCTCGACGGTTCGGATCGCGGTGACCGGACACGGGCCGGCCTCGAGCACGGTGACGCGCTCCACGCGCCCGTCCTCTTGGAACCGCTGCGTCATGCCGAGCTTCCGAGCCAGGATCGCCGCCATCAGGTCACCTCAGGATGCGAGCCGGATCTCGATGTCCACGCCCGCCGGGAGATGGTCGAGCCGCTGGAGCGAGTCGACCGTCTTCGGCGTCGGCTGGTGGATGTCGATCAGCCGCTTGTGGGTGCGGATCTCGAAGTGCTCTCGCGAGTCCTTGTCCTTGAACGGCGAGCGGATCACGCAATACACGTTCTTCTCGGTGGGCAGCGGCACCGGACCGGAGACGGTCGCGCCCGTGCGCGTAGCCGTCTCGACGATCTCCTTGGCCGCCGTCTCGATCGCCGTGTGGTCGTAGGACTTCAGGCGAATCCGGATCTTGTTTTGGGCAATGGTTGCCAATGCGGTCTCTTCGCTGCTTTCAGTGCGCGTCAAAGCGAGCCCCCAGTGGGGCCCACCCCATTTAGGTCGTATCTGTCAAAAAAAGGCGGCGGACCCAGAGGCCGCGCCGCCTTCCACAACTATTGGACTACTTCGGTGACGACCCCCGAGCCGACCGTCCGGCCGCCCTCGCGGATCGCGAACCGCAGACCCTGGTCCATGGCGATCGGCTGGATGAGCTCGATCTCCATCTGGACGTTGTCGCCGGGCATGACCATCTCGGTGCCCTCGGGCAGGTTGGCCACGCCGGTGACGTCGGTCGTGCGGAAATAGAACTGCGGCCGGTAGCCCGTGAAGAACGGCGTGTGACGGCCGCCCTCCTCCTTCTTCAGGACGTAGACCTCGGCCTTGAACTTGGTGTGTGGCGTGATCGAGCCGGGCTTGCACAGCACCTGCCCCCGCTCGATCTCGTCCCGCTTGGTGCCGCGCAACAGGCACCCGACGTTGTCGCCGGCCTGACCCTGGTCGAGGATCTTCTTGAACATCTCGACGCCGGTGACCACCGTGCTGGTCGTCGCCTTGATGCCCACGATCTCGACCGTCTCACCGGTCTTGATGATGCCCTGCTCGACGCGGCCGGTGGCCACGGTGCCACGGCCGGTGATCGAGAACACGTCCTCGACCGGCATCAGGAACGGCTTGTCGAGGTCGCGCACCGGCTCCGGGATGTAGGTGTCCAGGGCCTCGGCGAGCTCGAGGATCTTGGCCTCGTACTCCTCGTCACCCTCGAGCGCCTTCAGCGCCGAGCCGGCCACGAACGGGATGTCGTCGCCCGGGAACTCGTACTCGGAGAGCAGGTCGCGGATCTCGACCTCGACGAGCTCGAGCAGCTCGGGGTCGTCGACCATGTCGACCTTGTTGAGGAACACGACGATGTAGGGCACGCCCACCTGACGGGCGAGCAGGATGTGCTCGCGGGTCTGGGGCATCGCGCCGTCGGCCGCCGAGACGACCAGGATCGCGCCGTCCATCTGAGCGGCGCCGGTGATCATGTTCTTGACGTAGTCGGCGTGCCCCGGGCAGTCGACGTGCGCATAGTGCCGGTTGGGCGTCTGGTACTCGACGTGCGAAGTCGCGATCGTGATGCCGCGAGCCTTCTCTTCCGGAGCGTTGTCGATCGATTCGAACGACCGCACCTCGGTGCCGCCGTACTTCTCGTTGAGCACCTTCGTGATGGCCGCGGTCAGCGTCGTCTTGCCATGGTCGATATGACCGATGGTGCCGACGTTGACGTGGGGCTTATCGCGCTCGAACTTGGCTTTCGCCACTTTGGTGTCGCTCCTTCTATTGCAGTAGTTGTGTCCGTCTGCGGACGAACCTATTCAGGATATAAAGATTCCGCTGCTCGATGCGCCTAGGCCGCCGCCTGCGCCTGATCACCGACGACTCGCTCGGCGATGTTAGGGGGCACTTCCTCATAGCGCTCGAACTGCATCGTGTACGTGGCCCGGCCCTGGGTGTTGGACCGCAGGTCGGTCGCGTACCCGAACATCTCGGCCAGCGGCACGAAGGCGTTGATGACCTGGGCGTTGCCGCGCTGCTCCATCCCGTGGACATGGCCGCGACGGCGGTTGAGGTCGCCGATCACGTCGCCCATGAACTCCTCGGGCGTCACGACTTCGACCGCGAAGATCGGCTCGAGCAGGATCGGCTTGGCCCGCGTTACCGCTGCCTTCAGCGCCAGCGAACCGGCGACCTTGAACGCGAGCTCCGAGGAGTCGGTCTCGTGGTACTTGCCGTCGGTCAGCGTGACCCGCACGTCGACCATCGGATAGCCCGCACGCGGCCCGTTCTCCATCGCCTCCTCCATGCCCTTCTCGACCGCCGGGATGAACTCGGTCGGTATCGACCCGCCCTTGATCTTGTTGACGAAGTCGAAGCCCTCGCCTGGCGCCGGCTCGACGTTCACGTAGACGATCCCGTACTGGCCCGCCCCACCGGTCTGGCGCACGAAGCGGCCCTCGACCTTCTCGGCCGTGCCCTTGATCGTCTCGCGGTAGGAGACCTGGGGGCGGCCGACGTTCGCGTCGACCTTGTACTCGCGCAGCATGCGGTCGACCAGCACCTCGAGGTGCAGCTCGCCCATGCCGGAGATCTCGGTCTGCCCGGTCTCCTCGTTGGTGCGCACCTGAAACGTGGGGTCTTCTTCGGCCAGGCGGCCCAGCGCGGTGGCCATCTTCTCCTGGTCGGCCTTGGTCTTGGGCTCGATCGCCACCTTGATGACGGGCTCGGGGAACTCGATCGTCTCGAGCTTGATCGGCTTGTCGGGCGCGGCCAGCGTGTCGCCGGTCACCACCTGCTTGATGCCGACGGCGGCGGCGATGTCGCCAGCGTGGACATCCTTGACCTCCTCGCGCTCGTTGGCGTGCATCATCAGGATGCGCCCGATGCGCTCGGTCCGGCCGGTGTTGACGTTCAGGATGCGCGAGCCGGCCTCGAGCTGACCGGAGTACACGCGGAAGTAGGTGAGCTTGCCGACGTACGGGTCGGCCATGATCTTGAAGGCGAGCGCCGCGAACGCCTCGTTGTCGTCGGCGTGGCGCACGGCCGGCTGCTCGTCGCCGTTGGACGAGCCCTTGGCCGGCTCGACGCCCTCCACGGGCGGCACGTCGAGCGGGCTCGGCAGGTAGTCGAGGACCGCGTCGAGCAGCGGCTGGACGCCCTTGTTCTTGAAGCTCGACCCGCAGAACACCGGGGTCATGTGGATCTCCAGGGTGGCCTTCCGGATCGCCTGCTTCAGGCGCTCGGGCGAGATCTCCTGCTCCTCGAGGATCATCTCGACGAGCTCGTCGTCGTGGTGCGAGACCTCGTCGAGCAGCTTCTCGCGCGCGGCGGCCGCCTCGTCGGCCATCTCGGCCGGAATGTCGATGATGTCCTGCTCCTTGCCGAGCTCGTCCTTGTAGATGATCGCCTTCATCCCGATCAGGTCGACGATTCCGCGGAAGTCCGCCTCGGCCCCGATCGGCAACTGGACCGGCACGGCGTTGGCGCCCAGCCGGTCGACCATGGTCTGTACGCCGCGATCGAAGTCCGCGCCGATGCGGTCCATCTTGTTGATGTAGGCGATGCGCGGGACGTGGTACTTGTCGGCCTGCCGCCACACGGTCTCGGACTGCGGCTCGACCCCGGCCACCGAGTCGAACAGCGCGATCGCGCCATCCAGCACGCGCAGCGAGCGCTCGACCTCGACGGTGAAGTCGACGTGGCCGGGCGTGTCGATGATGTTGATGCGGTGGTCCTTCCACTCGCACGTGGTCGCGGCCGAGGTGATCGTGATGCCGCGCTCCTGCTCCTGGGCCATCCAGTCCATGACGGCCGCCCCCTCGTGAACCTCCCCCATCTTGTAGGTCCGACCGGTGTAATACAGGATGCGCTCAGTCGTCGTCGTTTTACCGGCGTCGATGTGGGCCATGATCCCGATGTTGCGAATCTTGTCGAGGGAGAAGGCGCGAGGCATGTTTGTCAGGTATTCCGGGCTGCGGTTTGTCAGTCGCCAGCCGCCAAACTGCACCAGTTTCCCGGGTCAAACCTGCGGACATGAAAAAGGGCCCATCGGGCCCATTCACGACGCAGCTGTCGGGAAGGGGCGGGTGTCTATCTGGTGGACGACTCCATTACAAGGATCCAGCGTCCTCGGGAGCGAACGCGCATGAGCGTCCCACCCGAGACGGACACCGAATATAGCAGAGGTTCTGGGCCATCTCGGCTACTGCATCCGGGGCGCCACCGGGCCTCTTCAGGGCCCTCTCGGGCGTCCTCTTCGCCCCCCGGGCAGGCCGACGGCGGAACCCCCACGACCGGCGCCCCGGGCTGGGCGGCGCTGTCGCTGATCGCCCTGCTGGGAGCCTTGCTCATCGTCGTCTCGCAGTTCACCGCGCTCTATCACCTGCATTCCGCCACCAGCTCGCAGGCCGTCAGAACGGTCCAGACCGGACCCAACCACGCCTGGGCGCCGATCCCCCTCGCCCTCGTCGCGGTCGCGCTGGCCTATGCCGTCTACCGCCACGGCAACCGGCCCGCGCTCGTCGGCCTCGCCGTGCTGGGCATCGCGACGCTGCTGATCGCGCTCCTCGGCGACCTGTCCGACGCGCACTCGAGCGGCCTGATCGGCTCGAGCGCGGGCGGCTACGTCGAGGCCACCTCCAGCGCGAGCGCGGGCCTCTACATGGAGACGCTCGGCGCCGTCGTGCTGCTCCTCAGCGGAGGCGTCGGCTTGCTCATGCTCGGTCCGCAGCGGCCCCCGGCCGCCCGCCCCGCCGCCGAGCCCCCCACGAGTGCGTGAGCAACCTCTTAGCCGGCAACGCGTTGAATGGTCAACATCCTGACACCGGCGCAGATCGGCAGCGACCGCAGGCCAATCCACCGTTACCCTTGGGAAACGCGAGGGTTGTCTCACTGCAGCCCCCGGTCCCGTGTGGTGGGCAGCCCTCGCGTTTAGCTCCGGCGATACCCCTCTGGGGCCCCGGGCGCTAACGGATCGGTGAGCCGCGGTTCGCGTAGTTCGCGCGAGGGGCCCCAGAGGCGCATCCGCCTACGCGGCAGCCCCGTCCGATCCGTACCGCCGGTCGCGAGGAGGCCGCGCCGGCCGGCTTAGCGCACCGCGAGGGCACGACGCCAGGCGCACGGTTGGCCCGATCGCGCGCCGGTTCGCTTCGTTGCTCTCACCAAGCCCAGCGGGCCGGAATGCCGGCGGAGGTGGCTGTCCCTCTGGGAGCCCTCGCGCGAACTACGCGAAGAGCCCGCCAAACGATCCGTTAGCGCCCGGGCTCCCCAGAGGGGCAGCCACCGCAGCGAACGACTACCACCGGTAGTGGGCGAAGGCCTTATTGGCCTGGGCCATGCGGTACACGTCGTCCTTGCGCTTGAACGCCGAGCCCTGCTGCTGCTGGGCGTCGAGCAGCTCGTGGGCCAATCGCTGCGCCATCGTCTTCTCGCGGCGCTGACGGGCGTAGCCGACGAGCCAGCGGACCGCGAGGGTGCGCGCGCGCCGCGGGGGAACCTCGACCGGCACCTGGTAGGTGGCGCCGCCGACGCGGCGCGACTTGACCTCGAGCACCGGGGTCAGGGCCTTGATCCCGGCCTCGAGCTGCTCGACCGGGTTCTTGCCGGAGCGCTCGGCCAGGATGGCCATTGCGTCGTAGACGATCTTCTCCGCCGTCGACTTCTTGCCGTCCAGCATGACCTTGTTGATCACCTGCTGGACCAGGCGGTTGCGGTGGACGGGGTCGGGCTCGACCGGCCGGACCTGAGCTGCTGCTCGACGCGGCATCAGTGGTCCCCGGGCGTGTCCGCGTCGGTGACCACTTACTTGGCCTTCACGCCGTACTGCGAGCGGGCCTTCTTGCGGTCGCCGACGCCGGCGGCGTCGAGCGTGCCGCGGATGACCTTGTAGCGGAAGCCCGGGAGGTCCTTGACGCGGCCGCCACGGACCAGCACCACCGAGTGCTCCTGCAGGTTGTGGCCCTCGCCGGGGATGTAGGCGCCGACCTCCATGCCGTTGGTCAGTCGCACGCGGGCGACCTTGCGCAGGGCCGAATTCGGCTTCTTCGGCGTGGTCGTGTACACGCGCGTGCACACGCCGCGACGTTGCGGCGCAGCGACTTTCTTCTTGCGGCCCTTGCCGGACTTCAGGCCCGGGGTGGCGAGCTTCTTCTTGGGCGGCGTGCGGCCCTTGCGGATCAATTGACTGGTGGTCGGCATGCGGATTGGGAGCGTAGCAGGGGCGCGAATCGAGGCTGTTTAGATCGTGTGGCGCACGAGCCCTGCCGGGCGAACCGTCCCTCAGGCCGCGACCCCGAGCGCCTCGTCGACCGACACCGACGGCACCCCGACCGCCTCGGCCACCGGCAGGTAGGTCACCTGGCCGCCGGCCACGTTCACGCCGAGCTTCAGCCCCGGGTTCTCGGTGATCGCCCGCTGCACGCCGGCCGTGGCCAGCTGGATCACGTAGGGCATCGTGGCGTTGGTCAGCGCGTAGGTCGAGGTGATCGGCACCGCGCCGGGCATGTTCGTAACGCAGTAGTGGGTGATCCCGTCGACCTCGTAGGTGGGGTTCGAGTGCGTGGTCGGCCGCGAGGTCTCGAAGCAGCCTCCCTGGTCGATCGAGACGTCGACCAGCACCGCCTGGCGCTTCATCAGCCCGAGCTGGTCGCGGGTGATCACGCGCGGGGCGCGGGCGCCGTGCACGAGCACCGCGCCGATCACCAGGTCCATGTCGGGCAGCCGCTGCTCGACCTCGAGGGTCGACGCAAAGCACGTGTCGGCCCGTCCTCCGAACGCGATGTCGAGTTCCCGCAGGCGGTCGATGTTGCGGTCGTAGACGTAGACCGTGGCCTCCATCCCGAGCGCGATGAACGCCGCGTGCATGCCGACCACGCCGCCGCCGATGATCATCACGTTGGCCGCGGCGACGCCGGGTACCCCGCCCAGGAGGATTCCCCGTCCGCCCAGCGGCTTCTCGAGCATGAACGCGCCGGCCTGGGTGGCGATCTTGCCCGCCACCTCGGACATCGGCGCGAGCAGCGGCAGGCGACCCCGCGCGTCCTCCACGGTCTCATACGCGATGCACGTCGCGCCTGACTCCATCAGCCCGCGCGTCAGCTCGCCGTCGGCCGCCAGGTGCAGGTAGGTGAACAGGATGTGGCGAGGCTCGAGCCGTCCGACCTCGGCCGGCTGGGGCTCCTTGACCTTGACGATCAGCGTCGCCTCCTCGAACACCGCGGCGGCGTCCGGGACGATCGTCGCCCCCTGGGCCGCATACGCCTCGTCGGAAATCGCCGATCCGTCGCCGGCACCGCTCTGCACGTAGATCTCGTGTCCGGCATCGACCAGCTCGCGCACGCCCGCCGGCGTCAGCGCGACCCGGTACTCGTCCGACTTGACTTCTGTGGGAACCCCGACTTTCACGCTGGTAGGACCGCCTTCCCGGTGATCAGCGGCGCGAACCCAGAACGTCGCGTCGCGGTTTGCTCTGAGCCTCTCGTGTCACGAGCTGGCGCCCGCGCAGGGCCAGCCAGAATTCGATCCGGTCCCGCGCGGAGGACAGATTCCTGCCGGTCAGCTCCTCCACCCGCCGGATCCGGTAGCGCAGCGTATGACGGTGGCAGTAAAGCCGCCTGGCCGCGCGCTCCCATTGGCCGTTCTCCTCGATGAAGGCCTCCAGCGAGCGCATCAGCTCGCCGCCGTATGGGCCCTCGCTGGCCTCGATCGGGCCGAGGATCGAGTCGCAGAACAGCCGCAGCGCCTCATCGTCCTGGAGCGACAGGAGCAGCTGGAAGGAGCCCAAGTCCTTGTAGGTCGCGAGGCGTGGCTTCTCGGGCGCCCCGCCGTTCCCGTCCGAGCCGGCCACGCCGAGCGCCAGCGCCTCGAGCGCGCAGCGCGCCTCATGGAAGCTCCGCCGCGCCTCGACCGCCGGGACCGCCCGCCCGATCCCCACACGGGTCTCGCCGCGCAGCTCGGCATCGGTCCCGGACAGCACGCGCTGGCCGAGCGCGGCGAGGTCCTCGTCACTCCCGCCCGGCACGAGCGCGCAGGCCAGCGGGCCGACCGACGCGACCAGCGCCGGCATGGCCTCCTCGCGCAACGCCGACCACAGGGCGGTCTCGACCGGGCCGGCAGCCGATCCCGACGCCCCCCGCGCCTCGTCGGCACGCAAGACGATCGCCGCCACCCGCTCGGAGAGCCCGAACGGTCCGAGCCGGCGCGCCACGTCCGCCCCGGCCAGCTCGCCGGTCACGATCGCGTCGAGCACGTCGCCGGCCAAGCGGCGCTCGGTGTCGCCGGCCACCCGCGAGCGCAACAGCTCCAGCGCGACGATCGTCACCGCCTGGTGCAGCGTCAGGCGGTCGAAGTCCGTCAGCGGGCCGGCGTCCTTGATCGCCACGAGCCACGCCTCGGGGGCGCGTCCCGGACGAGCGGGTCGGGCGGAATCGTTCCCGCCGGCCCGCGGGGTGCCGTCAGCCGCCACCGGGAGCGCGAGCGCCTGGTTGCCCTCGCCCAGCGAGGGCATGAAGGCCCGGGCCTCGCGGCGGCGGGCGCGCTCGTGCACCTCAGCCTGCAGGATCTCGAGGCCCTCCGGGTCGAGCTCGCGCCGGAAGGCGTGCTGCTCCAGCGGCTCCCCGCGCGAGTCGAACACGAGGACGGTCGCCCCGATCAGCGTCGAGAGCGCTCCCACCAGCGCTTCGAGCCCGCGCTCGGACAGCACGATCCGCTCCAGGCGCTCCTGGGCGGCCAGCGCGCGCCGCAGCACCGCGTACTGCTCGTTGACCAGCTGGGTGAAGGCCGCCTCGGTGACCGCGATGAACGGCACCTCGTAGGGGACCTCGAACACGGGGAACTCGCGCTCGGCCGCCGCTTCGAGCAACGACTCGGGCACCCGCTCGTGCTTGAAGCCCGTCCCGAACCCGAGCCCGGCCAGGTGATGGTCGGCCAGCCGTGTGGCGAACTCGCGCGCCTGCGCCGGCGTGTCGAGCTGCATGCCGGTGGTCAGAAGCAGCTCGCCGCCGGACAGCCACGGGGTCGGGTCGAGCAGCTCGGAGATGTGCACCCAGCGCACGGGCAGGTGGAGACTGCGCTCGCCTGTGAGCAGCTGGACATCGAGGTCCCGCAGCAGGTCCCGGACCGTGAGCATCAGCTCCGGCGCCCCGCCACCACTTGTTCTGCGACCAGGAGCATCAGCCCCGGCGCGTCTCCTCCAGCGCGCTGTACTGGCGGGGATGCTCGTGCACCTGCATCCGCTCGCCGGCCTCGGTCAGCACGCCGCGCAGGATGTCCTCGATCTCGGCGAACTGCTCGGGTCCGGCGATCAGCGGCGGTGAGAGCTGGATGACCGGGTCGCCGCGGTCATCGGCACGGCAGATCAGACCCCGCCGGTAGAGCTCGGCGGACAAGAAGCCGCGCAGCAGCGTCTCTGACTCGTCGTCGTCGAACGACTCCTTGGTGGTCTTGTCCTTGACCAGCTCGATCGCGTGGAAGAACCCGGCGCCGCGGACATCGCCCACGATCGGCAGGTCGCGCAGCCCCTCGAGCATCGCCCGGAACGGCCCCTCGTTCGAGCGCACGTTCTCGAGCACGTCCTCGCGCTCGAACGCGTCCAGGTTGGCCAGCGCCACCGCGGCGCAGATCGGATGCCCGGCGAACGTGAAGCCGTGGGTGAAGCTGTTTTGGCCGGTCATGAACGGCTCGGCGACCCGGTCGGAGGCGATCACCGCGCCCATCGGCGCATACGCGCTGGTCAGGCCCTTGGCCGTCGTGATCATGTCGGGCGCGTAGTCGTAGCGCTGGGCCCCGAACCACTCGCCGAGGCGGCCCCAGGCGCAGATCACCTCGTCGGAGATCAGCAGCACGTCGTACTGGTCGCAGATCTCGCGCACGCGCTGGAAGTAGCCCTCGGGCGGGGTGAAGCAGCCGCCGGCGTTCTGGACCGGCTCGAGGATCACCGCCGCGACCGTGTCGGGCCCCTCGAACTCGATCTTCTCGGCGATCGCCTCCGCGAAGTACTCCTCGGTCATGCCCGGCAGCATCCGGTAGGTGTTGGTGTTGGGCACGTGGGAGGCACCGGGGGTGAGCGGCTCAAACGGCGTGCGCAGGCCGGTGATGCCGGTGGCCGACAGCGCGCCGAGGGTCGTCCCGTGGTAGGCGATCTCGCGGGCGATCAGCTTGGTCTTGTTCGGCTTGCCGGTCACCTTGTGGTACTGGCGGGCAAGCTTGTAGGCGGATTCGACCGCCTCTGAGCCACCGCTCGTGAAGAACACCCGGTTCAGGTCGCCGGGGGCCAGCGAGGCGATCCGGGCGGCGAGCTCGATGGCCGGCGGGTGCGCGTAGGACCAGGTCGTGTAGAAGCCGAGCTCCTTGGCCTGGTCGGCGCCGGCCTGTGCGATGTCCGCCCGGCCGTGCCCGATGTTCACGCAGAACAGCGCGGACAGCGCGTCCAGGTAGCGCTTGCCGTGCTCGTCCCATACGTAGCAGCCCTCACCCCGGACGATGATCGGCACCTCGGCCTGGTCATACGCGGACATCCGCGTGAAGTGCATCCACAGGTGCCTCTTGGCCAGCTCCTGGAGCGTGCTCTGCTCGACTGCGTGCTCGGTGCTCGCCATACACGTCCCTCCAACTTGTTCGCCGTTTTGTACAACGGTAGCGAGCCGAGGAGGACGGAGCAATTGTGCAGATCGGCGGGTCCCCCACGCGGGGGTCCGCCGGTCCGATTATGGGCCGCCCGCGTCTACGCGGCGGCTGGCGCGACCACTGGCGAGGTCGCGCGGACCGGTGCAGGCATCAGCCACGCCGCGCCGACCACCAGGACGAACGCGAGGCACTGGATGACGATCGAGACCGGGCTGGCCGGGAGCGGATCGCCGAACACGATGAACCCGCCGACGATGCCGGCCACGTTGGCGGCCGTGCCGGTGACCGCGATCACCGGGACCGCGTCACCGTCCTGCAGGCCCTTGGCCGAGGCGTAGAAGGCGGCCACCGAGGCGCACACGCAGATAAACGTCCACGGCGTCAGCAGTCCGAGCGGACCGGAGGCAGCGATCATGCCGGACAGCGCCTTGATCGCCACGTCGGAGACGCCGAACAGGATGCCCGAGGCGGCGCCCAGCATGTAGCCGTGGTGCTCGGCCGGGGCGCCCATGCTGGGGCCCATGATCAGCAGCCCGCCGGCCGCGATCAGCACGGTCTCAAAGGCGATCATGCCGGGGGTCGAGGCGTGCGAGTGGGCGCCGTGGGTGGCGGGGAGCGTGAAGCCCAACAGCATCAGCCCGAAGGCGGTCAGGCCGAGGCCGATCCACTGCCGGCGCCCGATCTGGCAGCCCAGCATCTGCTCGGCCATGATCGCCAGCATCACCATCCCGCCGGCCAGGACGGCCTGGACCAGCGACAGCGGCGCGACCGACATCGCGGCGACGTGGAAGACCCACGCCCCGGCCCCGATCACCCAGCCGATCGTGAAGAGCGGCGAGGCGAACAGCGCCTTGGCCGTGACCAGCGGGCGGCGCATGTCCACCGAGGGAGCCGCGCAGGCGCCCCGGTGCTTGTACAGGAAGCCGATATTCGTGGCCAGAGCGCAGAGGAGCGCGAGGAGGATGCCGAAGAAAGAGGTCAATGTGGTTCCTGGATCGGGGCGGGCGTACTGCCTTCACAAACTGTCTCGGCAGTCCTGCGATGGGCCTTGAGCATCCCTGGACGCGCTACGGCCCATGTGTACCCGTGACAGCATCGAGTCAGTCATGGCAGACGACCGACCCCTGCTCCTCGTCGACGTCGACGGCGTGATCTCGCTGTTCGGCTTCGACCACCACTCGCCGCCCTCCGGACGGTACCAGCTGGTCGACGGGATCACGCATTACCTCTCCGACACTGCGGGCGAGTACCTACGCCGCCTGACCCGGACATTCGAGCTGGCCTGGTGCAGCGGCTGGGAGGAGAAGGCCAACGATTACCTGCCGCTGGCCCTTGGGCTGGACGGCCCGCTCCCCCACATCGTGTTCGACCCCTTCGACCGGCCCGCCCGGGCGCACTGGAAGCTCGGAGGCATCGACCGCCACGTCGAGCCCTCGCGCCCGCTGGCCTGGGTCGACGACGCCCACGACGACGGATGCCGGACCTGGGCCGCCGCCCGGCCGGCGCCCACCCTGCTGGTTACGACCGATCCCGCCGTCGGCCTGACCGAGGCCGAGGTGCAGCGACTGCTGGCCTGGGCCGAGCAGCTCGCTCCGCCCGCCGCCAGATCCGGCCGCTGAGCCTTCCTGGATCCGGGCCGCCCGCGTCCCGCCTCCGCCCTCCCATTGAACCTCTTTTCGGTGGCGACTAACGTCGCACTCGAGCGCGCGCTCGCCTCGAGTGCGCGAGACAGCGGCCATAGCCCGACTTTCGCCTCATTCGACCCTCGGTGTGCGTCGAGTGCGACGAAAGTCGGGTTCGGCCGGTGACGCTAGGCGCTCGCGGTGACCGAGAACACGGGCGGCAGGCGAGTAGCGGCCGTGAACCAGCTACCGCCGGCGTCACCCGATCCGAACACGTCCCCTGACGTGGCTCCGAAATAGAGCTGCAAATCGCGACCTTCCCCGGTTCGGTCGAAGGCGCGCCGGAGCACGGTCAGGTACGCCTCGTGGTCCGGGAGGCCCTCCCCGCGCGGCGTCCAGCTCTCGCCCGCGTCGCGGGTCTCGTACACGCGCACGCTGCCGTCGGGCATCACCCGGTCGAAGTCGCCGCGCAGCGGGATCACGTAGGCGCTGTCCGGGTCGCTCGGGTCGAGCGCGAGCGGGAAGCCGAAGTCCGAGGGTAGGCCGTCGCCGATCGCCGTCCAGCTCTGGCCCGCGTCGTCGGAACGGTAGACGCCGCCGTGGAACTGGATGAAGAGGCGCTCGGGCCGGCGCGCCGCACGCTCCATGCGGTGCACGCACAGGGCGATGGCCTCCTCCGTCGCGTCCTCGGGCAGGTAGCGCGGGACGATGCCCCGGTTGCCGCGCGTCCACGTCTCCCCGTGGTCCTCGGTGTGCCACACCCCGGCGGCCGAGACCGCGAGGGACAGCTTGTCGGGCTCACCCGGCCACGGCACGATCGAGTGCAGGCAGAGGCCGCCGCCGCCCGGCTGCCAGTCGTCCTCCACCCGACGCTCGCGCAGAGCCCGGTTGAGCTGCCACGTCTCGCCGCCGTCGCGGCTCTCGAACAGCACCCCGGGATCGCCGCCGGCGTATAGCGATCCGTCTTCGCCGGCCACGATCACCCAGATCCGCTCGAGCGCCTCCTCGCTGCCCTCCGGCAGGGCCACGCCCTCGGCTTGGGTCCACTCGCCGGCCGGGTCGTCGGCGAACCAGATCTTGGGGCCGTAGAACGGCGATGTGGAGGTGGCGATCACGCGCCCGCTGGCCGGATCGCGCATCGCGAAGTCCACGGGCTCACCCGGGAACGCCCGGCAGCGGAGCTCGAACCCCTGTGCGGCGCCGGGATCTCCCTCCAGCGCGATCAGGCCCTTCTTGGTTCCCAGCAGCAACTCGGTCACGCGTTACACGCCTCCTGTGATCGCGGGCAGCACCTCCACCCGGTCCCCGGCGGCCACGGATGTCTCCTCGCCGCCCCGTTCTCCGTTCACGAACACGTTGATGTGCCGTCTGATCTGGCCCCGCTCGTCGAGGATCCACCCCGTCGTTGAGGGGTGCAGGTCCTCGAGCCCGCGCAGCAGGTCGGCCACGGTGGCGCCGGGGAGGTCCTGCTCAGCGCAGCCGCCCGCGAGTTTGCGGAGCGGTCCATGTATGCAAACCAGGGCCATCGCTCACTTAGACGGTGTCGGTGGCCAAAACTAATCGCTCATCCCGAGGCTGCGCGAAAAAGCGGACCAGGAGGACACTTTCTCGTGCAGCCCTAGGAGAACGAACCGTGGCGTCCAGCGCCGGACCGGAATCGCTCCAATCCCGCGGCCACGTCCTCGAGCGATCGCACCCCGTGACCGAACTCGTTAGCCAGCGCCGCCGGCTCATCCAATCCGTCCTGCTCCAGGAGAGAAAGCCGATCCTCCCGCATACACCGCTGGGGGAACGCCGCCAACGCCCGCGCCAACGCCTCGGCTTCAACCCGGCTCGACCCATCCGGGACGACCCGGTTCACCAACCCCATCGCCAGCGCCTCCGAAGCACCAACCGCACGCCCCGTCAACACCATGTCCATCGCGCGCGACACCCCGATCAAACGAGGCAACCGCACCGTCCCGCCATCGATCAGCGGCACCCCCCAGCGCCGGCAGAACACCCCAAACACCGCCCCTTCCTCGGCCACCCGCAGGTCGCACCACAGCGCCAGCTCCAACCCACCCGCCACCGCATGCCCGGCCACCGCGGCGATCACCGGCTTCGACAGCCGCATCCGCGTCGGCCCCATCGGCCCGTCGCCGCCGGGCGCCACACGGTTCCCGGCCGGCGACCCCGCCGCCTTGAGGTCCGCGCCGGCGCAGAACACTCCGCCCTCCCCGTGGAGCACGGCCACGCACGCCTCCGAATCGGCCTCGAACTCGCGAAACGCGTCAGCCAACGCGAGAGCCGTCGCTCGATCGACGGCGTTGCGCCGCTCGGGACGCGACAGCAGGACGGTGAACACCGGCCCGGAGCGCTCGACCCGGACCGCGTCGCTCATCGCGGACCGGCTCCGACGGCACGGCGCACGAAGGTCCGGATCGAGGCGACGACCTCGTCGGCGGGTGGCCGCGAACCGCCCGCCACCGGCGACAACGGCCCCACCAGCGCCTCTCCGCACCCCCCGACCAGCGCCGCGGCGGTGAACGCCACGTCCTGATCGGGGATCTCTCCGCCCTCGATCGCCGCCCGCAGCTCGCGCGCGACCACGCCGGCGTACCGCTCGCGGTAGGCCAGGCGCTCGGCGTCCACGAGTGGCTCGACCGGCTCGGCGAGAAGCGCCCACGCCAGCCGGCGATTCTGGAGCGCACGCTCGGCGAAGGTCGCCAGCACCGCCTCGAGCCGGTCCACCGCACCCGGTCCGGCGCTGTCCGCGGCAGCGCGCATGGCCCGCTCCTCGCCGGCGCACACGGCCCGGAACACCTCGAGGAACAGATCGGCCTTCGAGGGGAAGTGGCGGTAGACCGTGCCGGAGGCCACGCCGGCGCGTTCGGCGATCGCGGCCACGGAGGCCGAGCCGTATCCGTCCTCCTCGATCAGCTCGCGCGCGGCCGCCAGCAGCCGCTGCCGCGTCGCGAGCCCGCCGACCGTGCTCACGCGGGCAGGGCGCGGTCGATGACCGCCGCCGCGTCCACGCCGGCCGGCAGCGTCCCGTAGACCCGGCCGCCCCCGCCGCCCAGCCGTGCGGCGCAGAACGCGTCGGCCACGGCGGGTGGAGCGCCCCGGATGAGCAGCGAGGCCTGCAAGGCCACCGCGAGGTCCTCGACCATCCGGCGGGCGCTGAACTGCGGGTTGCCGGAGGCGAACACCTCGGCCCCCGCCGCGCGCAGGCGCTCCAGATGGGCGTCGAGCCGTCGATCCTCTCCGGCCGCGAGCTCGCACTCGGCCAGGAACGCGGGCAGTCCCTCGGGCTCCTTGACCGTTGCCCGCAGCACGTCGAGCGCGGCCACGTTGCCCGACCCCTCCCAGATCGAGTTCAGCGGCGCATCGCGGTAGAGCAGCGGCAGGGCCGACTCCTCGACGAAGCCGTTGCCGCCTAGGCACTCCAGCGCCTCGGCGGCGTGCGGGGCGGCGCGCTTGCACACCCAGTACTTCATGACCGCGGTGGCGAAGCGCCGGAAGGCACCCTCCGACTCTGAGTCATACGCCCGCGCCACCCGCAAAGCAGAAGCCGTGGCCGCCTCGGACTCGATCGCCAGGTCCGCTAACACATTCTGCATGGCGGGCTGGTCGACCAGCAGCGCGCCGAAGGCGGCCCGGTGCCGGGCGTGATGGATCGCCTCGACCACACCGCGGCGCATCCCGGTGGCCGCTCCGAGCAGGCAGTCCAGCCGGGTGTGGTTGACCATCCGGATGATCGCCGGCACGCCGCGACCCTCCTCGCCCACCAGGCGCCCCCGCGCGCCACGAAACTCGACCTCGGACGACGGAAGCGATCGCGTGCCGAGCTTGTCCTTGAGCCGCTGGAACTCCATCCCGGGCCCGCGCTCGACCAGGAAGCAGGACAGACCGCCGGGGGCCTGGGCCAGCACCAGGAACACGTCGCAGGGTGGATACGAGCAGAACCACTTGTGGCCGTGCAACTCGAACTCGCCGTCACCCAGCGGCTCGCTCCGGGTGATGTTGGCCCGCACGTCCGAGCCGCCCTGGCGTTCGGTCATCGCCATCCCGGCCAGCGCTCCCCGCTCGTAGTCCGGCAGCGTCAGGCGCGGCTCCCACTCCGCCGCCAGCTCCGGCGCCCCGTCGCGCAGGGCCGGCACGGCGGCGTAGGTCATCGACACCGGGCACATCACACCGGCGTTGACGTTGCCCCAAACCATGAACAGCGCCGCGCGCACGACATGCGCGCCGGGCTCTGACGAACGCCACGGGAGGCCGTGGACTTCGCGCTCGACGGCGCCGCGCAGCAGCCAGTGCCACGAGGGGTCGAGTTCGACCTCGTCGATCCGGTTGCCGTACCGGTCGTGGGTGCGCAGGATCGGGGCATTCCGTTCCGCCCGCCGGCAGTGCTCGAGCGCCTCGGTGGAACCCGCCACCGCGCCGGCCTCCCGCGCGCGGTCGACCCCCCAGCCGCCGCCCTCACGATCCAGGCCTTCCTGCAACGCCAGGTCGATCGCGAACAGGTTGACCGGCTGGAGCGGCGGCGCCTGGTTCAGGACCTCACGAGCGGGGTCGCGGATATCCGTGTGAATCGCGATTCACATAGGTTATCGGAGACGCCGCGGTCGCCCGCGCGTACGCTCCAGGCGCCGCCCCGACGGCCGCACCGGCGTCCTCAGCCGGCGCTGGCGATCGTCCTCGCGCCGGCGCGCCGCCTCCTCGCGCGCCCGCTCCCGATCCTCGGTCAGCCCCACCTCGAGGAACACCAGGCTGACCGCCTCGACGAACCCGAGGCTCATCAGCACGAGCGCGAGCACCTCACCCAGTCCGCCGCCCAGCACCACGGCGCACACCGCGCCGGCCACGACGAGCAGCGCGGCGGAGCCGAAGCCGACGATCCGCGATCGCCGGGTCATTCGACTCCGCCGGCTGTCAACCGATTGCTACTCGTCTCCCTCGGGTCCATCGGGCACGTCGGGCACGTCGAGCTCGGCCAGCTCGTCGACGAACCCGAGCGAGGAGCGGCCGTCGCCGATCCCCTCGAGGTCGGACAGGTCAGGCTCCGGCCCGCCGAACCCGGTCAGGCCGTCGCCGTCGGTCAGGCCGAGCTCGGCCGCCAGATCGTCGTGGTCGAGCAGACCGACGTCGTCCATGCCGCGGGGCAGCGGCTCGGACGGCTCGATCTCGATCCGCCGGTAGCGCTTCAGACCAGTTGCCGCCGGGATCAGCTTGCCGATGATGACGTTCTCCTTGAGGCCGACCAGCCGGTCGATCTTGCCCTCGAGGGCCGCGTCGGTCAGCACCTTGGTGGTCTCCTGGAAGGAGGCCGCCGACAGGAACGAGTCGGTGTTGAGCGATGCCTTGGTGATCCCGAGGATGATCTCCTCGGCCTGGGCGGCCTCGCCGCCGCCGTCGATAACGGCCTTGTTTATGCGGCCGTACTCCTGGCGGTCGACGAACTGTCCGGGCAGCAGATCGGTGTCGCCCTTCTGGTCGACCCGCATCCGCTTCATCATCTGGCGCACGATCAGCTCGATGTGCTTGTCGTCGATGTCGACGCCCTGTGACTTGTAGACCTCCTGGACCTCGCGGACCAGGTACACCTCGGTCTCGGTCCGGCCGCGCACCGCGAGCAGCTCGGCCGGGTACAGCGAGCCCTCGTTGAGCTGGCAGCCCGGCTCGATCTTCTCGCCCTCGGTGACGAACAGCCGCGTCCGGCGCGGGAACGTGTGGCGGTGCTCCTCGCCGGAGTCGTCGGTGATCACGACCGTGACCGCCTTGTCGGACTCCTCGATCGAGACCTTTCCGCCGATCTCGGCGATCTTGGCCAGACCCTTGGGCTTGCGCGCCTCGAACAGCTCGACCACGCGGGGCAGACCGTGCGTGATGTCCGCGCCGGCGACGCCGCCGGTGTGGAACGTCCGCATGGTCAGCTGCGTGCCCGGCTCGCCGATCGACTGCGCGGCGATGATTCCCACCGCGTCGCCGATCTGGGCCAGCTTGCCGGTCGCCAGCGAGCGGCCGTAGCAAGCCTGGCAGACCCCGGTGGGGGCCTCGCACTTGAGCACCGAGCGCACCGGCACCTTGATCACGCTGCCCTTCTCGGTGTCGTCGTGCCAGGACTCGACCAGATCGGCCAGCTCGGCGCGATCGATCTCCTTGCCCTTCTCGACGATCACCCGCCCGCGCTTGGTCGTGATGTCCTGCGCGGCGATCCGGCCGATCAGGTTGCCGTTCGGCTGGCCGGTCGGCCGCAGCGCCCGGCTGTCCGTGCCGGCCTCCAGCTCGGACACCGGCATCTCGATGAACTCCTCGGTGCCGCAGTCCTCCTGGCGGATGATCACGTCCTGGGAGACGTCGACCAGGCGCCGCGTCAGGTAGCCCGAGTCCGCGGTACGGAGCGCCGTGTCGGCCAGGCCCTTGCGGGCCCCGTGGGTCGAGATGAAGTACTCGAGCACGGTCAGGCCCTCCTGGAAGGAAGCCTTGATCGGACGCTCGATGATCTCGCCCTTCGGATTGGCCATCAGCCCGCGCATGCCGGCCAGCTGCCGGATCTGCGAGAACGAGCCGCGGGCACCGGAGTTGGCCATCATGTAGATCGGGTTGAGCTCGTCGAGGTGATCGTTGAGCGCCTGCCCGACCTCGTTGGTGGCGCGATCCCACAGCGAGGTGACCGCCTCGTGGCGCTCCTCCTGGTTGATCTCGCCGTTCTCGTACTGCTCCTCGATGACCGCGAGCTGCGCGTCGTAACGGGCCAGGATCTCCGGCTTCGTCGGCGGAGTCTGGACGTCGTTCTTCGAGATCGTCACGCCGGCCTGGGTGGCGTAGTGGAAGCCCACGTCCTTGAACGCATCCAGCACCATCGAGATCGTCGGGGCCCCGTACTGCTGCACGAGGTCGTCGACCAGACGCGTGGTGTCCTTCTTCTTCATCGAGCGGTTGACGAACTCATACGTGTTCGGGTCGAACCCGTCGCCGAGTGCCTCGACGAGGGCCCGCTCGATCCGGTCGTTCCACAGGATCCGGCCGACCGTGGTCAGCACGTGGCCGCCCTCGCGCCCGAGCGGCCGGTACTCGGCCAGGTCGTGCAGCTTGGTCACGCCGTGCTCGTAGGACCACTCCGCCTCCTGGGCGGTGCGGTACACGTGCGGGCGCGGCTCGTGTGTCGACGGGTCGATCTTGGCCAGCTCGTCGGCATCCGGACCGTAGGTCAGGTAGTAGGCACCCAGCACCATGTCCTGCGACGGGGTGGCCAGCGGCGCCCCGTGCGCGGGAGACAGGATGTTGTTCGAGGACAGCATCAGGATCCGCGCTTCCGCCTGTGCCTCGGCCGACAGCGGCAGGTGCACGGCCATCTGGTCGCCGTCGAAGTCGGCGTTGAACGCATGGCACACGAGCGGATGGACCTGGATGGCCTTGCCCTCGACCAGCACCGGCTCGAACGCCTGGATGCCCAGGCGGTGCAGCGTCGGCGCGCGGTTGAGCAGCACCGGGTGCTCGTGGATGACCTCCTCGAGCACGTCCCACACCTCGGGGATCATCGAGTCGACCATCTTCTTGGCCGCCTTGATGTTCTGCGCCGACTTGCGCTCGACCAGACGGGCCATGATGAACGGCTTGAACAGCTCGAGTGCCATCAGCTTGGGCAGCCCGCACTGGTGGAGCCGCAGCGACGGCCCGGCGACGATGACCGAGCGGCCCGAGTAGTCCACGCGCTTGCCGAGCAGGTTCTGGCGGAACCGGCCCTGCTTGCCCTTGAGCATGTCCGACAGCGACTTCAGCGGACGGTTGCCCGGCCCGGTGACCGGGCGGCCGCGGCGGCCGTTGTCGAACAGCGCGTCGACCGCCTCCTGGAGCATGCGCTTCTCGTTGTTGACGATGATCTCCGGCGCGCCGAGGTCCAGCAGCCTCTTCAACCGGTTGTTGCGGTTGATCACCCGGCGGTAGAGGTCGTTGAGGTCGCTCGTGGCAAAGCGGCCACCGTCGAGCTGGACCATCGGGCGCAGCTCCGGCGGGATCACCGGCACGGCCTCGAGGATCATCATCTCGGGCTTGTTGCCGCTGTGCAGGAAGGCGGAGACGACCTTCAGCCGCTTGACCGCGCGGGCCTGCTTCTGGCCCTTGGCCGTCTTGACCTGATCCTGGAGATCGGCCGCCTCGGCCTCGAGGTCGACCTGCTGGAGCAGGTCGCGCACGGCCTCGGCGCCCATGCCGCCGCGGAAGTACTCGCCAAACCCATACGGCGACCCGAAGCGGTCCTTGAGCTCACGGAACGTGGTCTCGTCGTTGACCACGTCCTTGGGCTTCATGGTCTTGAACAGCTCCCACACCTGGCGCATGCGCTCCGCCGCGTCCTCGATGTAGGCCTCGGTGTCGTCGATGTCGGCCTGCAGGCTCTTGCGCAGGTCCTTGAGCATCTTCTCGCGCTCCTCGTCGGAGAGCTTGGAGACATTCACGCCCAGCGTCTCGGCCCACATGTGGTCGTCGTCGGAGAAGTCGCGTCCGGTCTTTCCGGACTCGAGGTGCTGCTCGCGGCGCTGCAGCGACTCGCGCAGCTCGAGGATCCGCTCCTCCTTCTCGGCCGCATACGCGTCGAGCACCTTGTTGACCTCGCCCTCGAGCGTGTCGAGGTCCTTGGCCCGCGCGTCATCGTCGATCCAGGTCACGATCGAGGCGGCGAAGTACAGGACCTTCTCGAGCTCCTTGGGAGCCATGTCGAGCAGGTAGCCGATCCGGCTCGGGACGCCCTTGAAGAACCAGATGTGGCTCACGGGCGCGGCCAGGTCGACGTGGCCCATGCGCTCACGGCGAACCTTCGAGCGGGTCACCTCGACGCCGCAACGCTCACAGACGATGCCCTTGTAACGGACGCGCTTGTACTTGCCGCAGTAGCACTCCCAGTCCTTGGTCGGACCGAAGATGCGCTCGCAGAACAGGCCGTCCTTCTCGGGCTTCAGCGTGCGGTAGTTGATCGTCTCCGGCTTGGTCACCTCGCCCGAGCTCCAGGAGCGGATCTGCTTGGAGGAGGCCAGCCCGATCTCGATCGCGTCGAAATTGTTGATGTCGATCAAATTGATCCCTTCTTACCTGTGTGAAAAATCTTGTCTAGAAAAGGTTTCGGCTCGCTTGGCGAGGAAGCCTGATGTCCGTCCCGCGCCCCCTGGAGTGCCGTTCGAGGGGGCGCGGAGGGACGCAGGCGTCAATCCTCATCGACGACGCCCTCGGCCTCACCGACAGGCACGTCTTCGTCGATCATCGGGTCCTCGTCGGAGGAGAAGTCCTCTTCCTCGAGGTCCTCGCCCGGCTCGAGATCCGGGTCCTCCTGCTCGACCTCCTCCTCGGAGGCCTCGACCGTCTCGCCCTCGTGCTCGGTCTGCTCGTCGGCGGCCGCTCCGTCTGTCGCCCGCACGCCGCTCAGATCGATGCCGAGCTCCTCGGCCGCCCGCAGGAGGTCGTCGTCCTCCTCGCGCATCTCGGCCCGCTCGCCTTCCTCGGAGACCACGTTGACGTCGAGCGCCAGCGACTGCATCTCCTTGAGCAGGACCTTGAACGACTCGGGGATCGATGGCTCGGCGATGTTCTCGCCCTTGACGATCGCCTCGTACGCCTTGACCCGACCGACGGTGTCATCGGACTTGATCGTGAGCATCTCCTGGAGGGTGTAGGCCGCGCCGTACGCCTCGAGTGCCCACACCTCCATCTCGCCGAACCGCTGACCGCCGAACTGCGCCTTGCCGCCCAGCGGCTGCTGGGTGACCAGCGAGTAGGGGCCGGTCGAGCGGGCGTGGATCTTGTCGTCGACGAGGTGGAGCAGCTTCAGGATGTACATGTAGCCGACGGTCACCTGCTCCTCGAACGGCTCGCCGGTGCGGCCGTTGAACAGCGTGGTCTTGCCCGAGGCCTGATCGCCCTCGCGCCGGCGCTTGTCGACGTCCATCCGGATCCGGCCCTCGTGCTCGTCCTGCCAGCGCACGAGCGCCTCGTCGACATCGCGCACGGTGGCGCCGTCGAACACCGGCGTGGCGACGTACACCTTGCCGCCGTCGTCGTGGGCCTCCTTGTAGGCCTGCGAGCCGTCGTTGTACCAGCCGTTGGCGGCCACCCACCCGAGGTGGGTCTCGAGGATCTGACCCAGGTTCATGCGGCTCGGTACGCCGAGCGGGTTGAGGATCACGTCGACCGGGGTGCCGTCCTCGAGGAACGGCATGTCCTCGACGTCGACGATCTTCGAGATCACGCCCTTGTTGCCGTGGCGCCCGGCCAGCTTGTCGCCCTCGGCGATCTTGCGCTTCTTGGCCACGAACACGCGGACCAGCTCGTTGACGCCGGGCGGCAGGTCGTCGCCCTCGTCACGGCTGAACGTCTTGACGTCGATGACCACGCCGCCCTCGCCGTGGGGCACCTTGAGCGAGGTGTCGCGGACCTCGCGCGCCTTCTCCTTGAAGATCGCGCGGATCAGCTTCTCCTCGGCGGTCAACTCGGTCTCGCCCTTCGGCGTGACCTTGCCGACCAGCAGGTCGCCCGACCCGACCTCGGCGCCGATGCGGACGATGCCGCGGTCGTCGAGGTTGCGCAGCGACTCCTCCGAGCGGTTCGGGATGTCGCGGGTGATCTCCTCGTCGCCCAGCTTGGTCGTCCGGGCGTCGATCTCGTACTCCTCGATGTGGATCGAGGTGAGCTCGTCGTCCTTGACGATCCGGCGCGACAGGATGATCGCGTCCTCGAAGTTGTAGCCCTCCCAGGACATGAAGGCGACCAGCAGGTTCTTGCCGAGCGCCATCTCACCGGCGTCGGTGGCCGAGCCGTCGGCCAGCACGTCGCCGTCGGCGACCTGGGCGCCCACGTCGACGATCGGCTTCTGGTGGATCAGCGTGCCCTGGTTGGAGCGCATGAACTTCTGGAGCAGGTACTCGTCCGAGCCGCCGCCGTCCTTGTCGACGACGATCTGCTCGGCGTCGACGTAGGACACGGTGCCGGCGTTGCCCACCACCACCACGTCTCCGGTGTCGATCGCCGCCCGGCGCTCCATCCCGGTGCCGACCAGCGGAGCGTCGGTCACGAGCAGCGGCACCGCCTGGGCCTGCATGTTCGAGCCCATCAGCGCCCGGTTGGCGTCGTCGTGCTCGAGGAACGGAATCATCGCAGTCGTCACCGACCAGATCTGCTCGGGCGACACGTCGATCAGGTCGACCTCGTCGGCCGCGACCGTCACGTACTGGCCCGCCTGGGTCCGGCAGATGATCTCCTCGCCGGTCAGGTTGCCCTTGTCGTCGAGCGGTGTGTTCGCCTGGGCGATGATCCGCTCCTCCTCCTGGGTGGCGTCCAGGTGCACGATCTCCTCGGTCACCTTGCCGTTCTTGACCACCCGGTAGGGAGTGGTCAAGAAGCCATGCTCGGACACCTCCGCGTAGGAGGACAGCGAGCCGATCAGGCCGATGTTCGGGCCTTCCGGCGTCTCGATCGGGCACATGCGGCCGTAGTGGGTCGGGTGCACGTCGCGCACCTCGATCGGCGCGCGCTCGCGGGTCAGACCGCCGGCCCCCAGGGCGGACAGGCGCCGGCGGTGCCGGAGCCCCGCCAGCGAGTTCGTCTGGTCCATGAACTGCGACAGCTGTGAGGAGCCGAAGAACTCCTTGAGCGCCGCCACGACCGGCCGGATGTTCACGATCGTCTGCGGGGTGATCGTGTCCGCGTCCTCGGTGGTCAGGCGCTCGCGAACCACGCGCTCCATGCGGTAGAGGCCGATCCGGAACGCCTCCTGGATCAGCTCGCCGACCGTGCGCAGGCGCCGGTTGCCGAAGTGCTCGTACTCGTCGAGGTGATCCTGGATCGGCTCACGGGGCATGGCCAGCGCCTCGGCCGCGTAGTCCTTGGTGTCGACGCCGTCGTCCTCGGGCATGCCGAGCAGCCGCGGCAGCGTGATGAGTTCCTTGACCAGCGCGATGATGTCGTCGTGGGTCAGGGTGCGGGTCTCGAGGTCGATGTCGAGACCGAGGCGCGAGTTCAGCTTGTAGCGCCCCACGCGCGTGAGGTCGTAGCGCTTGGGATCGAAGAACAGCTGGTTGAGCAGCGAGCGCGCGGCGTCGACCGAGGGCGGCTCGCCCGGGCGCTGCTTCTTGAACAGCTCGATCAGGGAGCCCTCCTCGCTGCGGACCATCTCGGGGTCGGCGTCGAGCGTCAGGCGGATGTAGAGCGAGTTGTCGAAGAGGCCCAGGATCTCCTCGTCGGAGGCATAGCCCATCGCGCGCAGCAGCACGGTGACCGGCAGCTTGCGCTTGCGGTCGATGCGGACGTAGACGCGGCCCTTCTTGTCGATCTCCAGCTCGAGCCACGACCCGCGGGCCGGCATCAGGTTCGCGATGAACACCTGCTTCTCGCGATCCTTCGGCTCCATCACGTAGGCGCCGGGCGAGCGCACCAGCTGCGTGACCACAACGCGCTCGGTGCCGTTGATGATGAATGTCCCGCGTTCGGTCATCCACGGGAAGTCGCCCATGAACACCGACTGCTCGCGGATCTCGCCGGTCTCCCGGTTGATGAACGCGACCGTGACGGTCAGCGGCCGGGCATAGGTCAAATCTTTCTCACGGCACTGCTCCAGGTCCGCCACGGGTTCGTCGAACGTGAAGTCGCCGAACTGGACGGCCAGGTTGCCGGTGTAGTCCTCGATCGGCGAGATGTCGTCGATCGTCTCGCGCAGGCCGCCGCCGTCGGGGTCGGTCAGCCATTCGAAGGACTTGCGCTGGATATCGATGAGGTTGGGGACTTCAAGGACCTTGTTCAGACGCGCGAAACTCCGGCGCGTCCGGGGGGCATGAGCGGTTGCCAAGACGGCGACTCCTCGGAACGGTCGAGAGGGAGGCAGGTCAGCGCTTCCCAGAGGGCGCGTACGCCCGGCGACCCGAGAGCACGTACTCCCCACGAAGCGCGACCATCAAAGATAGCACACGGCATCGATGCCCTGTGCAGGGTCGATCAGCTCTCACGGACCCCGCCCCTCGGATCGCCGCGTATGTGGCGCGGCGCCGCTGATTGGGACGGCTACGGCTATTGGCTGACGCGGGGAGTGTAGGGACTCCCGCACTTTCCGGCAACCCTCCGGCGGCCATCGCGGGCCGCCTCGCCTGCGCCGAGCGACGCGGCGCCATCACCGCCATTTCCCCTGCCACGGCCATGTCCCCCCGCCACCGCCATGCCCGGCCATCGTGCATGTCCCTCGCCACCGCCATGCCCCGCCACCGTGGATCTCCCCCGCCACGGTCCCCCGGCAGCACCGGGCCCCTAGAACTTTCGCCCGCCGCACTCGGGGAGCCGGTAGATTCGGCACCGAGGGCGCATGCCGTTCGCCGGCGCGCGGGCTGACTGTTACGAGGGGGACGTATGCGGGTTGCACGAGTCGGATTCCTGTTCGCGATTGGGGCATCGCTCGCGGTCATGGCGCCTGGTGCTGCTCCGGCGCAGACGACGAGCGCGATGACCCGGCCGTCGTTCACGCTCACGGTCTCGCCCGAGTACACGACCGCGGGCCAGCCGACGACGTTCCGGCTGACGGTCGTCAATACCTCCACGCCCGGCACGACCCTCGGCTCCGTGAAGGTCACGCCGCCGACCGGGTTCACATCGCCCCAACCGACGCCCGGCTCGCCTCTGCGGGGAAGGACGCAAGTCCAGAACCGCACGCTGTCGTTGCGCCGGCTCCAGCTCACGGCTGGAAAGCAGGCGCAGCTGTCGATCACGGCCACAGCGCCGGCCCAATGCGGCCGAAAGCGCCTGCACTGGAACACGCAGGCCTTTCAGGGCACGACCCCGTCGGGCCCCCAACTCGCGCTGAACTCGGCGCTCAGCAGCCTGGGCGTCACCGTGCTCTGTCCGGCCGCTGCGGCTTGCGGTGACGGCGGACCCCCGTGTTCGACCAGCCTCGTCACATCGAACAGCACCTACGGCGTCATCTCGAATGCGTCCTCCGGCACGCTGCGCCAGACCGTCAACGTCGGCAACCCGCTGGTGTGCGGCGCCTACCGGTTCCGCGACCCGAACTGGTACGACTCGCTGGTGGTGCCACCAACCTCGCAGCCACCCACGGCGGCCCCCGTCCCGATCGTTGACCAGATCACGTACCGGATCCGGAATACCAAAGCCAAGGGGGTCGGCTTCTGCCTGGGCGTGGCCTATGACTTCACCACCGCGTCAGGCGCTAAGGCGCGGGCCGGCACCCTGCCCACCGGCAACCCGGGGTTCATCGGCTTGCTGCCGGGATGCTCGAAAGCGGCGCCGCCGTGTATCTCCCGCATCTCGCAACTGAAGGACCCGTCGGCGGCTGTTGGCTTCGACGCGCTGATGAAGATCCAGATCCCGGAAAGCGGCGACCCGTGGGGAGCCGGCTAGAGACCGTGGCACTTCCACAACGACCCGCCTCTCGGACGGCCCGGGCCGCGGCCGCGGCCGGCCTGACGCTCCTCCTCTTCGCCGCCACGGCGGGACTCGCACTCGCTGCCGCGCGCACCAAGTCCTGTGCCCAGATCAGGAACTGCGCGACCGTCGTGAGCTTTACGCCGCCGCCGACCGCGACCCTCGGTGGGCCCGTGACCCCGAGCAGCCGGTTCGGCGTGTCGGTCACCACGCCGCCCACCGCCACGCAGGGGAACTCGAGCCAACCTGGCAAGCTGGTAGCGAACGCTCTGGCCGGCCGGCGCATCACGTGCAGGGGCTACCAGCTGAGAGCGCCCGCAACGTTCGCGTTCAAGCTGCTCACCGCGACGCCGGCGCACATCACGTACGAGATCGACGACAAGATCACGAACACCACCGCCCAAGGCATCCACTTCTGTCTCGCGGCCGGCTTCGCGTTCAAGACGGCGTCAGGCACTCGAGCGCCGGCAACCCGCCTACCCGACGGCACACGCGGGCACATCGGGCTCTTGCCCATGTGCGCCAGGCCACTCCCGCCCGCCGGCGTGGCCACCGCGCCTTGCCTCGAGCAGATCAGCACCGTCAAGGACTCGAACAGCAGCACCGGCGTCGATGTGATCCTCAGAGTCCGGGTGCCGACCCTGACGAGCGGCGATCCCTGGGGCGCCGGCTAACCCGCCGGCGATCCCGCCGCCGCCCCCACCGACCCCAGCGCCGGCAACCTGACGATCTTCAGCGCGTCCACGATCTCGTCGCGCTCCCGCAGCAACTCATCGTCCGCAGCGCCAAGCGCGGCGAGCGCGTCGATCGTCGCCGCGATCTCGTAGTGCGCGCCGCGCTCGCGGGCACAGGCCAGCGCGGCCGTGAGCTCGCGGCCGGCGGCATCCGTCTCCTCGAGGCGGGCGAGCGCGATGCCCGCGGCCCGCTGCAGCAGCGGACGTTCCCGATCGGCCGCCTCGAGATCTGCCCGGGCGATCTCGAGTCCCCGCCGGGGGTCGCCACGAAGCGCCTCCGCCTCGGCGATCAGTCCCCGCCCGAAGTCGGCGTACGCGTGCATGTTGAACGCGCGCAGCGTGCGCGTGGAACGCTCGAGCATCGGGAGGCCGACCTGAATGTCCCCGCGCCGCACCGCCAGGCGCCCCAGCAGCATGTCGATGAACGCGACGGATTGAGGCTCCCGCGTCGCGTTCCACACTCGCCGGGCCCGACGCAGATGCTCCTCGGCCTCCTCGAGGCGACCCTGGTCGGACAAGATCTCACCCACGTTGCAGTCGACGAACGCTGCGTCGGCTGGTCTGCCCGAGCGTTCACCGGCTTCACGCGCGCGAAGATAGAGCGCCACGGCGTCATCCCAGCGGCCGTCGAAGTAGGCGAACATGCCGAGGTTGTTGAGCACGAACAACTCGTGCTCGGGATCGCCCAGCTGCTGGTAGATCTCGAGCGCCCGCCACGAGTGAGTTGCCTCCTCCGGGCGGCCGGACTCGACCAGCGCCCAGTCCAGCGAGTACAGGGCGTGCGCCAGCGCGGTGAGCTCGCCCACGGATTCCGCCTCCGTGATCGCCTGCCGGCAGGTCACGATCGCCTCGGACCAGCGGCCCTGCCGATTGCGCACCCCGCCCAGCCGAGAGCGCATCTTGGCGCGGCAGGACGTCGCCTCAGGCCCGGAGACTCCCTCGAGGCGCCTGAAGCCGCGCATCAACCAGCGCACGGCTGCGCTGAGCGCCGCGCTGCGCGACGCGACGTCGGCATGGCGGTCGCACAGCCGCGCCTGCGCGATCGGGTCGTCGCACAGCAGCCGCCGCGCCTCGGTCAGCGCGCGGTTGGCCGCGCCCGGCTCGCCCACGCAGCGAAGCTCCTCTCCCATCTGCTCCCACGCCTGCGCGAGCGCTCCCGGGTAGACGGTGACACCGGACGCCCGCCCGGCATCGATCGCCCGCCGGTAGAGGTGCACCGCGTCAGCGTGGGCGAAGCGCTCGGTCGCTCTCCTGGCCGCGATGAGCGCGTAGCGCTGTGCGCGCACGTGATCGCCGGCCAGCGCGAAATGATTGGACAGCACCGCCGCGTCCGCGTCGCCGGCCTGCTCGCGTTCGAGCCTGAGCCCGACCGCCTGGTGAAGCTCGCGGCGCAGCCGGAACGGCAAGCTCGAATAGGCCACCTCCTGGAGCGCCGGCCGCCGGAAGCTGACCTGTCCATCGGGCTCCCGCGCGAACACCGCCGAGAGCCGCCCCCAGACCCCGTCGTCGGGCAAGGGCGTGTCAGGGGCGAGCACGTCGGCCAGCCGCCGGGGGTGAAACGACAGTCCGAGCACCGAGGCGCGCCGCACCAGCTCGCCGTCTTCCGGGTCCAGCGCGTCGAAGCGGGCCATGGTCGCCGCGTCGATGCTGTCGGGGAGTTGCTCCCGGTCGCCCTCCGCGGCGGCGGCGAGCAGATCGAGCAGGAACTCGGGGCTGCCTCCAGCGCGCCGGACGGCGAGCTCGACGACGTGCGGGGGCAGCTGAGCCGCCTCGGGAGTGGCCACGGCCAGCGCCCGGGTCGCCTCGGGCGAGAGCGGACCGACCTCGATGCGCGTATGTTCACCTTCGAGCACCATGCCGCCGGGGGTGTCGCGCCGGCTGACCAGCACGACCCAGGCCGAGGACCCGAGCTCGCGCGCGAGCGCTTCGAACAGTGCTACCGACGCGGCATCCATCAGGTGGGCCTGCTCGATCTCCATCATCGTCGGCACGACGAGGGCTGGACGCAGGAAGCGCAAGACGACCTCGTGGAGCTTCGCGACGCGAGCCGTCTCGGCCAGTTGCTCGACCTCGGCCGACGGCGCCACCTCGACGTCGAACACGATCGCGATCAGGGACAGCCAGGGCAGCAGGTCCGGCTGGGCCGACTCGATCCGCGTCCTGAGCCAGCTCGACACGACATCTTCGGGCTCGTCGGCTCCGACGCCGAGCAGCTTGCGCAGCGGGTCTCGCCACGTGTGGTAAGGGGTGTCCCGCGTGTACACCTCGCAGGTCGCTCGCAGGCGCACCATGCCGTCGGCGAACCTGCCGGCTTCGGCGATCAGCCGGGACTTGCCGACGCCGGTCTCGCCCACCAGCTCGATCAGCGCCCCCGAGCCCCGCCTCGCCCCGTCGATGGCCGAGCGCAGCTTCGCGAGCTCGCGGTCGCGTCCGACGAGCGGCAACTCCAGGCGGATCGCCGCGTCCGAGGCGCCGCGGACCGGCAGGCCGACATCCCACGCCTGGACCGGTCGCGACTTGCCCTTGACCGCAAATGGCTCGAGCGCCGTCTGCTGGAAGCTCGTCTTCGCGCGACGCAGGACATCGCGCGTGGCGTACGCCTGGCCCGCCGGTGCTTTGGCCACGAGCCGGGCTGCGACGTTGACGGTGTCGCCCATCACCGCGTACCACCGCCGGTAGATCGGACCGACCTGTCCGCTGAACACCGGGCCGCGGTGCACACCTGCTCGCAGCGGCAGCGGCGGATCGGCGTCGAGGATGTGGCGCAGCGCGAGCAGCATGCGCTCCTCGTCGTCGCCCACCACCCGAGGCACGCCGGCGCTCAGCCGGATCTTGCCGCCATCGGCCGCGATGTCGGTGTCCAGGAAGCACACCTCGTAGCGCTCCACCGCCTCCTGCACGATGCGAACGAGCTCGTCCAGTCGCCGCGCGGCGGTCTCGACCCCCTCCGAGACGATGATCTCGTCGAGGCCGCTGTACTGCAGGAAGGCGATCGTGCCGGTTCGGTGCTCGGGGACGGCCGATCCGCTCAGCAGATGGGTCCGAACCGCTGCCGGGAGGAAGCTGGCGACCACCTCGCCCGGCGGAGCGGGAAGCCCGGCCGGCGGGATCCACTCGCAGGCTGCGGGGGCCCGGGCCAGCAGGACGCCGGGTCCGCCGGCATCGCCCACGCAGCTGCGGGGGAGCCGGCTTGCCGTGTCGGCGCTGATCAGGATCTGACCGGAGGACGCGGCGGCCTCCAGGGTCACCACGGTGCTCGCCGCCGGACCGCCGATTAGGAGCTCTCGATGTGACCCCCCGACGAGGAACATCGCGTAGGGGCCGCTGTGGACCCCGACCGACATCCGGAGGACCACGCCCCCCTCTGCGGCGCCGGCCCGGCCCATTTCGCGCAGCCGGCGCCGCATCGCCGATGCCGCGGCGCACGCCCGGAGCGCATGCTGCTGGTCGCCCTCCTGGTCGTAGAACATCAGCACCATCGCGTCGCCGCCGAACTTCAGGAGCGACCCACCGCGGCGGTAGGCCTCGGCCAGCAGCGCCGAGAAGCAGGTGTTGATGATGTCGACCAGTTGCTCGGCGCCCTCCTTGCCCTGGCGGGCCAGCCGCTCGGACAGGCGCGTGAAGCCCGACACGTCGGCGAAGACCATGGTGCAGGGGACGGTCTCCCCCAGAACGTCGAGCGGCCGCGCCACCCGAGCCAGCAGTGCCCGGGGCACGTATGGAGCGAGCTTGCCTGTCTCGGATGCGCTGCTCACTGCCTCAGCGAAGGCGAGCCGAGCAGATCGTCGAGGATCTGGCCGTAGGAACCGACCGCCAGCGACAGGTGGCCGGCATCCGGGCGGAGCTCGGCGTGGCTCCCCGTGCGCTCGCTCAGCCACCGCCCATGGGCAACCGGAACGAAGCGGTCCTCGACCCCGTGCCAGATCGTCAGCGGCGCGCCGATCTCGCCCAGGTCGAATCCCCAGTCACGGAGCAGCGCCCGGTCGTCGTCGAACCAACCCCACACCCCGCTGGCCAGCGAGTCCGCACTTTCCTGGGCCAGCCACTCGGCATACGCGCCGGTGACGACGCGCCGATCCGCGTCTGACATGAGATCGCCCAGCGCCTCGGCGATGTCGGCCGGCGTGGTGGCGCGCATCTTGTCCGCCTCGGCCTCCAGATACTCCTGGAGCTCGCGGTCGCCGGCCCGAGCCGCCGCGATCTCCGCGATGTTCTCGCTGCCCATCCCTGCCGTCCAATCGAGGCCTTCCGCATCGAGCGGCGCCGGGGTGGCAATCGCCACCGCCGCGATCACCCGGCCGGGCAGGAGCGCCGCGCAGGCCATCGAATGGGGGCCGCCCCCGGAACCCCCGGCGGAGTAGAAGCGCTCATAGCCGAGCGCGTCGGCGATCGCCGCCACGTCGGCGGCGCAGTCCGCCACCGTGCGGCCCGCCATCCGCGTCGAGCGCCCGTACCCGGGTCGCGAATAGGTGATGTGGCGCAGTCCGCGCGCGGCGCCGACATCGACGAGCTCGCGATACAGACCGGCCGTGCCGGGTGTGCCGTGGTGCGCGAAGATCGGCACCCCGTCGACGGGGCCGAGCAGCACGACCTCCAGCTCGCGACCATCCGCGACCTCGACCGTCAGGGCGGTCCCCTCGTGTGCGCCCACCCCTGCAAATGTATCCGAACCTCGAACCGCCCCGGCCGAGGGCGACGGCACATGGCTGCGCAAGCGCTCCTGATCGGCCCAGCATCAACGCCCGACAGGCGACGTTGGAGGCGTGGATGCTCCCCGGCGCAGCGCGGCAAACGGCGCCAACCCTGGCCGGATGACGGCCGACCCCGCCGTCGGAGAGCGGATATCGCCGTCTCTCGCCGGCGAGCAGGAGACCGGCCCGGCGTCCTTCCGGCGCTCGTACTCAGAGGATATGGCGTGACGTTTGTCAAGTCGACGTGCAACCTCAGCCCACACACGGACGACACTGTCCGCGACTGTTACGCGCCCTGATCAACACGACGATGCCGCGACACACGCTCCGCCAGCACCATGTCGTGCGATAATCGCCAGCGATCGGTCCAAGCGTCTGAGTTCACCTTTGGGGAGGTGACTGGTGTCCGCAAGCGCGGTCAGGTTTCGGGGGTTACGTACGGAGACGCCGACTACCGCGCTCGCCAGCCGCAAGGACGTACTCGACGCGAAGCTCTGGGTCACCGACGTCGAAAGACCCTTGCCCAAGCCGGCGCCCCGGGCGCGGCCGCGAACCGCCCCGGGCCTGGCCGCCTGACATCGAGGTATCGACAATGCCCACGCGCACACGCGCCGCGGTCCTCGCGGGAATTCTTTCGCTGCTGCTCGCGCCGGCTGCGGTCGCCAAGACACACCACAAAGCCCACAAGGCGCACCACAAGACCCATCATCGCCACCACCGTAAGACCCCGTATCCCGCCACGCTCACCGGCTCCCCAGCGTCCCCGGGGCATCCCGGAACGCCCGGACGCGCCGGCGGTCAAGCTGCCTCCTCCGCAGGAGTTCCCGCCTTCACCGGGCCCCCGGGCGTGGGAGCTATGGACCTCGCTCTCCCATCCATGATCGGCGTGGGAAACGCGCCGGGGTGCAACGCCGGCGCGGATCCAACACCGACCCTCCGGCAATACGGCGCCACTTTCCTGCGGGTCGTCATTTCCCCGCTCAACGGCGGGTCGGGTGATAACGGGCAGGCGCTTCCGTGCGTGCAGGCCGCAGCCGCCGCGGGCTTCCGGGTGATGATCTCGATCCAATGGTGGTCGATCTGGACGCAGGATCAGATCGTCGCGTACTTCGCGCGGCAGCTGGAGACTTACGGCCCGTACGCCTACGCGATCGGGGTGGGTAACGAGCAGGACCTGGATGCAGTGACGCCGGAGGATTACTCGCAGGTGTGGCGCGCCGTTCAGCCCCTGATCGCGGCTGACGCGCCCGGCGCTGTGCGGGTGGCGGGAGAGATCAGCCCGTGGGGTCTGAGTTGGCTGCAGCAGGCGTGGCTGGATGGGCTGCCGGGCGCTCAGGCGCTGGCGTTTCACCCATACACGACCGTTCCGTCCAGCCCGGATCCGTACGTGGATGCCGTGTGGGCATATTCGGTCGGGTTGCCGATGTGGACGACCGAGGGGCTCGATGCTCCTGGGGCGTGGTCGAATGACCGGGTGTTTCCGCGCGCGCTGCAGGATTTCGCTGGGGTGAGGGTCGCGTTCGCCTGGCTGAGCTAGCCGGCCTCGTGGGCGAGGTCGCGAGCGGAGGCTTACCCCCAAAAAAGGAGGCCCGCCGAAGCGGGCCTCCTGGTCCTACGTGCGGTCGTGCCGCAGCCGGACGGTCGATCCGAGCCTAGCCCTTGAGCGTGGCTGCGAACCGGGCCGGCTTCGCCCCCAGCAGGACCGCGACCTTATGGTTGCTCTTGACCCTCCGGTTGAGCGTGCCGATCTGCTTTCCGTGCTGGTTGTACTCCTTGATGACCACGTTGACGCTGCGCCCGTTCGACGACCGGACCAGAAGCACGAGGTACACCTTGCCGTGCCTGCGGATCAGGTACGCCGACGTCAGCGACGCACGATCGCCATTCGGGGAACCCGCGCTCGCGCCGGCGCCCGCCGAGGCGGCGACGGAGCTGGGTGTCCCAGGCGGCAGCGCGCTTGTCGTCGAGCCGGGGCCGGTTGTCGCCGGTCCCGGAACCGTACCGGCCGCGTTGGTGAAGATCGCCTCCGTGACACCGGAGCCGATGATCACCGTCGCCGTCCTACCGGCGGGATTCGCCGAGACGAGCCGGTCGGCCGGGTTGGTCGTGATCGAGGTGACCACGAAGCCGGCCTGCGCAGCCTCGGTGATGATCTGCGTCGAGTTGAACGGGAACGGACCCACCAGCGCGCACTGCCCGGCGGGAACAGTGACCGTTCCCGTCATGCCTGCGACCGTGAACGTCCACGTCGATCCGGCCGTCACGCCGGTACCTGCGACCTTGCAGATCTTCAGCGTCCCGGGCGGTGCCGGAATGTTCGTGTAGGTCACGACGGTCTCGCCCGGACCCATGACGACGCTGACCGTGCGAGCGGCCAGGTTGATGCTGCCGGGCACCAGCCGGTCAGGCGGCGCCACCGTGATCGACCCGACCTGTGTCCCCGGCACGACGCCCTCGGCGACGTTCACCGTCGTTCCCGCGCGGTAGCCCGGGATGACCTGGCAGTTCGGGCTCGCGACCGTGCCGGCCGCGATCGTCACGCTCGAGCTCGCGGTACCGGGGCCCGGCGTCGCGGTGAACGTGTAGAGACCGCCAGGCGCCAGGCCGCCGGCCGCCACCTTGCAGATCTTCAGCACCGCGATGCTGTTCGTGAAGGTGACGATCGTCTCCTTGGAGACGTCGCCCGCGGCGATTGCCACTGTAGCTGTCGCGTTGACGAGGTCAGAACTCAGCAATGCGCTCGCCGGCTGCGCCGTGATCGAGGTCACGAAGGTGCGGGCATCGCCCGACTCCGTCACCACCACCGACCCCGCGGGGACCAGGATCGAGTTGCTGCACGCACCGACCGAAACCGTCGTAGTGGCCGTGAAGCCCATCGCTCCGGTGATCGTGAACGTGAAGTTGCCGGTCAGGCCGGAGCCTGGCGCGGCGTTCTTGCAGACCTCGATGAAGCCGGTCACCGCCTTGTTCGTGTAGGTCACCGTGGTGGTCTGCGAGACATCCCCGCCCGGCACGTTGACTACCGCTGTCCCCGTCGCGAGGTTGGCGCTGACCAGCCGCGTTGCGTCAGGAAGCGTGGTGATCGCTGTCACCTGGGCAAACGGGACGGCGGCTTCGACCACCGTCGCGGTTCCCGAGGGGACCGAAATCGGCGCACTGCAGTTCCCAACGTTGACGGTAACCCTGATGGATCCGTTGATGGTGTAGTTGAACGGGCCGCTCACCGGAATGAGACTCGTAGGGTCTGCTTTCTTACAGATCTCTACGAATCCGGTGGCGGGGTCCGCAGTCGCGATTGCCGGCGAGGCAAAGACCATCGCCATCATCGCTACTACGCCCCCCAGCAACACTTTCTTCATGATTGCTCCCAACTCTTGTCGGCGAATACACATTCGTCCAGTTACGCGTGGTGGCTCAACGACCGGCAAGCCCCACGCCGTTGTTCAATCCCCCGGTTCCCGTGACACCTCCTTGGGGGCGCTGGTGAATGTGGCAAACCGGTGAGACCCATACCGGGTTCGCGCAGGCGCCGGCCGACGACCGAGCCTGGTGCGCGGGTACGACAGCATGTCGAGCCGCAGCCCCATTCAGACTTCACCCCATCCGTTATTTTGTCGCGCCCCCGAAACCCCACCACAACTCCTGCGAGGATGTTATGTTCCAACCGGGGGTACAGGCAACAGCTTTATGTGTGGTGGTGACCCGCCCGCGCGATTGTTTGGGACCAACCCGGAAGGGTGGGGCCGTGGCTGCCCGCGCGGTTAGGTCGCGTGCCCGCCTCCACCCCGCTCTGTCCCGGAGTGTTCGGCGAAGACCCTGGCCGCCGCGGTGCGGTTACTGACGCCGAGCCGCTCGAAGATCGCCCTGACATGAAACTTGACCGTGTTAACGGTAATAAACAGGCGTGCGCCGATCTCCTCATAGGAAAGCCCGTCGGCGAGCAACTTCAGCACGTCCACTTGACGCTCGCTCAGAGCTGTCAGCGGGTCATCGTGTTCGCGGGAGAGCATTTGCTGCCATCCCACCGGCAAGACCGCACGCCCGTGTGCGACCTCATCGAGCGACGTCGCGATGCAGTCACCGGACATGTCGGTCAGGAGCAAGCCGCCCAACCGCTCGTCGAATACCAGCTTCACCACATCCGGCCGCAGCGCGTCGGCCACGATCACGATCTGCACCTCGGGCATCCGGGCGCGGATCGCTCGCACCAGGCCGAACCCGACCCCCGAGCCGGGATCCACGCCTGCGAGCACCAGATCTGGTGGTCTTTTCGCGATCGTGCACACGCCCGCCTCGCCGGCCACCACAGCCGTCACGGCAAACCCGGACATCGTGCCGACGAGTGCCGCCAGTGCCTCGGCGATCAATCTGCGCTCGTCCCCGACAGCGACTCGAATGGCAGCAGGAGCCAGGTTCGGGGCCTCGTCGAGCGCGCGATGGATCATCGGAACGGTGGTCACCCTCGCGCCACGCGTCGCCCTGGACTCGACGCTCCCGGAACGTCTGAGCGTTCGGTGCCCATCAGACCTTCCCGTGCCCGGCAGAACACGGACGTGGCGCTGTAAACCAAGACCATCGCCCCAACGCAGCGTTCCGCCAAGGGAACCACCACGCCAACGTATTGCTAGAGAACCGTGGTGGAAACTAACTAAGGCGCCAGGTTAAGTCAACACGGCAAACTACTTAGCCAATGTGAGCAAACATTCACAACCGCTCAACGAGTCTTTAGTGCGCCACAAAATGGTGTGGGAAACACCCAGCGTCCGTGGAGCGCGCCGCTCGGCTTCACGTCGTCGCGCGAGGCGTCGGGCGAGCCGGACGGTCGGTTAAAAGGATCCGCGCGGAAACCGGCGCCGGGTTGTCCGCACTGACAATCCCGGCCGATTCCCGCGCGGCCGTTTACTTGAGTTCGACGGTGGCGCCGGCTTCTTCGAGGTCGGCCTTGAGCTTGTCGGCCTCGGCGCGGTCGATTCCCTCCTTGACCGGCTTGGGCGCCTCGTCCACGAGCGCCTTGGCCTCCTTGAGGCCGAGGCCGGTGGCCGCCCGGACGACCTTGATCACCTGGATCTTCTTGTCGCCGGCCGCCTGCAGCACCACGTCGAACGCGGTCTGCTCCTCGGCCTCCTCGCCGCCGTCGGCAGCCGCGCCACCGCCGCCGGCCGGCGCCGCCGCCGCCACCGCGGTGGCCGAGACGCCGAACGTCTCCTCGAGCGCCTTGATGCGCTCGGACAGCTCGAGCACCGAGATTGACTTGAGTTCGTCGATCCACTCTTGGGTGGTGGGCATGGTTCCTCCTTACGCGCCGTCTTGAACGTCCGGCGCAGCGTCTTCGTCAGTTTCTCCTGCGGGCGGCTCCCCTCCGGGCTCCGCCTCGACATCCACGGTGGGTTCCACCTGGGCCTCTGCCTCGGGCTCCGCCGCAGCCTCGGCCTCGGGCTCCACCGCAGCCTCGGCCTCCGCCGGTTCGGGCGAAGGCGGCTCCTGCGGCTCCGGCGCCTCGACCGTTTCGGGAGTCGCGGCAGCCGTGGGCTCGTCCTCCCGGGCCGGCGGCGCCTCGCCGCTGACCAACCCCTGGTCGGCGATCGCCTTCAGCTGGATGGCCAGGCCGACGATCAGCGCGTTCAGCCCGCGCACGAGACCGGTGATCGGAGCCGCCACCGTGCCGACCAGCTGGGCGTAGAGAACCTCGCGTGCGGGGAGGCGGGCGATCGCCTGCACATCGGCGGCGCTCAGCGTGTTCGAGTCCATCAGCCCGCCCTTGAACTCGAGCGTGTGCAGGGCCCGGGCGGCATCGCTCAGCGCCTTCGCCGCCACTGCCGCGTCCCCGGACACGAAGGCGAGCGCGGTCGGGCCGGTCAGCAACTCCTTTAGCGCCGACGCGCCGGCCTCGTCGGCGGCGCGCTCGGACAGCGAGTTCTTGACCACCCGGAACCGGGTCCCGGCGTCGCGCAACCGGGCCCGGAGCTCGGCCGCCTGCGCCACCGTGATGCCGCGATAGTCGACGGCGAACACCGCGTCGGCCGATCTGATCTCGCCGGCGATCTCCTCTACGACTGCTGCTTTCTGATCTCGGTTCATGAGTTCCTCTTCCGAATGCGAAACGCCCGCACAATCGGCGGGCGTCGAACCGAGAACCGGGAGGCTCCCAACATCGAGGCTCCGCCTGCTCCGGACTTACGCGCGCGCCGCCGGAGGTCTCGGGCGTGCTTCTACGCGGACAGTCTACGCCGCTACGGACTCCTCCACGATGTCGCGGGTGCGAGTCGGGTCGACCTTGACGCCGGGGCCCATCGTGGTCGCCACCGTGATCGTGCGGATGTAGCGACCCTTGGCCGCCGAGGGCTTGGCCCGGATCAGCTCGTCGATCACCGCGGCGTAGTTCTGCAGCAACGCGTGGTCCTCGAAGTCGCGCTTGCCGATCACCAGGTGCACGATCGCATGGCGGTCGGTGCGGTACTCGACCTTGCCCGCCTTGGACTCCTCGACCGCGCGGGCCACGTCCATGGTCACCGTCCCCACCTTGGGGTTCGGCATCTTGCCGGCCGGTCCGAGGATGCGGCCCAGGCGTCCTACCACCGGCATCAGGTCCGGGGTGGCGATCGCCACGTCGAAGTCGTCGAAGCCGTCCTGAATCCGCTGGGCGAGGTCCTCGGCGCCGACCACGTCCGCGCCCGCCTCCTCGGCTTCGCGGGCCTTGTCGCCCTGCGCGAACACGGCGACCTTGACCTCCTTGCCGAGACCGTTGGGGAGCGCAATCGTCCCGCGTAGCTGCTCGTCGGCGTGCCGTACGTTCAGCCCGGTGCGGATGTGCACCTCGACCGACTCGTTGAACTTCACGCGCGCGAGTTGCTTGATCAGCGCGACCGCCTCGGCCGGCGTGTACTCGCGCTCGCGGTCGAACCGCTTCCGCGCCTCTTCGTATGTCTTTCCGTGATGAGCCATGACCCTTATACGACCTCCACACCCATCGAGCGAGCGGTACCGGCGATGATCTTGGCGGCGGCGTCGATATCGCCGGCGTTCAGATCCTTCATCTTCTTCTCGGCGATCTGGCGGAGCTGATCCTGGGTGATCTGGGCCACCTTCGTCCGGTTGGGCTCGGCCGACCCCTTCTCCAGATTCAGCGCCTGCTTGATCAGCACGGCGGCCGGTGGGCTCTTGGTGATGAACGTGAACGAGCGGTCCTCGTAGACCGTGATCACGACCGGGATCACCGTGCCGATGTCGCCCTGCGTCTGGGCGTTGAACGCCTTGACGAACTCCATGATGTTGACGCCGTGCTGACCGAGCGCCGGGCCGACCGGCGGCGCCGGCGACGCCTGCCCGCCCACCGCCTGCAGCTTGATCTGAGTGAGAACCTTTTTCGCCATTTAGATCTTCTTCACCTGATCGAATCCCACCTCGACCGGGGTCTCCCGGCCGAAGATCGACACCAGCACCTTGAGCCGCTGGGCGTCCTCGTTGACCTCGGAGATCTCGCCCGAGAAGTCGGACAGCGGCCCCGAGATGACCTTCACCGACTCACCGATCTGGAAGGTCGCGCGGCTGCGCGGGCGGCTCTCCTGCTCGCGATGGAGCAGGCGGTTGACCTCGTCCTGGGTGAGCGGCACCGGCTCGTTGGAAGCGCCGACGAAACCGGTCACGCCGGGCGTGCCCTTCACCAGCGACCAGGAGTCCTCGTTCAGGTCCATGTTGACCAGCACGTAGCCCGGCATCGTCCGCTTCTCGACCGTGATCTTCTGGTTGTCCTTCATCTCCGAGACGGACTCGGTGGGGACCACGATCTGCCGGACAGCCTGCTGCTGCCCGAGCGAGACGATCCGGTGCTCGAGGTTGTGCTTGACCTTGTTCTCGTGACCCGAGTAAGTGTTTACGACGTACCAGCGAAACATTGTTGTCCTAAGTTAGGCCCTCCCAGCCGGAGCGCTTGAGAGCGCTACTTCAAGATGAACGTTACGAGCTTGCCGGCGAGCAGATCCGCCAAGCCGAGAAACGCCGCGGCGACGATGACGAACCCGATCACGACTCCCGTGGCCTGCATCACCTGACGGCGATCCGGCCACTGTACTCGCTGCAGCTCGCGCCAGCTTCCCTGCAGGAACGCGATCAGCCGCGCGAAGATGCTCTGGCGCCGCTCGACGTGAGCCGGACCGGGCACCGCCACCTCGCCCGCCCCGCCGTCGCCACCGCCGCCGGCCCCCCGGCCACGCCGGCCGCCGCCCGCGCCGCCACCGGCGTCTTCGAGCGATTCCTCGACCTCGAGCTCGAACTCCTCGTCGTCGGCCTCGTCGCCGGGCTCGGCCTCGGCCGGGCGACCAGCCGCAAGCTGCGCGTCGGCCAGCTCCACGTCCGGCATGGCGTGCTCGAGCGGATCCGGCGCGCCGTTGTCCTCGGGCGCGAGATCCGGCCCCGGCTCGTGCGTGACAGTCGGCATGCCGGGCAGGACGCCGGGAACGCTGGAGCGACCGCCCGACTGCGAGTTTCCAGGCTGCGGCGGCCGGCGGGTCCGCCGGTCTTTGGCGCGTTTGCGGTTACGAGCCACGGATCGCTCCGGTCAGCTCAGCGCGTCTCGCGGTGCGGCGTGTGACGGCGGCACCACCTGCAGTACTTGCGCAGCTGGAGCCGCTCCGGGTTGTTCCGCTTGCTCTTGTTGGTCTGGTAGTTGCGGCGCTTGCACTCCTCACAGGCGAGGGTGGCAGCGATACGAACGTCTCCACGAGCCATGTAGGCGCTTCCGTCTGAGGGGTCAGGGTCCGGCTACCGGACCGCGAGCGCAGAAACGAACGCCGCCCGGCGCCGGTCCTCAGTGTAGCGATCTAAGGGCCCGGAGCCGGTTATTCGGCGAGCTCGATGGGCGAGACCTCCAGGTCCAGCCAGCGGTCGCCGCGCAGCACCCGGATCGGCACCGGACGGCCGATCGCCTCGTGGGTCATCAGCCGCTGCACGTCGTCGACGCGCTCGATCGGCTGCCCACCAAGCTCGACGATCAGGTCCTCGCCCCGCAGACCAGCACGCTGTGCGGGGCTGCCCGCCGAGACCTCGATGATCTCCACCCCGCCCACGCGACCCAGCCGCACCCGCGCGTGCGGCGGGAGCGGACGCGGCCCGGCCGCGATCCCGATCCAGGCGCGGCGCACCCGCCCATCTCGCATCAGGGCGCCGACGATCTGACGGGTGGCCGCATTGATCGGGACGGCCAAACCCAGCCCGACGCCCGCCACCGCGGTGTTGATCCCGATCACACGCGCGGAGCTGTCGACGAGCGCGCCGCCCGAGTTGCCCGGGTTGAGCGCCGCGTCGGTCTGGATCACGTTGTCGATGTGACGCACGGTGCGTCCGGCCCGCGCGGGCAACGAGCGGCCGAGCGCCGAGACCACGCCGGCGGTGACCGACCCGGCGAACCCGTTCGGGTTGCCGATCGCCACCACAAGCTGGCCCACACGCAGGCCCTCGGCCTCGCCCAGGACGGCGGGCGCCAGCACGTCGCCGTCGGCCCGCAGCACGGCCAGGTCCGACAGCCGGTCGACCCCGACCACGCGCCAGCTCAGCTCGCGCCCGTCGACGAACGTGGCTCGGCCGCTCCGGCCCTGGCCAGCGACCACATGCGCGGAGGTGAGCAGGAAGCCGTCGGGGGTCAGTGCCACCGCGCTGCCGGCGCCGGCGGGGACCTGCCCGCCCCGGCCCCGGCGCATCACGCGCAGGTTGGCCACGCTCGGCGCGACCCGCTCGGCCACGTCGACCACCACCCGCGAGTAGGCGTCGAGCGCCTCGGCCTCGCGCGCCCGCGCCTCGTCCTCGTGTCGCTCGGCCGTCGTGCTCATGACAGCGTGACCGTGACCGTGCGCTCCTCGGTGCCCCGGAGAATCCGGAGCTCCAGCCGGCCTTCGGCGCCGGCGCCGTCGAGCGCCTCGTACAGGGCGTCCATCCGGTCGGTGTCGCGCCCGCCGGCGGCCACGATCAGGTCGCCACGCTCGAGCCCGGCCCGGTCGGCCGCGCTGCCCCGCTCGACCCCGCGGATCAGGATGCCGTCGCGCTCGGGCAGGCCGACGGCCCGGCGCAGGCGCCGGGCCACGCGAGGCGGCGCGATCGCCACCCCCAGCCGGACGCGCTTGGGCGATTCGCCGCGGCTCAGTCTCTCGACGCGCTCACGGATGGCGGCGTCGGCCGGGACGGCCAGGATCAGGCCGCCGTCGGTGCGCACCGAGTTGACCCCGAGCACCCTTCCGGCCCGGTCGATCAGCGGGCCGCCCGAGGAGCCTCGGGGCAGCGGCGCGGTGTGCTCGATGGCGAAGCCGATCCGGTGCCGGCGCGGGCCTCGGAAGGCGCGTGCCGTCGAGGACACGAAGCCCGGCGTGACCCGCAGCCCGCGCCCGCCCGGGTTGGCCAGGGCCAGGACCGAGCGTCCGATCGGCAGCGACTCGACGTCCTCCTCGCTCCACTGGAGCGGCTCGACCCCCGCCGTGTCGGCCTCGATCACGGCCAGGTCGACGTCCGGGTCCGAGGCCAGCACCCGACCGGTCTCGCGCCGGCCGTCGTGGAAGGTCACGGTCACCTCGTCGCCGCGGAGGTTGTGGGCGTTGGTGAGGATCCGGTTCGAGTCGATCACGAACCCGGAGCCCCGGCCCCATCCCTGCCCGAGCCCGATCACCGCCGGGCCATGGCGCTCCACGGCGGTCTGGATCGTGCCCTCGAGCTCTTCTAGTACAGACATGTTCCTACTCCTCTGCTACTCACTTGCAATATGCAAGTCACAACGGTATCACGAGCTAGGATCTGGGTCCGTGAACGAGGAGGTGGGTGGGATGAACGAGGAGGTGTGGATGGGATGAACGAGGATCGAGATCTATGAACGAGGCCCTGGCCGATGCCCTGTCCACCGTCGGCGACCGCTGGACCCTGCTGCTCATCGCCGCGCTGCTCGACGGGCCACGCCGGTTCGGCGACCTCCAGGACGACGTCGGGGGAATCGCTCCGAACGTCCTAACCCAGCGCCTGCGCCAGCTCGAGCGAAACGCGCTCGTGGTGGCGCGCCCCTACTCCGAGCGCCCGCCCCGCTTCGTCTACGAGCTGAGCGCGGCCGGACACGAGCTGGCCGGCGCGCTACGGATGATCGCCGACTGGGGCGCCCGCAACGCCGAGGGCGCCACCGCCCCCCGCCATGTCGTGTGCGACACCCCGATGGAGGCGCGCTGGTGGTGCCCGACGTGCGAGCGCGTCGTCGAGGACGACGAGGACGAGCTGCAGTACGCGTGATTGGCGAATCCGGCGTCGACGCGGACACGCGCCCCGCGGCGACCCGTCCGGTCAGGAACCGTGGACCCTCAACGCGGCTGTAAGCGACCGTGGAGAATGCGCGGCGATGCTCCGGCTGATCGGCATAGTCATCTCGATCGGGCTGGCCGACTCGCTCAACCCGACCACGATCGCGCCGGCGCTCTACATGGCCACCGGCGAGCGGGGCCGTGAGCGCGTGGCCGAGTTCACCTTGGCGGTGTTCCTCGTCTACTTCGTGGGTGGCGCGGCAGTCCTGGTGGGCGCCGGCGCGGTGATTCGCCCGCTCATCCCGCACCCGCACCACCACATCGCCAACGCGATCGAGGTCGCCGTCGGCGTGGCCATGCTCGGCGTGGCCGGCATGCTGTGGCGCCATCGCCACCGACTGTCGGACCGGGAGCCGCCGCGCTTCGATCCGCACGGGAAGTCCAGTTGGGTGCTGGGCGCCTCGATCACGGCGATCGAGCTGCCTACCGCGTTTCCGTACTTCGCGGCGATCGCCGCGATCGTCGGGTCCGACGTGGACGCCGGGCGCGACCTGGTGCTGCTCCTGCTCTTCAACTTGTGCTTCGTGCTCCCGCTGATCGGCATCTGGGCCACGCTGGCCTTCGCGCCCGATCGCTCGGATCGTCTGCTCTCGATCGGCCGGGAGTTCCTCGAGCGCCACTGGCCGACGGTGCTGGCCGGCGTCGCTCTGGTGGCCGGCCTGTTCGTGATCCTGCTCGGAGTGACCGGGTTCGGCGCCTCGCACAGCCGCTTCCTCCGCCGGCTGCACCGCACCCTGCACGGCTGACCCGGCGCGAGCGCGACCGCCCCCGACCTATGATCCGCGCCCCATGGCGACGACCGAGCCGCAGGTCACCGGGGTACGGGCAGAGGACCTCCAGCCGCTGCTCGCGGGCCGCTACGCCTCGCTGCGCCACCAGATCCTCGAGATCCTGAGCCGGCCCGAGTTCGAGCCGCCGATCGCCCTCCCCACCGCCGAATACCGCGAGCTCGTGCTCGAGTGGATGCGGACGATCGCGGCCGAGGGGCTCACCGCGCCCGGCTTCCCGGCCGAATACGGCGGTCACGGCGACGCCGGCGCCAACATCGCCGGCTTCGAGACGATCGCGCTCGGCGACCTCTCGCTGCTGGTCAAGTTCGGCGTCCAGTTCGGGTTGTGGGGCGGCACGATCCAGCAACTCGGCACCCGCCGCCACCACGAGCGCTACCTCAGGCCGACCGCCACGCTCGAGCTGACCGGCTGCTTCGCGATGACCGAGGCGGGGCACGGCTCGAACGTCCAGCAGCTGCTGACCACCGCCACCTACGACCCGGCGACCGACGAGTTCGTGATCGACACGCCGTGCGACGAGGCGTGCAAGGAGTACATCGGCAACGCGGCCTGCCACGCCCGCTTCGCCGCCGTGTTCGCGCAACTGATCGTCGATGGCGAGTCGCACGGCGTGCACGTGCTGGTCGTCCCCCTCCGGGACGAGGACGGCGCCGTCCACGCGGGCGTCCGGATCGAGGACTCCGGCGAGAAGATGGGCTTGAACGGCGTCGACAACGGGCGCATCTGGTTCGAGCACGTCCGCGTGCCCCGCGACGCGCTGCTCGACCGCTACGGCGGCGTCAACGACCAGGGCGCCTACGAGAGCCCGATCGAGAAGCCCAACAAGCGCTTCTTCACGATGCTCGGCGCGCTCGTCCAGGGCCGGGTGTGCATCTCGGGCGCGTCGCTCAGCGCGTCCAAGACCGCGCTGACCATCGCGGTGCGCTACGGCCTCAGGCGCGTGCAGTTCGGCCCGCCTGGCGAGCCGGAGGTGGCGCTGCTCGAATACCGCACCCACCAGCGCCGGCTGATGCCGCTGCTGGCCAAGACCTTCGCCCTGCACTTCGCGCAGGCCGAGCTGCTCGAGCAATTCCACCGGGCGCAGAGCGCCGATCACGAGACCACCGAGCGCGACCGGCGCCAGCTCGAGTCGCTGGCGGCCGGCATGAAGGCCACCGCGAGCTGGCACGCCACCGAGACGATCCAGACCTGTCGCGAGTGCTGCGGCGGCGCGGGCTACATGAGCGTCAACCGATTCGCCGCGCTCAAGGCCGACACCGACGTGTTCACCACCTTCGAGGGCGACAACACGGTCTTGATGATGCTGGTGGCGCGGGGGCTGCTGACCGACTACCGCGACGCGTTCGGCGAGCTGAACCCGCGGGAGACCGTGCTGTTCGTGGCCGAGCAGGCGGTCGAGACGGTCGTCGAGCGGCTGTTCGCCCGCAAGATCGCGCAGGTGATCGCCGACGTCGTGCCCGGCCGCGACGAGACCGGTGACCTGCTCGACCGCGACAGCCAGCTCGAGCTGCTGCGCTGGCGCGAGGGCCATATCACCGCGGGAATCGCCCAGCGCTTCCGGCGCGGGATCGACGAGGGCTACGACCCGTTCGAGGTGTTCCGCGCGGTCCAGAACCATGCCGGGAACGCGGCCCGCGCCCATATGGAGCGGGTCATCCTCGAGGCGTTCGCGGCCGCGGTCGAGGCGTGTCCCGAGGGCGCCATGCGGGATTCCCTGAGCCGCCTGTGCGACCTCTACGCGCTGCACCAGATCGAGGCCGACCGGGGCTATCTCCAGGAGCACGGACGCCTCACGGGGCCGCGCTGCAAGGCGATCACGCGCGCGGTCAACGATCTGTGCAACGACGTCCGCGGTGACGCCGAGGCGCTGGTCGACGCGTTCGGCATCCCCGACCAGGTGCTGCGTGCGCCCATCGGCCTGCGATGAGCGCGTACTTCGACCTGACGCGGATCGAGGAGCTCCAGACGGTGCTCGGCGCCGACACCGAGAAGATCCTCGCCTCGATGCTGGCCAGCATGACCAAGGCGATCGAACTGGCCGAGAGCGCCCTCGCCGCGGGCGAGCTGGATGACGCCACCGGCCCCACCCACCGGGCGCGCAACGACGCGCTGATGCTCGGCGCCGAGCAGCTCCTGACCGCGCTGACCGAGCTCGAGGCGGCCACGCGCGACTGCGACCAGGCGCGCGCCGCCGCGGCGCTCGAGCGCGTGCGCGAGGTGTGGCCGCCCACCCGCCACGAGCTCGCGGCGATCGCGGGCTCGCACTGAGTCCGGCACGCCGAGCCTGCACAAATCCTGCAAGGACCGGTCAAGCTTCGCCTGCGCGGAGACGATTAGGGCGTCATGGAACCTTCCACCGCCCCCGCCGGGTCCGATCCGACGCCGGCAGCCTCGGGGCGCGTCCTGGTCGTGGACGATCACGAGCTCAACCTGAAGCTGCTCGAGCGGCTGCTCGAGCTCGAGGGACGCGAGGTGCGCGCGGTCGATTCCCTGGCCGCCGCCGAGCGAGCGGTGGCCGAGGAGCAGCCGGCCATGATCGTGCTCGACCTGAACCTCCCCGACGGGAGCGGACTGGACCTGACGCGCAAGCTCAAGGCCGAGCCCCGAACCGCCTCGATCCCGATCGTTGCCTGCACCGCGGCGGTCAGGCCGGCCGACGAGGACGAGGCGCTCGAGGCGGGCTGCGCTGCGTTCGTCGCCAAGCCCATCGACCTGCGTCGCTTCTCCTCGGTCATCTCCTCGATCCTCTCGTCGTAGCGAGGCCCGAGCGCCGGTAGTGTTCGGGGTCCAAGCCATGGACTTCGAGTTCTCCGACCGCTGCCAGGACCTGCGCGAGCGACTGCTCGCGTTCATGGACGAGCACGTGTATCCCGCCGAGTCCGTCTACGAGGAGCAGCTGCGCGCCTCGGGCAACCCGCACTTCCATCCCCCGGTGATGGAGGAGCTCAAGAGCCGGGCCCGCGATCTCGGCCTGTGGAACCTGTTCCTGCCGCGCGGCGGCGACGAATTCGGCGCGCCCGGGCTCAGCAACGCCGACTACGCGCCACTGGCCGAGATCATGGGGCGTAGCCACATCGCCTCGGAGGCCTGCAACTGCGCGGCGCCCGACACCGGGAACATGGAGGTCCTCACGCTGTTCGGGTCCCCCGAGCAGAAGGAGCGCTGGCTGCGCCCGCTGCTCGAAGGCGAGATCCGCTCCGCCTTCGTGATGACCGAACCCGACGTGGCCAGTTCGGACGCCACCAACATCGAGCTGCGGATCGAGCGCGACGGTGACGAGTACGTGCTCAACGGCCGCAAGTGGTGGGCGTCGGGCGCGCTGCGCGAGCGCTGCAAGATCATGATCGTGATGGGCAAGACCGATCCGGACGGTCCGACCTTCAAGCAGCAGTCGATGATCCTGGTCGAGCCCGGCACGCCGGGCGTGCAGATCGTCCGCAACCTGCCGGTGTTCGGCTACGTCGACCAGGAGGGCCACGCCGAGATCCTGTTCGAGGACGCCCGCGTGCCCGCCGCGAACCTGATCTCAGAGGAGGGCCACGGGTTCCTGATCGCCCAGGCTCGCCTCGGGCCGGGACGCATCCACCACTGCATGCGAAGCATTGGCGCGGCCGAGCGGGCTCTCGACCTGATGTGCGCGCGTGCCGCCTCGCGCGTCACCTTCGGCCAGCCCGTGGCCGACCGCGGCAACGTCCAGGACTGGATCGCGGAGTCGCGGATCGAGATCGACATGGCGCGCCTGCTGACGCTGAAGGCGGCCTGGCTGATGGACACCGTCGGCAACAAGCACGCCCGCACCGAGATCGCCGCCATCAAGGTCGCCGCCCCGAACGTCGCCCTGAAGGTGATCGACCGGGCCATCCAGGTCCACGGCGGCGGCGGCGTGTCCGACGATTTCCCGCTGGCCATGATGTACGCGCACCTGCGCACGCTGCGGATCGCCGATGGACCCGACGAGGTCCACAAGCGTTCGATCGCCCGCCGCGAGCTGCGCCGGGTGGCGACGCCCGAGCCGGTAGCGCCCTAACCGCGCCGCGCGGCCAGGAACGCGACGACCGCGCCGCCCCACAGACCGGCGGCGAGCACGAGGCGCTCGGCCAGGCCCGCGCCGGTGGCCAGCAGGCCGAGGCCGCAGGCGAGCAGCGCGATGCCGAGCAGGGCCATGTCGTTGCGCTTCGTCGTGCTCACGGTCAGGACCAGCATCGGCATATTCCGTCCGCGGCTTGACGGCCGGTAAGGTGCGCGCCCATGCCCGCTGGCGACCTCGACGGCCGCACGTTCCTGATCACCGGCGCCAACACCGGGATCGGCCGGGAGACCGCCCGGGCGCTGGCCGCGCGGGGCGCCCGGCTGCATCTCGCCTGCCGATCGCAGGAGGGAGGGCGCCGGGCGATCGAGGAGATCGCGACCCAGACCGGCAACCGCCAGCTCGAGTTGCTGTCGCTTGACCTCGGCGATCTCGACTCGGTGAGGCGGTGCACCGACACGTTCCTCGCCACCGGCGAGCCGCTCCATGGGCTGATCAACAACGCCGGCCTGGCCGGCGCGCACGGGATGACGGCCAGCGGGTTCGAGATCGCCTTCGGGACCAACCACGTGGGGCCGTTCGTGCTGACGAGCCGGCTGCTCGACCGCCTGCGTTCCAGCGCACCGGCTCGGATCGTCAACGTGGCCAGCGGTGCCCACTACGACGCGCCGGGGATCGACTGGGAGGCCGTGCATCGGCGGACCAGGTCGTTCACCGGACTGCGCGAGTACTCGGTGTCCAAGCTGGCCAATGTGCTCCACGCCCAGGAGCTGGCCCGCCGGCTCGAGGGAACGGGGGTGACCACCTACGCGCTGCATCCTGGCGTGATCGCGTCGGACATCTGGCGGGGCGTCTGGTGGCCCGTGCGTCCACTGATGAAGTGGCGCATGCAGTCACCCGAGCAGGGGGCGAGGACCTCGCTGTATTGCGCCACCTCGCCCGAGGTGGCCGGCGAGAGCGGCGGCTACTACGACGACTGCCGGCGCAAGGAGCCGTCGGCGGTGGCGACGGCCGGCCTGGCCGCGGAGCTCTGGCGGCGCAGCGTGGAGTGGACCGAGTAGACCGTGAGCGCCTGGACGATCAGCGCGCCCAGCGTCGCGGCCGCGAACGCCGGCGCCATCCCGTAGGGCACGATCGCCAGCGCGATCACCTGGCAGAAGAGCACGAACGAGCCCATCCCGGCCAGCATTCCGCGCAGGAGCCCGATCACGGCCGGCGCCCCCGCCTCGCGATGGGTGGACACGGCCAGCACGCACGCGAGCACTGGCAGCGCGGCCAGCATCCCGCCGATCAGCGGGCCGACGGCGCCGGCGGCCGCCGAGAGCACGGCCACGAGCAGCGCCGCGCTCGCCATCCGCAGCGGGACGGCGGTTCGTCGCGGCCGCGGTCCCGCTCCACTGGCATCCGCCGCAGGCAGCGCGCGACAGGCCAGCGCCAGCGCGGCCGCCGCGACCAGGAGCCCGGCCGGCGAGCCGAAGCCGCCGGCCGCCAGCCCGACGGCCAGACCGGCCACCGCGGCGCCTGCCCATCCCGAGATCAAGCTCGGCCGCCACCCGTGCCGGCGAGCCACGCGCCCGTAGGCGAGCGCGAAGGCGGCCAGCGAAACCAGGCCGAGCAGCGTCCCGTTGGCCGCGCGGGCGGCGAAGCCGCGGCCGTGCTCGAGCGCGACGATCAACAGCACCGGGCCGACGATGGCCGGAAAGGCGCTGACCATCCCGCCGGCGCGCTCGCCCCAGCGCCGCGCCACGACGGTCGACACGCCGGCCAGCGCCGGCGCCATCACGAGCGCTATCAGGGTGCTCCCCACGACAGCGCACCCTAGCCTCACAGGCGTGTCGTTTGTCTTCACCCCCTCGCATCGCGGCGGCTCGGGCCCGCCGCTCGTCTGCCTGCACGGCTTCACCGGCACCTGGCGGATGTGGGAGCTGGTGCTGCCGGCACTCGAGCGCCGCCACGACGTGCTGGCGGTGACGCTGGCCGGCCACGCCGGCGGGCCGCGCCTGCCCGACGTGCTGTCCGATCAGACATTGCCCGACGCGATCGAACGAGCCATGGACGAGGCCGGGTTCGACCGCGCGCACCTGGTCGGCAACTCGCTCGGTGGGTTCCTCGCGCTCGAGCTCGCCGCCCGCGGGCGGGCCCGGTCGGTGGTGGCGCTCGCGCCGGCCGGCGGCTGGCGCGAGATGGACGCCTCCGTTCACCGGATGCTCGAAGGGTTCGTCGATTTGCGCGAACTGCTGACCACGCTCGCGCCCTACGCCGACGCGATCGCCGCCACCCCGGACGGCCGCCGGCGCGCGACCCAGCTCATCACCGTGAACTACGAGCACATCCCGCCCGACCTGGTCGCCCATCTGATCTGCGGCGTGGCCGGCTGCCCGGACGTCGTCCGCCTCGTCGAGCACGCCGAGCGCTTCCGCTGGGAGCTCGCGGCCGACCGCATCGACTGCCCGGTGCGGATCGTGTGGGGCACCGAAGATCGGCTGCTCCCATGGCCCTCGGCCGCAAGTCGCTACCGAAGCGACTGGCTCCCCCACGCCGACTGGGTGCTGCTCGACGACGTCGGCCACTGCCCACAGCTGGACGTCCCGGTCGAGGCGGCCGAGCTGATCCTGGGCGTCAGCGCCGGTTGACGGCTCGGATTGGGGGTTATCTGGATCCCGTCCGATTAGAGGGGCCGGGGAGGCAGAGGGCCGACATCCCAACCCCTACTGCCACACATGACGACACTCATCGCCACCAACACGTCGCTGGCGTTCGTGAACCTGCTCGGCTATCACGCCCTGGTCCTGGGCTCGGGCAACCTGGTCAGCCTGAGCGGCTGCCTGACCGCCGTGTACATGGTGCGTCGCTTCCGCCGGACCGCCGAGGCCGGGGTCGACACCGTGACCGATCTGCGCACCCAGGAGTTCGAGGTCCTCCGCGACGCCGTGCTGATCGAGCACCACCGCCGCACCGGCGAGCGCGAGCTCGCGCTGGCCTGAGAAGCTCTCAGGTATGACACAACCCGACGCGGCCGAGGCCCGGCTGACGATCCGTCGTACCCGAGTGCGGGCGGTCGAGGTGGTCGATGGCGTGAGCACCGCGCCGGCGCGGCCGGGCAACGGCCTCGAGTGGGACGAGGATCAGGTCACGCGCTGGCTGGCCCTCTAGGGCCCGGGCTTCCGCGAGTCCTAACGACCACCGCGCTCGCGCGCAGCCCAGCGCTCCGCCCACGCGTCCAGCGGCGGGTAGAGCTCGAGCAACTCCCGCCCCTCGCCGGTCAGCTGATACCCGTCGTCGGTCGTATCGACGATCCCCGCCGCGCGCAGCTCGGCCAGCCGGTCGGCCAGCACCGAGGAGCTGATCGCCCCACAGCGCGACTGGAGCTGGCGGAAGGAGAGCGGCTCATCGCGCAGCTCCCAGATCGCGCGCAGCGCCCACCGTCGCCCGAGCAGATCGAGCAGCGCCATGATCGGCCGCCCCGTCTCGGAGCCCCGGACCGGCCGGCCTGGTTTCGGGGTCTTGGTCACGTCGAAGGACCGCCTTTTACGGTCGGGCTTGCGCTTTTCTTTTCGAAGCGCTACGGTTTCCGAAGCGAGCGCGAATCATGACAGGTCCCCGCATCCCACCGGTCGAGCCCCCGTACGATCCCGCCACCGCGGAGATGCTCGCGCGGTGGATGCCGCGGGGAAGCGACCTCGAGCCGCTGCACCTGTTCCGCACCCTGGCCGTGCACGAGTCGCTGTTTGCCCGCATGCGGCCGCTCGGCGCCGGCATCCTCGGCCACGGTCTGCTCGAGCCGCGCGTCCGCGAGCTGATGATCCTGCGCACGTGTGCGCGCTGCGGCGCCGAGTACGAGTGGGGCGTCCACGCGACGTTCTTCGCCGAGGCGGTCGGCCTCACGCCGACGGAGGTCGCCGCCACCGCGGCCGGCGACGCGGACGGCCGGGCGTGGCCTTCGGAGCCTGACGCGGCGGTCCTCCGCGCCGCCGACGAGCTGCACGACACGGCCACGGTGTCCGATGCGACCTACGCGGCCCTCGAGCGCCACTTCACCTCGGAGCAGATCCTCGAGCTGACGATCACCGCCGGCTGGTACCACACGATCTCGTTCGTGATCAACGCCGCAGCGGTGGAACTCGAGCCGTGGGCGGCTCGCTTTCCGGCCGCGGCTCAGGCCCGTCTGTAGTGCTGTCGCCAGATCAGCTTGTAGATCGGGATCCAGCGCGGGATGTCGCGCAGGCCCGGTATGAACGGGATGAGGATCAGCGCGAGGCTCAGCACCGCCATGACCGCCATGACCGCGATGTCGGCGTTGGCTGCCCAGGAGCTCGTGAACGGCTTGATCTGATACCAGAAGGTGTAGAGCCACAGCCACACCTGGCCGGGGTAGCTGCCGGTCTCGTTCATCATCCCCCACTGCCCGCCGAGCAGGTGCTCGGCCTCCGCGCGGTTGGCCAGCACTCCTCCGTCGGCCATGAACAGCAGCGGCTTGGTGTAGTCGGTCTGGTAGAACTGCTTGCTGGTCAGGAGCGCGCCGTCGAGACCGCCCGACTCGGCGAAGCTCAGCAGCGCAGGCATCATGACCGGCAGCGGGCCGTAGCTTCCGGCCGGCACGGAGATCGAGCCGTCGGAGTTCGCCTTCGCCTTCCCGAGCGCGTTCTCGTAGGCCGTCGTCCACGCCGACTGCTGCTTGGCCGAGGCCGACTCATACGTACTGACCGCGCTCTGGAGCGCCGGCTGGCCGGGGATCGAGCGCAGCGGCGCAAGCACGAAGTCCTGCGCGGTGTCGATCGGGTGGCTCACTCCAAGCCACTTCTGGAGGCGGATGGGTCCGATGTGCTGCCCGTCGGAGGCGTGGTTGTACGGCGCGCCGTAGCCGCCGGTCCCACTCGAGCCGTCGAGCTCGGTGGTCGCCGTGGTGACGAAGTCCACCGGGTCGGCCCGCGACCAGCTCTGCACCGTGCTCGGCTTCTCGTCGGGCGAGGAGAACAGGATGGTCAGGACGACGCACGCGGCGAGCACCAGGCCGAACGCGATGCATGCCTCCTTGACTATGTCGTAGGAGCGGTAGCCGCCCTTCCAGTTCTCGTAGGTGGCGATGTCGTACGCGTGTCGCTCCTTGCGGCTCATGACATCACCTCCTGCTCCACCGGCGGCTCGCTCGGCGGTGCGCTCTCCTGCGCCTGACCCTCGAGCACGAACGGCGGCACCACCCCGTGCGTACGCACCAACAGGATGTGCGCGATCACGATGCCCACCACCGCCAGGGGAAGGAGCAGCACGTGGTAGCTGTACATCTGCCCGAAGTTGAGCAGGTTGAAGAACGCGCCGATGCCGACCGAGTTCATCGCGTCCTTGGCCTGGGTCGAGATCCACTGCGCGTCGAAGTTCTGCTGCGAGACGTATCCGGTGAGCGCGCACGGGATCGCCACCAGGAAGGTGACGGCGCCCGTAATCCACACCCGCGCGCGCCCACCGCGCCAAGCGGCCATCCAGTACTTGCCCCATAGATGGATGACCATGACGAAGAAGAACAGCTCGACCGACCACAGGTGGATGCTGTTGAAGAAGTGCCCGACGCCGGTGAAGTGCCACCAGCTGGGGCCCTTCAGGGTCAGGATCATGCCCGACACGATGATCACGGCCAGCGCGCTCAGCGACAGGACGCCGAACACGTAGATCCACGAGGCGACGTACGAAGGCTGCTTGTCCGGCAGCAGCTTCTCGGGCGGCAGGGTGGCGACGGCGCGCCGGCGCAGGCGCGCGGACCAGGAGCGCTCGTCGGCTTCGGTGGTGACGCTCATGAGTCGGTTTCTCCCATGCCGTGCTTCGGGAACGGCAGCAGGATCGCGGCGAAGAACACGATCACCATCAGCACGAGCACGACGACGTTCGGCACCGACAACTGGATGAAGTGCCAGTGCACGTACGTGGCGTGGCCATTTAGGTTGAAGATCGCGGCGGACATGGCGCTGAACCGTATGGCGGACGGCGTCCCCGGCCATCAGGACATGCACGCGGCCCACTTGCGGTCAACTACTGGTTAAGCGCCCTTGACTAATAACTCTCTTAGGAACCAAGCACCCGGCGCGTCTCGTGCGCGATCTGCAAGTCCTCGCGCGCGTGCAACACGACCGTGCGGACCGAAGCGGGGGCGGCCCGGGCGGTGATCTCCGCGTCGCCGGCCGCCGCACCGTTGCGGTCCGGGTCGATCGCCACGCCGAGGTAGCCGAGGCCGGTGGCCGCGCCGGCCCGGATCTCGGCCGAGCGCTCCCCGACGCCACCGGTGAACACGAGCACGTCGAGGCCCCCCAGCGCCGCGGTCATCGCGGCGATGCCGGCGCGCAGGCGATGGAGGTAGACGTCCACCGCCAGCCGGGCCACCGGATCGCGCTGCTCCGCCCGGGCCAGCACTTCGCGCATGTCCGCGGTGCCGGCCAGACCGAGCAACCCCGACTCGTGCTCGAGCGCGCGCCCGAGCTCAGCCGTGGTCAGCGCCTCGCGCTCGAGCAGCCAGAGCAACAGCCCGGGATCGACGCTGCCCGAACGGGTGGCCATCACCAATCCCTCGAGCGGCGTGAACCCCATCGTCGTCTCGACCGAGCGTCCGCCGGCGATCGCGCACAGCGACGCGCCCGCTCCCAGGTGGCAGCTCACGATGCGCAAGCCGTCAGCGGACGCCCCGAGCAACTCGGGCGCCCGGCGCGCCACCCAGGCGTGGGACAGACCGTGGAACCCGTAGCGCCTGAGGCCCCAGCGCGCGGTCCACCCCGCGGGCAGCGCATACCGCGCCGCCGCGTCGGGGAGCGTCGCGTGAAACGCGGTGTCGAAGCAGGCCACCGCCGGCAGCCCGGGCAGCGCGCTCGACACGGCGTCGAGCGCGGCCAGCGACTTCGGCTGGTGAAGCGGCGCGAGGTCGACCAGCTCCTCGAGCCCGCTGCGCACCGCGGGATCGATCCGCGCCGGCGCGCGGTAGCGCTCGCCGCCGTGCACGATCCGGTGCCCGACCGCGTCGGCTTCACCAAGGCCTTCGCCGAGTGCCGCCCGCAGCTCGACCGGGTCGAGTTCGGAGCGGGCGGCCGCCAGCTCGCGGTCGGCCAGCTGCTCGTCCTCGGGGCCGAGCAGCGAGAGCTTCACGCTGCTCGAGCCCGCGTTGACGACCAGCACCCGCAACCGGTGTCTACATGTCGGCCGAGGTGTCCGACGCAGCAGGGGCCCCGAACTGCGAGGCGGCCGGCGATCCCGGCCAGACCCAGTCGCGCACGTCCGGAGCATCGTCGCCGACCTCGCGCGTGTAGGCGCGGTGGCGCAGCCGCTCGTCGGCCATCTCCTGGCGGAGGTGTGCAGCGCGCTCCCCCAGGCCGGGCACCCGGTCGATCACGTCCATCACCAGGTGGAAGCGGTCGAGGTCGTTGAGCATCACCATGTCGAACGGCGTCGTCGTGGTCCCCTCCTCCTTGTAGCCGCGGACGTGGATGTTGTGGTGGTTGGCCCGGCGGTAGGTCAGGCGGTGGATCAGCAACGGATAGCCGTGGTAGGCGAAGATCACCGGCCGCGCCATCGTGAACAGCGCGTTGAACTCGGCGTCCGGCATGCCGTGCGGGTGCTCGCCCTCGGGCTGCAGGCGCATGAGATCGACCACGTTGATCACCCGCACGCGCAGGTCGGGCAGACGCTCCCGCAGGATCGCTGCCGCCGACACGGTCTCCACCGTGGGGATGTCACCGGCGCAGGCGAGGACCACATCGGGCTCCTGGCCGGCGTCGTTGGACGCCCACTCCCAGATGCCGAGTCCGCGCGTGCAGTGGGCGATGGCCTCGTCCATCGTGAGGTAATCGAGCGCGGGCTGCTTGCCGGCCACGACCACGTTGACGTAGTGGCGGCTGCGCAGGCAGTGGTCGCCCACCGACAGCAGGCAGTTCGCGTCCGGCGGGAGATACACCCGGATGATGTCGGCCGACTTGTTCACCACGTGATCGATGAAGCCGGGATCCTGGTGGGAGAAGCCGTTGTGGTCCTGGCGCCACACGTGGCTCGAGAGCAGGTAGTTCAGCGATGCGATCGGTCGCCGCCATGGGATGTGCCGCGTCACCTTCAGCCACTTGGCGTGCTGGTTGAACATCGAGTCGATGATGTGGATGAACGCCTCGTAGCAGTTGAACAGACCGTGGCGGCCGGTCAGCAGGTAGCCCTCGAGCCACCCCTGGCACAGGTGCTCGGACAGCACCTCCATCACGCGGCCGTCGGGCGCGAGGTGGTCGTCGGTGGGGAGGATCTCGGCCTCCCAGACCCGGTTGGTCGCCTCGAACAGCGCCCCTAGCCGGTTGGATGCGGTCTCGTCCGGTCCCATCACCCGGAACCGATCGGAGTTGACCTTCATCACGTCGCGCAGCCAGCCACCGAGCACGCGGGTCGCCTCGGTCCTGGTGCTGGCCGGCGAGCGGACCTCCACCGCGTAGTCGCGGAAATCGGGCAGCTCGAGGTCGCGCAGCAACAGGCCCCCGTTGGCGTGCGGGTTCGCGCTCATCCGCAGCTCGCCATCCGGCGCCAGCGCCGTGACGTGCTCGAAGACCGCACCATGCTCGTCGAACAGCTCCTCGGGCCGGTAGGAGCGCAGCCACTCCTCGAGCAGGGCCAGGTGCCCGGGGTTCGTGCGCACCTCGCCGAACGGCACCTGGTGGGAGCGGAAGCTGCCCTCGGCGGGCAGCCCGTCCACTTCCTTCGGCCCGGTCCACCCCTTCGGGCTGCGCAGAACGATCATTGGCCAGCGCGGGCGCGCGTCTCCGGATCCCGCGCCGGGCCCGCCACGCCGGGCTCGCTCCTGGATCGCCGCGATCTCGTCGAGCGCCTCGTCGAGCGTCGACGCCATCAGCCTGTGCATCTCTTCCGGGTCGGAGCCTTCGACGAACCGGGGCGAGTAGCCGTAGCCCTCGAACAGCGCGCGCAGCTCGTCGTGGGTGATCCGCGCCAGCACCGTCGGGTTGGCGATCTTGTAGCCGTTCAGATGCAGCACCGGGAGCACCGCGCCGTCGCGAGCGGGATTCACGAACTTGTTCGAGTGCCAGCTGGTCGCCAGCGGCCCGGTCTCGGCCTCGCCATCCCCCACCACGCACAGCGCGACCAGGTCGGGGTTGTCGAACACGGCGCCGTAGGCGTGAACCAGCGAGTAGCCCAGCTCGCCACCCTCGTTGATCGAGCCGGGCGTCTCGGGCGCGACGTGGCTGGGTATCCCCCCGGGGAACGAGAACTGCCGGAACAGGCGCCGCAGGCCCTCGTGGTTGCGTGCGATGCGCGGGTAGACCTCGCTGTAGGTCCCGTCCAGGTACGCGCTGGCCACCAGCCCGGGCCCGCCGTGGCCGGGACCCGTGACGTAGATCGTGCTGAGACCGCGGGCCCGGATCGCCCGGTTCATGTGTACGTAGAGGAAGTTCAGCCCTGGCGTGGTTCCCCAGTGGCCGAGCAGGCGCGGCTTGACGTGCTCGGGGCGAAGCGGCTCACGCAGGAGCGGATTGTCGAGCAGGTAGATCTGCCCCACCGACAGATAGTTGGCCGCGCGCCACCACGCCTGCAGGGCGCTCAGCTCGTCATCGGAAAGATAGGACTCAGTGCTCACGGCGGTTTCGGTCATGGTCATGGGTCATGGTCGCTCCGTTACCCGGCGCGGGCGTTACCGCGACGTGAACCTCACACGGCGTCGCCATCGCGCGAGGCGAGATATGGCGCCAGGTATTTGGCCGCGATCTTGACCGGCGGGGACCAGCGCGGCTCCTCGCCGATCTCGGAGTTCGATCCGTGCCCGCCGGTCACGTGCGCACTGAGGTACAGCGGCTTGTCGGCGCCGAGCAGGATGGCCTGCAGCACCGGATCGAACTTGTGGGGCTCGACCGGCGCGCCCGCCATCGCCGCGATCGTCTCGGCCGCGGTGTCCGCCTGCTGAGCGGCGAGCCCTCCGAACTTGACCGGGAAGTCGGTCGCGTCACCGGCGGCGAACACGTTCTCGAGGCCGCGCACCCGGCAGTGGGCATCGATCGGGATGAAGCCGCCTTCGGCTCCGCCCGGGACCCCCGGCGTGGACGGCCCGTAGAGCTGCTGCAGGGCGATGATCCGGTCGACCTTGAGCGTCCGGTCGCCGGGCTGGACGACAACCGTCCCCGCTTCGGGCACCGAGGCGTGAGCGGAGGTGAGGGTCGTGATCCCGTTCTGCTTGAGCAGACGGCCGACCGCGACGCTCACCTTGTCTCCGAACACGGCCAGCGGCGCGTCCTCTGGCGTGGTGATCGTGATCGCCACCTCGGTCTGCATCTCGTATGCGCGGCGCGCCATCATCAGCGCCACCTCGTACACGGGCAACGGCCATGCCATGGTCGCCGGCGTCACGAACGCGATCGAGTGCACATAACCCTCCTCGACGTCCTGCACCAGCCCATGCAGCTGCTCGTCGATCCGGCTGTCGTCGACGGCCAGGCCGTGGCTGAAGGCCGGGCGCAGTTGGGCTCCGATCGCGAGCAGCAGCGCGTCGAAGCCGAGCTCCTTGCCGTGCTCGGTGTGCACGACCGACCGGCCGGCGTCCAGTGACCTGAAACGGTCCACGACCAGCTCCACGCCGATGTCCCCGGCCAGCTCGGCGAGCGGGTAGGTCCGCGCTGTCGCGTAGCCGAACGGCTCCTTCACCCGCGCCGGGCGATACACGAACGTCGAGTCGGGCGCCAGCAGCGTGGTCCGCACCCGGTCCCCGGCCAGGTCCCGAAGCGCCAACGCGGCCTCAAGGGCGGCCACGCCGCCGCCGGCGATCAGCACATCAAACGGTTGCTTGGGTGAGGTCGTCGCGTTCACGCGGGCGAGGAAAGCTCCGCGGTCACTCTAACCGCTGGCCGAGGCGTCCGCGGTCTCGCGCGCTAACCGCCGGCCGGAGCGTCCGCGGCCTCTCCCGCGATGATCCGCCGCCCGGACACCGTCCACGCCCGGATCCGCACCCAGTGGGGCTTCTCGCCCGGTGCCCACTGCTCGAGTCCGAGTCCGTCCAGACGCCGCACGTCGGCCGGGTTCGTGACCTCCTCGGTGGCGCCGACGATGATCACGCTCCAGCCGGTGCGGTTGGCGCCGTCGGCCCCGTCGATCTCGAACGTGGCCGCGTTCTGGCGCAGCAGGGCATAGAACTTGGACCCCGGGGCGGTGCGGAACACCACCGATTGCGAGGGCTGATCGAACGCATAGTTGACCGGCCGGATCACCGGCGCGTCCTTGCCACTCACCGCGAGCCGGCCGACGCCGTTGGCCGCCAGCAGCTCCAGGCACTCCTCGCGCGACAGATCGTGCATCTCGCTCGTCATGCCGTCAACCTACCGCGTTGCGGAGCGGCTCTGCATCCGCAGAAGCCCGACCAGCGCGCCGATCCCGCCTGGCCCGTCTGTTAGCCGACGAGACCTCCGGGTAAGGGTGCCCGCACAGCTCGGTCCCCCGGGCACAGGACTCGCCCCGGCTGGGTGTCAAGGCGCGAGGAAGTCGGCTCGTCGGACTGGCGCGCCGGCGGCCTCGCGCCGCTATCAGCCGGCGGAGTCCACGTCGACCTGGCGCGGGCCGCTTCCGGCGTCCTTGAGATCCGGCTCGGCGCCGGCGGGCGACTCGGGCCCGCCCTGCTCGGTCGCATCGGCCTGATCTCCGCCGTGCGGGTCGATGCCCGACTCGGTGGCGGGCGCCTCGGAGCTCGCCGGCCGGCCCAGCACCTCGCTGCCCAGCTCGGGATCCTCGGGCAGACGCTCGTCCGGTGCGTCCGAGCCGCCTAGCTCGGGCGGCACCACCCCCTCGCTCGCCCGGGCCGCCCACGGCCCCTTCTCGCGCGCCTCCTGCTCGCCCGGCGGCGCTCCGCCCCGCTGCTCGGTCGGCTTGGTCTCCTCGCTCCCGCTCATCGCGTTCTCCTCGGTCGACATCCTGGCTGTCCTACCCAGGTAGATTCCCGCCGATGCGCTACGTCCACACCTGCGTCCGCGTCCGAGATCCCGAGGCGTCGGTGCGCTTCTACGAGGCGCTCGGCTTCGAGCGCCGTGGACGGCTCAACTTCGAGACCGCCTACAACATCTACATGGGGCTGCCCGGCGACGGCGACACGCTCGAGCTGACCGTCAACCGCGGTCGCGAGGAGCCGTACGACATCGGCAACGGTTACAACCACATGGCGGTCGTGGTCGACGACCTCGACGCGCTGCTCGCCACGCTGGCCGCCGACGGCGTCGAGCCCGAGAAGCCGCCCTACTCACCGGGCGGCCGCCCCGAGATCGGCCGCATCTGCTTCGTGGCCGATCCGGACGGCTACCGGATCGAGCTGATCGACCGCGACTTCCCCACGCCGCAGGACCCCGACGACTGACGCTCGGGCCGCGAGTTTCTCGACACTCGTCGCCCGGCCCGCGGTGAACGGCGGTTCACTCGCGCATAGCGCAACCAGCCCGCCACTCGCGCCGCAGGCGGCCGCGAGTGGCGGATCAGTGGCGGCGGCTGGGCGCCCCGCGGGCCGCCGGGCGACCCCGCTCCCCGGACCGCGCCACCTGACCGGACGGGGCCGCGAGGCCCCACGGACGCCGAGCTAGGGGAATCCGGCGCAGCCACGTCCCGCACCCCGATCCGCGTGGCGCCGGATTCCCAGGCGAGGCCCAGAAAAACCTCGAGCCCGCCACCGGCGTCGGAGTAGAGTCACTCCACCGATCGTCGAGAGGAGAGGGCATGTACGAGAAGGATGGCGAGAAGTACTTCGTCGTCGACGAACACCAGCACTTCTGGGACGCGAGTCCCGCCAACTGGGTCAAGGGGCAGGAGCAGTACGCGAAGGGCTGGATCGAATGCTTCCACGCGTACATGGGCCTGGGTCCGGCCGAGACGCACTGGCCGCTCGAGAAGTTCCAGAAGTATTCCGAGGACGACTACGTCCACGACGTCTTCGAAGAGGGCCACATCGACGTCGGGATCCTCCAGTCGACCTACCTCAAGTCGTGGTACATCGACGGCTTCAACACGACCGAGCGCAACGCGAGCCTGGCCGAGAAGTATCCGGACAAGATCATCCTCAACGGCCGGTTCGATCCCCGCGAGGGCGAGGCGGGACTGAAGCAGCTCGAGGAGGACGCCAAGCGTTACAACCTGAAGGGCGTCAAGGTCTACACCGCCGAGTGGCACAACGGATCGCGCGGCTGGAAGCTGACCGACCCCGAGGCGCAGATCTTCCTCGACAAGTGCAAGGAGCTCGGGATCAAGAACGTCCACGCCCACAAGGGCCCGACGATCTGGCCGCTCGACAAGGACGGGTTCGACCACAAGGACATCGACGTCGCCGCCACGAGCAACCCCGAGCTCAACTTCATCGTCGAGCACGTGGGCCTGCCGCGGATCGACGACTTCTGCTACATCGCGACCCAGGAGCCGAATGTCTACGCCGGCCTGGCCGTCGTGATCGGCGGGCTGATGCATTCCCGGCCGCGGTTCTTCGCCCGGGTCATGGGTGAGCTCCTGTTCTGGGTCGGCGAGGACAAGATGCTGTTCGGGAGCGACTACGCGATCTGGGAGCCGAAGTGGCAGGTCGAGGGGTTCGTCGACTGGACCATGCCGGACACCGAGGAGTACTCGGACTACCCGACCCTGACCACCATCGGCAAGAAGAAGATCATCGGGCTGAACGCCGCCAAGCTGTACGGCATCGACGTCCCGGCCGAGCTGCAGCTACCCGGCGAGACTCCAGCCGCGAAGGAGGACGCGCAGCTCGTCGAGTCCGCATGACCGCGGCCTTGAGCGCGAGCGTGCTCGACGCGCTCGGCGAGGTCCACGATCCCGAGCTGGATGAGCCGATCACCACGCTCGGGTTCGTGTCCTCGTGCGAGGTCAGTCCCGAGGGGGACGTGGAGGTGGCACTGCGGCTGCCCACGCCGCAGTGCGCACCGAACTTCGCGTTCCTGATGGCGGCCGACGCGCGCCGGGTGCTGCACCGGGTGCCGGGCATCCGCGGGGTCACGGTCCGCCTGGAGGACCACTACACCGGCGCGGAGATCAACGGCGCGCTCGCGCGGGGAGAGGGATTCACCGGCGCGTTTCCCGGCGAGACCGAGGACGACGATCTCGACGCCTTGCGCGAGCTGTTCCTGCGCAAGGCGCTCGTCGGGCGCCAGTCGCGCCTGTGCGAGGCGCTGCTGGCCGGCGGCGGCACGCCCGACGACATCGCCGCGCTGCGCTTGGCCGAGCTGCCCGACGTTCCCGATGCGCGGCGCTGCGTCGAGCTGCGCCGCCGGCTCGGGCTGACGCACGATCCCGATTCGCCGGCGTTCGTGCTGCCCAGCGGGGAGCCGGTGCTCGCCGGCGAGCTCATGCGCTGGCTGCGCACGGCGCGGCTCATGCGCCTCAGCCTCGAGGTCAACGGCGGCATCTGCCGGTCGCTGCTGCGCGTTCGCCACGGAGTGGACATCGAAGATCCAGAGGAGGTGGTGTTGGGATGAAGGCCGCAAGGCTGCACGCCTACCACGAGGCGCTCACGCTAGACGAGGTCGACGAGCCCAAGGCGCTCGGGCCGCTCGACGTGATCGTCCGCATCGGCGCGGCCGGTCTGTGCCGGACCGATCTGCACATCCAGGAGGGGCAGTGGGCGGAGAAGTCTCAGGTCGTGTTGCCGTACACGCCGGGGCACGAGAACGCCGGCTGGATCCATGAGGTCGGCTCGGCGGTGACCAACGTCGAGGTCGGAGACACGGTGATCGTGCACCCGTACATCACCTGCGGGCTGTGCGGGCCGTGCCGGCGCGGCGACGACATGCACTGCTTGAACGGCTCGTTCCCCGGGATCAACCGGGACGGCGGGTTCGCCGACTTCCTGTTGACCTCGGCCAGGTCGGTGGTGAAGCTCGGCCCCGGGCTCGAGCCGAAGGACATCGCGGCGCTGGCCGACGCCGGCCTGACCGCGATCCATGCGGTCAAGAAGGCGATCCCGGTGCTGACCGCCGGCACCCACGCGGTGGTGATCGGCGCCGGCGGCCTCGGCCACATCGGCATCCAGTGCCTGAAGGCGATGACGCCGGCCGAGATCATCGTGATCGATCCGTCCGAGAAGGCGCTGGCGCTGGCCGGCGAACTGGGCGCCGACCACACGGTGCGCGTCGATGGGTCCAAGCACGTCGACACGGTCAAGGAGATGACCGACGGGCTCGGCGCCGAGGCGATCATCGACTTCGTCGGCGAGAAGGGCGCGATCGAGGACGGCATCGCGATGGTCCGCGACGGCGGCTTCTACTACGTGATCGGCTACGGCGAGAACATCGACATCCCGACGATCGACGTGATCTCCCGCGAGATCTCGTTCATCGGCAACCTGGTCGGCACGTACGCCGACCTCGAGGAGCTGATGACGCTGACCGCGCAGGGCCAGGTTACGCTGCACACGACGACCTATCCGCTCGACGCGATCAACGACGCGATGGCCGACCTCGAGGGCGGCCGGCTTCAGGGCCGCGGCATCCTGATCCCCGCGGGGGGATAGCGGCGCTAGGCCGCGCGCTGCTCGGGCACCGCGGGATCGGGGTCCCAGCTGATGTCCTCGAGCACGTCCGGGCAGCGCCCCTCGGGCGCGGACCGGACCAGCTCGAAGGCGGTGCGAATCTTGTCCGGGAGGAACTCCAGGCAGCGCAGGTTGCGGCAGTTCTCGACGCTGATCCGTACCGTCGACATGCCCATCACGCCCGGTCCCCGCTGCATCCCGGTGACCTCATACAGGTCGATCCCGTCGGTGATGTAGGCCCCCATCTGCATCCTTGGGTCGCGCTCAATCACGCGATGCCTACTACCCGGAAATCACCCGCTCAAGCGTGCCCGCGCGACCGAGATGAGGATTGAGGAAGTTTGCCTCAGATCAGCCGGTCGGCGTCAGTGTGTAGCGCACGGTCTGCACGCGGATCATGCCGTCGCGGAACACGAACGTGTCGATCCCGTCCTCTGCCTTGACCTTCTCGGACACGGCCTTCCACTCGAGCAGCAGGATGTCGTCCTCGAACAGCATCGTGGGCAGCTCCCACTTGGCGCCCGGAAGGTCGCCGAGCAGCTTGACGAACGCCTGGCGCACCCCGTCCTTCCCACGCAGCACGCCGTCCGGCGTCATGACCACCGCGTCGTCGGAGTAGTCGGCCACGATCCCGTCGAGATCCTCTGCCATCAGCGCCTCGCCGTGGTGCTGGAACACCTCCTGGGGGGTGCGCGTCGTCGTCGCCTCCATGACCTCTCCTCCTATCCGGATTTATGGGCCCGCCGCCAGTTCGGCCAGGCGGCGCATCGAGGCGCTGATCATCTCACGTTGAGTCCCCAGACGATGGGCCTCGGCGTCGGGGATCTCCACGTCGACGGTGATCAGCGTGCCCTCTCCCGCGGGCGCCAGGCGCCACTCGAAGCGCAGGTCGGACACCAGGCACGAGACGGTCACTCGCTGCTCCTCGCGCGCGGTCTCGAGCAACTGTGCCATCGGGAAGTCCGGATACCCCTCGGGGTACATCGTGTACTTGCCGGACGCGCCCAGGTCGACCGTGCTGATGCCCGCCCACCAGTCGGGAAACCGGGCCGGGTCGTACAGCAGCTTCCACACCTCCTCGGGCGGCGCGGCCGAGGTCGTGGTGTCATGAAACGACGGCACTCCCTCTCTCCTCTCGGATCATTTGCAGATCGGCGCGAGCCCGGGCCAGCTCTCGCTCGGGCTCGACCAGACCGACCACGGGGCGCCCGAGGTCGGCCAGCACGCCGGCCAGGCTCTCGGCCCGGAGGTTCGCGGCGAGCAGGCGCTCCCAGCCGGCGATCGACTCTTCGAGCCGCCGTTCCGCCTCGACATGGTGCTCGCGCGCCCGCGCGATCAGACCCTGCACGCGGGCGAGCCGTGGCACGAGCGTGGCCGGGAAGTCGCTCGGGCAGACCGGTTCGAGCACCGCGGCGCGAAGCTGTTCGGCCGCCTGGTCGGGCTGTCCGCTCCGAGCCAGCGCCTCGGCCAGCGCGATCCGCGTCACCGGCCGGCTGATCGGTGCGCCCTCGACCAGCGACGCGCGAAGCAGCGGAGCCGCCAGGGCCCAGTCGCCCTCTTCCAGCGCAACCAGCCCGCGATCGTGGCTGGCCATGGCGACCCGGTCGGGCTGGGCGAGTTGGTCCGCCGCGGTTTGTTCGGCCTCGGCGGCTCGCCGCGCGTCCTCGAGCCGCCCCAGGCCCCTGAGGACAAACGCCTTCGCGGCCAGCAGGTCGACTTCGATCCCTTTGAGCCCGCGGCCGGCGATCGCCGCGGCGGCTCGCTGCAGGAAGTCGAGCGCGCGGTCGTGCTGACCCGCCGCGCTCGCCGCGCCCGCCGCGTTGACCCAGGCCCCGTAGACGACGTCCGGACGGCCGATGCGCTCGCTCGCCTCCCCCGCGGTAATCGACGGGCCGTACGATTCGACAAAGCGACCACGGCGCATGAGCGCCAGGGCCCACGCATGGCTGATGTTGTAGATGCGCCAGTCGTCATTCGCCTCGCGTCGGTCGCGCAGCGCTTGCAGCAGGCGTTCGGCCTCATCCACGCTTCCCGCCACCGCCTCGCACCATGCGCAAGCGGCCAGCGCTTCGCTCCGCTCCTCGCTTGCCGGCAGGTGGGTCCGCTCGATCAGCTCGAGTGCGACGCGGGCACTCTCGAGGGCGACGCGCGGATAGCAGATCGGACCGTGGTTGGCGCGGACTTGCTGGAGCCGAGCCCGGGCGAGAACCAGCGGATCGCTCTCCTCCAGCAGCGCAAACGCCCGTCCGAACGCCTGCTCGGACGGTTCGCGGCGGTGACGCCAGGCTTCGAGCTCGGCGAGCTCGAGCCACAGCTCCGCGCTGTCCGGCGCGATCCCGAGCGCCTCCTCGACGAAGGCCACGCCCTCCTCAAGCGCCCCGACGTTCCTCGCGTTCGCCGCGGCCCGGGCCAGATGCGGCACCGCCTCCGCGTCGGCGCGCGCCAGCCGAAGCTGCCGCGCGAGCTCGGCGGGCCGCGGGATCGCGCCGGCCTGCTCGCAGGCGAGCAGCACGTGCGCCCAGCGATGGTGCAGCCCCCGCCGGCGCGGCTCGGCGATCTCCTCGTACACGGCGTCGCGCAACAGCGCGTGGCGGAACGCGATCCCGTCACCCGCCGCGAGCATCAACCCGCAGTGCAGCGCGGCGGTCGCCGCCTGCTCGGGATCTTCGAGCGGCAACCGGCCGAGCTCCTCGGCGTCGATCGCCCGGGCAGCCACCGTGGCCAGCTCGACCAGGTCGCGCGCGTCGGCCGGCAGCGCCGCCAGCGTCGCCCGCACCGATCCGCGCAGGCTGGGAGCGACGTCCTCGCTGCCCCGCCCGAGCGCCCGGGCGGTCTCCACGGCCAGCAGCGCGTTGCCATCGGCGCGCTCGACCACCCGCTCCACCTCGGCCTCGCTCAGCCTGGCCGCCTCGCGAGCGAGCGCGGCCACCGGCCCGGGCGCCAGCGGGCCGAGCTCGAGCTCGCAGGCCAGCAACCCGCGGGCGCGGAGCGCGTGCTCCAAACGGTCGGCGTCCGGGCTCGACGGGAGCTCTCGTCGGGTCATCAGCAGCATGATCCGCAGCCCGGCCACGCGCCGCGCGGCGTAGCCGGCAAGCTCGAGGCTCGGTCCGTCCGCGGTATGGACGTCCTCGAGCACGAGTAGCAGCGGCGCCTGCCGGGCCGCCCACTCGAGCAGGGCCACGACCGCCTCGAACAGCCGGGTCCGCTGCAGATCCGGCGCCACCGCCGCACTCGGCGTGCCGGCGCGCGCGAAGTGCGCCGGCAGCTCGGCCGTGAGCACGGCCAGGTCGTCGGGCCAGGCCGCCTCGGTCGGCGGCGCCTCGAGGCCGGGCAGCAGCTCTCGGATCAGCTCGGCCCACAGGCTGAGCGGAGCGCTGCCGCCCAGGTCGAGCGCGGCGCTCGTCGCGGTCAGCCCGCCCGACGCGCCGGCGCGGAGGCGCAGCTCGCCGGCCAGCCGGGTCTTGCCGATCCCCGCCTCGCCGCGGATCACCGCCGCCGCGCCGGCGCCGTTCGCGGCGGCGCCCCACGTCTGCTCGAGCTCGGCCATCTCCGGCTCGCGTCCGATCAGCGGGAGTGCGCCGGGCATCGGGCTCCGCGCGGGTGCCGGGCCGGCCACGCCCGTCACGGGGATCGCCGGCGTGGCCGCCCGCAGCCGCTCGACGAGCTCGCGCGTCTGCCGGGACGGCGTCACCCCGAGCTCCCGCCGCAGCCGCTCGGCGAGCGTCCGGTAGGTACGGATCGCGCCGGCCCGGTCGCCTGCCTGGTCCAGGCGCTCGATCAACCGCCGGTGAGCCGCCTCGTCGAAGCGGTCGTGCTCGACCTGCCGGCGCGTCAGCTCGATCGCCTCGCGCGGGTTGCCGCGCTGCTGCGCGTCCGCGGCCATCGTCTCGAGCAGCTCGATCACGCGCGCCCGGTGGCGGTCGCGTGCCTCGACCGCCCAGTCGTCGTCCAGTCCTTCGAGCAGATCGCCGTGGGACAGCTCGAGCGCGCCCCTCGGATCGTCGGCGGCGAGCCGCTCGAACTCGCGCACGTCGATCCACACAGTCTCCGGATCGCTCGAGTTCAGCCCGACGCGCTCGCCTTCCACCGCGAGCGCGTCGCCGATCTGGCGGCGCAGCGTCCACAGCGCGCTACGCAGGCTGGCCCGGGCGCTCTGATCGAGCACGTCGGGCCAGAACCGGCTGGCCAGCTCTCCCCGCGGCACGGGCCGCGGCGCCAGCGCCAGGTAGGCGAACAGCGCCCATGGGCGCTGCGACACCGGCGAGTCGATCACGGCCCCGTTCAGCTCGACCTCGAGCCCGCCAAGCAGGCGTGCGCGCAGCACCGGCCAAGCGTACCGCGCGCTTTGACGCCGGTTTGACGGCTCGTGGACGCGGCCGCGCGAAGGTGCGCTCCACATGGCACGCCGGAACCAACCATCACTCAACAAGGAGGAAGCCATGAGCACCACCCTTACGTTCGACCTCGACCGCTTCACGCACGCCGCCGAGGAGCGCGACGCCGCGACCCAGCTCTCGATGTACGGGCCCGACGCCGTCGTCACGATCGTCGACAAGGTCACCCAACCGGGGACGCCCCGGGTGCTGCGCACCCGCGAGGAGATCCAGGCCTGGCTGGAGGACATGTACGGCCGCGACATGACCCACTCGGTCACGCACCGGGTCCTCGACGCCACCGGCGCCGCCTACAGCGTGGCCTGCCGCTACCCGGACGGCACCAACGTGCTGTGCGCGACGGTGATCGAGCTCGAAGGCGGCGCCATCTCCGGCCAGACCGTGATCCAGGTCTGGGACGAGGCGTGAGCGATGGCCGCCACCGCTCAGAGCATCGACCAAGCGAAGCTCGATGAATTCATGGGCCGGTTCGTCGGCGACCTCGGCGCGGCGGTGAGCGCCGCGCTGGTCGTCATCGGGGACCGCCTCGGTCTCTACCGGGCGATGGCCGACGGCACGCCGGTCGCGGCGTCGGAGTTGGCGGCGCGCACCGGCACCGATCCGCGCTACGTGCAGGAGTGGCTGGCCAACCAGGCCGCCGGCGGCTACGTCAGCTACGACCCGCGTGCGGAGGAGTTCTTCCTCAGCCCGGAGCAGTCGCTGGCGCTGGCCCAGGAGGGCAGCCCCGCGTTCGTGCCGGGTGCCTTCCAGGTCGCCACCGCGGCGATCAAGGATGAGGAGAAGATCGCGGAGGCGTTTGTCGGCCGTCACGGCGTCGGCTGGCACGAGCACCATCACGACCTGTTCACCGGTACCGAGCGGTTCTTCCGCCCGGGCTACAGCGCCAACCTGGTCTCGGCCTGGATCCCGGCGCTCGATGGCGTCGAGGCCCGGCTGCGGTCGGGCGCCTTGGTCGCGGACGTCGGCTGCGGCCACGGGGCGTCGACTCTGTTGATGGCCGAGGCGTTCCCGCGCTCGGAGTTCGTCGGCTTCGACTACCACGCCGCCTCGATCGAGCACGCCCGCGAGGCGGCCGCGCGGGCCGGCCTCGGCGACCGGGTGAGCTTCGAGGTGGCCGCCGCGAAGGAGTACCCCGGCGACGGCTACGACCTGGTCTGCATGTTCGACTGCCTGCACGACATGGGAGACCCGGTCGGCGCCGCCGCTCACGTGTTACGGACGCTCGGGCCGGACGGCACGTGGCTGATCGTCGAGCCGTACGCCGGCGACCGGCTCGAGGACAACCTAAACCCGGTCGGCCGCGTGTTCTACGGCGCCTCGACGCTCGTCTGTACGCCGGCCTCGCGCGACCAGGAGGTCGGGCTCGCCCTCGGGGCCCAGGCCGGCGAGGCCAGGCTGCGTGAGGTGGTCACCGCCGGCGGCTTCACCCGGTTCCGCCGGGCCACCGAGACGCCTTTCAACCTCGTGTTGGAGGCGCGGCCGTAGGGAGAGCGCACGGTCAACCGACGGCGGCGCGGCACTCGCGGCCGAGTTGGCGGCCGTAGGCGGTCTCGGCGGCCGAGCCCGACTGCACGAGCTTGACCAGCTCGGCAGAGCCGATCTGGCCCGCCTTGCCCAGCACGCACTGCAGGTACGCCGCCGGCAGGTGGTGGCCCTGCAGCGAGCGGCGGATGCCCTCGACCCAGAGCCTGCGCCACTGCGCGAACACGGCGGGCTTCTGGACGCAGGCGAGCGCGAGCCGCCTTCCGAGCGCGCGCGAGTAGGCCTGATCGCCGGTCGAGCCCTGGTTGAGCGCCGTGGCCAGCTGGGCCGGCGTGAGCGTGTCCACGCTCGCCACCACGCACCGGCTGAACGAAGCCGGGATCGGAGGCGGAAGCTTCCCCGCCACCACGTCCGCGATCACCCCACGCACGAACGGGAGCCCCTTCCCCTGCGCCACGCAGCGGGCCAGCAGTGGGTCGGTCACCGCGGTGCTGACGTTGGCGGCGGCCAGCTTGCGCAGGCTGGACAGCGGGAGGCCGCGCGCCTGCTCGACGATGCAATCGTCGAGGTCGGTCACCCCCGCCAGCGGCGACGTCGGGGCCGCGAGGCCGGCGCGCAGCTGCGATAGTAACCGGGTCTGCTCGGCGCTCGTGGCTGACGTGCGCGTCGTGGTCGAGCCGCTGTGCCCGGCGCCACCTCCGCAGGCGGTGAGGCCGACTACGCCGGCCACCCCGGCCAGGCCGATCAGGCCGGCAACGAGAAGAGCTCTGGGGCGCATCGGTTCATCCTCTACCCACGAACGGCATTCCCGAGGCCATCACGGTCATCGTGAGCACGTTGGCCTCGAGCGGCAGGCCCGCCATGTACAGGACGGCATCGGCCACGTGCTCGGCCGACATCGTCGGCTCCGGGCGGATCTGACCGTCGGCCTGCAGGGCGCCGGACTCGATCTGGCGGGTCATCTCGGTGGCCGCGTTGCCGATGTCGATCTGGCCGCAGGCGATGCCGAGCGCGCGACCTTCGAGCGCCAGCGCCTTGGTCAGCCCGGTGATGCCGTGCTTGGACGCCGTGTAGGCGACGCCGTTCGGACGCGGGACGTGGGCCGAAAGCGAGCCGTTGTTGATGATCCGCCCGCCGCTCGGGCTCTGGCGAGCCATCTGGCGGAAGGCCGCCCGCGCGCACAGGAAGGCGCCCGTCAGGTTGGTGGCGATCGTGCTCGCCCAGCCGTCGGGCGGGTATTCGCCGACCGGCGCGCTGGGCCCGAATGTTCCGGCGTTGTTCACCAGCAGGTCGACCCGGCCGGCGTCCCTGACGACTTCCGCGAACAGCGCCTCGACGCTCGCCGGATCGCTCACGTCGGTCGGCACCGCGAACGACCCGGGCGAGGCCGGAAGCTCGGATTGCGTGCGCTCGAGCGTCTCCATCCTCCGACCGGCCAGCGCCACGACGTAGCCCGCCCCGGCCAGCCGGCGCGCGATCGCCCGCCCGAGCCCCGAGCCGGCGCCCGTCACCACCGCCACCTTTGCGCTCGTCGCGCTCACCCGGCGGATTCTCGGTTATCTTCGGCCGCTGTGTACCAAGGTCCCCTCGCATGCACCGTCGTCGGGAGCTACCCGCAGCCGGACTGGCTGATCGACCGCGAGGCGCTTGGCTCGCACTCGGTCCCGCGGGTGCGAGTCAGCGGCGCCTGGCGCGTACCCGAGCCGTTCCTCGAGGAGGCCCAGGACGACGCCACGGTGGTGGCCATCCGCGCGATGGAACTGGCCGGAATCGACACGATCACCGATGGGGAGATCCGCCGCGAGAGCTACTCGAACCGCTTCGCCACCGCGCTCGAGGGAATCGACGCCGAGCACCCCGCGACGATCCACACCCGCGCCGGCGAGGCGAGGACCGTGCCGCGCGTCGTCGGACCCGTGCGTTGGGCCGGCCCGGTCGAGGTGCGCGACATCGAGTTCCTCCGCGCGCACACCGCGCGCGCGACCAAGATCACCCTGCCCGGTCCGTTCACGATGGCCCAGCAGGCGTCGAACGAGGCCTACGAAGATTTCGACGAGCTGGTCATGGACCTGGCGGCCGCTGTCAACGCCGAGGCGAACGCTCTGCAGAGCGCCGGCGCCGATGTGATCCAGCTCGACGAGCCCTGGCTGCGCAACGACCCGGAGACGGCCCGGCGGATCGCCGTCCCCGCGATCGACCGGGCGCTCGAAGGGTTGTCGGTCACGACGGCGGTGCACCTGTGCTTCGGCTACGCCGCGCTGGTCGGCGACAAGACCGCCCACCGCTACGACTTCCTCGGCGAGCTGAGCGACAGCGTCGCCGATCAGATCTCGGTCGAGGCCGCCCAGCCGCGGCTCGACCTCGGCCAGCTGTCCGAGCTCGCACCCAAGGTCGTCGTGCTCGGCGTCCTCGACCTGGGCGATCCCGAGATCGAAAGCTCGGCCACCGTGGCCGAGCGGATCCGCGCCGCACTCGCCCATGTGCCGGCCGACCGGCTCGTCGCCGCGCCCGACTGCGGCATGAAGTATCTCCCGCGCGGCCGCGCGTTCGGGAAGCTCAAGGCACTCAGCGCCGGCGCCGCGCTCGTCCGGGACGAGCTGTGACCCCGGACGAGCTCCTGGCCACGGTCGAGGATCGCGGCGTCCGCCTCGTGCGCTTCCTGTGGTGCGGCAACGACGGAACCGTCCGGGCCAAGGCCTCCGCCCGCCACGGTCTGGCCGGCCGGCTGGCCGACGGGATCGGCGTGACGGTCGCGATGCAGGCCATGAACTCGCTCGATCAGCTGCAGGCGGTGGCGGACATGGGCCCCGTCGGCGAGGTGCGCCTGCTACCGGATCTCGAGACCTTCCGCGTCCTCCCCTACGCCCCGCACACGGGTGCCGTGCTGACCGACCACATGGGGCTCGACGGCACCCCGGCCCCGGTCTGTCAGCGCTCGTTCCTCAAGCGCATGGAGAGGGGGCTGGCCGAGCGCGGCCTCGAGCTCCGCGCCGCGTTCGAGAACGAGTTCTCGCTCGCCACCGTGCTCGACGGCGCGTACGTCCCGATCGACTCCGCGCTCTGCTTCTCGACGATCGGGATGACCGCGGCCCAGGACTACATCGACGAGCTGGCCGCCGCCCTCGAGGCCCAGCGCATCCCGCTCGAGCAGTACTACGCCGAGCTCGGCCACGGACAGCAGGAGATCTCGACCGCGCACGCGCCCGCCCTCCAGGCCGCCGACGAGCAGCTTCTGGTGCGCGAGACGATCCGGGGGGTGGCCGCCCGGCGCGGCCTGGCCGCCTCGCTGGCCCCGAAGCCGTGGCCGGACAACGCCGGCAACGGCTGTCACATCCACTTCTCGCTGTGGGAGAACGCTTCGAACCGCTTCTACGACGCCTCAGCTCCGGACCGGCTGTCCGACACGGCGCGGGCGTTCATCGCCGGCGTGCTCGAGCATTTACCGGGATTGTGTGCGCTGACCGCCCCGAGCTTCAACTCCTACCACCGGATCGTGCCGCAGTACTGGGCGGGCGCCTTCCGCTGCTGGGGGCACGACAATCGCGAGGCGCCGGTCCGCATCGCCTCACCGTTCCGCAGCGCCGAGGAGGCATCGACGAACGCCGAGCTCAAGGCGTCCGACGCGAGCTGCAATCCATACCTGGCCCTCGGCGGACTGATCGCCGCCGGCCTGGACGGACTCGAGCGCGGCCTAGAGCCACCCGCCCCGGTCGAGGTCGACCCGGCCACCCTGAGCGACGAGGAGCGCGCCGCGCGCGGCGTCGAGCGGATGCCGGCCAGCCAGGCCGAGGCGCTCGACGCACTGTCCGACGACGGGCTGCTCCTCGGCGCGCTCGGCACCGACCTGGCCGGCGCCTACCTGGCCGTGCGGCGCTCGGAGTGGGAGGCCTACTCGGCGGGAGACGCGGCATTCGAGCAGCAGGGTCACTTCGAGAAGTACTGATCGGGACCCCCGCGGTCGACCATCACGCGCACGGGATCCTCCGCGCCCGGCCGGCCGGCCTGGACGAGTTCCGCGGGCTGTTCTCGGAGAGTCCCGATCCTCGCCAGTGGCCGCACGTGGCCACCGGGGTGATGTACCGGCGGGCGATCGGGGTGCTGGCCGAGCACCTGGGCTGCGAGCCGACCGAGCAGGCGGTCTACGCGCGGCGCCTGGCCACCGATCCCAGCGACTACGCCGCGTCGCTGCTGCGGGCGACGAACACCGAGATGCTGCTGGTCGACGAAGGCTTCCCGCCGGCCGGGCTCGGCACCAGCGTCGAGGAGCTCGGTTCGCTGGCCGGGTGCGAGGCGCGAGCGGTGATGCGCATCGAGACCGTGGCCGAGACCGTGGGCGTGCAGGCGCTCGATGCCCTGCGCGCCGCGATCGCCGGCGCCCGGGCGCGCGGCTACGTCGCGCTCAAGACGATCGCCGCCTACCGCGGCGGCCTCGACCTCGACGCGCTCCGGCCTCCCCCATCGCATCCCGCGCCCCCTCGCCCTCCGCACGCCGACCCCACCCCCTCGCACGCCGACCGGCTGGTCGGTGCTCCGGTTCGCGACGTTCTGCTGGCCGCGCTCGAGGCCAACGAGGCAACCGGCGATCCGCTGCCGGTTCAGGTGCACACCGGCTTCGGCGACTCGGACCTGCGCCTGCCCGCGGCCCGGCCGGCGCTGCTCCAGCCCCTGATCGAGCGCTTTCGCCACACCACCTTCGTGCTACTGCACTGCTATCCGTTCGTGCGCGAGGCGGGCTGGCTCGCCCACGTCTACGGGAACGTGTTCTTCGACGTCTCGCTCACGATCCCGCACGTGGCCCGGCCGGCGACGGCCCTGTTCGAGGCGCTCGAGCTGGCTCCGGTCTCGAAGCTCCTCTACGCCACCGATGCCTCCCGCACCCCCGAGCTCTACCTGCTCGCCGCGCGCTGGTGGCGCGAGGCGCTCGGCGAGGTCCTGCCGGCGCTCCTGCCCGAGCCCGACGCGGCGGTCGCCGCGCGCATGATCCTGCGCGAGAACGCGTTCGCCGTCTACCGCCTGCCATAGCGGGGGCGGCCACGAGTGGGGCGGCCACTAGTTGGGGCGGCCACGAGTGGGCGCGGCCACTAGTTGGGGCGGCCACGAGTGGCCAACCGCCGGCGGCGCGCACCAACCACCCCTCCCGACCGCGAGTTTCCTGCCATTCGCCGCCGCCGCGTCGGTGAATGGTGGTTCACTCGCGTATGGCGCGAGGATCCTGCCATTCGCCGCCGCCGCGTCGGTGAATGGTGGTTCACTCGCGTATGGCGCGAGGATCCTGCCACTCGACCACCGCGCGGAGCCGAGTGTGACCTTTTTCGGGACGACCGGCAGCACGGCGCCGCGCGTACGCCCTCTCCAGCTTGCCCCCGGCGGCCGGCCCGGCTATATGCGGCCGTGGAGGATCTCGATGTAGCGCGCCGCGGAGCGCGCGACGATCGCGTGGGCGTTGCCGGCGATCACCGGCTCCCACCAGCCGCCGAAGATCCGGTCGAAGCGGTAGGGCGCGAGCGCGTCGACGATGCGCTGGACGTCGGCCGCGGGCAGTGGCAGGCGATTCGGCGCGCTCCAGATGAACGAGACCCGGTCGCCACCCGGTGTGACGAAGATCGTGTCCCCCACCAGCAGCGCGCCACCGCCGGCCGACCAGTGCGCCACCGCGCTACCGGGGAAGTGCCCGCCGCACTGTACGAGGGTCACGCCGGGTAGGACCTCGAGCGAGCCTGACCAGGTCCGCACCGCGGGATCGGGCCGCGGCAGCCACGCCGCGTCCGCCTCGGCCACCAGGAACTCGGCGTCGAACGCGTGGCTCCACTCCACCGCGGCGCCGTACATGTGCGGATGGCTCGAGCTGACCATCGCCAGGCCGCCGCCCTCGCGCACCGCGTCGATCGCCGCCTCGTCCAGGAACGGCGGCGGGTCCCACAGCAGATTGCCCGCGGACGTGCGCACCACTAGCCCCCGGTGCCCCACGCCGATCCCCGGCTGCACGCCGATTCCCAGCAGGTCCGGCTCGACCTCGCGCACCTCGGTGCGGAACCCCGAACCGGCCAGCTCGCCCATCGTCGTCCACACCTGGCCGCTGGGCGGCACCCACTGGCGCTCGTCCTCGCAGAGCGGACAGCGCGCCGGCGGCTCGGGCCCGGGCGGGAAGTTGGCACCGCAGGTGGGGCACACCCAGATGTCTATTCTCGGCGCCGGCATGCCCAGAAGCATTGCATCACCGGCGCGAGCCGCCATCTTGACGATCACGCTCGCCGCCGCCGCGCCGGCCGTCGCCGCGGCCGCGCCGGCCGCCGCCGCGGCCGCCCCGGACGCCGCCGGCGCCCACATCCTCCACGTCGGCCCCGGACAGCGCTACCACCGCCCCTGTCAGGCGATCGCCGCGGCACGGCCCCGGGATCAGATCTGGGTCGACGCCCGCGGCAACCGCAACTACCGCGGCGACGTCTGCGCCTGGAGCACCAACTACCTGACGATCATCGGCGTCCACGGCCGAGCCCACATCGACGCCGCCGGCCAGGCGAGCCAGGGCAAGGCGATATGGGTGATCGCCGGCACCGACACGACGATCGAGAACGTCGAGTTCTCGGGCGCCCGCGTTCCCGACGCCAACGGCGCGGGGATCCGGCAGGAGGGCGCCAACCTGCTGCTCGAGCACTGTTACTTCCACGACAACCAGGAGGGGATCCTGGCCGGCGACAACCCGGCCAGCCGGATCGTGATCGACTCTTCGGTGTTCGCCCGCAACGGCGCCGGCGACGGCTTCTCGCACAACATCTACATCAACCACGTGCGGAGCTTCACGCTGCGCTACAGCTACTCGACCGACGCGCGGGTGGGTCATCTCGTCAAGTCACGGGCGCTGCGCAACTACATCCTGTACGACCGGCTGACCGGCGAGAGCGGGACCGACAGCTACGAGCTCGACCTGCCCAACGGCGGCCGGTCTTACGTGATCGGGACCGTCATCCAGCAGGGCGTCCACACGCAGAACTCGAACATGCTCGCGTACGGCGAGGAGGGCGCGCCGAACCCCGACTCGCGTCTGTACGCGGTCAACGACACCTTCGTCAACGACCTCGGCCGCGGCGCGGCGATCGCCGTCGGCCCGGCGATCACACAGCCGGTCCTGGCCGAGAACGACCTCAGCACCGGCAGCCCTGTGTTCGTCTCACAGGCGCACGCGGACGTGAGACGCGACTGCCTCACCGCTCACCCCGGCTTCATCGATGCGGCGCACTACGACTACCGCCTGGCCGCCAGCTCGCCCTGCCGCCGCGTGGGCGTCCGCCCCGGCGCGGCGGCGGGCTTCTCGCTGACACCTCGCTTCCAGTACGTCCCGGTCGGCGGCCACGTTCTACGGACCGACGGTGGCGTGATCGCCGGCGCCTTCGGCACAACCGCCTAGGACGCCACCACCGGGTCGCGCTCGGCGACGGCGCGGCGCGTCCAGCGCTCCTCGATGTGCCCGAAGTGCCAGATCGACAGCGCCACCGCCCAGGTCAGGACGAACAAGCCGACGATGACGAAGCCGAGCTCGTTGATGTTGATGTTCTCGACCCAATGCCAGAACGAGCCCTGGGCGCCGAGCTTCTGAGCGAACAGCCCGGCGAGCTCGGCCGTCCCGATCACCAGCGCGATCATCACCGACAGCCCCGTGATCGTGATGTTGTAGTAGAGCTTGCGGACCGGCTTGGAGAACGACCACTCGTAGGCGAAGTTCATGAACGATCCGTCGATCGTGTCGAGCAGGCTCATCCCCGCCGCGAACAACACCGGCAGGCACAGGATCGCGTAGAAGGGGAGCCCTGCGCCGGCCGCGCCGGCGGCCAGGAACAGAAGCGCGACCTCGCTGGCCGTGTCGAACCCCAGCCCGAACAGCACGCCGATGGGATACATGTGCCAGGGCCGGGTGACGGTCCGCGTGAAGCGCCCGAAGACCCGGGTCATGAGCCCGCGGGAGTCCAGCCGCTCCTCGAGCTGCTCCTCGCTGAAGCGTCCCCTGCGCAGCTCGCCCGACACCCGCACGATCCCGACCAGGATGACCAGGTTCAGGCCCGCGATCACATACAGGAACGTGCCCGACACGCTGGTCCCGATCCACCCGGTGAGCGTGTGCAGCGTCGAGCCCCCGTTCTGCACCGACCCGCTCAGCGCGCGGATGCCGATCGCGAACAGGAACGACAGCACGAATACGACCGTCGAGTGGCCCAGCGAGAACCAGAACCCGACGCTGAGCGGGCGCTTCCGTTCGGCCATCAGCTTGCGCGTCGTGTTGTCGATCGCCGAGATGTGATCGGCGTCGAACGCGTGGCGCAGCCCGAGCGTGTAGGCGGTCAGCCCGAGTCCGATCGTGAAGCCCCCCGACGGTCCCAGGTGGTAATGGTGCGGCGCGACCAGTACGACGAGAATGAAGAACCCGAGCAGGTGCAGTCCGATCACGGTTCCGGCCATTCCCGCCACCGTGCGCCGTTCGCTCGCCGTCAGCTTCCCGGTCATCCGAGCCTCACCTCCGCGACTGCCCCTTCGGGGACGGTGACCACCGGCCCCGGCGTGATCTCATCTTCCCACACGACGTATTCCCCGGCGGGCAGGCTGCCGAAGATCGCGGTCAGTACGCACCGCTCCTCGGCCCGTCGCTCGTGGACGCCGGTGTGCACCCGGCGCACGCCCTGGCCGGTCCGGCTGATCTCGATCTCCCGGCCGCGGTAGCGCTCGCTCGGATACAGGACAAGTGCCCCGCAACCGGGACCGACGTCGAGCGCGACGCTCGCGCAGGCCGCAGCCGGCGCGAGCGTCTCGTGATGATGGTGATGACTGTGATGGTGGCTCAGGGCATCCATGGCTCACAGCGCTCCCAGGGGCGCCGTCTGGTAGCCGCCCTGGGGCGTCCCCAGATACGGGAACTGCGCGAGGTAGCGCGTGCTCGTCTGGTCCAGGCCGTCGGTGAGGAGCGATGCGGCCGCGTCCGGCGTGAAGGTCTTGTCGACCAATGGGATCGTCGCTCCGGCGATCGCCCGCAGCTCCACGCTGACCACGTCGTCGAACACGCGCCGTCCGTTGGGGAACCCGGCCAGGTCGCCGCCCAGGATCCCGAGCGCGTTCGGGTTGCTCGACGGCGGAATGGCCAGGTTCAGCCTGAGCATGTCCGCCAGCGTATTCCCGGTGAAGTTCTGGAAGCCGTTGACGATCCCGGACGGGATGCCGGTCAGCAGGATGGCCACGAGGTCGGCCCGCGGCGCGGTGTACTTCGCCAGGTTCTTGAATACGCCCGGATAGAGGACGGGCAGCAGCGTGGCCAGCTCCGGATGCTGCACGCCGGCGAGGAACCGCTTGTCAGCGGAAGGCGGCAGGGCGTTCCAGAGGTCCTTGAACCCCATCCCCACGAGCACCTCGTTGAACAGCGGGTTACCCAGTCGCGACACCTGCATCCATTCACCGGCCTGGTGCTCGTTGCCCCAGTAGCCGTCGTGGACGACCGCGGCCTGCCGGCTGGCCGATGCCCACACGCCGATCACCGAGCCGGACGACGTTGGGTCGGTGGGGTTGACACCGTGGCGGGTCAGTTCCTGCTTGGGCACCTTGAGCGCGATCGAGTGAACGCTGAAGTCGTTCGTCCCGTTCACACCCGCGGCGGCCGCCAGCGAGCCGATGTGCAGGTTCTCGAACCGCCGCAGCGTCCCCAGGTCGAAGATCGAGCCGAGGTCGACGTAGAAGCCCTCGAGCCGCTGGCCGGCGAATACCGTGCGCCCGCCCCCGATGCCGTGTACGGCCTGGGCGGCCAGCGCGTCGTAGTTCGGGGTTGACAGAACACCGACATTGCACGGCGGGCAGGCCAGATTGGTGGCCAGCACTTCGCGCCGACCGCGCGTGATCCGCGTGACCGAGTAGAACTGCTTGCGGTTCCAGTTCGGGTCACCGATCGAGCCGATCGGGCCGGTGTTGTAGAGGAACGAGTTGGGATTGGCCACCTGGGTCTGGAAGGCGAACTCGTAGACGATGTCCGCGTCTCCGTTGCCGTCGTTGTCGATGTTGATCCGGTACCGGACGTCGGGGCCGAACTCGAAGAAGTTCGGGCCGCCGAACGGCGCCTCGAGCGGAAGGTAGTTCGCGATGATGGTGACCGTGCCGGGGTCGTCGGGCGAGACGAACGCGTACGTGTCGGTGTTGTCGGCAACCGGGTCGCGGCTGATCGCCGGTGCCTCACGATGCGATGACATGACCTATCTCCTCACTTCGCCGCGCGGGCGATCCGGGCGGCGATCTTGCGATCGTGCAACTTCACCTGCCGCTCGCCGGCCATCACCGAGATCTCTCCGGTGCGGGGCTCGCGGATGTACGCCACGATGGGGCCCGATCCGGCGGCCGCCTTGGCGTCGGCCTGCTCGGCCATCAGGGCCCCGACGACCGTCGCACCTGCCGCCGCTGCGGCCGAGTTCTTGACGAACCCGCGCCTTGTACTGTCACTCATGACTGCCCTCCGGTCAGTGGTGTTTGACTGTGCGAGGTAATTCGCAGAGCCGGGTGAACTGGATCACTCAGCAGATGTGTTAATTCAGTGACCCGCTGTCGACGGCGCCGGCCCGCGCGCGCGACCGCCGCTCCAGCAGCGACGCCACAAGCACGCCGAGCTCGAACAGCAGGTAGAGGGGCACTGTCTCCAGCAGGAGCGTGATCGCGTCACCCGGCAGCACGGCTGCCACCAGCCCGCACGCGGCGATCGCGTAGCGCCGGTTCTGGCGCAGCCGCCGAGGTGTCACCAGCCCCGCTTGTGTGACCGCGACGATCCCCACCGGCACCTGGAACAGGAAGCCCATCGCCAGCAGCGTCGTGGCGGCGAACTTGTAGTACTGATTGGCCTGCACGAGCACGTTGAACTCCGAGCTGTTGAAGTTCTGGAAGAAGTGCACCGCGGCGGGCAGGACCACGAAGTAGCCGAACAGGACGCCGCCCACGAACAGGAATGGGATCGACACCACCAGCGGCAGGACATGCCGCCGCTCGCGCGGCTCGAGCGCCGGCATCAGGAAGGCATACGCCTGGTGGAGGAGGAACGGCAGAGCCAGGATCAACGCGAATACGAACGAGATCGTCACCGTGGTCGTGAACGGCTCTCCGATCCCGAGCGTCACCGGCCGGTCACCCTGCGGCGGCGCCGACAGCCGGCCGATATCGCGCTCGAGGTGCCGGCCGACGCCCGCCAGCGTCGCCCGGTCGGCAGCCGCCAGCCGCGATCCCGGCCCGTCCAGCACATCGACCACCGCGTGCAGCTGCGCGGCGACGTCGCGCGCGCTCTGGGCCACCGTGTAGGTGGCGCCGAGCGGACCATGTCCGGCCCGCACCTGCTCCTGGGTCTGGTGGGCCAAGGGGCGGTCGATGACGTGCAGCAGCCGGTGGTTCTGCCAGAAGCAGAAGCCGAAGGCGACCACGACCACCGCCAGGGAGGCGATCAGCCGCGTGCGCAGCTCGTCGAGGTGCCCCACCGTGCTCATCCGCTCCTCAGGGCGGACGGTCCGAAGGGAGACGGCGATCGCTCGCAGCATGACCCCCTGTACGCGAGTCACCCGCAGTCGGATCACCGCCCCCGTGCCCTGGCCCGGTGATCCGGACCAGGCGCGGGTCCGTAGTGAACAGAATGCGGCGCCGTCTCACACCTGACCTGCGCGCCCTGGCCGACGAGGAGCTCATGGCGCTCGTCTACGCCGGCGAGACGCGCGCCTTCGAGGTGATCTTCGATCGCCACGCCGGCGCGGCGTTCGCGCTCGCGTACCGCATGTGCGGCCGCCGGCCGCTGGCCGAGGAGATCGTCCAGGAGGCGTTCGTGTCACTCTGGCGGAGCACCGCGCGCTACGACCCGAGCCGCGGAAGCCTCCGATCGTGGGTGCTGCGCGTGGTGCACAACCGCACGGTCGACGCCTTCCGCCGCGAGGCGCCGACCGCCGGCCACGACGCCTTCGAGGAATGGATCAGCGATGCGCTGCCCGCGCGCGAGTGCACCGAGGACGAGGTCGAACGGCGCAGCGACGCACGCCTGGTCCGCAGCGCGCTCGACGGCCTGCCTCAGGACCAGCGCCAGGTGATCGAACTGGCCTACTTCGGCGGGTTCTCCCACGCCCAGATCGCCGCTGCGCTCGGTCTCCCGCCCGGAACCGTCAAGGGGCGAATGCGGCTCGGGCTGAGCAAGCTGCGCATCGCGCTCGGCGAGCCCGCGGGGGTCCTGCCATGACCCACCCCGGCGCCACCGACGGCCGGCCCGGTTGCGGGCTCGACGCGGCTCCCTACCTGCTCGGCGCGCTCGAGCCCGGCGAGGCCAGCGCGTTCGTGCGACACCTCGCGGGCTGCGCGGTCTGCCGGGACGAGGTGGCGGCCCTTGCGCCGGTGCTCGACGCCCTGTCCGCCGCGGCCCCGGCCCAGCCGGCGCCCCGCGCCCTGCGCCGGCGGGTCCTGCGCACGGTGAGGGCCGAGCCAAAGGCCGCGGTCACCCGTCGTCCGCGCCGGATTCGCGGCCTGATCGCCTCTCCGCCGGCCGGATGGCTCGCGCTCGGGGCAGCCATGGCCGCGGCTGCCGTCGTGCAGCTCGCGCCCACCCGCAGCCACGAGCGCGTGATCCCGTCCACGCTCGGCGCCGCTCAGCTCCGGCTGTCCGCCGGCCGTGGCGAGCTTGTCGTCGCTCACCTTCCGCCCCTGCCCGTGAGCCGGACCTACGAGGTGTGGCTTCAGAGCGACACCGGGCGTCTTGTCCCGAGCACCCTCTTCCGCGTCACCACCCAGGGCGCGGCCGAGGTGGAAGTGCCCGGCGACCTGCGCGACGCGAGGCGGCTGCTCGTCACCGTCGAGCCGCGCGGCGGGAGCCTCTACCCCACCACCCGCGCGGTCATCGCGGAGCCGCTGACCTAGTGAAGTGATCCGAGGCTCGCGGCGGTTCGTATGAAGCATCCACAACCAACCAGATCGGAGGACCCATGCTGGGACTCGACAACCCCATCCACATCGCGTTCCTGTTCGTCTTGCTCTTGCTCGTGTTCGGCGCCAAGCGGCTGCCGGAGCTCGGTCGCTCGCTCGGAGCCGGCATGCGCGGCTTCAAGGAGTCCATCACCGGCCAGGACGTAGAAACCGCGAGTGTCGCCGCCGAGCGGGCGCCGGCCGAGATCAACCGCTAGCGCGGCGGCGCGGATTCCTCACAGTGGTGCCGGCGCCGGATGGTGCGTGCCCACCTACACCGGGAACCTCATCAGGGTGTGATTGACGACCCTGCCATCCGGCGCCAGCCAGACCATGTGCGCCTCCGCGTCCAGCCGGTAGATGGCGAACCTGATAGCAGCCGCGCGCAGGAGGGCCTCGTCGCTCGCCTCGGACCATCGCGTGTCACACATGACGATCGAGAGCAAAGTTTGTGACCGCCATTGGCTCCATCGGGGTAAGTAGCGCTCCAGACGAGACCCAGGCAGGGGATCGACCCTCGCCGCGCCACCGGAGGACATCAATGCGCAGAGCCGCCGTTTCCGCCGCGATCGTATTCGTGGCCATGTTGACCGGAGCCGGAACCGCCGGCGCCAAGACCCACGCGACGCCGCGCTCGCACGCGCTCGGCGTGCTCGTGCCGGCGCACAAGGGCGAACGTCTCCCGCTTCACGGTGGCACGGCGGACAGCCTGAACTGGTCCGGCTACGCGGTGACCCCCGGCAGCGGCGTGACCGCCGTCTCCTCCGCGTTCACGGTTCCCTCCGCCGCCCTGGTTCCGCCCGGCTTCGCCGCCACCTGGACGGGGATCGGCGGCTACAACACGAGCGACCTGATCCAGGCCGGCACGGCCGAGCAGTCGGCCCCCGACAACCCGCTGGTCGGGCCGCAGTACTACGCCTGGTACGAGCTCCTGCCGGCCAGCGAGACGCAGCTCACCGGCTGTAGCGGCGACGCCAACTGCACGGTCACCCCGGGCGACAACATCACGGTCGACATCAGCCATGTGTCCGGAAGCACGTGGAGCATCTCGATGACCGACGCCGGACACTGGAGCTGGAGCAAGAACGTCACCTACAGCTCGTCCGGGTCCTCGGCCGAGTGGATCCTCGAGGCGCCGACGCTGATCGCCCAGACGCTGCTGGCGAACGTGGGAACGGCTCATTTCGGCCCGACGTCGACCTACACCGACGGCGGCGGGACCCACACGATCGCCCAGGGAAACCCGACGGAGATCTTCCTCTCGCCGGGCGTCGTCAACGAGGCCACCCCGTCGGCGCTGGCCGCGGACGGACAGTCGTTCAACGACTGCGCCTACGCCCAGAGCTGTCCGGCGCCTTAGCCGACTCCAGAAACTCCTTCGCCAGGCGCTTCGGCGCCTGGCGAAGCCACGCCTCCACGATCAGCTCCTCGAGCTCGTCGAGCGAGATCCGGTCCAGCCGGACCAGCACGGCAGCGTAGCCGTCGAAGTGCGGGGTCGTGAAATAGACGTCCGGGTCGTCGGCCAGCAGCGCTTCCTTGGCCACGAGGTGCTCGACCCGGGCGCCGAGGATCGGACCGTCCGGGGCGGCGTCGCCCAGCGCGCGCAGATCCGACTCCCGCAGCGGACGCTCCCAGACGAACATCTTGTCCCGCACCCGCCACGCAGCATTCCCCCAGGCCGGCCGCTCGCTCGTCTCGGGCAGCGCCAGCGCGAGCCGGCGGACATCCTCCCAGCTGGCCACGGGCCCCTCAGCCGCTCGATGACTCCAGCACGCCGGGCCGGGTGGGCGGGCGCCAGATTCCGCGGTCCTGGAGCAGCTCGACCTGGCGGCGGGTCACCTGCTCGCGGTATTCCGCGTGTGTGTACGGCATCCGCTCGAGGTACAGGTTCTTCGGGTAGACCGGCTGCTCGTAGATCAGCTGGTACTGCTCGGTTGTCAGGTCCTTCATCCAGTTGTCCCACTGCGCGGTCTGGCGGAAGTGCCGCAGCGCCTCGATGTCGAGTGTCCCCCCGATCCACGTGGAGCCGGCGCCATAGGGGACCTCGGTGACGATCTGCCCCCGGTAGTCGACGATCTGCGACCCGCCGGAGAACGTGTCGATGGGCACCGTCGACTCGGAATCCAGGTAGTAGGTGCCGAGGTTCATCCCGATCACGTACATGTTGTTGTCGAGCGCGCGGGCACGGTTCTGGACCGAGAACATCCCGCTCATCACGCCCGGCGCCGGGTACGGGCCGCGGTAGGCGATCTCGCAGCCGTTCATGGCCAGTCCGCGCGCGTTCTCCGGATACGAGGCCTCGTTGGCCATCATGATCCCGATCCGCCCGATCTCGGTGTCGGCCACCGGGTAGAACGCGCTCAAATCCCGCCCGTACAGCTCGAGCCAGCGGTCCCACACGTTGTGCGGCGTCACCGAGTGCTCGACCGGCAGCAGCGGCACCAGCTTGTGATGCTTGAGGACCACGGTCCCGTCCTCGGGCTCGATCACGAACCCGACATTGAAGAAGCGTCCGGGGAACTCGGGATGGCGGGCCTTGGCCTGGGCGATCACGTACGCGTTCCACTGCTGGGCGAGCCGGCCCAGGTAGTCGGTCTCGGGCCCCGGGATGTCGATCGCGCATTCCCGCGCGTACGTCTCGTGATCGAGGTCGAGCACCTCGTCGGTGAAGCCCTGCAGGCCGCCCTCGGGGATGCAGATCAGCCGCACCGGGAGGTCCATGCTGGAGAGCCACGACGCCGCCTTGACCATGTGCGAGATGTGTTCGAGGTTCCAGGCGATCTCCTCGCGCCGGCGGATCCCGCGCATCGTCTGGATCAACCCAACGGCCTGGTACGGCTCGATCATCGCGACCCTCCTCGAGTCTGTGGCGCCGCGATGACTCTAACCCGCGCGGACCCGCTCGACCACGATGACCGCGGTGTCGTCGACCTGCGGTCCGTGGGCGAAGCCGCTCACCGCGCGCTCGATCCGCGCCACCGTGTCGGCGGCACTCTGGCCTTCGCAGAGCGTGGCGGCCAGGCGCTCCTCGCCGAAGCGCTCCTTCTGGCCCACCGTGTCGATCACCCCATCGGTGTAGAGCACGAGCTGGTCGCCGGGAGCGAGCTCGGTCGTGCTCGCCTGCCAGTTGCCGCGGTCGTAGGCGCCCAGGAACGGGGCGAACACGCCGACGGGATTCGCCGCTCCCGCGCGGACGTGGAGGGCCGGCGGGTGACCGGCCAGCACGACCGCCGCGTCGGCTGCCTCATCCGTGACGCGCAGCAGCACGCAGCACACGCTGACCAGAGAGAGCCCCGGCCCCTCGCGCAGTGCTTCGTTGAGCTGCTCGAGCGCGGCGATCGGATCACCGAGGAGCTTCGCGGCCGTGCGCAGCGTGTAGCGCGAGAGCGAGGTGAGCGCCGCGGCCTCCGCCCCCCGGCCCGCCACGTCGCCGACCACCACCATCCAGCCGCCCGGCACCGCGAACGCATCGTAGAAGTCGCCGCCGACGTCGTTCTGCTCGCCGGCGGCCTGGTAGGAGCCGGCCAGGCGGAAGCCCGGGATGTCGGGCAGCTCGGGCGGGAGGAGGCTGCGCTGCAGGGTGGTGGCGATCAGCGAGCGCTCGCTGTACAGGCGGGCGTTCTCGACCGCGATCGCGGCCCGGTGGCCGAGCTCCCGGGCCAGGACCAGGTCCGCCACGTCGAACCGGCGCAACGAGTCCCCGACGGCCAGAGCGAGCAGCCCGATCGGCGGTTGGCCGGGCGCGGCCAGCGGAACGATGATCAGCGAGCCCAGACGCAGCTCGCGCGCCCGCTCGTGCAGCTCGCGCTCGAGGCCGGCCCGCGCCAGCAGCTCGTCGCCGATCTCGGGGATCACCCGCGCACTTCGGCGCGCGATCGTGGCGGCGACGCCGGGGTGGTCTGCGAGGCGCGCGGCCACCGCCTCGCCGACCTGACGGCCGAGCGCGGCCTTGACCGGGTCGGAGTGGGCCAGCGCGGCGAGCGCGAGCGCGTCGTCGTTGCCATACATCAGCACGGCGCACCAGTCGGCCAGGCCGGGCACGGCGAGCTCCGCCACCCGCTGCAGGCCGTCCTCGTATTGGAGGGACGAGGAGAGCGCCTGCCCGGCTTCGGCCAGCAATCGCTGGGCCAGCTCGCCCCGCTTGACCTCGGTCAGATCCTCGATCACGCTGACCACCATCGACAGCGAGCCGTCGGGATCGAACACCGGGGTGGCCTTGTGCAGCAGCCAGCGCTGCTCGCCGGTAGCGCGGATCACGTTGCGCACGAGCAGCGGCCGCGGCGTCTCGCCCCGCGCCGCGCGCGCCGACGGCAGGTCGGCCAGGTTCACCGTGCGCCCCCGCTCGTCGAACACCTCGTAGAGCGCCATCAACTCCTCGGCCGTCGCCGCGGTCACCTCGTCGGCGGAGCCCAGGCCGAGCAGGCGCGCCGCGGCCTCGTTGGCGAACACGAGCGCCCCATTCGAGTCCCTGACCAGCACCGCCTCGGCGAGGTTCTCGAGCATCGCCTCGAGGCGCTGCTCGAGGCCGCTGACCCTGGCCGACAGCCCGGCGTTGTCGAGCGCCAGGGCGAGGCGGGCCGACAGCACCTCGGCGAAGCGCAGGTCTTCAGGGCCGTAGTCGCGACCGGACGGGCCCACACCGCAGGCCAGCGCACCCACAATGCGTCCTCGCGCCAGGAGCGGCACGTCCACCATCGAGCGCAGCTCGAGGGCCCGCAGCAACTCGTAGTCCGCCTCGTCAGCGGCGATCGCGCGCAGGTGCTCGTCGGCCATCCGCTCGATGAGCTGGCCCTCGCCGCTGGACAGCGCCCGCGGTAAGCCGACCGGCGCGTCTTCCACAGGGCGGCGATGCAGCAGGCCCCGCTCGAGCGTTTCGCGACCTGGCCCCTGCACCCGCGAGCCGATACGAGTGAGCTCGCCACTCGGCGAGATCGTGTCGAGCGTGGCCACGTCGGCGAAGGACGGCACGACGAACTCGAGCAGGCGCGCCACCGTCTCCCCGAGCAGCACGCTGCCTTCGGTGATCTCGTCGATCGAGGCCAGCAGCGCAAGACGGCCCTGCTCGGCGCGCGGGCTCAACCGCCACCACCGACGCCGTAGAGCCGGGTCGGCGCGTCGACGAACAGACCCTCCTCGCCGGCCAGGCCGGCGATCTCGAACAGACGCTGAACCCGGCCCGGACCCGGGACGACCGCGAACCGGTAGCCGCCCTCCGCAGCCCGTCGCTGCTCTTCGATGACCAGCCGCAGCCCGGAGGTGTCCATGAAGCCGACTTCACGCAGGTCGAGCACGAGCCGCTCGGCGCCGGCGCGTGCCTCGTCGAGCGCCGCGAGCGCCTTGGCCACCGTCGAGAGGTCGATGTCGCCGCGAGCCGATACGACGGTGGCGTCAGCCACGCGCCGCAGTTGCAAGCTGAGCTGACTGGACGGTGTCAAGATCCCCTCCCCGGACCGCTTCCGCTCCGGGCGCCGGGTACCTCCGGCGGAGATTCTAGACCCCGGTTTGGCGGTCGGTGGCGGGTACGCCGCCGGCGAGACGCTCTCAGCTCACCCGCTCCAGGTCGAGCGCGGCGCGAAGCGCGTCCAGGTCGGCCGCCCCGAACACCACCCGGTTCCGGGTCGCCACGTAAACAAGGTCCAGATCCACCCCGGCGCGGGCGATCCGGCGGGTCAGGTCGGCCAACACCCCGGGCCGGTCCTCGACGTCGACGACCACCACCTCGCGCTCCCGGGTGACCGCCACCTGGTGCGAGATGGCCAGCGAATGCCTGGCCGCCTCGGGGTGGGGAACCAGGATGTGCAGTTCAGCGCGCTCCCCCGAGCCGATGCACGTCGCCGCGGCGATGTTCACACCCGCGTCGCTAATGGCCGCCGCCACCTGCGCCAGCGCGCCGGGCGTGTTATCGATATCGATGACCAGGTCGTATGCCATGTGGTCCGCGCGCCGTGGCCGCCCGCGCGGGAGCAGCCTACTATCCGGCGCGGAGTCGAGGGCTCGCTCTAGTGATCGCTGAGACAAATACGCCGCCGGACCGCTACGACCACGTGGTCTGGATCGTCATGGAGAACCACTCCTTCGACCAGATCATCGGCTCCTCGGACGCGCCGTACCTCAACCAACTGGCCGGCCAGCACGGACTGGCGGCGAACTTCTACGCGGAGTCGCATCCGAGCCTGCCCAACTACATCGCGATGACCTCGGGCTCGACCCAGGGCATCTCCGACGACGATGACCCGGCCAGCCACCCGCTCGACGTCCCCAGCCTGTTCAGCCTGCTCCCCGGTGGCGGCTCCCGCTCGCTGCTTGAGTCGATGCCGTCCAACTGCTACCGCAGCGACGCCGGCGATTACGCGGTCCGCCACAACCCCCAGGCCTACTACGTCAACCTGGGCGGCGACTGCGCCACCGACAACGTCCCGCTGGGCGATCCGCCCGACCTGTCGGCCCGCTTCACGTTCATCACGCCCAACCTGGTGCACGACATGCACGACGGCACGGTAGCCGACGGCGACACGTGGCTGTCCACGTTCATGCCGAAGGTGCTCGCGAGCGCCGAGTACGGGTCCGCGAGGACCGCCGTGTTCGTGACCTGGGACGAGGACGACCTGCTCAGCGACAACCACATCCCGACGCTGGTGATCGCGCCCTCGGTGGCGCCGGGCACGCGCGTGACCGACCGCCTCGACCACTACGCGATGCTCCGCGCCACCCAGGAGATGCTCGGCGTCACCCCGCTGCTCGGCGCCGCCGCCGGCGCGGCCGACCTCCGAACCCCGTTCAACCTGTGAGGCACCCGGGTCATAACTCCGCACTCGCCCCCCGCGGCGAGGTGAACGCGGATTCAGCGCCAAATGTGGGTCACAACCCCGCGTTCGGCAAGTACGGATCGCCGAGCGCGGACTTATAACCCACGCAGGGATCGGCGGCGAGCCGGTCCGAGAACCTGCGGGCGTCGGTGCCCTCCTCGCCTAAGTGTCCTCGGACACCAGCGCGAGCAGGGCATCGTGCTCCTCCCGGCATGCCGGGCACCCCTCGAGGTGCGCCCGCAGTCCGGGGATCGCGGCGTCGGCGTCGAGGCCGGCGAGCTCGAGCTCGACGAACTCGTCGAGCCGATCGAAGCATTCCTCGCAGCCGACCTCGTAGCCGCCCGGCCCGAGCAACCGTTCGAGGCGCTGATCGCTCATCGTCTCTCCTGAAGGATTGCGCTTTCCACGTATCCGCCGGCGGCGAGCACCCCCCGCAGCTTCCGCCTCGCATCGTGCAGGGTCTTGTACAGCGCGCCGCGTGTCGTTCCGAGCCGCTCGGCCAGCACGTCGATCGGCACCTGACCGAGCGCGAGCGCGACGAGGCGACCCACAGTTCTTACCGGCCGCGCCGTCCGCGCGATGACCAAATCCCACCGAGCGCGAGGGCTCAATCCGCTTCGAGCGATCCCACGCCTTGCCGCTCGCGCCACCGGGCGAGCAGCGCGGGCATCTCCTCGCTCAGGAACTCGAAGAAGGCCAGCGATTCGGCGAGGCGCCGGCCCGCCGGCGTGCTCGCGCCCAGCGCTTCTACCCCCGCGCGGGTCGTGTCGATCCAGCGCTCGAGGATCCTCTCGCGCCGCGCGACGACTGTGTACCACGTGGGGTCCCGGAGCACATAGCGATAGCGGCGCGAGCCCGGCTGGCGTTCGCGGCTCGTCAACCCGACCTGGTCGAGGTATTTGACCGCGCCGGAGATCGCCGCGCGGCTGACCTGCAGCTGCGTGGCGAGCTCCTCGGCGGTCAGTCCGCCGCTGTCGGTCGCCAGCAGCGTGACGAACACGAGCGCCGGCATGTGCGGCACGCCGGCTTCGACCAGCGCCGAGGCGAAGCTCTCCACGAAACGGCTCACGGCGTGCTCGCGCCCGCCTTCGGCCGAAGTCACGCCGGCTCTCCGAGATCTTGTTTCACGAAAATCTGAAAGTTGTGTAGGCTGTGAATTCTGATGCCGGAGTCTACTCGAGGCCAGGCCCGAGGACACCAGCCGTGAGCGCCGCGGCGGTGATCGCGACGAGCGGCCTGACCAAGGATTTCGGGTCGGGGCGCGGGCTCTTCGGACTCGACCTGGAGGTCCGCCAGGGTGAGGTGTTCGGCTTTCTCGGTCCCAACGGCGCGGGCAAGTCGACCACGATGCGGCTGCTGCTCGACCTGATCAAGCCGACCGCCGGGTCGGCCCGCGTCCTCGGCCTGGATACCGTCACCGACAGCCTGTCCATCCGCCGCCGCATCGGTTTCCTGCCCGGCGATCTGGCGCTGTATCCGAAGTTGACCGGGCGGGCCGTGCTCGCCTACCTGGCGCGGCTCAGGGGAGGTGTCGATTCGAAGGTCCGCGACTCGCTGGCCGAGCGGTTCGACGCCGACCTGGATCGACCCGTGCACGAGCTCTCGACCGGGAACCGGCAGAAGCTCGGGCTGATCCAGGCGTTCATGCACGAGCCCGAACTGCTGATCCTGGACGAGCCGATCGCCGGGCTCGATCCGCTCGTGCAGCAGAGCTTCCACGCGCTCCTCGGCGAGGTGAGCGCGCAGGGCCGCACGGTGTTCCTCTCCTCGCACACGCTGTCGGAGGTCGAGCGGGTGACGCACCGGCTCGCGATCCTGCGCCAGGGCCGCGTGGTCGTCGTCGACTCGCTGGAGAACCTTCGGCAGGTCGCCGTGCAGCGCCTCGAGATCGAGTTCGCCGAGCCGGTCCCGGCGCGCGAGTTCGAGGCTCTCCCCGGCGTGACGGAGGCGACCGCCGCCGGGCGAAGCGTGATCGTGAGCTTCGCGGGGTCGGCCGATGCCGTCGTGAAGGCGGCCGCCGCCCACGAGGTGCGGGCGATCCGTCCGCACGAGGAGGACCTGGAGGACATCTTCCTGCGCTACTACCGGGTCGAGGCGAACAGGTGAGCCGGCCGACGCTCGAGATGACGTTTCGTCTCCGGGTGCTGTCCACCGCATCGGGGGCCGTCGGCTTGTTCGCCGTGCTGCTGGCCGTCGGCGCCCTGTTTCCCGCCGTGGGGCACACGATCGGGAGGCTCAACATCCCCAAGGGCGTCTCCAACCTGCTGGGCGGCGCCGACTACGCGACGATCACCGGCTGGTACACGAGCGAGATCGGCTCGGTCTATGGCCCGCTGGTGATCGCCGGCCTCGCGATCGCCGGCGCCGCGGCCACGACGGCGGGCGAAGAGGAGGACCGCATCCTCGGGCTGGTCCTCGCGCACCCGACGACGCGCTCGCGCCTCGTCGCCGCCAAGGCGGCGGCGATCGCCGGCGTCGTCGTGATCATCGCAATCGCCACGTGGGCGGGCCTGCTCGTCGGCGTGGCGATCGCCGGCGGCGGGATCAGCCTCGCCCACATCAGCGCGTTCTCCCTCCAGCTCGCGTTCTTCGGATTCGCCGCGGGCGCCCTGGCCATCGCCCTCGGGGCCGGCACCGGGCGGCGTTCGGTGACCACGGGGGTCGCCGCCGGCGTGGCCATCGCGGGCTGGCTGATCAACGGCTTCGCGCCACTCCTCAGCGCAATCTCCTGGCTCAAGTACCTCTCGATCTTCTACTACTACGCGGGCCACGATCCGCTCGCCAACGGCGTCGACCTCGGCGGGCTGATCGTGCTCGGCGCGCTCGCGGTATTGCTCACCGCGCTCGGCATGGCCGCCATCGAGCGCCGCGACCTGCGCGCCTAGCCGCGATCGCATCGGCGGCCTGTCCGTCTGCGAACCGTTGGGTGGATGGGCACAGGCGGACCGGGTAAACCACGCGCCATGGTGTGCGTGCACCGCCTTTCGGCGAGGGCGTCGCTGGATGAGTCCCCGGCTGCCCTCGCGCACGCGAGGGCCGAGGCCGAAGCCGGCGACGAGTCCTGGGAGCAGTGGGTGGCCGAGTACCAGCGGGGCGAGGCGCTGATCCTGCGCCTCGAGCTCTCGGTCGAAGTGGTCGGCGGCACCGGCGAGGTCCTGACCGCCTCCCGGGACGGGTTCTTCGTCGAGAACCACGCCCACGCGCCCAAGGTCGAGCAGCAGATCGCCGAGCTGGCCTCGGGCGATCTGAGCGTTCTGGCCGCCCAGCTCGCCCAGCGCGGCGTCGAGCTCGATATCCAGGACCTCGGCACGATGTACGTGCACGTCGAGCTCGATCCCGAGGTGCGCCGGCGCGTTGGCGATCGAGCCTTCGCGAACTGACGCGGCTAGGGCTCGAGGCCGCTCTGGCGCGCCAGCGAGGCCAGCATCTCGGGCGGCGAGCCGCGGAGCAGCCAAATCCGCCGCGCGGTACGCGAGATCTGGCCCTGATCCTCCAGCCGCACGACGGCCGTGCTCACCGACGGCCGCTGCGCGGCCACGATGTCCGCGAGTTGCGAGTGGCTGATCGGCAGGTCGACCACGATGCCTTCCCGGGTCACGCGTCCGAACCGGTAGGCCAGCTCCCACAGCGTCACCTCGACGCGCTCCTCGATCCGGGGCAGCGCGTTGATCGCCGACTGCAGGCTGAGCCGGCGTGCCCGGTCGATGCACCGCCGGATGAGCGCCGCGTGAATCTCCGGCCAGCGCGCCGTCCTCAGCGCGAAGCGCCGGTCCAGCAGCGCGACCCGCGCCCTGGCCACGACCGACGCGGTGACCACGGATGGAGCGCTCAGCTCCGGACCGCTTCCCACCCAAGGACTGATGACGTCGCCGGCTCCGAGCATCTCGATGTGCGATCGAGTCCCGGCGTCGATCCGGATCAGGATCAGCCCGTCGATGATGAGCGCACCGAACCCGCCGGGTTCGGGCGTCGGGGCGAACTGCCACGGACCGCGCTCGAAGGCGAACACCGGCGCGGTCGATGCGCTGATCGCCAGCTCCCACTGTGCGCGCGGGATCCCGGCTCCGAGATCCGGGTCGGCCTCGAGCACCCGCACCGCGCGCGAGCCCAGGGTAGGCGGCTCCCGCTCCGGCTGGCCCAGATCGATCAGCGCACCCGTCGCGGTTCCCTGTTCGTGCGCCGACACATCTCACGTTCTACGGGAGCCGTCGGGGCCTGTCAACCGCGGGTCCGCCAGCGCCCGGGGATCCACGTTCCGCCGCGAGCGGATCAGCTGACTGCGCGTCCTCGACCGAGAATCCGGCGCTGATCAGCCGCCGGGCGCGCCACCGCACCAACTGCGCTCGGTCGTCCACTCGCCGGCTGTCGATGCTCATGCCGCGGTTAGCGCGCCCCGAGTGCTAATCCTTACGAGAGCACGCGAGGCAAGCCGAGGAGAAGCGCGATGGCCAGATTCCGTATCCAGCCGCACGTCCGCCTGCAGGAGTGGGTCGCCCAGGAGAGGGGCTTCTTCGCCGACGAGGGCCTCGACTACGAGTTCGAGCCGCACGGCCTGGCCGGCGGCTCTGTCACCACATCGTCGGTCATGCCGGCCGACGCGGCCCCGGTGCAGGCGCGCAGCGGCGCGTTCGAGGACATGGAGAAGGGCCGCACCTGCGACGTGTCAGGCGCCTGCCACTGGGCGGTCAACGCGGCCGCCTCCACCAGCCACGGCCGGATGTGGGGCAAGGCGTACTCGATCTGCACCTCGGGCATCTTCGTCGCACCCGAGTCCGACATCCAGCGGCCGGACGATCTCGCGAACGTGCCGATCGGGGTCGGTTACCACTCGGGCAGTCACTACTCGGCGATCCAGGGTCTGGAGCCGTTTCTGGCCCCCGATCAGATCGAGCTCAGCTTCGTCGGCCTGCCGTTCGATCGCGTGAGGTTGATGCGCGACCGCCGCATTCCCGCCGCCAACGTGTGGGGCGCGCAGTACTACCTGCTCGAGCAATGGGGGTTTCGGAAGCTCGTCGACACCACGTTCATGATGGGCTTCCTGGTCAGTGCCGCCGCCGAGCAGGAAGACCTCGAGCGGTTCTTCCGCGCGCTGCGCCGCGCCCAGGCCGAACTCGACCTAGAGCCCGAGCGCTACAAGCGCCACTGGCTGGCAGAGATGCCCGACGACCTCAGCGGATCGGCCGACGTGCGGCGATTCGGCACCGGCGAACGGATCGTGTTCGAGCCCTACACGCGCGAGATGTTCGACCGGACGCACCGCTGGATGGAGCGCTGGCAGCTGTTCGACTCCCCGCCCGCCGAGCGGTCGACCTACGAGCAAGCGGTGATCGCGTAGGCCGAGCACGACGACCTTGTCGTCGGGGAGCTCCTTGAGCGGCTCGAACGAGCCGGAGCGCTCGTTCTCGTATTCGAGCAGGATCCGGTCGTAGTTGGTCAGGCGCGGGAACAGGTCCGAGGCGATCGACTCGTATCCGCCGGCGCTGATCCAGTGGCTGTCGTAGTTGCCCTTGCAGATGTGCAGCCCGAACGTGACCCCGGGCACGCTCGCCACCTCGTTGAGCATGTCGGCCCCTTCGGTCATGACCCGTTCGAAGGGGATCCCCGCCGCCGCCCACACCGACTGCTGCGTCGGGTCGACGGACCGAGATCGGGATCGTGAACACGCTGTGCTCCGCGCCGCCCTCGTCGTGGAACGGGACCGGGATGTGGTCGCTGGTCGAACCCTCGGGATCCGGGGTCAGGCCGACCACCGCCTCGAGCAGCTGGTCGATGAACGTGTGCCGGCGCAGCTCGCCGTCGGTGACCACGTCCATCCCGGCGCCCTCCTGCATGGCGATCACCTGGTCGACGGCGCGGTCTTCGATCTCCTTGTAGGCCGCCGGCGCCAGCTCACCGCCCTCGAACTGCGTCCTGGCGCGCACCAGGTAGTCCGGACGCAAGAGCGACCCGACGATGTCGGCGCGATACACGTTCGTCATCTCCTCACCCTCCTGTTCGATCGCTGCGGCACAGCAGCGTCCTCAGCACGTCGTGCACGGTCGCCGGTGAGGCACCCATGCCATCGAGCGCGCGCCAGCCGACCACGCCGTCGGGCCGGACGAGCACGGCGCCGGCGCCGGTGATCCCGTAGGCGTCGGCAAACTCCGATTCTTCGATGACGTGGCAGACGACCGGCAGCCCGACCCCCTCGGCCACCGCCCGCGTCGCTCGGCGCCACCCTTCACCATCCGGCGCGACCAGCAGCACGAAGTCGCGTCCGAACAGATCCAACGTCGAGACCCGCGCGCCGTCGCGTTCGACGAAGACGTGGGGTGCCCGCGATCCGGGCCGGCCCTTCGACTCCCGCGGGTGCTCGTGCAGCGCCCCGTCGTCGCCCGCGTCGAGCACCACGGCGGAGTTGCAGCGAGTGCCGATCTCGAGCGAGAAGTCGTCGACGATCGGCTGCATGCCCTCCGTGCCCAGGTACGGCGCGACCCTGGTCACGTAGCGCGAGTACGCCTGCTCGACCATCAGCGCGCCGATCGCCCGTCGCTCTGTGTCGTAGGTGTCGAGCAGCTCCGGGCCGGCCACGCCGCGCAGGACCAGCCCCAGCTTCCAGGCCAGATTCCATGCGTCCTGCACGCCGGTGTTGCCCCCGAACCCGCCGTTGGGGGGCATCGTGTGGGCGGCGTCGCCGGCCAGGAAGACGCGCCGGTCCTGGTAGCGCTCGGCGCTGTCCGCCACCGCCCGCCAGGGGGCGACGTCCTCGATCTCGACCGGGATGTCCGGGACGCCGATCGCGGCTCGGAGCAGCTCGAGCGCGCGCTGCTCGGTGATGCTCTCGGCCACGTTTGCCCACGGAGCGTCCGGATACGCCGCGATGACCTCGGGCCGCGCGGTGTCGCCGACCAGGTTGACCACGAGAAAGCCGCGGTTGCCGGTGCGGTCCAGCCGGAAGAACCCGCGCAGCACCGGGTTCGTGACGTAGTTGACGCCCTGGTCGCGCCCCTCGAGCAGCGGCCCCAGGTCGACTCCGGCCCGGAAGTAGATCGTGATGCTGTTCGACAGCAGCCCGTGGCCGCGCATGGCGATCCCCAGCTGCTCGCGGAGCCCGCTGCGGTTGCCGTCGGCCGCGACGAGGTACCGGACACGCATCGCCCGCTCCGAGGAGCCGGCGTCGAGGTCTCGCAGCGTGGCGGTGACGCCGTCCGCATCCTGGGACACCGACGTGCACTCGGTCCGGTAGCGCAGCTCGGCGCCGAGCTCCTCGGCGCGGGCGCGCAGGATCGGCTCGAGCGCGTCCTGGTCGATGAACAGCCGCACGGTCGGACTGAACTCCTCGACCCCGGCGTTCAGGTTCGGGAAGTAGCTGGCGATCTCGCGGCCCGCCAGCGACTCGACGTTGTTGATCCCACCGTTCGGGTGGTACTGCTCCTCCCCGCGGCGCCGAACCGCCTGCTCGAGCCCGGCCGAGCGCAGGATCTCGACCGTGCGGAGCTGAAAGTGGCCGGCGCGTGGATGGATCGCCGTGCTCGTGTGCCGTTCCACGGCCAGGCAGCTCACGCCGTGGAGTCGCAGAAACAGCGCGGTCGACAGGCCGACCAGGCTGCCGCCGACGATCAGGACATCGGGCGAATCACACGGGGTCAAAGCGCGGCGGAGACCTGCGCGGTCTCGAGATCGTCCCGGTAGACCTCGTACGCGGCCGAGTACTCCATCACCCGCGCGACGTCGGCCACGAACGCCTCGTCGTAGCCCGCCCGCCGCAGGAGATGGAAGCCCATCTCCATCCCCGAGGTGATCCCGCCCGCGGTCACGATCCGTCCGGCGTCGACCACGCGCGCGCGGCTCACCCGGCAGGCCGGGGCGATCTCGGCCAGCCGGTCGATCGGCACCTTGCCGGCCGGACCGGACTCGACCCGGTCGGGCTCCTTGCGATTCGTCGCCGGCAGGCCGTCGAGCAGGCCCATGCGTGCGTACACCCACGACCCGGTGCACACGCTCGTGAGCAGGCACGCTCCGGGCAGCGACGCGATGAACTCGTGCAGGCGGCGGTTGTACATCTCCTGGCGCGTGCCGAACCCGCCGGGGATCAGGAACGCGTCCATCGCCGGGCGGTCGTCGAAGCAGTAGTTCGGGAGCACCGTGAAGCCGGCCTGCGCCTGAACCGGCCGCATCGCGTCGGCGATCAGGAACGCGTCGAGCTCGGGGTCGTAGCGGCGCGCCACCGACCACACGCCGTAAGGCGCGGCGAAGTCGACGATCTCCGCGTCCTTGAACACGTAGATCCCCAGCCGGAAACCTGCCATCTGCTCTCCTCTCCTGCGCGCTCGACCGGCGTTCAGCCTATGCCTAACGAGGTGCGCATGCTGTCCGAACTCGGACAGTTCCCGGCAACGATCGTCGCATGCGGTGGATGCTCAGAGGGCGCCGTTGCCGGACCGGAAACCCGAGCCGAGTACGCCTGACCGGCTTGCGTCGGCGGGCGTCTGGGCGGCCGATCCGCCTCCCTCGCGCATCGCGGCTATCGCGCGGTCGCGGGCAGGGCGAGCCGCACGGGCTCCGTCCCCCGGGTGACCTCGAGCGCGACCGGGCGCCGCCGTCCGCGCGAGCGCTCGAGCGCCAGCTCGAGGTCATGGCGGCTGCGCAGCGGCCGCCGGTCGGCCGCGGTGAGCAGGTCGCCGGGTCGGATGCCGCTCGCGGCCGCCGGTCCCGCCGGGTCGACGTGCCGCACCAGGAGTCCCGGGAGCGGCGGCAGCCCGACCGCGCGCCGCCGCTCGAGCGCCACCGGCGCGCCCTCCACGACCAGCCCCAGCTCGGCCGCGGTGACGTCGTCGGGATCGGCGTCCTCGAGCGTGTACAGAAGCTTTCCGAGCAGCCGGCCGAGCTCCTCGCGCTCGTCCTCGGCCAGCCCGGCCACGAGTGCCTGGGCCGTCGCGAGGTGTTCGGGCACGCACGCCTCGAACAGCTCGCGGCCGGACTCGGTGATCTCGATCAACGCGCCGCGGCCATCCTCCGGATCGGACCGCCGCGACACGAGTCCACGCCCCACCAGCCGATCGACCCGCAGGCTGACCGTCCCGGCCGACAGCCCAAGCTCGACTCCGAGCCGCCGCTGTGAGACGTCCTCTCCGGACAGCCGCACGAGCGTGGCCAGCAGCGCGAAATCGGCCGCCCGAAGGCCGAAGCGCTCGACCACCGCGGCCTGCCTCGCCGCCACCAGCGGCTGGAGGCGAGCCAGCCGCGCGGTGATGCCGATCGCGTCGACGCTCAGATCCGGGCGCGCCGAGCGCCAGCTCGCGATCACCCGCGCGATCGAATCCTCGCCGCTCGCGGCCTCCCGCCCCACCGAATCCTCGTCGGTGGATTTGGAAGCGCCCTGGACCGTTTGCCCGCCGCGACGCGTCATGGCCCGCCAGGATAGCCTTACGTTCGGACGTATAGTTTGTGCCCAAACTAAATTCCGAAACCTATCGGCACTGTCCCGAGGAGGATCGATGACTCAGTCTCAGGTCGTTGCGGACCATCACATGCGGGTGGACCTCGTGTCCTCACGGCCCAGGAAGGTCCTGATCGTGGTGGCCAACCCATCCACCTCCACCACCCTTGGCTGGCCGGTGGGCTTCTGGGCGGCCGAGCTCACGCATCCCTACTACGAGCTCACCGAGCGGGGCGTCAAGGTGACGATCGCCAGCCCGGACGGCGGGAAGGTCGAGATGGACTCGCTGAGCGACCCACGCGACCCCTCCCAGTGGTCGGCGGAGGACCTCGTCTCGATGGGCTTCGTCCACACGCCGGCGCTGATGGGCCTGCTCGAGAACACGCCGCGACTGGCCGACCTCGACCTCGACGAGTTCGACGCGATCATGGTGGCCGGCGGCCAGTCGCCGATGTTCACCTTCCGCGACAACGAGGATCTCAAGCGGGCCATCCGGCACTTCTACGAGGCCGAGAAGCCGACCGCGATCTACTGCCACGGCACGGCGGCGCTCGTCGACCTCAAGCTGTCCGACGGCTCGTATCTCGTCGACGGCAGGACGGTCACGGGCTTCGCCAACGCCGAGGAGGAGTTCAGTGACGCGTTCGTCGGCCAGAAGGTGATGCCCTGGCGCGTCGAGGACGTGCTCCGGGAGCGAGGCGCCAACTACGTGCAGGGCGGATTGTTCAAGGCGTTCGCGGTGCGGGACGGTCGCCTGATCACCGGCCAGCAGCAGTATTCGGGCCGGCGCGTGGCCCAGATGGTGATCGAGGCGTTGGGGGTGTGAGGATGAAGATCGGAGTCATCGGCGCCGGCCACATCGGCGGCAACTGCGCCCGCCAGGCCGTCAAGGGCGGACACGAGGTGATGCTGTCCTTCGCCCGCAACCAATCGGGTCTCGAGGCCCTGGCCGACGAACTCGGCGCCTCGGTGGGCACACCCGCGCAGGCGGTCGCCTTCGGCGAGATCGTGATCCTCTCGGTTCCCTGGAGTGCGATCCCCGAAGCGCTCGCCCAGACCGGCGATCTGAGCGGCAAGGTCGTGATCGATACCACCAACCAGTTCGGGTCCGGCCCGATGCCGGAGCCCGGCCAGACCGCGGCGGCGTTCAACGCCGGGCGGATGCCGGGCGCGCGGTACGTGAAGTCGTTCAACACGCTGACCGCGGGCTTCCAGGAGCGCGTGGCCGACCGCGAGGGCGAAGCCCGCGTCGTGCAGTGGGTCGCCGGCGACGATGCCGAGGCCAAGCGACTGGTGGCCGGCCTGATCGAGGACATGGGCTACGTGCCGGTCGACCTCGGCGGCACCGCCACCTGCGCGGTGATGGAAGCGCCGCGCCGGCATGGCGCGGTGTACGGCGAGGAGTACCGGGCGGCCGACGCCGAGTCCGTGGTCGACGCCGTGCGCGCCGGCGCGGACATCCCGCCTCCGCCCGTGTACGCCTGAGCCGCAGCACCCGCAGCAGCCGCAGCAGCCGCAGCGCCAACATTCTCAGTTCTGGTAACATTCGCGTGTCCGAGAACCACCCGCGAAAGGACCCACCATGCCGTCCTCCCGTAAAGCCAGTCAGCGCCGGCGCGTCCGCAACATCGCCGCCGCCGCGACGGTCGTCGAGGCGGCCGGACTGTGGCTGCGCGCTCGCCGCCTGGGCGGCAACGTGATCGTCCGCTGCCGGGACGGGCACCTGTTCACGACGCTCTGGATCCCGGCCGCGTCGGTGAAGTCGCTGCGCTTGATCTTGTGGCGGTTCCAGTACTGCCCCGTCGGTCGTCACTGGTCGCTCGTCACGCCGGTCAACCAGGCCGACCTGACCGAGGACGAGCGCAGGGCCGCGCGCGAGCATCACGACGTTCGCATCCCGTGAGCGCCCGCGGCGCCGCCGGCCACCCAAGGCACCCGGCGACCCCGGCGCGATCTCGGCCTTCGGCTGATCGATGTCCGGAACCGGGGTCGTGGGCAGGGCTGACGCCGGTAGCGTGGACCGCCTTGCCCACCCCGGCCCTTGCTCCCGCGGTCAGCCTCGGATAGGTTGCGCGTATGGCAGACAAGAACTTGAGCGTCGTCGAGGAGACGCCCCGGGCAAGCGCGATCATCCACGCCCCACCGAAGGGGAAGTTGGCCTTCAGCGGTGACGGTCCAGACCGGCTGCTGTGCGGCAACTGCTCGATCACGCTGGCCGAGGGCGTCAGCGACGGGCAGCTGTTCGGGGTGTTCATCGAGTGTCCCGAATGCGGGGCGCTCAACGACGTCAACGGGTAGTCCCGGCAACCAAACCCGCGTTTTCCGAGGACCTCAAGCGAGGTGGTCGCGCCGCGCCAGTAGGTGACGGGCCCTCGGCGGCCAGATCCCCCGGGTAGCGCGCGCTCGACGTCGCGCCGCACCGGGGCCGGCAGCGAGCTTTGGTCGACCGCCGTCCAGCCCGGTATCAGGCGGTCCGCCGGCGCACCGTCGCCGCGCCGAGCATCAGCGCGCCCGCGGCGAAGGCCAGCACGATCAGGATGTCGCCCCACAGCGCTGCGCTCGTCCCCGCCTCGCGCGTGAGGTGGTGCATCCCATCGACCGCGTAGGACATCGGCAGCACATCCGAGAGCGCGTGCAGGGCGGCGGGCATCCGGTCGCGGGGGACCAGCAGTCCGCACAGCAGAAGCTGTGGGAACACGAACATCGGCAGGAACTGCACCACCTGGAACTCGCTGCGGGCAAACGCGCTGGCCAGCAGCCCCAGACCCATCCCGAGCACCGCGACGGAGACGGCCAGCAGGACCACCACCGCGTCAGGGCCCCGCACGCGCAGGCCGAGGGGCCCGAGCGTCAACGCACTGGCCGCGATGGCCTGCGCCGTGGCCAGCAGCCCGAACGACGCCGAGTAGCCAACGAGCAGCTCCAATCGGCCGAGCGGGGTGGTCAGCAGCCGCTCGAGCGTTCCGCTCAGGCGCTCGCGCAGCAGCGCGATCGAGGTCACCAGGAACACCGTGATCAGCGGGAAGATCGCGAGCAGTGGCGCCCCGGCGACATCGAACACCAGGCGCCGGTGCGAGTAGATCAGACGGAGAAGGGTCTCGAGCACGCACGGCACGAGGATCAGCACGACGATCGTGCGCGGGTCGTGGCGCAGCTGACCCAGGACGCGCCGCGCGGTGGCCAGCGTCCGAGCCGGGCTCATTGGGCCTCGATCAGGCGCACGAAGGCCTCGTCCATGTCGTCGGTGCCGGTCCGGTCGCGGAGCGCGGCCGGGCTCAGTTGCGCGACGATCAGGCCGTCGCGCAGCAACAGCAGGTCATGGCAGTGCCGCGCTTCGTCGAGGACGTGGCTCGAGACGAGCAGGGTGGCTCCCTCCCGCGCGAGCTCATGGAAGAGGGCCCAGAGCTCTCGGCGCAACAGGGGATCGAGCCCCACCGTCGGCTCGTCGAGCAACAGAAGCGGGGGGCGGCCGACCAGGGCGACGGCGAGCGACACGCGGGCCCGCTGACCACCCGACACGTTGCGCACGAGGCGGTTGGCCAGAGGCTCGAGCTGGAGGCGCCCGAGCAGCCCGTCGAGCTCAGCGCCCCGGATCGCCGCGAAGTATCGGAGGTTCTCGGCCACGGTCAGGTCCTCGTACACCGACGGGGCCTGGGTCATGTAGCCGAGCTGACGGCGCACCTCGGCGCTTCCCGGCAGCTGCCCCAGGACGTTGAGCGTGCCGGCGACGCCTGTCTGCACTCCGGCGATGGAGCGGATCAACGTGGACTTGCCGCTGCCGCTCGGCCCGAACAGCCCGGTCACCTGGCCAGCGGCGATCGAGGCGGTCAGGTTGTGCAGGACGGGCTGGCCGCCCCGGTGCACGGTCAGCTCGGCGATCTCGATCGCCACCCCGGCGCGGAGGCTGCCCATGGGTCGGGACGGTACGCGCGGCATCCGACGGATCGGCCCGAAACGCAGAAACCCACGCCCCTGAACAAGCGGGCGTGGGTTCTGCGCGGAGGGAAGCGGAGGGTCAGGCAGCCGGAGCCGGAGCGGGCTCGGGGGCCGGGGCGGCCTTCCGAGTCAGCAGCTGCTCCTCCTGCGGGGTACGAGCGGCGTGCCAGAGGCCGAGCCCGACCAGGATCGCCATGATCGCCGCGAGGACGAACGATGCGATCGCGCCGACCAGCATGATCGAGCCGATCGTCGAGAACGCATAGGCCTCGAGCAGCAGGCCACGGAGCGTCGTGCCCTTGAAGATCGTGCCCACCAGCGTCTGGAGCTGGGCGTTCTTCGGGTCCTTCATCGCGGCCGCGCTGGCCTTCGAGTAGACGCCGCCGTACGGCATCTCGGACAGGTGGACCTTGATGAAGTCGTTGGCCCACACCTTGGCCTGCTGGCCGGTCAGCAGCTGCTGTCCGGCGTACTGCGACACCGACGGGATCATCGACGGCGTGATCTCCGTGCCCGGCTTGGCAGCCTTGAAGGCAGCCGCCGGCGGGAAGTAGATCTGCTGCTGAGCGAGCTGATCGTGGACGTTTGAGTTGACGAAGCTGTGGCCCCAGGTCAAGAGACCGCCGGCCACCACCAGCACGACGACCAAGACGGCGCCGCCGGCACTTGCGAGTTTGTCGAATACCTTGCGGGACATGATGTGGTTCCTTCCGATCCCAGTTGCTTGCAATGACGTTCTGGGATCAAACATCGTCCCGCCGGACCGGTTGGCGGCCAGCAGTCCCACACAGAGTCGCTGCACAAAACTACGCACCCGCCCTGGTGGGTTCGTGCCGGTGGTGAGCACGCAACGGCGGATGTCCGGCCCCGCGCCGGCGGACGACACTACGACTACAAGGAACAGGCAATCGACACGGAGGAATTGCCAAATGCGCTGTTACTACGTCGAGATCAGGAGGCGGGGCAGCGGCCACTGCGAGTTGATTCGCGCCAATGGCCATCGCGACGCGCGCAAGCTCGCCGAGAGCATCCGGCGCGATCAGTACGAGGCCAAGGTCATCACCACCAAACGCCGCTGAGGTCGGGGGCAATTCTCAGGCGCAGCGGGTCAGGACGGCCAGCGCGCTCCGTATGTCGTGCTCGTCGTTGTGTAGGTGCGGGGAAATTCGGAGGTTCCCCGCCCGCAGCGCCACATCGATCCCCGCCTCGCGAAGGCCGGCGTGGAGCGTCGGGTTCGCGTCTGGGTCGGCGTGGCTCAGCACCACGATCGTCGAGCGTGGCGGGCCGCTCAGCGGGCTCAGCACGCGCAGGCGGTCACTGCCGTCCAGCTCGGAGACGATCAGGTCGACCAGATGATCGTCGTGAGCGCCGATCGCCTCGACTCCCACGTCGCCGAGCTGTTCCAGAGCCGCCGTCCACGGGACGAAGTTGAAGAAGTTGGCCGTGCCGAACACGTCGAAGCGCCCGGCACCGATCTCCTCGCGTAGCCCGTAGCCGCCCTCGGTCGCGAGATCGGCCTGCTCCATGTGCGCCAGCCAGTAGTCCTGGTGGTAGTCGAGCCGGGTGAGCAATTCGGGGCGGATCCAGCAGAAGCCGGTGCCGTACGGACCGCACAGCCATTTGAAGCCGCAGCTGACCAGCGCGTCGACCGGCACGCTCGCCACGTCGAGCGGGCGCACGCCGACCGCCTGGGTGGCGTTGAGCACGAAGCAGACGTCCCGCTGCCGGCACACCTCCCCGATCGCATCGATGTCGATCGCCTCCCCGGTGAGCGAGAACACCCAGCTCGAGCAGAACAGCCTCGTGCGATCGGAGATCTCGTCGGCCAGTTGCGCGGCCTCGAGCGGCCGGGTCCTCGGTCTCACCACGCGGATCCGTACGCCGCGGTCTCGCAACCACATCCAGGGCACCAACGTGGCCGGGAACTCGCCCTCGACGAACAGCACCTCATCCCCGTCGCGCCAGGTCATCCCGTGGACCAGTAGGTGAAGACCGTAAGTCGTGCTGTTGCCGAGGATGATGTCCTCCGCCGGGGCGCCGATGAACGGCGAGAGCGCTCGCTTGAGCGCGGCCGGCACCCGCCAGAAGGAGTCGTCGCCCATGCGGTGGGGAGCCGTCTTGTCGTCGGCGACTTGCTCCACGGCGTCACGCGCCTTCCGGGGAAGCGGGCCCTGATGGGCCACGTTGAGCCAGATCCGACCGTCGAACGGACCGAACATGTCCTTCGCCGGTGTCATCCGGTTGCCTTGGACGGGTGCGAACGATGCGCCTCCCCGGGTGCTCCGGCGCTGACCGGGCACCAGGTCCGCTCGCATGCCGGGTGATCGCACAGCCGGCAGATATGGCGCGCCTGCGCCCGGTCCGACGCCAGGCCGACCAGCAGCTTTTCCAGGAGGTCCAGAAACTGCTCGCGTTCGGACGCCGTGAGCGACTCCAGCAGCCGCTCGATCGCGCCGGCTCGCGCTGCCAACACGCGCTCGGCCGCGCGAGCGCCCCGGCGAGTCGGATGGATCAAGACCTCGCGGCCGTCGCCGAGACCGCCGTGGCGCTCGGCCAGCCCGGCCTCGATCAGCCGGTCGACGGTCCGGACCACGCCCGATGACGACAGGCCGAGGGCGGGATGCAGCGCGTCCACGCGCTCGTCCGGGAACAGCGCGACAGTCAGCAGGGCTGCGGCCAGTGCTCCCGACCCACCGAGCTCTCCGTCCGTGGCGTCCCGGATCGCCTCCGCGGCGGCCAGCGCCCACGCGCCGACCAGATTCGTCGCGCGTCCTCCCTCCTGCGATCTTAGTTGACTCACTCACACAATTATGCCTGTTTCGACCCGGCGGTAAACCCGGCCGGCCACCGGTAGGCTCGCCGCCGTGGACACCGCGTTCGTCAGCGCCGTCCAGCTGGTCCCGCCGAACGGCGGCGGCGATCGCCGCGGCTACCCGTGGGACCTGCCGGCCATCGCCGCCCTGTCTGCTCCCCTCCGCCTGGGTTCACCCGTGACCTATCTGGTCGGTGAGAACGGGAGCGGCAAGTCGACCCTGCTGGAAGCCATCGCGGTGGCGGCCGGGATGAATCCGGAAGGCGGATCGTCGAACTTCGCCTTCTCGACCCGCGAGTCCCACTCCGGGCTCTGGGAGGCGATCCGCCTGATTCGCGGCGCGCGGCGGCCGAGTACCGACTTCTTCCTGCGAGCCGAGAGCCTGTTCACAGCCGCCACCTACCTCGACGAGATAAGGGAGCAGGAAGAGCGGACCCGGGGCGGTTCGGCCGCGCTCGAGTCCTACGGCGGCCGGTCGCTCCACGAGCAGTCGCACGGCGAGTCCTTCCTGTCCGTGATGATCGACCGCTTCGGCCCGCATGGCTTCTATCTCCTCGACGAACCCGAGGCCGCGCTCTCGACCCAGAACTGCCTGACCTGCCTGCGCCGCATCCACGAGCTCGTCGCGCAGGGCTCGCAGTTCATCATCGCCACCCACTCACCGCTGATCCTGGCCTATCCGGACTCGACGATCTATGTCTGCACCGCGAGCGGGCTCGAGGAGACGGAGTACGAGCAGGCCGAGCCCGTCCGCCTGACGCGCAGCTTCCTGGACTCGAAGGAGCGATTCCTCCAGCAGCTGCTCGCCGATTAGCGCGACGACTCTCGAGAGGCCCCGGCCACCAGCGCGTCGAGAATCTGTCGACCGCGATGCTTGCGATATCAAAAGCTGCGGCAGCGATCGAGCTATCCGTTTGACAAGCAGACGAAGGGATGTATAACTCCTGGTCCCGGAGAGGCGCCTGTCGCGGTGCATAGAGGCCCGACTTTCGCAACGATAGGCAAGCTTTCGTAAGGCTGTTCGGCGTGGAGGAGCAGAGAGCATGAGTCGTCGTCGTTTCGTCGCAGCCGCACTGATGCTGGCCGCCCTGTTGATCCTGCCCGGCGTCCCGATGGCCGAGGCTCGGTCCGGATCGCATCCAGCGCACGCCTGGCTCCCGCGCCCATACGGTCACACCCGCGCCTGGAGCGCGGCGCCCGATCCGTCGTCCGGCTGCCCCGTCGCCACGCCGGCCCAGGCGGCCGCGTCGCTTCCGGGGCCGCCGACACGGGTCCGAGCCCTCCCCGGCGACGGCTCGGTCACCGTGACGTGGTGCCCGCCGGTCCAGGGCCAGGGGAGCATCGTCTCCTACACCGTCACCTCCTCGAGCGGGCAGACGGCGACCGTGCCCGTGCCCAACGCCTGGGCGATCCTTTCCGGGCTGGCGAACGGCAACTCGTACTCGTTCACCGTGCGCGCCAACACGTCGGGGTCAAGCGGGCCGGAGTCCGCCGGTTCGACGTCGGTCACGCCCGCCCCGATCGCGCCGCCTCGCAACGTCGTGCTGGGCCAACCGCACGCGGTCAGCTACGACCAGTACTCGCTGATGATCGACGGGAAGCGGACGATCATCTACTCGGGCGAATTCGACCCGTGGCGCACCCCGTCACCGTCGCTCTGGATCGATCTCCTGGAGAAGATGAAGGCGGACGGATTCAACGCGGTCACGCCGTATTTCGACTGGGACTACTCCTCCCCCGCGCCGGGCCGGTATGACTTCACCGGCGTCCGCGACATGAACACGTTCCTCAACGACGCCCAGAAGGTTGGGCTGTACGTGATCGCGCGACCGGGTCCGTACATCAACGCCGAGACCGACGCGGGCGGCTTCCCCGGATGGTTGGTCACCCAGCAGGGAAAGGCCCGCACCAACGCGCCGGACTACGAGGCCGCCGCCGAGCAGTGGCTTTCCGAGATCGACCCGATCATCGCTGCCCACCAGATCACCCGTGGCGGTGACGTGATCCTCTACCAGGTCGAGAACGAGCTGTTCTACAAGGAGCCGGCGACGATCGGCTACATGGCCGACCTGATCGCCAAGGTTCACGGGGATGGAATCACCGTCCCGCTGACCGGAAACCACAGCGGCACCTACAACGGAACGCCGGGCGCGGTCCAGATCGACGGCTATGACTCCTATCCCCAGGGCTTCAACTGCGCCAGCCCGAGCACGTTCAGCACCCCCGGCAGCTTCTCGCCGTTCGCCGGCGAGCCGTTGATGCTCCCCGAGTTCCAGGGCGGCTCCTACGACTCGTGGGGTGGGTCGGGCTATGACAACTGCTACGACATGACGAACACGGACTTCGAGAACGTGTTCTACAAGAGCAATTTCGCTGACGGCGTCACGATCCAGAGCAACTACATGACGGTCGGCGGGACGAACTGGGGCTGGCTGCCCGCCCCGTTCATGTACACCTCCTATGACTACGGCTCCGCGATCCGTGAGACCGGGGAGATCGGTACGCCGGCGAACGAGAACGACATCGCCGGCTCGAAGTTCGGGGAGAACAAGCTGCTCGCCGACTTCCTGCAGGCGGTGCCGTCGCTGGCCAAGACCCAGGGCGTGGCGGCCCCCACGTCGACCAATCCCGCCGTCGCCGTCGAGGCGCGCGGCAACCCGGACGACAACACGCAGTTCGTGTACCTGCGACAGCTGAGCGCGCCCTCAACCTCGACCGTCACCACACATCTCGCCCTGAACGTCGCGCCGAGCTTCGGCTACACCTACGACGACCCCGACCCGGCGCTCAACTACGCCGGCACCTGGTCGCACGTCGCGAACCAGTCATACACCGGCGGTGACTACAAGAACACAGAGAGTTTCAGTGACACGACTGGCGATTCGATGTCGGTCACCTTCACCGGCACGGCCGTGCAGTACATCGCTCCGACCGCCTCCAACCACGGCATCGCCGGCGTCTATCTCGACGGCACGCAGGTGGCCACCGTCGACGGCTACTCGTCCGGCACCGACTTCCAGCAGGTCCTGTACTCCGCCAGCGGATTGGCCGACACGACGCACACGCTGAAGATCGTCGTCACCGGACAGAAGAATCCCGCCTCGGGCGGCACCTTCGTCTCGATCGACGCGATCAACGTTCCCACCGCCGCGCAGCAGTCCGACTACTACCCGACCGTCCCGGAGCAGCCCGGGACCTCGATCACGCTCCAGGGTCGCGATGCTCGCCTGCTGGTGGCGAACTACGCCTTCGACGGCCAGCTGCTCCAGTACTCGACGTCCGAGCTCATGACCCACGCCGACCTCGGCGGAAGCGCACTCGCGCTGCTCTACGGTCCCGCCGGTACCGACGGCGAGACCGTCCTCCGGTACGCGAGCCAGCCCATGGTGAAGGTCCTCAACGGCACCGTCCAGACCACGTGGGACCCGAGCCGCAACGATCTGCGCTTGAACTACGCCCACGGCGGTCTCGCCGAGGTCCAGATCAGCGGCGGCGGCCGCCCCTCCCTCACGCTCCTGATCGCCGAGAAGAACATCGCCGAGGACTTCTGGCCCGAGTCGACCGGCGCCGGCCCGGTGCTGGTGCAGGGCGCCTACCTCGTCCGGACCGCCTCCAGCGAGGGTCACACCCTCGATCTGACGGGTGACACAAGCAGCTCCGGCCCGATCACCGTCTGGGCGCCCCCGGGCATCGACGCCGTGCGCTGGGACGGGCAGCGCCTCGCGACGAGCCGCCAGCCCGACGGTTCGTTGGCCGCCACCCTTCGCGGCCCAGCGCCGGCGCGACTACCCGCGCTGACGGGTTGGCGCTTCCGCTTCGAGACGCCCGAGGCACAGCCGTTCTACGACGACAGTACCTGGACGCTGGCTGACCATCCGACCACGACGAACCCGACGCCGCCGGTGACCACGCCAGTGCTCTACGCCGACGACTACGGTTTTCACCACGGCTTCATCTGGTACCGCGGTCACTTCACCGCCACCGGCAACGAGACCGGCATCACCCTGACGGCCAACGGCGGTCAGCACGGCGCCCTGAGCGTATGGCTGAACGGCGCCTTCATCGGCTCCGACAGCTCGGGCAACCAGCAGACCAAGGCTTTCGGCTTCCCGGCCGCCGCCCTGCGGCCCGGAGCCGACAACGTCGTCGCCGTTCTCGTCCAGAGCTCGAGCCACGACGAGGACGGCGTCTACGGCAATCCGCCGAGCGACGCCCAGAAGAGCCCGCGCGGGCTGATGGGCGCCACGCTGAACGGCGGTTCTGAGTCGGTGACATGGCGGTTGCTGGGTAACCAGGGCGGCGAGCGACTCCAGGATCCGGCCCGCGGGCCGCTGAACGCGACGGGCCTGTTCGGCACCAACCACGGATGGGATCTGCCCGGTTACCCGGATCGGGACTGGAGCTCGGTGTCGCTGCCCGACGACTGGAGTGCCCGTGGCGTGCCCGAGGGCATCGGCTGGTACAGGACCAGCTTCCGCCTGTCCCTGCCCCCCAGCAGCTACAGCCCGGTCGCGGTGGAGCTCGACAGCCTGCCGAACGAGACGAACGCCAACTCGCGCGCCTTCATCTTCGTCAACGGCTGGCTGATCGGGCAGTACGACAACCAGCAGGGGCCCCAGCATCAGTTCTACATCCCGGCCGGCATCCTGAACGACCGGGGCGCGAACACGCTCGCGATCGCCGAGTGGGCCCTGTCGCCCAGCGGCGGCGGGCTCGGGACGGTCAAGCTCGTTTCCGTTGGCGACCAGGCCGGCGGGGTGCCGATCGCCCCGGTCGCCAGCCCGCCGTATTCGCCTCGGGTATATGGACGGCCGTCCGCGGGACAGCCGACGCTCGCCGCGAGTTCCTCGAGCGAGTTCGCACAACCGAGCCGAGCGTTCACCGTCACGACGACCCTGTCCAACCAGGGCAACGAGCCGCTCGACAACGCGAGGGTGACTCTCAGCGCGCCATCGGGATGGACGGTCTCGCCGTCGAGTGGCTCACTCGGTACGGTCTGGCCGGGCCAGTCCAAGCGGGCTCGGTTCACTGTCACGCCGCCGTCCTCGGGGCTGACCACCGGCCCGGTCGGGCTCGTGGCCAAGGCCACCTATGCGACGCGGCGCGGTCGTGCCCAGACGCTCCAGTCAGGCCTCACGGTCGAGGTGCCTTACGCGTCGCTCGCTGCCAGCTACGACAACGTGGGTGTCACCGATAACAGCGACACGAATCCGACCTCGAACTTCGAGGGCTTCGACGGCCAGGGCACGACGTTCTCGGCCCAGGGCCTCGCTGCGGCTGGGCTGACCCCGGGCGCGTCCGTGGCCGCCGGCGGGCTGACCTTCACATGGCCGAATGTCCCCTCGGCTCAGCCCGACAACACGATGGCCGAGGGGCAGATCATCGACGTCTCGGGTTCGGGCTCGAAGCTCGGCTTCCTCACCTCGACGAACAACTCGCCGCTGTCGGGGACCGGGACCGTGTACTACACGGATGGCACCAGCTCGACCTTCCAGCTGAACGTCGGCAACTTCTGGTACCAGTCTGGACAGAACGGAAACCCGTCCAACGTCCAGGTGGCCGCCGTCAACTACGCCAACTATCCGACCGGCTCCTCTGGCCACACGGTGTACGTGTTCGAGCAGACGGTGTCGATCGACCCCACCAAGACGATCCAGGCGGTGGCTCTGCCTCCGCTGGGTGACGTCGCCGGCTACAACCCCGCGATGCACGTCTTCGCGGTTTCGGTCGGAAGCTGACCGGCATTCCGCGAGAGCGCCCGGAAGTCGGCCCACACCGCGCGGTAGTCTCGACGCGGAGATGACGACCGAACCGCAGTTTGTCGATGCGGACGTCCCGGCCGAGCTGCGTCAGGAACGGATCGCAGGTCTTGTCACCGAGAGCGGCTTTGCCCGCGTCGTCGACCTCGCCAGCCGCTTTCAGGTTTCCACGGTCACGATCCGCAGCGACCTCCAGACGCTCGAGGCACGCGGCCAGCTGAGACGCATTCGGGGCGGCGCGGTGCCACTGACCGTCGTGCCCGGAGAGCAGCCGTTCGAGGCCTCGGAGCAGACATCCGCCACCGAGAAGGCCCACATCGGCACCTATGCGGCGAGCAAGGTGGCCAGCGGTGAGACTGTCCTGCTCGACGTGGGGTCGACCACCACCGCGGTGGCTCGGGCGCTGATCGCGCGCACCGAACTGCAGGACGTGACCGTGTTCACCACCGCGCTGAACATCGCGCTCGAGCTCGAGCAGGCCTATCCCCGGATCACCGTCGTGGTCACGGGCGGCACCGTGCGGCCTCTTCAGCACTCACTCGTCAATCCGTTGGCCACGGTCCTGCTCGGCCGTCTGCACGCCTCGATCGCCTTCATCGGCTGCAACGGCGTCGACGTCCGCGGCGGGATCACCAACATCAACCTACCCGAGGCCGAGATCAAGCGAGCCATGCTGCTGGCCGCCCGCCGCCGCGTGATCGTCGCCGACGGCTCGAAGCTGGGCGAAGTGGAGCTCGCCAACGTCTGCGACATCGACGAGGTCAACACGGTGGTCACCGACGAGACGGCCGATCCCGCCGTCGTGAGCGAGATCGAGGCCGCCGGGGTGACCGTCGAGATCGCTCGCTGAACACGCCTCTCTCGGTTGCGTCTGAGGCTGGAACGGAGCGCGCTACGAGGCGAGGCCGCCGTCTCGATGTTCAACCGCCTGTGCGGCAATCGCGGTCCTTCTTCGCCTCGTCTGCTCTCGCGCGCGGATAACCGCCGACGCGATCGATAGCCCGCACTCGAGACTGTCGCGCAAAGCGAGCATCTCGGATCGGCTGTAGCGCCCCTCCGTTGAACTCGACGTCGGAAAGCCGTAGCGCGCCTCCCACGCGAGCAACGTCTCAGGACGCACGTCGAGCAAGATCGCGGCGTGCTCGAGGCTGAGGGTTCGCAGCGCCCGTTCGAACGGCGGGCGGGCAACCTCAGCGTCGGGCGTCCTGGCGTTTGCCTCCGCCAAGGCGGTGTCCATCGCTTCGTCGCTCCGCCTTGCGGTGCGGCACAGCGATACGACCATGACCACAACTGCGAACCAGAGTCCGACAGCCACCAACACGATCACTTTCAACTGCATGAATGCCTCCAGCCGGTTGCCCGGCATCCTCCTCCGCCTGGCGCCCGCCAGGACGGTGGCTGTCACCCCGATGCCTCTGCCGCGAAGACTGCTATGCGACTTCTTCCCAACAGGTGGATACCCACGAGCGACTGCGGCCAGTTGGGCTCTGGACGGATGATCGATCCGGGCCCGGGGATGATCGCTTCGATTTCCGCCCACCGGACTGGCGGCGGGGACTCCGTGAGCGCGCTCGCCTCAGCGGCGCCGAGCGCGGTCGGGACGCGAGACCGGCTAGCGCTTCTTCATGGCGCGCTTGTTCACGGCTCGCGGCGCAGTTTCGTCGCCGCCGGCGTGGTCGAGGGTGGGGACGCCTGTAGCTCCAGGCTCCTGGACGACACCACCTTCGCCCCCTCCTTGACGGTCGAATCGATGAGGAAGGAACCTGAGTCCTTCACACCGCTGAGTGTGGCCTGGACGGTGATTGCCCCCGAGGCATCAGCCCGCGACACGGCACTGAAGAGACGGGTCGACGCTTTGCCGTTCTTTTGGTCGATCGTCGTGGTGGCGACGGCGTCCCGCGACGCGCCGGTCACCGCGACCGTGGCACCGAGCGTCGTGGTTGCGCCGTCTCCCAGCGACGCCGAGATCGTCGCGTCATTCAAGGCCGGTGAGTCAAACGACAGTGTCGCGACCACGATTGCGGCCGAAAGCGCACTCAGTGCAACGATGACCGCGATGCCCCGTCGACGGATCTGGTGGGTGTACCACCGCTCGACCTCGTCCGCGCGATTCGGATTGATCCGCTTGAGCTTTGGCCACATCGCGATCGATGCCGCGAGGAGGCTGACTCCAACCAGCAGAATCGGAACCGGGAAGTGGCCTACTCGGGGCGCCGATCTCAGGCTGGCGGTCTTGTCCGAGAGTAATCCGAGCCCACCGAGCAGTGTCGCGACGATCGCGACGTTCGCAAAGACGAAGTTCGCGAGAGTCTGGGTCCGGTCCAGGGACTGCTGGGGAGAGAAGTTCTTGGCTGCCTCGTACCACTGCTGATCGGAGTTCGACGGCCTGGCCATCTGTCAGTCACCGGAAATGCGGACCTCGAAGACGTTCAAGTGGCCCTCTGAGCACTCCGCGAAGATCTTTGCGAACTGCGCCTTCTTGTCCTCCTTACGGCGGAAATAGAGAGTCAGGCGCCCGGGGTCGGATAGCTCCTCCGTAACCTTGTCAGTCAGGTCTTCGTGGTGAGCTTCCCAGCACAGGTACGGCGGCTCGTCGGCCACGCCGGCGAGCCTATGCCAGCCGGCTGTAAACCGCAACCATGGGCAGGTAGGATCGGCACACGGAGCAAGGTCAGGACACTTCGGTGGGACGCGCGGTCCTGGGAGCACGTATCGGGGCGCTTCGGCGTGCTCTGCGGCTCGCTTGGCCGGAAGCCGCCGGGGACGACGCGGCGCTCTACGAGCGCGTCGCCCCGCGAATGTCGCTCCGGGTCGAGAACCTCGCCCGGCAGCTCGACGGGCTCGGCGCCGCGCTCGAGGCGGGACAGCCGCTGGACGGGTGTTGGGCCGGCTACGACGCCCTGAGCCTGGCATGCGAGCCGCTGTTCGACGAGTGCCTCGTGATACGCCAAGGCGCAGCGGCGAGACGCGAGGGCCTCGACGACGGCATATGCAATCTGGCGGACCACCTGCTCGCGGAAATCTGCTCCGACGCCGACATCTCGTGGCGGCGATTCACGGTGTTGGCGACCGGGGAGTCGTACACACACGTGTCCGATGTGATCCGGGTCAGATTTCCGCAGGTCAGTCTGTGGGACCTCCCGGTCGTGGCGCACGAGCTCGGCCATCATGCCTCGCTTCGGCTCGAACAGCCGACAATTGGTCGGTTCGTCGTTCCGTTCGAGGAGCTCGAGCGCACGTGGGCGGGGAGGATGGCACCAGCTCTCCTCGAGGAGTACTTCGCCGACGCGTTCGCCTCGGTCACGCTCGGACCCGCATACGCCTGCACCTGCCTGCTCCTCCGGTTCGATCCGGCTGACGCGGGGGCGGTCGGTGGTGATCATCCTGCGGACCGCGACCGCGCCCACGTCATCTTGGCCGTGCTCGGGCGTGTCGGCCGACGAGCTCAGCCCGGCTGAGGGCGAGGAGCTACGCCGCGTGCTGGCCGGCATCAGGGCGACCTGGGAGAGTGCTCCGGGGGCGTATCCGCTCGACGACGGAACCGGCGGCGATCACCCGGAGCAGCTAACCAAGCTCGCGCATGCCCTCTACGCGAGGCTGCGCGACGCCCTGCCGACCGCGGCTCGTTACGGCGAGCAGGTCAATCTGCGGGGCCGAGCCTTGGCCGAAAGGCTTCTCGATCCGGATTACATCCCGGCCCCGGCGCCCGACGATCGTATGACCCTTGCGCTGAACGCCGGCTGGCGGGCGCGCCTCGGCGACGAGCCGCCCCTCGGTCGTATCAGTAAGAACCTCCGAGATCTCCTCTATGCACTTGCAGCGAGAGGCGCTTTTGTATGAGGATTGGCCAATGAGCCAAGAGCTGGATGCCATGCTGTCATCGCGGCTGAAACTGCTCGACCGCAATCTCGAGCGGATCGTCCAGGTGTGCGATTGGCGCAAGCGGGAACTCGAGTTCACTGCCTATCCGGTTGACGGCGATGTGTGGAACCGCGCGTTTCGCAGCGTGCGGGCAAGAGCGCAGGTCATCCAAGAGGGCATCCATAACCTCCGAACCGATTTCGCCGAGGGCAGAAAGGACTCCGCGGGTGCGTGGAAGCAGTACAAGCACATGCACCGCGAGGCAAGCGATGTCGGCCGTGCCTGCATCGAGCTGATGGGCGGCTTTGTACTGCGCGACCATATGCCGGAAGGGGGAGGATTGCTCGACCGGCGGCTTTGCCTGTTCACCGAGGAGCTCGCCCAGCGCTGTAACGAGCTCACGGATCCCAACCTCAATCCCCCGCCGGCGATTCCGGCCCTCCAGGATCCGCTTGCCGAGACGATGACGCGCGTGATCCGCCTGCGCTTTCCCGACTGGGACCTGTGGGCGCTCCCGCTCGTGGCCTACGAGTACGCAAAGGTCGTTTTCGACGACGTACAGCAACTCAAGCAAGCGATCAGCGATGAGGTCGATCGCAGACGCCAGGACGATCCGAGCCTTGACCCCGAAGGGCTCCAGCGGTCCATCGAGACGCTGATGGCCGACGTGTTCGGAACCTATGTGATGGGCCCGGCTTACGTGTGCGCAGCGGTGCTGCTCCGCCTCGAGCCTCCCGGCGCAGATGGCTCCGAACACGAGCTGGATCTCGAGCGCGCCGAGACGATGTTCGCCGCCACGAGAAAGCTCTACAAGGAAGAGGCACCCGCGGTATTCATCAGAGAGTCGGTTGAGAAGATCTGGGCGGAGGCGTGTGATCCTGTAGGTCCCGGGGTCGCGCTCGAGGCCATTCGTGATCGAGCTGACCGGTTCGCAGCGCGGGCGCTGCGAACCGTCCAGCAAACGACCTATGCGGAGGCAGAGTTCGCCACCTACGCCGATGTCGGCGAACACTGGAATCGCGCAGCTTCGCTCTCGGACTGCTGGCGAGCCGAGTTGAAGGACGAGCCCACGCAATCCGCGCCCGGTACCGTCGATCTCCGAGAGGTCCTGAACGCGGCCTGGCGCTCGCGGCTTCAGAGTCCACCGTCGGACGCCGCGGACTTCGCGCGCCGGGCGCGCGACGCTTGCGCCAACGTGATCGACACGTCGGGCGCGGGCCCCCAGGCGCTCACCAGCCCGAAGGGGGTAGGGCTGGCGACCTCCAAGGCGGGACGATGATCCGATCGGATCGCGCGGAAATGAGTCCGACCCTGGCTGCGGTGTCGCGGGCCGTGGCGGACATCCCGTGGACGTTCCCACCCGGGATCTGGACTGAACTGGCGGCCCTGGAGGCTCGCCTGCAGACGGCCAGGCGCTCGCACTTCGCCGGCGAGCTCGGCGACGCGCTGGTGGAAGCCTCTGGAGTGGTGGAGACCGCCGGATCGCTCAACTTCGAAGAGCCGGCCGCCCAGACAGAGCTCGAGAGGCTCAGCGTCAGCGCTCTCGCTCTGCTGGGTCAGGTTCTGAGTGCGCAGCCGTCGTCGCCGGATGCGATCGGAACGTTCTCACGCGCAGCCACCGAATGCGCGCGCCTCCAGTTCGCCGGAGCCCCGGCGGACGATACGCCCGACGATGCGGAATCACATGAGAGCGATGCACACGCTGCCATGCGGGCCGACGTGCTCGAGGATGCCCTCGGCCTCGCCCCGCGAAGCCCGCTGGTCCTGGGCGCCCTCGCCGACGTGCTCATCGAGCAGGGGCGCCTCGCGGAGGCGGTGGGTCGGCTGCGCGAGCAGGCGCGCGCCCTGGCCGACCGCAGCCGATACCAGGAAGCCCTCTCCGTTCTGGAACGCGCGCGATCGGTCTTGCCGAAAAACCGCGAGACGCTGCTCGGGTGCGCCGACCTGCTGCGTCTCGCCGGGCGATCGTTCGATGCCCGTGAGCTCCTGCACCCACTGCTCGAGGAAGCTCGGGACGACGCCCGGGCCCTTGCTATCGACGGGTTGATCAGCCTGCAGGAGAGGGAGAACGAGGCTGCGTCCGATCTGCTCGCCGAGGCCGCCGCGCTCGCCGGCGATCGTGCATGGACTCACGCGAATCTGGCGCTCGCCCGACATGCAGTTGGGAGGCGCGACGACGCGCTGCAGGAACTCGACCGCGCAATCGAGCTCGACGGCCGGCAGCCCTCATGGCTGCTGCAGAAGGCGATCCTGTTGGCGAACGGGGGAAAGATCGGCGACGCCCTTCTCCTGCTCGACGAGATCCTCGGGGTCAACCCGTGGCTGACCGTGGCGTTGATAGCCCGGGCGGAGATCCTTCGCTCGAAGGGCGTTCTGGATCTCGGGCTCCAGACGGTGGAACTCGCACTCCAGCACGATCCCGGCTCCGTCCTCGCCCTGGTGACAAAGGGAGAAATCCTGCGCGAGCAGCGTGATCTCCCGGCTGCCGAGGCCGTGCTCGCCGCCTCCGTCGCAATCGAGCCGTCGCTCGTCTGGGCCCTGATCGACCTCGGAGAGGTCCGAGCGGAACTCGGAGACACCGCGGGGGCCGGGAACGCTTTCGATCGGGCCCTCCGCCTGGACCCGAACAATGTGCGCGCGCTGTCCGGCCGGGCTGACGTGGAACGCCGCCGCGGGGATCTCGACGCCGCCCGGCTGACGGTGGACCAGGCGCTCAGCGTCGCGCCCGAGTCGGCGGAGGCCCTGACCGACGACGCCAGGGTCCGCTATGCCGCTGACGACAACCCCGGCGCCGAAGCGCAGCTCCGGCACGCGATCGAGCTGAATCCGGATTTCGCCGACGCGCACGCGTGGCTCGGCGAGGTACTGCGGATGCTCGACCGGCTCCCCGAGGCCCTCGAAGCGCTGGATCGCGCGGTTGCGCTGGACCCCGAGGCCGCATTCTCTCGCGGCACGCGCGGACAAGTTCTGCTGGCACTTGGGCGGATCGATGAGGGAATCCATGATCTTCAGGCCGCGGTCGATGCCGCACCCTCCATTTCTTGGGCGAGAGAATCCCTCGCCGACGGGCTTACGCGCCTTGGCCGGTGGGACGAGGCGTTGCGTGAGTACGAGCTGCTGCTGGAGGAGGGAAGGCGGGTCGAGGAGCTCCAGGTCAAGATCGTCGGGGTCCACGAGGCCGCCGAGCGCTACGAGGACGCGCTCCGGATCGTCGAGGAGATGCTCGCACGGGATGGCGATTCGGTCGCAGCGCTCGTGGTAAAGGGTCATATCCAGCTGGAGACCGCCCGTTTTGATGAGGCACTCGAGAACCTGAACCATGCGGTCGAGCTCGACAGAGACAACGATTGGGCGACCTACCTCCGCGGATGGGCGCACAGGAATCTCGGTCCCGATCACGCTGATGCGGCGAAGGCTGACTACAAACGGGCGATCGACCTTGACCTCACCTACCCCGAATACCGGCAGAAGCTGGGAGAGTTGATCGCAGTGCTCGAGGGCCGTGCCGCTGCCCGTCCGCATTACGAGTGGGTGCTCGAGCACCTGGACCCCGCAGCCCGAGCCGACCCCTTCGATGTACTCGTGTTGGGCTGGGCGCAAGCCGGCCTGGCCGACTACGACGGTGCGGCACGCTCGTTCAGGCGAGCGCTCCAGGTCGACGCCGACGACGTGCCGACACGGTTCGATCTGGCCCTCGCCCTACTGGCCAGCGGTAGGGTCGACCTCGCTCTCCGGGAGTACGACGACGCGGTCCAGCGCGCCGACCAACGCCATCCGCTGCGTCGACGCTGCCTGTTGCTGATCGCAGAGCGCGAGCTCGGCGAGTCGCTCACCCTCCTGCGCCACGACAGCTCGGACTGGGACGAAGAGGCTCGCACCGCCATGCTGGACACAGGCTCTGCGATCAGGGAGCGCCTGGCCGAAGCGCTGAACACGACGCCACCGCCCGCGACCACCGTTTCGAGCACCGAGACAGTGCAGCCGACGCCGGCTCAGGCCGAGCGTCGCTGACCTCGCCCAGATCGGCCGAGTGCAGAAGTTCGGGGTCGGGCGCGTCGGACCGCTGCGTCGCAGCGGGCGTCAGGCCGGCGGAATTCGACGGTTGGGTGACGAACGCCGTGGGTATCCCCCTGATTGACACGTGGCGATGTGCCCGTGTCGCTGAAGTACAGGCTCTGGACGGGATGCGGTGGCGCGCGATCGTGCCGTTGGCGTTTCGGACTGATCGCGATGCCACAGTCTTTCCTGGATTGTCTGCGGGATGAGACCGCGCTCCGCCTAGAGGCAGGCGCGAGGTCGGTGGACGTCCAGAGTGATCTGATCGATTCGGCGAGCGGGCTGACCGAGGACGAGCGGGCTGCCCTCTGGTTGTTTGCCTGGGCCTACCGCCCGAGCACAGCTCGTCAGCGCGCTGACGCGAGACGGCCGGTGGTGGGGTGAGCGGGCGCGCTCAGCTGGACGGGTTCATCCGCGCCGAGCTCGCCCGTCGTCGTACGGAGTCGAACCTGCTGCGCCCGGCGGACTCGCGCCGGCGCCATAGACGAGAGGGAGGGCAACCGGGGCAACCGGCGGTGATGGCCGCCGGCGGCCTGGGCCTGGCCGACATGGGCACGGAGGAGCGCGCGGCCGCGAGCACGATGCTGGCGGCCGCGTTGCGGGCCGGGGGCGAGGACGCCGGCGCAACAATGGTCAGGTGTGGGTCCTGCGGGTTTGTGATCACGTCGCGGTCAGCGGCTCTCGCTCCCCGATACTGCCCGCGCTGTCTGGCCCGGCGACGCGCCCTGGCCCCGCTGCGGCCGCTCGAGGTTGTGCACCGATGACCGCCTATGCCCCGATCCGACTCGAGCTGCAGCTTGCGCCGGTTCCCCAAACGCCTGGGATGGCGCGCCGCCGGCTGACCGAACAGTTCGCAGCCGAGCTCGACAGCGAAGAACTGCAGGATGCGAAGCTGCTGACCAGCGAGCTCGTCACGAACGCGGTCCTTTACGGCCGGGGCCGCATTGACCTGAGCGCGCGGCTCGAGGACGACCGCCTCACGGTCGATGTCGCCGATCAGGGGGGCGGCTTCGAGCTGGTGGTCGGTCGCGAGCACGACTGGGACACCGTGGGCGGGCATGGCCTGAGCATCGTGGACGCAGTGGCCAGCCGGTGGGGAATCCACGAGGGCAGAAGCCACGTCTGGTTCGTGCTGGAGCGTCGCGCACGACGGCTCTGACCCGCCGGGGTCAGTGGCTGACAGCCAGCGCAGGATCTGCGTCAGCGATCGGTGGCGCACCGGCGACATTCGCCCGCGCCCTGGCGCGAGCTGGCAGCCAGGCGATCAGGCCACCGACTCCGGGAACCCAGACGGAGATCGCGTGGTAGATGAGCACAGATCCGACCGAGGCGGCCGGGGAGAACCCGTACAGGACGAGCGCGCCGGCAAGCCCTGAGTCGAGCACCCCGAGGCCGGCCGGCATCGGAATCATCGTCGCGAGGTAGCCGATGAAGTACGCCACGGCGAGAGCCAGCACACCCAGGGGATGGCCAGTCGCACGGCATGCGGCCCACAGCGCCGCCATGTCGAGACAGAGGAAACCTGCCGCGCCGAGCATCCGCCAGTGGGGGTTCAACAGCGATTCCCAGGCACCCCGAAGCGACGCGGCGACAGAACGAGCAGCCGCGGGCGCCCGATCCTCGTAGCGGCGCCCGATGATCATCGCCGCCACGGCCGAGCCGATAACGAACAGTGAGACGAGGATGGGGATCCCAGAATGCGCGAGATCGTGCGGACCCTTCCCGATCCCCACCAGCAGGAACGCTCCCGCGACGCCGTTGACGAAGAATCCGAACAGCGTGAGGAAGCACAGCAGCGCGCCGCAGCGCTCAATGAGGCGTCGCGCGCCGATGCCGTGATGGCGCAGCAGCCAGCCCGTGGTCGCCGCGGAGGAGAAGTTTCCGCCCGGCAGCACGGCACCGGCACCCATCGCGATCCATGCCACCTGCCGACTGACGCCCCGTTGCGGCTCCGGAAAGAAGCGACGAAAGACAACCACGTAACTCAGGCATGAACCGAGCTCGAGCCCGACCGCGGCGAGCAGCCAGACCGGGCTCATGTCGCCGATTGAGGCGACCACTTGCGCCGGCGGCGCCACCCACAGGAGCAAGACGACCGAGGCGACGCCGAGCATCGCGGTGCCGAGCGCTCGCAGCCTGGGTCGCCGCCGGTTGCGTGGCTCGATCGCCGCGCCCGGTTCGCGCTTCGCAACGGTCATGCTGAGCGCGATGGTGCGGTCCCTTCGCGGCTGACCGATGCGACCGGCGGATCAGCTCCGAGTCGGAGTGCGTCGCCGGCTTGGCCGGCGGCGCTGCGACCGGCGGCCGCCCGTTGCAGCTGCCGGCGTTGAGGCATCAGCCGTCGGGCGACGAGCGCTCGTGCGGTGGAGGTCATGGTCGATTCCGAGGTGGCCGGCGAGTTTCGTGACGTCCTGGTGCTGGTCCGGTGAGAGAAGGGTGATCCCGATGCCCGTCCGGCCGGCGCGCCCGGTGCGGCCGATCCGGTGCACGTAGGTCTCGCTGTCGGCGGGTGGGTCGAAGTTGATCACATGCGAGATCCGGTCGACGTCAATTCCGCGCGCCGCGACGTCGGTCGCGACGAGAGTGTCGATCGCGCCGGAGGCAAACCGGCTGAGCGCCCGCTCGCGCTGGCGCTGTGACTTGTCGCCATGCATCGCCGCCGCCGTGACGCCGTGTGCCGCGAGCCGTTTCACGAGCCGGTCGGCGCCGTGCTTGGTTCGAACGAAGACCAGGGTGAGGTCGCGCTCGCGATCGAGCTCGCGCACGAGCGCCTCCACGCGGTGCTCGTGCGCGACCGGCACGAACCTGTGCTCGATCTCCGCGGTTGTCCGCCGTTTTGTCGGGCCATGCTGGTGGATCGCCGGATCACGCGCGTAGCGCTGGGCGATGCGCCCGGCTTCGCCGTCGAGGGTGGCGGAGAAGAACAGGGTCTGTCGGTCGTCCGGGCAGGCGGCGACGATCCGGTCGATCGCCGGGCGAAAGCCCATGTCGAGCATCCGGTCCGCCTCGTCGAGCACGAGCATCCGGATTCGGTCCAACCTGAACGCGCCGCGCGCGAGCAGGTCCTCGAGCCGACCTGGCGTAGCCACCAGCACTTGCGAGGCGGCGGCGTCCTTGGCCTGCTTGACCAGGCCAACCCCGCCGTAGACGGCCGTGATCCGCAGCGCGCGTGCGTGCGCGATCCCACGGATCTCATCGACGATCTGCGTTGCGAGCTCGCGGGTCGGGGCGAGCACGAGCGCCGCCGGGCGTGGGTCCTCGGCCCGGATCCGCTCAACCAGCGGAACGCCGAAGGCGAGCGTCTTGCCCGAGCCTGTGGGCGACTTCGCGATCACGTCGCGGCCGGCGATCGCGTCGCCGATCACGGAGCGCTGGATCGCGAACGGCTCGGTGATCCCTGCTTCGGCGAGGGAGTTGATGACGGCGCGCGAGACACCGAGATCAGTGAACGACTCTGTTGACATGCAAACTCCTTGGCGGCAAAGATGGGCCGCGGACGATTCGGGAGGCGATTGCTGACCCGAACCGCTACAGACGGAACCCAAGAAAGCTGCCTCGCGGCCGACGGCGTCGACCGCTCAGACCAAACCCTAGCAGGTGGCCTCAAGCCTTCGTGGGAGAACGCTCCCGTAACCCCAAGGCTTACGCCCGGCTCACCGCCTGCCCGCAGGCTTGGGCGAAACCGGGCGGGGCGGATACTGCCGACGCTCTGCCGGCGTCATCTGGCGGATCACGAGCGAACCGCTCTCGACCTGCTCACGCACCAGTTCGAGCTTCTCCTTGCGCTTCTCCTCGGCTCTCTCGTATGCGCTCTTCATCCTCGTCACCTCCAGGGCCGAACGATTCGCTGCGTCGGCTGAGAACCCTCGTCGGCGGCAACGCCGCGCGCGCTACTCACCGTAGCACCACGACATGCGTCAGAGGGCAGGTTCTCCGCGCCGGCAGCGGCTCTCCGCGGCGCCCCGCTCGGCTACAGAATCCAGAAGGCCACGACGACGTACTGCAACGCCGCGGCGGCGATAACCAGCGTGTGGAACAGCTCGTGATAGCCGAACACGCTCGGCAGCGGGTCTGGCCGCTTCCGCGCGTAGATCACCCCTCCAACGCTGTAGAGGATGCCGCCCAGCGCCAGTGCCGCGACCGCGGGGACACCGAGACGGTCCACGAGCTCGGGCATCGCGATCACGGCGATCCAGCCGACCAGGATGTAGGTGGCCGTGCCGAGCCAACCCGGAGCGTCGATCCAGACCAGCTTGAACACCCCGCCGGCGAGCGCCGCGGACCAGACCGCAATCAGGATCACCACGCCGAGGGTGCCGTGCAGAACGAGCACTGAGAACGGGGTATACGAACCCGCGATCAAAACGAAGATCATCGTGTGATCGAGTCGGCGCATCCGGCGGCGAGCGCTCAACGTGCGCCATTCGACGCGGTGATACAGCGCGCTGATACCGAAAACCGCGGCGACACTCAGCGCATACACCGCCACCGCAATCCGGGCGCGAACGGACGCCGCTTCGAGCACCAGGCCGACACCGGTGACGAGCGAGACCACGAACGCCCACTGATGAAGGACGCCGCGCAGCCGCGGCCTGGCCACTGGCTCAAATGTCCCGACGGAGCTCACTCGGCACCGCTACCGATCGCCGGCGACCGCCTGCGCGTCCCGGAGCTGGGCCGGATCAACCATGCCCGCCCCTTTGCGCGCCTCCTTCCTGGCCTGCTTCTCCTGTCGGCGCTCGCGCAGCTTCTGCTCACGAGCGAGCTTCGCAAACGTGGTCTTCTTCTTACCGCTTGAGGCCATACCTGTCCGCCTTCCTAGTGAAATCTCATGGCAAGCGCTGCCACGGGCTCTCCGCCGCGCCAGGTCACGAGCCCATGGCCGAACAACGAGCGACGGGCGCCGCCGGATCCGGCAGCACCCGCAGCGCGCCGATGCGTGAGTTAGATCAGCTGGACGTTCGCCGCCGCCGGGCCCTTCTGGCCCTGCTCGGCGTCGTAGGACACCTTCGCGCCCTCGGCAAGCGACTTGAAGCCGTTGCCGGCGATCGCTGAGTGATGGACGAACAGGTCTTTGGCGCCGTCATCGGGCGTGATGAAGCCGTAACCCTTGTCGTTGCTGAACCACTTCACGGTTCCTGTTGCCATTGCATTCCCTCCTGGGACATCGTGTGCTGCGAAACGCGGAAGGTGCATGGAGCAACAGCTACGAACGCGGGCACGTCTTCGCCGAGCTTTCCGCTCGACACAAGGGCCTCAGTCTATAGCCTCGAGCTCGGCAGCTCGACCAGATCTTCGTGGGCAATCCGGCGGCCAACCCGCCAGCTAGCGATGCTGCGGCTGGTTTCGGGCGCCGTGTGCGATAGGACTTCGTGCAGGGCTGCCAGGTCGCGGTGTGCGTAGCCGAGCTCGGCGGCTGTGGCGAGAAGCTCGTCCGCGACCGCGGTGGTGGGTAGCGGCGTCTGCGACGCACTGCCCTCCTGGCGCGCGAGCCGGATGTCCTTGTGCATGAGCTGAATGTCGAACCAGGCGTGCTCGGGCAGGTGCAGGAGCAGTGGGATCCGGGCTTTGAGCATCGGTGAGCCGATCGCGCTCGATCCCATGACCTCCGCTGCGACATCGGAGTCGACGCCGCCGCGCTCGGCGAGCAGCAGGCCCTCACTGAAGGCGAGTGTCTGAACGGCGAGGCTGATGTTGATCGCGAGCTTGAGCAGCAGGCCTTGGCCGTTGGCGCCGACGAGCGTGACGGTTTGTCCGAGCTCGCGCAGCAGCGGCTCGACCGCCGCGAACGCTTCGGGGTCGCCGCCGACCATGATCGTCAGCGTGCCGCTTTCGGCTTGGGGGACGCTCCCCGAGACGGGAGCGTCGAGCATGTGGGAGCCCAGCGCCGCGACGCGGGCTGCGAGCGCGCGGCTCGCGGTCGGGCTGACGGTGCTCATGTCGATGTACAGCTTGCCGGGGCCGAGCCCGGCCAGGATCCCGTCGGGGCCTTCGGTGATCGCCGCGAGCGCGGCGTCGTCGCTGACCATGCTGAACACGACGTCCGCGGCGGCCGCGACCTCGCGGGGCGTGTCGGCCCAGGTCATGCCGTGATCGATCAAGGGCTGTGCTTTGGCCGCTGTCCGATTGGTGCCATAGAGTTGGTTGCCGCTCGCCATGAGGCGCGCGGCGATGCGGCTGCCCATGGCGCCGAGGCCGATGTATCCGATGGTGCTCATTTCGCCGCTCCGATCTGCTCGAGGTCCTCGTCGGACAGTTCGAGGTTGGCGGCGGCGAGGATCGGGTCGATCTGGTCGGGACGGCGGAAGCCGACGATCGCGCCGTCGACGCCCGGGTGGCGCAGCGTCCAGGCCACCGCGACCGCGCCCGGGGTGGTGTCGTGCCGTCTTGCGACCAGCTGCAGGCGCTCGACGAGCGCGAGGTTGCGCGAGAGCTGGGGCTCGGTGAAGCGCGGATCGGTCTTGCGCCAGTCGTCGTCGGCGAGCTGCGCGATCCGCGCGCGGGTCATGCGCCCGGTCAGCATCCCGGAGCCCATCGGCGAGTAGACGATCACGCCGATCCGCTCGCGCTCGGCGAATGGCAGGACGTCCCGCTCGATGTCGCGCTCGATCAACGAGTACTGCGGCTGCAACGTCTCGACCGACGCGATCTGCCCGATTCGGCGCAGTTGATCGACGTCGAAGTTCGAGACCCCGATGTGGCGCACCAAGCCCTGCTGCTTGAGCTCCGCCAGCGCGGCCCAACCTTCCTCGACGTCCTCGTCGGGGATCGGCCAGTGGATCTGGTAGAGATCGATCGCCTCGACGCCGAGCCGCTCGAGGCTGGCGTGCGCCTCGCGCAGGACCGAGTCGCGCTTCAGGCTGTGCACGACGCGGCGGTCGGGACTCTCGAGCAGCGACGCCTTCGTGAACACCAATGGCCGGTCGCTCTCGGGCACGCCCCGCAGGGCCTGGCCGACGATCCGCTCGGAGTGCCCGAAGCCGTAGGCAGCGGCGGTGTCGATCCAGTTGATCCCGCACTCGAGCGCGCGGTGGATGGCGGCGATCGACTGCTCGTCGTCCTGCGGGCCCCAGCCGAACTCCCAGCCTCCGCCGCCGATCGCCCACGCGCCGAACCCGATTGTGGTGATCTCGAGGCCGGTGTCCCCGAGCTGTGTGGTGTTGAGCTGTGTGGCTTGCATGGTTGCTCCTGTTCTTATTTGGAGAGTGCGTAGTGCGCGGCTCGGCGCGCGCGGGGCGCGAGGCCGCGCCGGCGGCGCCGCGGACGCCGGCTGTGGCCGATGTCGAGCAGCCGCGGGGTCGCCAGCAGGAGGACGGTCGAGAGCAGGCCCGCGAATACGAGCAGGCTCAGCCGCGCGCTGACGAATTGTGTGAGGACGCCGAGGCCAATGACCGGTCCGGCCAGGCCGAGGTAGGCGGCGAGGAACATGCCGGCGAGCGCCTCGGCCCGGTTATCGGGTGGAGAGAGGGCGGACACGGTGCCGATCGCCCCCTTGAACATCAGGCCCCCGGCGAGGCCGCCGACGAGGACTCCGGCGAGGAACACGGCGAGGCTCGGATGTGGCAGCCAGACGGCGAGCGTGAGCAGGCCGAGCCCGAGGAGCATGCCCGGAATCGCGGCTGCCAGCAGCTGTGTGGGGCGACGCGAGCCGCTGAGCGCCTGACCGGTGGCTGCGGCGGCGAACACTTCGAAGGAAACAGCGCCGGCGAGTGCGAGTGAGTGGTGGTGAAGCGTTCCTGCCAGGAAGCTCGGGGCGAGCGAGGTCAAGAGGCCGAAGAGCGCGAACGTGATCATCGCCCCGCTCGCGGCGGCCAGGAAACGCCCGCGGGAGGCCGGCGGAACCGAGACGCGCTGCGGGCGATACGACGGTCTCGGGGTCAGCGGCCGTCGCGTCTCCGGCGCCATCAGGACGATGATCACCGCAACCAGCAGCGCAGCGATCAGAACCAGGAAAGGAACGGTCAGCGGATCGCCGACCCACTGAGCCAGCAGGCCGGACACAAGCGCGCCCGCGCCGAGACCTCCGAGGTTTGCGCCGGCCGCGACGACCTCGGCGTGTTGCCGGTCACGACCCGCGTAGCCGGCGTGCAGCTCCATGAGCCACGCCGTCGCGGTCGCGTTGACCGCTCCGATCCCGAGGCCGCTGATCACACGGGCAACGAGCAGCCCTGGCAGCGCCGGCCACAGCACGAACACGACTGCGGCGAGAACATTGAGCAGCAGCGCCGGGAGCAGAACGCGGCGACGGCCGTACCAGTCGGAGACGTGCCCAACCAGGAACAGGCTGAGCGCGACCCCGACCGCGTAGGCGGCAAACACCACCGCGATGATCAACGAGGAGAAGCTGTCCCGCTGCGCGTAGAGCGACCACAGCGGTGCAGGCAGCGTGGTGAACGCGAGCGCGGTCGCGAACGCAAGCGCCACGCCGATAAAGGCGATTCGTATCTGGGTTCTGGATGCGCGTGTCATGAACAGCATGCTGCGCTCTCGACCGTTCGTGCGCAACGCATATCGCCGCTGTCGGTTATCGCGATTAGCGATAACGTTCTGGGTCGTGGAGCTTCGCCATCTGAGGACGTTCGTCGCGGTCGCGGAGGAGGAAAGCTTCTCCCGCGCGTCCGATCGACTGCATCTCGTGCAATCCGCCGTCTCAGCAGGAGTCCGGACCCTGGAGCGCGAGCTCGGCGTCACGCTGTTTGACCGCTCCACCCACCACGTACAGCTTTCCGATGCCGGCCACGCACTGCTACCCGAAGCCCGCCGCACACTGGCTGCCGCGGCAGCGGCCAAGGACGCCGTCGATCAGGTCCGCGGCGGACTGCGCGGCACGGTGGTGCTGGGCATCATGCAGGCGCAGGGCTTGCACAGGATCAACCTCCCCGCGCTCCTCGCCGCCTTTGGATCAGAGCACCCCGCCGTCACGCTCGACATCCGGCACGCCGGCGGATCGAGCGAGATGGCAGACGAGGTGCGCCAAGGCCGACTCGACCTCGCCTTCGTCGCCCTTCCCGGCCGGACCTGGCCCGGCGTGAACCTCACGTCCGTGTCTCGCGAGCCGATCGCGCTCGCTGTGCCCGTCGGCCATCCGCTGGCCGAGCGCGCGAGCGTCGAGCTCGCTGAGCTCCAGGAAGAGACGCTGATCGACCTCCCCCCCGGCTGGGGAACACGGATGGCGATCGATCGCTCCTTCGCCGCCGCGGGCATCACGCGCACCCTCGCCTACGAGCTCAACGACACCGCCAGCATGATCGAGTTCATCCGACACGGCCTCGCGATCGGCATGCTGCCAGCGTCATTCGTCGAGGACGCCGACGGCATCGCCACCGTTCCGATCCGCCATCACGTGCCCCACTTCGAAGTCGCGATCGCGACGCCGGCGAACCGCCGTCTCAGCGCCGCCGCCCACGCCCTCCACCACTTGATCGAACAGCGAGCCGCACCCTGAAAGCGCCGACCGCCCCAGACGTCAGGCAGGTCGGAGAGCGAGCTTCAGCAGACCGTCTCGCGGCCGCTTGAGGCGTGAACCGGCACCGCCGTCGGCCTCCGCCGAGACCTGCTCTGCGACTGCCGCGGGTATGTCGGGCCGCGTCGGCACCCCTCCTTCGCGCGGATACGAGGGCGCTCCGCCAACCGACTCCCGCCCCGGCTGCGGGCGCCGACCACCAAGAGGCCCCCCTGCCCGCGCGCCAATGAGGGCCTCGGGTCGTTAGGACTGCAGGCTAAATGGTGGGTAGCGGTCGGTGATCAGGAGAAAGGCGTAGGCCGCGACCCGGTTGTGCCAGCGGATCACGCCCTCGATGAAGTCGAACAGGGACCGCGGGTAGCGGCCGGTCAAGAGGATCGCGCACCAGGCGAAGATGGCGGCGAGCAACGCGCCGATGGTGAGGAAGAACAGCACGATGTAGTGGGGTATCGCAAGCAGCCACTTGACGAGCGGGAGGCCCCGGCTGAGGTCGTGTTCGGCGTCGGGATAGGGGAAGCTCAGGTGGACGGCCTGTTCCTCGTCGGTGGAGGGGTAGCGGTCGTCCATCAGTGCGAAGTACACAGCGATCCGGTTGCTGAAGCGGGTCAGCTGCAGGTTCCAGTCGTACCACCAGTGCGGGTACTTCTTGCGGAACAGCAGCATCAGCAGCACGGGGATGACGAGGATGCCGATGCCGCCGCCGGCGTAGCGAGCGCCGCTGCCTCCCGCGCTGGCGCCGAAACTGCCGCCCTCGAGGGCTGCAGCCAGAATCGCGATCGGGATGATCGTGAAGATCCGAAAGGCCGTGCTGAGGCGGTTGAGGCTGCGGTCGGGATAGTCGACCGAGAAGGTCAGCGGGTAGTCGTGGCCACCGCCCGGCGGAGGTGCGGGGATCTGTTCTGAGCTTTCCATGATTCGTCCTCTCCTGTCTGGTGTACGGCGTACACTCTGATGGCACTATAGGTGTACGCCGTACACTTGTCAAGCACGATGACTCAAGAGACGAACATCGGCCGCACACGCCTGAATAGATCGCTCGTGCTCCAGGCTGCCGTAGCGCTGGCAGACGACGACGGGCTTGACGGGTTCAGCATGCGCCGGCTCGCGCAGGCGCTCGGCGTGGTGCCGATGGCGCTCTACAAGCACGTGGCGAACAAGGATGAGCTCCTCGATGGCATGGTCGACATCGTGTTCGGCGAAATCGAGTCCCCCTCGATCGACGACGACTGGCGCTCGGCAATGCGACGCCGGGCGATCTCGGCGCGCGAGGCACTCAGGCGCCACAGCTGGGCGATCGGGCTGATGGAGACGCGGAACCCTGGACCGGCCAACTTGCGAAACCACAACGCGGTGATGGGCTGCCTGCGCGAGGCGGGCTTCTCGTTCGAGACGGCGATCCACGCCTACTCGGTCCAGGACGCCTACATATACGGCTTCGCGCTGCAGGAGAACACACTCGGGTTCCGCACCTCCGGCGACGCCGGAGAAGCCGCGCAGCGAAGAGCGCGCGCCTTCGACGCGCTCGACGACTACCCATATCTCGTCGAGATCGCAGCCAAGCTCCCTGAGTCCGGATACGACAACGCCGTCGAGTTCGCCTGGGGGCTCGACCTCATCCTCGAAGCCCTCGACCGCCGCCGCCACACCCCCTCCCCTAACCCTGCGAGCGGGTCCTGAAGTCCACACGGGCCGGAGCCTTCCGATTCCGGAGCGGCGCCACCGGTCGACTGCGCTCGTCCGGATCGGTACTCGCGCCCTCTCCAGGTTGGCTGCCGGGGAGAAATCAACTATCGTATTTGTCCTCGAGACAAGCTGGCGGAACCGCTCCTGTTCGGCCGGGTCGCTTCGATCATCAAGAGGCTTGCGCCCATGGCGGTCTGATGACGGCCCGTGGGGGTTGTGCTTTGGAATGTCAACCCCCTGCAGCGGAGCGGAAATTTTGCCACGACCGGATCGTCGGCCCGCGTATGAGGAGCTCGCCGCCTACGCGCGTCCGTGTCTCAGGCGAAGCGTGCTGGACATTCTCACCTCCGTGGCGCCGTACCTGGCCCTTTCGGTGCTGATGTACTTCGCGCTTGACGTGTCGTATCTGCTGACGCTGGTGCTGGTGCTTCCGGCCGCCGGCTTCCTGGTGCGGACGTTCGTCGTCTTTCACGACTGCGCGCACGGGTCCTTTTTGCCTTCCAAGCGCGCGAATCGGTCCGTCGGGCGGCTTTTCGGCCTGTTCGTGCTCTCACCGTTCCAGCGCTGGCGCCACGATCATGCGATCCATCACGCAACATCGGGAGACCTCGAGCGCCGCGGCGTCGGGGACATCATCACGCTGACCGTGGCGGAATACCGGGCGCGGCGATGGTCAGGTCGTCTCGCATATCGACTGACGCGCAATCCGTTCGTGATGTTCGGGCTCGGTCCGCTTATCGCGATGATGATCGGGCCGCGGATCGCAACCCGCTCACAGCGCCCGCGGCTGCGCCACAGTGTGCTGGGCACCGATCTGGTGCTGGTTATCGTCATCGGTGGGCTGTGCTGGTTGATCGGCTGGCAGAGCTTCCTGATCGTCTGGGCGCCCTCGGCGATGCTCGCCGGATCGATCGGGATCTGGCTCTTCTACGTGCAGCACCAGTTCGAGGACGCCTACTGGCAAAGCGCTGCTGACTGGACCTACTCGGAGGCGGCGCTCCGCGGCAGCTCATACCTGAAGCTGCCCAAAGGCATGCAGTTCTTCACCGGCAACATCGGGTTGCATCACGTCCACCATCTGAACGCACGGATTCCGAACTACAACCTTCAACGCGCCCACGACGAGAACCCGATCTTCCAACAGGTGCCGACCCTCTCGTTGACGGATGCGTTGCGCGCCGTCCGGCTCAAGCTGTGGGATGAGGAGCACGGAAAGCTGGTCACTTTCGCGCAGGCAGCCTGCACGCAGCCTCCGAGCATGTCAAGTCATAGATCGGCGCCAACCCAAGTCCCGTCTGTGCCACGTGAAACCCATAAGCCCGTTAGTCAGCATTGATCCCCGCAAGCTGCGCGTTCTCCATCAGGACGGTCGCCTCGGAAGTAGCCACTACTCCACCTCCCCTCGTCGGGCTCCTGGCTTGGGAAGAGCCACCGAGCGGGCGATCGCATAGGGCAGCTCGTACGGGAGGTCCTCTGGTCCGATGAGACGGAAACCGAACGTGAGCTCCAGGCTGTCGATCGGTTGCGGCGGGTCACCGCATTCGGGGCAGGCGATGACGTAGGCCGCCGCGGCGGGAGTGAAGCGCAGCCGGCAGGCCGGGCAGCACAGGTGGGTAACGGCTGGGATCAAGGTGGGCTCTTCCCGGGCAGGCCATGTCCGCACTGTGGGCAGATCCGGTTCATGACGGGGTCGTACGAGCGCTCCTCACCAAGCTCGAAGTACACCCGGTAGCGCCCAAGCCCGAACACGCGCAGCACGTACCCACACCCGGGGCAGCTATAGGTCGGTCTCGAGTCAGGCTTGGGTGGGGTTGCGGTCTCCTCCTGAGCCGCGATCAGCGCGGGGACGGTCATTTCGTCACCGCCTCGCTGCCGAAGCTGCCACCCTCATCCAACCACCGCTCGGCATCCGAATCGTCGTTCGGAGCACCGCGGCGCGCAATGAGATCAATCGGCACCGCCTCAACGGCGCGGGGCGCGAACCGCGCAGAAACGGCATTCCTGCGGACCTGCTGTGCAGCTCGTTCCGCATCGTCGTAGGAAGCGAAGCTCCCCGACTGCGCGAGGATCGAGCCATCGCCCGCACGGAGCCTCCAGTGGTAAGAACCGCCGGTGTCCTCGAAGATCGAAAACTCCATCGACGCCGGCACGTTCGCCTCGACCGCACTGCGCGCAAGCTGCCTCGCGGCGCGGGACTTCTTTGGTGCGGTGCCCATGGCAACCGCCTCTCTGCCCTTCTGACGGGAACTTCGCCCCGGAAGCGAGAAGAGCAAGGAGCTCACTGAGCGCACCTATGACTGTACTACGTTCCGATCTCCGCGCTCGGAATTTGCGGTCACGTCCGCGACAGAGGCTGAATCCCGTCGTCCAAGGGTCTCCGCGGTCATCCCGGCCCGACCCACAACGCCGCCTTTACCCGGCGCATGAGCCCGTCTGGTTCCCGTTCGATCGAGGCCGTCGGCCACTTGGTGCCGGCGGACGCGGCTGGCGACACGCCGGAGTGCGCGCGGCCAGGGTGCTATTTCAGAGTTTCAGCCGGCAGCACGTAGCGGAGCGCTCGGCGAGGATGGCGGCGCGTTCGATGACCGCACCGCCGGAGGAGTGGGGACGGGCCAACCGTGTTACGAGCGTGAGGATCGCGTCGTCGTTCATTCTTTACACCGTACTCTTCGCGCGAAATCAGGCCTCGCCGACGATGTCCAATCGTCGGGCGATCCGGCTGGCGGCGGGCGTCCGCTGGTCGTGTCGGCTCATCTCGTTGCATCCAGCACCCTCCGCGTTCGCAGTGCACATACCTCCGGAGGGAACAAGATGGCAACAGGAACCGTGAAGTGGTTCAGTGACGATAAGGGCTTCGGGTTCATCCGCCCGATTCCGGCCAGGATCTGTTTGTGCACCAGACCGCGATTCAGGGCAACGGCCTCCGGTCGTTGGCCGAGGCGCGAAGGTGAGCTACGACGCCGAGCGGGGCCCGAAGGGCCCGGCGGCCTCAAACGTCCAGACGCTGTAAGGCACCAACTGTTACCTGCGGGCGAGGGTTCAGTGGATCCTCGCTCGCTCGCTCGCAGCCGACGCGCTTCAGATCCACAAGAGCAGTACGACACGCATGGCATCAAGCGGGAAGAAGAAGACCACGCTGGCGCTATGACTTCTCGTCGCCGTGCTCGGGGGCTGGCGGGTCAACGAGCTCGAGTGCGCCGAACCCCGGGACCGGGCCGTCCATGAGGAACATCTCGATCGTGAGGTCGGGCTCGATGTGGGCCTGGCTGAGGAAGGCGAGCACCTTGCGCCCGGTGAGCTCCTCGATCATGTCGCTATAGCGGTCTTTCATCATTCGCTGAAAGTCGCGGCGCATGTCCAGCACGCGGTTTGGCTCGCCTCCCTCGACCATCGTGCGCTCGATCGCGGTGAACCCGTCGCTGAGAACGCACACGATCAGGTTGTCGAGAACGTAGGTCTTGGCCTTGATCGGCCCGCGACCGTAGTGCTCGCGCATGAGCGCGACGATCCGATTCGTGATCTCCGCCAGCAGCCGGCCGCCGACAAGCGGCTGGAACCCCGACTCCGGGCCGCCAGCGCTCATGCCTTGCCTTCGGATGCTTCGCCCTGTGCCGTGCTCACTGATGCTGCGGATACCTGGCGCCACCAGGCCCTGACGGGGCGCCCACTCAAGCCTCTGGTGGATCGTACCCACAAGCAATCTCGGTAGCAAACCCCCCGCAAGCAATCTCGGTAGGCAACGCGACTCCCCTGAGGAGCGAGAATGTACGCATCGCGCGCCGATTTGAGCCAGGCGTTCTGTAGCTACTGCGGGTATCCGCCGATGGGCCGCTGGCGGTCCCTTGCCCACCGCGTGTGTAGGCGCTGCGAGATGGGGACGGTTCTACGCGCCCCGCTCGGCTTAGCACCGCGCTTCTTCGAGCCGTTCGTGATCGTCGATGCGAGTTTGCGCCTCCAAGCCGTCTCCCACCACGCCGAGGGCCTGCTGAAGGTCGACGAGCCGACAGCCGTCGATGTCCCCCTCGCGGAGCTCCTGGTGTGCCGCACCGACCAGGACCAAATCGATCTCGCCGGCCTCGTCGCACGCGCCGTCAGCGGATCGAGGTTGGCCGCCAGGGTGGAGCTGCGTACCATCGGCGATCCTCCGATCGAAGTTGTGGCGCGGGTAGCCGGCTGCGGAGCACCCCCGGCCGCGGTGCTGATACTCACGCCGCTCAGAACACCACGCTCGCGTCGGAGCCACCGCGCGCAGCGTTGGGCCGCGGTCGCCGACCGGAGCCTCGCGGGATGAGCTACAGCCGCACCGCCTGACGCAGGGCGTGGTCTTCACTCGAGGCATCGATCGGCGCGGCGCCGCGACATGCCGCGGCGTCGCGGGGACGGCCCACCTCGGAATCGGTCACATCACGTGAGAGGCGGATGGTCGCGTGACGGCGTCGGCGAACCAACCGCCGGATCCGGGAGGAACGATCTCAATGCGGATCCGTGGTGGCGTGGGCGCGCCGAGCCGGGCGCGGAGGTCGGTGCTGTCACAGGGCATCAACCCGAGTCCGTCACTTGCGAGAGTACATTCACCCGCACAGGCACTGTTGCGAGGACCGGTTGAGTCCGGGGCCAGCTGATCGGTTAGTGTGGTGGGGAGTTCAGCGTTTTTGATTCGGGGACGCCCTCCGCAAGCTTCTTTTCGCGTTCGATCTCGGCGTTGACCTCGGCGCCGAAGAGAAGCGCGACGTTGGTCAGCCACAGCCAGATGAGGAGAATTATGGCCGCGGCGAACGAGCCGTAGGTCACGTTGAAGCTCGAGATATGCGCGATGAACGCTGAGAACGCGGCGGAGGCGAGCAGCCACACCGTCACGCCAACGCCGGCGCCTGGGGTGATCCACCGGAACGCGCGCTGTTCCACGTCCGGGGTCACGAAATACAGAAACGAGAAGACGAGCAGCGCGGTGACAAGAGCTGCCGGCCACCGGCCGATCCGCCACACCGTTGCGGCACCGGGACCGAAGAGGTCACGAACGACGCCGACACCCGCGAACATCAACAGTACGGTGGCGAGGACCAGCGTCAGGAGCACGATTGTCGAGGCGAGGTCTGTGAGCTTGCGGCGGACGAAGCTGCGTCCATGGTGTGAGTCGAAGACGACGTTGAGCGCTCGGCGCGCGGCCTCAAGGTAGCCGGTCGCGCCATAGAGCGCCACCAGAACGCCAACCACCAGAGCGGCAAGGGCAGTGCCCTTGCCCTTCAGAGCGGCGCGCACGGCAGCGTCGAGCGGCGCCAATGTGGTCGCCGGAACGACTCTGCGCAAGTAGTGGATGATCGAGTTGTAGGTCCCCGGAAACTCGCCCAGCAGCCCAAGCAACGACACCGCCAGCAGCAGCAGCGGAAACAACGACATCAGCGCGTAATAGGTGAGCGCCGCAGCGTGGTGGGTGCCCTGGTCGTCATAGAAGGACACCACCGAGCGCTTCGCGACCCGCCATGCGCGCCTCACGAACGACAAACGTAGCGGTCAACGGCGACCGCCGGGTCCGAGACGGAGCTGTCGATGGGCTCCATCCGTTCGCGGCGGACCGCGTCGGGGTACGCTCCTGTTCGGAAGACGTGGAGTAAGGCGAAAGGAGCGACGCCTTGCCCATCCCCATTGCGGCCGTAGCGACGGGAGTCGTCGTGATCGTGGTTGCCATAGCGGCGATATCGCGCAAGAGCAGTCTTCACAGCCACACGATCCAGATCGTTAGGCGGGCTCTCAACCAGCGTTCGTCCCGTCCGGACTCCGCCGTCGACCGTCAACCAACCCCTCAAGCGCGCCCGGGTCGCGGCCGCAGCTCCCGGCAGCCACACCACTGGGTCGTGTGGAGGATCCAACTGATCAATCCGGCAGCACGCTGCACCCGACGACGATGATGCGAGCCGATCCCGCCCCGATGCTTTGACCTTCGCACCCATCGACCCGCCCAACCAAGCCACTTGGCACGCATGAGGCCTGCCCAGGCCGGTAGACCCCAAGACTCCTAGCTGGCGCCCGGTTGCTGGGCGAGATCGTTCGAGGTGGCGCGCAGCGGGGCGGGCACGAGCGCTGCGCCCGCGATCACGAGGCCGAACGCGAGCAGACGACCGATGATCCCAACCGGGCCGGAGCCGATCGGCTCGCCGAAGACAAGGACGCCGCCGACGATCGCGGAGAGGTTGGCGGCGACCGAGGTGATCGCGATCACCTCGATCGCGAGGCCGATCTGTAGGCTGCGCGCGGACGCATAGAAGGAGACCACGAACGAGATCAGCGCGGTGAGCGTCCACGGGCTGAGCAGGCCGAACACTGGTCCGTGCGCGTGTGTGAGGTACTTGATCGCGACGTCGGAGACCCCGAACAGCACGCCCGCCGCGATGGCAAGCAGGAGCGCCTCGCGACGGTGCTCGATATCACGGCGGGTCGAGATCCTCACGAGCCCGACCCCGAGCGCAAGGATCGCGGTCTCGACGGCGATCAGCGCGGCCAGGGAGGAGCGTTGCGGGCCCTCGGCGGTCGCGGTCAGGCCGATCACCGCAAGTCCTGCGGCGGTGAGCGTCACGCCTAGCCATTGGCGTCGCCCGAGGTGATAGCCGAAGAAGCGCTCCGCGAGGACGGCGAGGAACACCAGACCGCCGGACAGGACTGCCTGCACGGTCGAGAGTGGGGCGAGTGCGAGCGCCTCGATGTGCAGGCACCAGGCCAACAGCGCAAGGATCCAGCCAATGGCGAACCACCGCTGGCGAAACAGATCTGTCGCGCTGCGCAGCGGATGACGTGCCCGGATTGGTCGGGCGAGCACTGCACCGCGAGCCTTGAACAAGGCACTCAGATTGGTACCCAGCGCACAGACCAGTGCAAAGCTCAGTCCCAGGAGCATCGCGAACCCCGCAGCCCGACTATCAGACGCTCGGTGTTCGATCGAGTACCGGCTGGCGAGCGCGACGCACGATCATGAGTTGGTCTTCCTCATCGCACGGAGTCTGGCGGCTGTGCTCGGCGCAGCCGTGCGCTGACGTGCTTGGCGTCGGCCGCTCGCCATCCGCGGACGGTCGAGCGTAGCGCGAGATACCCGGCGTTGCCGGGCAGACGAACCAGCGTGGCGCGACCTTGGACGTTGCGCTCGGGCCTCACAGCTGGATGCGCTCGCCAATGGTCACCGTGCGGTTGTCAGGGAGCCTGAAGTACCCGACGGGACTTGCTGCGTTATGGGACATGGTGAGGAACAGGTGCTTGCGCCATCTACTCATCCCGGGGGCGTCACCCGGCACGATGGTGATCTGCGAGAGGAATAGGTCGCGTTGTCGAAGTCGCACATACCCTCCAGCAGGCCCAGGCGATCCGCTAGGCGCAGGGTGGCCGGAACGGCGGTGTCGTCCTGGAAACCGAAGCGGGCGGTGAGGCATGTGATTCAAAAGCGACGGTGATCGGCAGCACCAGCGAGCCGAGGCTGGGCGCAGCCACCTTCAGCCCCTTGACCGCGGAGAGCGCCGAGATCGCTGGGGTGATCATCCCATCGCCATAGAACAGCGACGCGCCGAGGATCCCCAACGTGACCAGCGTCAGGCTTGCCGCGAGCACTCTTCAGGCATCAGCCCTTCCACCCAGACGAGCGGCCCGTACAGCACGATCAGCGCGATAGACGTGTAGCTCGCCGCGATGAACGAAGATCGTGCCGTGGTCGATCCGCTGCAAAACCGGCTTCAGATGCGCTGGACCGGTGGCCTCCTGTTGTAGTAGTTCCTTGCGAGCTTACGCTCGAGCTGCGCGACGATCATAAGTAACCGCCCACTGAGCAGTGGCCGGGAACCCCGCGGGCACGCTGCATCCTCATGGAATACTCACCACACTCCTAACGCACGACTTCAAGCGGACAGGCGCGCGGATCGCAAAGTAGTACCCCACACCAACGGCCACCCTCCAACTCGCTAGGCGGGGTACCGTTGGGCTCGTAATGGGTGCTGGCTAGAGCGCCGACTCATTCGGCCTGCGACGGCTCCTCGCCGTGCTGTTCGATGTTCGGCGCAGACTTGACTTGCTCCGTGGTGACCGCTACTTGCAGGTCACTGGGACCGAACCCTGATCCGGCGGACCGATCCTGAGCCGGCCGCGAGCGACCGGCCTACAGACCGACTGTCTAGCTGCTCTCCCGGAGCGCCCGGTTGACTGCGTCGGCGGCGGTCTGTACGCCGAGCTTGGCTTCCAGGTGTGCCAGCCGGTCTCGTACGGCGTGCACGCTGAGGCATAGCTCCCACGCGATGTCCGCCTCGTCCTTGATCGCGAGCGCGGCACAGAGCACCTCCGTCTCGCGCGGGGTCAGACCAAGACGAACGAGTGCGTCGGGCCGGAAGCTCGCGACCTCCTCCTCGAGCAGCAGCGCGTGCGGATCACCGGGGAGCAACTGGATGGTGAGACGTCGCCCGTCCCGGACGCTGACGAGCGGCGGGCGCGGCGGCAGAGCGAGCCACGCGGCGACGGCCCCGGGCGGCCAGCCGGCGTGCTCGGCCGCACCGAAATGCTCGCCCAACCAACGCTCGGCGTCGAGACTCGAGTGCTCGATCTCACCGTAGCCGTCGAGCAGCACGACGGCGGTACCCGACGGCGGGTCGGCGGCGAGCGCGCGGACGAGCCGTTCGCGCGCGCCGGCATCCCGCAGCGCTGCTTCCAGGACGGGCCGCACGAGATCGAGCACCTCGCGATCGCGCTCTGAGAACTGGCGCTCGCGCCGGCCGAGCCCCGCGACCACCATCTCTCGACGCTCCGCGCGAACGCCGATAGTGATGCAGTACTCGACGCCCGACGGGTGGAGCAGATCGCCGTACAGCTCGCTGTGGAACAGGTGCCGGGGCTCAATGGCCTCTGACAGGCGCAGCGCCCGACGCCTTCCGTCGGCATGCGCGGAGAGCAGCGGATGACCCGCCGAATCGCCCACAATCGCCGCGAACGCACCGGGCGGTTCGACATCGACGGGGATCGCCTCGTGTCGCACGGCCCCGCTGGGGAGCTCGACCCGATCCCACATCAGCACGTCTGCGGGCACGAGCTCCGCGAGGCCCGACAGCGCCCGGCGTCGCAGCTCGGCCACCGTGCAGGCTCCGAGCAGCTCCCGGGCGAACCCGTGCGCCGCGCCCACGTCGGTGTCGGCGAGCCAGGGCATGACCTCACCCGTCACGATACACCCGCGATGTAGGCCTGAGTCCGCGTGGACTCGGTAGGGCGGCGTGAAGCCCCTGCGGAGCCCGCTGCGCGGCGGTCGGTCCCGACTACGAGCAGCGGGACGGGTTCCACGACGCTGAGCATTTCTTTCGCAACTACCGCGTGTGGCCGGCCGGCGAGCGCATCGAGCCCAGCCCGCAACGCGCGCGGAGACGCGCTTCTGCCTGCTCGCAGGCGCGTTCGAGCTCACACAGGTGGACATGGGCTTCAGTGCCGAGCGGGGCCGGCGGCCGGTCGGTCGTGGCGCTGAGGGTCAGCGGCGGGCGAGTCGGCGTCCGCTCTCGGTGTTGAGCGGGGTGTAGTTGAGCTCGTAATGGTGGTAGAGCGCCGACTCGTCGGCCTGGGAAAGCTCCTCGCCATGCTGCTCGATGTTCGGCGCCGACTTGATCTGCTCCTTGGTCACCGCTACCCGCAGGTCATCGGGACCTACGGTGATCCCGCCCAGCGGTACAAAGGTCAAGTGGCGGCCGATGAAGCCCTCCTTGACTGTGGCGAACTGCGGCTCGTCGTTCTCGACGTCGACGTAGACGTCCTGCAGCTTGCCGATCCTCTCGCCGTCGCGATCGATGAGCATCTTCCCGTGCCACTCGGCGACGTTCCAACTCGCGTTCTGCTGGTGCTCGGTCATCGCCAAAGCCTCCTCCTCGTCCCCCCTCGGTATCTCGCAGTCATCAATCTTAGAACCGGGCGGGGCGCGCCCCGGCGGGCGCCAGCGAATGATCGTGCAGGCGAGACGCGCAAACGCTTGGGCGGCTTGCGAGCGCGCCGCAATCAGCCCGCGAGTAGCGACGCAGCGCGCTGGTGTGCGCCCCGCCCGTGACCGCAATCACCCCGAGCCCGAACGCCGTCACGATCGGCCCGGCGACGACGGCGGCGGCGACGTCGACGAGCTTGCGGTTGGCGGTTCGCGAGCGCCGGCGCAGCATCTCGAAGGCGCTTGCGTCGTTGATGGAGTGGCGTTCCATCACGCTCTGGGGCTGATCGAGTGACATGCGACACGTTCCCTCATGCAACGGCGATGCCGTCGGTTACCAAGCGGCCAAACTCACGGCCTCGAGCCGGACTTCTGGGAACGTAAGCCACGCCGCCGAGCCGCCGTAGAACAGTTCACGCCGACCCGACCCGACGTTTCGCTGTCGATGCGCAGGAGTGCCGAGAGCTGCTCGTGTCGTGCACCGGGCATTCAACCTCGGCATGCCGCGCTGTTGCCTTGACACGGATTCGGCGACTCTCGACCGAGGGCCATCCGGATCTACCGGTGGAGTCCCGTTCGCGACCAATGCTTGGGGTGGCAGAGCGGTGTTCTTTGGGGACGCCGTCGCTCCGCCCGCGGTCGTTGGTTTCTCGACACGGTTGGTGAGACCAAGTACACTGAGCATCAGGCCATTTCACCGCTTCTGCGAAGCGACTTCGCGCAGAGCACCGTCGGCCGAACCCCGCACGGCGACCTCACGGACAGTTTCGTCCCCAGCGACGGAAGAGCCGCCCAATAGAGCGGTTGGATGATGAAAGCCCGACAGCCACGCCTTCGCGTGGCCAACGGGCGGACACGTCCGAACCTGAAAGGACTATCAGCGTGCCCCTTTTCTTCTTCACCGTGGAGCAGCAGGAACGTGCCATCGTCGAGCGGTTCGGCAAGTTCGTACGAGTTGCCGGGCCTGGCCTTCAGCGCAAGACACCGTTCGTCGAGAAGGTGGCGGGCCGGATGAGCCTGCAGGTCGAGCAGTTGAACGCGGACATCGAGACCAAGACCAAGGACAACGTGTTCGTGGTCGTCCAACTCGCGATCCAGTACATGGTCGGCGCGGAGCCGGACAAGGTAAAGGACGCCTTCTACAAGCTCGACGATCCCGAGGTGCAGATGAAGTCTTACGCGTTCGACGTCGTCCGCTCGCACATCCCGACGATGGACCTCGACGAGGCCTACGCCGACGCGGACACGATCGCCAAGCACATCCAGGACACGCTGCAGACGCAGATGGCCGACTACGGCTACGCGATCATCAAGGCCTTGATCACGAACATCGAGCCTGACCAGCGGGTCAAGGACGCGATGAACAACATCAACGCGGCGCGCCGCAATCAGGAGGCCGCGACGGCTCAAGGCGAGGGCGACAAGACCCTGCGGATCAAGAAGGCCGAGGGGGAGTCCGAGTCGATGCGTCTTCACGGTGAGGGCGTGGCGGCGGAACGCGAGGCAATTGCCATGGGGCTCAAGAAGTCGCTGGCTGTGCTTGCTGACGAACGTGGCATCGACCCGAAGGAAGCGATGGCCCTGGTCGCTCTGACTCAGTACATGGACACGATCCGGTCTGTAGGCGAGAACGGCAACATGACCACGCTCCTGCTCCCCGCCTCCCCATCCGCGGTCGGATCGTTGATGGACGAAGTCCAGCAGGGCATGCTCAGGGGAAACCTCGCCGCTGGGGCCGCGCAAATCGGCGGCAACGGCGGACGGCGCGTGGCTCTGTCGCCGCCGGGGGATGCTCGCTCCTAGATGGCCGAGGCGAGCGCTCCAATCCTGGCCGGGGCGGCCGAGAGATGATCACGTTCCTCGGCGTGCCCGCCGACGAACGGCTGGTCGCGGACCTCGTCAACCTGCCCGACGCCGAACAGCACCAGAAGCCGGTCCTGCCCAGCCAGCGGCACCGACCGACTCATCGCCGCGGGATCGCTCCTGACAAGTCGCGCGAGCATCGACATCCAACCCAACCCACGCTGGGCCGACCTCGAGCTTCGAGCATGAACGCCTCGACTGCGGTCACGCAGGGCCAGCCCCTCGCGCTTGAACAGCCCTTAGCGTAGGTGGGTTTGGCATCGGCGTGGTCACCCCCGAGGGCGGGGATTGGTCGAGCAGGAGCTCGCACCAGACACAGGTAGGGCCGAGGTCCTGCGAGGCTCCCCATGTCTCGCAGAGCGCGTCGACGAGCAACAGCCCGAGGCCGCCTGCGGTTTCGGGGTCAGATGGCAGCATGCAGGGTCTCAGGCGTGAGCCTGGGTCGGTGACGGCGATTCGAAGTCGATCATCGAGTCTCGTCACCTCCACGCTCAGCGCTCGGCGACGGCCGACGTTTGCGTGAACCACGCTGTTGGTGACGAGCTCACTGACGAGCAGCACCGCATCCGACGCTGTGCTGGCAGGAATCTGGCCCTCGAGCTGTGAACGCACCCACCTGCGGGCCTGGGTGGGTGCATCGTTACCCCCAGGAATTCGTATGGACATCGATCCTAGTGAATCCGGGGGCTGGGACGCCGACGCCGTCATGCGGCGCCCGGGTTGCGAGACCGTAGCGGCCGCGACTGAGTGGTCCGAGGCCCACGTGCTTTGCCCCAAGCGCGTGGCCGACGACCCCTCCTTCGAGTGATCGCGCCATTTGCTCGTGCAGGGGCCCTAGCCCCCACACGGCGATCGCCCGAGGAGGGGTCGAGCGGTTCGAGGGCCGCGCGCTGCGGGAGGTGCAGCGCGCGGCCGACGACCCCTCCTTCGAGTGGTCGCGCGATCTTCTCGTGGGTCCCCCCAGACCCGACCAGGAGATCCCCGTGGGTGGTTGCCCCTTGCCACCCGCACAGCAGCGCGATCTCGGAGTTGATGAAGCGAGCAAAGTCTGTGATTAGCAGGCCGTGCTTCCAGCCGCCGACACTGTTCAGCGGCGAGCGCGACCAACCTGGATTCATCGCGGCCGGAGCGCCATTAGGGCGGTGCGTCCCGGCTACGCGAACCCGTCCATCTGGGCGCGCACCGGCGGACCGGCAGATCACGGCCGACCGCCATGGTCGCCGGCGCAAGCCCGGGCTCACCGATTGCCGCCCGAAGCGAGACGCCACTGCCCACGGGAGCTGCGAAACGGTTCGCTGAAATGCGGCTTTGCGGCGCGTGGCATACCAGCTCCTGCACGGGGTTGGTGGATGTTGCTGCTTTAACCACCCCCGCATGCCGCCATCGGCCGCCGCGAGCGCGACTCTTCGCTCCGCGCTGATGCTTGGCCGCCCCACCCGCGGGCGGCGCAGCCAAACCTCAACCCCTCCGACACTACTCCGATCCCAACCGAATACAAGGGGTCCAACAAGCCCGCGTTCGGGTAGGCTCAGACTGCGTTGGCGTTGAGCCGTGCGTCCGCCTCGGGTGCACAGGCTCGGACCGGCGGAGAACTCGCACCGGTGAGCAGCACAGACAGCAGAGCACGACGAGGTCGGCGATGAGGGACCCCGGGCCAGGGGATCGCGCCCCCCGGCCGCTCGTCGGCGGCAGGCTGCTGGCCGAGATCACCAACCGGATCGTCGCGTTCATGCGCGAGCACTACGGCCGCGGGCCGATCAAAGCCAAGACCTACGTGCTCGACAACCTAATCGTGTGCGTGCTCACAGACGGGTTCACCGCGATCGAGCGCACGATGATGGAAGGCGGCGAACCCGACCGCGTGCTCGAGATGCGCCGCGACTTCCAACGGATGATGAAAGAGCGCTACAGCGAAATGATCGAAGAGCTCACCGGCCGCAAAGTGCTCGCGTTCCTCAGCCAAGCCCACGTCGAACCCGACCTCACGATCGAGATCTTCCTGATGGACGGCCCACTAGCTGGATTCGGCGCACTTGAGCTCGTCGACCCCCCACCGGCCAACCCCGGCACCGGCGACGACTAACCGCCGCCCCGGTACGCAGACCGGCCGACGGCCGACCGAGGCCCCTCGCGCACAGCGCGTTGCCTCCTCCCAGGAGGGGGGTGGAGGCCCATCGTGCTGCGCTTCGGCGAGAGCGACACCGCGCCGCGTCGGGCGAGACGTCCGGCCGTCGCCCGCTGACAGGCATCGACCTCGACGCAGGCGCTCGCGTGAGATCAGGAGACTTGAGCAGATCGTCGGTAGTGCCGTGGCGCTTGCGCGTCTCCGACCCGCGCTCCGGACGCGCACCCCCAGACCCGACGCCAACTACCCGCGACGAGACCGAACCGCCCGATCTCAAAGCCGCATGGCCCGGCCTATATACCAGCGTGTGGCGGCTCGCCGTGCTGTGGCGGGTACGGCGAGATCTGCGAAGCGGTCCGACAAGCCTAGGACACGGGCGAGCAGGCTTCACTGAGCGTCGATAATCCCAAAGCCGAGTGGGACGTTCGGGTTGGGCCCCATGGAGGACGTACGACTTCGCGCTGTCCGACCGCGCCGGGACACTGAGCGTCGTCGAGGGCAAGGGCGTGGCGGAGGTCTGCCTAGCCCAGCTTGGCCGCCAGCTGTGTGGGCGCCATCAGAGACGTGCTTGTCCGAGAGCCGTGGCGATCGGCAGCCCGCCCGAGGATCACCCGCGAGCTCGCGAACCTCGGCCACATCGCCGAGCCCTGCAGAACGCCGCACAAAGCGCCGACCTTGGCGGGGACCCTCGCTAGAGCGCTTACAGCGACCAGGGGGGTCAATTCTCAACCGGCCTTGGCAACGGCTAGCCTAGTCGTGCGAGCGCATCAGGTAGGCGTACCGCCCGTCCCTCAGATCGGGTCGATCTGCTTTCGTCCGGGGGCCATCCGGACGCCGAGTGTTCAGTCGTCGTCGGGCGTCAATTGACGACGAGAGCCGCAGCGATCCGCGATCGCAAGTCAACCCGCCTCGCCTACGCGCTGCCCGATCATGTTCTGTCCGCGCCATGAGCTTCAAGCCTTCTCGTCCCTCTCTCGGGTCCGCGGACGGAAGAGGGCTAGAACCGCCGCGCGGTCAATCAGACTGGGACGCCTCCACCGAGCCGGTGGGGTAAACGCCTAGAGGTACGGCACCGGCCCCGCAGTCAAAACCAGTGGCCCACGCCTCTCGCCTTGTGGCGCAGATTGCGCCGTCGGTGGCATTCGGGCTTGGGGTGAGAATCCTGGCCGCAGGGCCAGCTCATGTACGAGTGTACTCCGATTGCAGGCGATATGGGCACCCGAGCTCAAATTTGGCCAGGAGTCGGCGGCAACGCATCGGCTGACTCGTCGGACTTTCCGCGTCCCCCCTCATATCCAATCTACGCAGCACGCCAATGTACGCGGACACACAAATTGGCCGGCTAAACGACCGCCGAAGGTCACCATTGCGTCCAGGTCGCTGAACAACGATCAAGAACTCCAAGCCAAGTTCTCCGCAAAACCCGGTTCGGTCACCTTAAGGGGAGTATGGTTGACGTATCGCTCGGGTTCTCCGTTTCTTCTGCCCCGCGCGCAGCATCTACAGAGGAACGAGAAGGCTTGAAGCTCATGGCGCGCACACAACCCGACGGACGCACGGAGGCGTCTGACATCTTTGAAGTTGAGGCTCGAACTCACCGGCGGACTGCGTTGGTCGAACTGCGGGGCGAACTGGACATCGCCTCGGTCTCGGAGGTCGCCGAGGTGCTTGACGGCCTCGCACCCGACGCAGATGGCGTGCGTCACGTCGTGCTGGACCTGCGCGGGCTGACGTTCATGGACGCCAGGGGACTCCGCGAGCTGATCCGCCAGAACGACTTTGCGCACCAGAACCGGCACAACCTCGCCGTCGTACGAGGGCGCAAGGCCATCCAGCGACTGTTGGAGCTGACCGCCGTAGAGCAGATCCTCGTCATGGTGGACGACCCCGAGGACCTCGCGCCGCCGCCATCCGCGCCCGCGGGTTAGAGCACGGCGCGTAAGCGCCTCGAGCGGAACGACGGGCAAATTCGAGCCCAGTGCTTCCGCTTTGCCCTATTTTACGAGCGCGCTGAGCCGCGCGATTCTTGGGTGGCGCGAGCGCCCTCGTTTGGAACGGATTGGGCGGCCTGGTTGCCGCCGCTGCTTTACGAGGCATTGCGAGCGCGCAGGTCGTCGGTCTCAGCGTTGTCGCGGTGGACGATCAACAACAGCGCAGGCCCGGACTGTCGGATCCTCGTGATACGGAAAGCACGCCCGCTGGCCGGGGTTGCTGGCGACCAGACCGCAGCCTCGTTACTGGTCGCCAGCGATGCGGGCGCGCGCGCGGCGCGGTCGCTATCCGCGCGCATTGCAGGGCGGGCTCCCAGGGCTGCGGAGCACCAGAGCTGGGGCAGGAGCAGGCGTCCGACAGCGGCTGGCTCCGAGTCCCGCTGCATCTCAGTTGAAGGACGTTCTTGACCGCCGGCGCCACAGAAACGGAGCTGCTCTTCGCTCGTGGCTAGTTCCGATTGGTTGGACCTCCCACGCTGCGCCGCGGGGACCGCACGCCTCTTCTCATCGGTGTTTCTGGAACACGAGCCGGTAGTGCTCCAACAGCTCCCGCTCGAAGCAGACCTTGTTGGCGCTCACACCCGAGGTGAACGCGAGCCGGAAGTCGGAGCTGGTGAGCCAGCGCGGGAGAAGCTGGAGCTTGAACAGCGTCTTTCTTAGACTGGGCGCCCCGATCCGCCGATTCCACTGGCCGATGGTTTCGATGTAGTCGAGCCGGCCACTCATGCTTGACAGCAGACGGAAGTGCGGTTCGGCGCTGCGGATGATCTGCTCCTGCCCGTGGGGAAGCCAGGAGCCGGGGAACTGGCGCCCCAAAAGCGCCAGGACCCACGCGTCGGAGTCTCGTTCAGGCAGCGCGCGCAAGGCGTCGATGTCGATCTGCTCCGCCGGGATCATGTTGGGTCCCCAGACCATCGTCTGAAGGTAGAACCGGCCGTCGTCGGGCAGCACGCTCGCGATCCGGGCGAACACTCCGCGATAGATCTCCTCCTGGCGCCCGGCCAGGTACTCGTCCGGCGAACAGAAATGCTCAAAGCCACCGACGCTCGCCACGGCGTCGAACGGGCCGAAGCTGTCGCGCGTGACCTCACGCGCGTCGTACAGGTGGACATCGAGACCGTGCCGCCGACAGGCAGCCACCTGCGCGGAGGACAACGTGACGCCGACCCCGGTGCCACCTCGGTTGCGGATGAAACTCAACAGCGGCCCCCACCCGCAGCCGAGATCGAGCACCCGGCGGCCAGGCCCGATGCCTATCTGCTCGGCCACATACTCATGCTTGCGCCGCTGGGCCTCCTCGAGGCTCAAGGAGAAATCACCGTCGTACTTGGCGCCGCTGAAGTCCGCGAGCTCTCCCAGACTCAGCCGGAAGATGCGATCGATCAGCGAATAGGTGAACTCGAGATCCGCCCGGTCAGCCATCCGGAACCGATCGTAGTCCTTCTCAAGCCGACCATGACCGACCGTGCTGCTCGTGATCGGCTTCAACCTCGTCATGCTGTGACATCGCCATCGTGCCGAGTCCGATGCGTGAGGGAGCCGACGATCTGACGTCGCTGCGGTGCCTGTGCGCCTTGACGGTCAGCTTGCGCATCCTCGGGCACGTGCGTCGTCAGGAGCGTTTGAGGCACGGACGAGCACGATGCGAGTCCGGGCCTGCCATATCAGGCCCAGCCACCCCGGCGAATCGGTGTTGCCGCGGGAGGGGGATCGGCGTGGGGCCCGGGGGAGCGCGCGCTGCGGAGTTAGACTCCCGCTGACCGTGTGGATGATTCCCTGTCAGGAGCCGATCTGAGCGGCGGGATCGAGGCGGGTTCAGCGCGCCCGCCGGCGTTGAGCGTGCCGGTGGCCGAACCGGGGGAAGAGGGGCTTTGCGAGATCGTCCTGCATAGTCACCGCGTGTTCTACCGGTCGGCGGGCAGCGGCCCGGTGCTGGTGCTGATCCACGGGATCACGTCGACCTCGGCCACGTGGGCGTACGTGCTCCCGTCCCTGGCTGAGCATTTCACCGTGATCGCTCCCGATCTGATCGGTCATGGCGAGTCGGCCAAGCCTCGGGGGGACTACTCGCTGGGCGCGTACGCGAGCGGGATCCGTGATCTGCTGATCGCGCTCGGGCACGACCGGGCGACGTTCGTCGGGCACTCGCTGGGGGGCGGCGTCGCGATGCAGCTCGCCTACTTGTTCCCCGAGCAGTGCGAGCGGCTGGTGCTGGTAAGCAGCGGCGGCCTGGGTCGCGAGATCAGCGTGCTGTTGCGGGCTGCCAGCCTTCCGGGCTCGGAGCTGGTCCTGCCGTTGCTGGTCAACGAGCGGGTTCTCGCGGTCGGCAGGCGAGTCGGTGGTCTGCTCGGCCGCGTCGGGCTGCGTGTGCACGCCGACCTCGGGGAGGTGCTGCGCGGTCACGCCTCGCTCTCGGCCGGTGACGCGCGCGCGGCGTTCCTACACACGTTGAGGCCGATCGTCGACGTCCGCGGCCAGCGAGTCGACGCGACCGATCGCATCTACCTGGCCCAGTCAATCCCGTTCATGATCATCTGGGGGGAACGCGACCCGATCATCCCCGTCGCGCACGGGCGCTCGGCCCACGCGCTTGTCCCGGGCAGCCGACTCGAGGTGTTTCCCGACGCTGGCCACTTCCCGCACCTCGACGATCCGCTTCGATTCATCCGCGTAATGATCGATTTCGTCGAGACCAGCCCCCCGGCGCGCCTCGATGCCCGGCGCTGGGGCGAGCTACTACGCAGCAGCTCCCCCTAGCTCGACCTCCCCGCCCGGAGGCGGTTCCGCGGCCGGTCGACGGCGGGCTGCCGCAGGGGCGGCCCGTCGGATCGCACCCCCAGGGACCGTAAGCGCTGAGCGACACTGGCCGGCGCGGGGGTTCGATAGCAGCAGCGCGGAGAGGACTGTCACGCGTTAGACACGCCGCCTCGGATCCGAGCCGGGCCCGTCGACTCGGTCGGGGCGATAGCGCAAGCCAGGCCGCTCGACCTGTCCCGGCTCGCGTGACACCTGGGATTGGTTGTTGACGTTGATCTTGTCTTGTTCGAGCCCTTGCTCTCAACTGCCGTGCGGAGAGAGTCGTAACTGTTCGTAGTTAACGGCCGAGAGCGTGTTCAGGGTGGAGTGGCGCCGGTGGCGGTCGCACAACGCCTCGATGTACTCGAACACGAGGACTGCAGCGCAAGCCGGGTAGGCCGGGCTCGATCGCGAGCGCGTTCGGCGGCGGGGAAGCCACACCCCACCGCCTCGCCCGCCGCCGGCGCCGAGCACGAATCCCAGTGCGACGGGACGGCTCTGATGCGCCGGCTGTTGTGCGGTCAATGCTTACTGGGCGGCTTTGGACTTTGCTTAGTCGTGGCTGCTCAGCGACTTGGCACCGCTGTCGATGACATGGCGCAGGAAGTCGTACTCCGTGTGGATCAGTCGGTCGGTCATCTCAAGGCCGGAATGGGTGATCCTCTTCGCGACATCGGACGTGCCGGCGACTTCTTGTGGCAACGCGTCCTCAATAGTGATCACGAACTCCCCCACCGCCTCGATGGCGGCCCGCTCACTCGTCTCGAGCGACTTGAGTACCTCGTGGGACAGCTTCGAGGTCCTGTCAACAACGCTTCCGAAACGCACTGCCGGCAGGCCAGGCTGATGGGTCGGTGGGATCTTCACGACCGGCTTGGGCTTGGAGGCATTCTCAGTCATTGCATCCTCCTATCAGAACATACGTTCGTACATAATTGATACGCCGCGAACCGCTCCCGGTTACACCTACGTGGCCGAATTTCCGGTCCTGGCGCGGACCTCGAGACCGGCGGATGCGGGCCATTGCGAAACGCAGAAAGTTGCACCGATGCTGAGCGAACGCAGCCCAACCGCACGTATCTCGCGCCACCGCGCCGCTTCGTGGAAGCAGCAGCGCCGAGAGCGCGCCCTCGTCTGACTGCCCCCTTCGCAAGCACGAGGACAGTCCGCGAGCCAGTCCCGGTCAACCACGCGGACTTCTGCATCCTCATGATCGCGAGCGCCTCGATCAGCAGCCGCAACGTCGCTGGTTTGGACGACGAGGGACGGCGCCGGCCCGGACTGTCGGATCCTCGCAATGCGGAAGTACGCCCGCTGGCCTCGCAACGCGGATGGCACGCCCGCGTCACTAGGCGTGACGGTCACGGTCCAGCACTACGAGCGTCCGTATTGGCAAACGCTTGTCGGCGAGTAGACAGATCAAAGCCGTGCCCGACTCTGGCTGATGGACGTGCTTGGGCCATTCGCGGTCGCGCTTCCTACGTGCGCCGGCATCTCGGTTCAACGCGATACCCAGGGGCGAGCCAAAGGCAGGTCTCGGCGTCGCCGCACGCCTCGCTGGTGGCAGACCGTCGGACCACTCCCTCCGGCCCCGCCGTCTCCTCCGACGAACACCCAGCGGCCGTTTGGGAGAGTCCGCGACGGCGTCCCGGAACAGACGCGCCGGCGGTCGCATAGCCCAGCCACCACCGCACGCTTCGCGTGTACGTGAGCATCGTCCGGCCGGCATCGTCCGGCCGGGTCCACCGGCGCGTTATGGGCGACGGGGACCAGCGCCGCCCGCAGTGCGTAAGCGCATCAGGCCACGTCCACGGCGTGCTCCGCGACCCCTTGAGCACGACCCTCGTGACGACCGTCCCTTCCGCGCTCTGGGCTACATCATCCCGCTCATATCGGGCATTCCGCCGCCACCGCCGTTCGTGTCCGCGATCTCGGCGACGATCGCCTCGGTGGTGAGGATGTTCTTGGCGATCGACGCGGCGTTCTGCAAAGCGGAGCGCGTCACCATCGCCGGGTCGATGATGCCCTCCTTGACCAGATCCACGATCTCGCCGTTGGCGGCGTTCAGGCCGTGACCCTTCTTCGCACGACGGACGTCGCTAACGACGACCGAGCCCTCGAGGCCGCTGTTGTGCGCGATCTGGCGAAGTGGCTCTTCGAGCGCGCGCAGCACGATCTTCGCGCCGGTCTTCTCGTCCTCGTCCTCGAACCGGTCGAGGTGGATGGCCTCCTGCGCGTGCAGAAGCGCGATGCCGCCACCGGGGACGATGCCCTCCTCGAGGGCCGCCCGAGTCGCCTGCAGAGCGTCCTCGACGCGGTGCTTCTTCTCCTTCATCTCGGTCTCGGTGGCCGCGCCGACCTTGACCACCGCGACGCCGCCCGACAGCTTGGCGAGACGCTCCTGGAGCTTCTCCTTGTCGAAGTCGGAGTCGGTGTTCTCGATCTCGGTCTTGATCTGGTTGATCCGGCCCTTGATCCCGTCGGCGTCACCCGCGCCGTCGACGATCGTCGTGGTGTCCTTGGCGATGACCACGCGACGAGCACGGCCCAGCTGCGAGACCTGCGTGTTCTCGAGCTTGAGGCCCATCTCCTCGGTGATCACCTCGCCACCGGTGAGGATCGCGATGTCCTCGAGCATGCGCTTGCGGCGATCGCCGAAGCCCGGCGCCTTGACCGCGACACCGGTGAAGGTTCCGCGCAGCTTGTTGACCACCAGCGTCGCGAGCGACTCGCCCTCGACATCCTCGGCGATGATCAGAAACGGGCGACCCGACTGGATCGTCTGCTCCAGGACCGGAAGCAGGTCACGGACCGAGCCGATCTTCTGGTTGGCGATCAGGATGTACGGGTCCTCGAGCACCGCCTCCATCCGATCCTGGTCGGTGACCATGTACGGCGAGATGTAGCCCTTGTCGAACTGCATGCCCTCGGTGAACTCGAGATCCATGCCGAACGTCTGGCCCTCCTCGACGTTGACCACGCCGTCCTTGCCGACCTTCTCGATCGCGTCGGCGATCACATCGCCGATCTCCTCATCGCCGGCCGAGATGGTCGCCACACGCGCGATCTGGTCCTTGCCCGATATCTCGACCGACTGGTCCTCGATGTTCTTGACAACGTCGTCGACCGCCTTCTCCATCCCGCGCTTGAGCGAGAGCGGGTTCGCGCCGGCCGCGACGTTCTTCATGCCGGCATGGACCATCGCCTGCGCGAGCACGGTCGCGGTCGTCGTGCCGTCGCCGGCCACGTCGTTGGTCGCCGTGGCCACCTCGCGCACGAGCTGCGCGCCCTGATTCTGGAAGACGTCCTCAACCTCGATCTCACGCGCGATCGTCACACCGTCGTTGGTGATCGTCGGCGCGCCGAACTTCTTGTCGAGCACGACGTACCGGCCGCGGGGGCCGAGCGTCACCTTGACCGCGTTGGCGACCGCGTCGACTCCGCCCTCGAGTGCCTTGCGAGCGTCCTCGGCGTATTTGAGTTCCTTGTGGGGCATGTGTCCCTGATTTCCCTTAGGACTGGACCTTGGCGAGTACATCGGACTCGCGCAGGACCAGCAGTTCCTCACCGTCGACCTTGATCTCGGTGCCGCCGTATTTGCTGTAGAGGACCTCGTCGCCCTCGGCGACGTCCGGCGGGATGCGCTTGCCGGTGTCCTCGCTGATCTTGCCGTCGCCGACGGCCATGACCTTGCCCTTCTGGGGCTTCTCCTTCGCGGTGTCGGGCAGAACGATCCCGCCCGCGGTCGTTTCTTCCTCCTCGATCGCGCGGACAATCACGCGATCGCCAAGGGGCTTGAGCTTCATGAGATGCGGCCTCCAGTGGGGGCTCGATTGAGGAGGTTTTGGCACTCCAGGCCCGAGAGTGCCAACCACGCTCGACTATAGCGCTGCCGAGCGATGGTTCGCGCCATACCGCGTCATCGGCGCGGGCATTCCGTCTTTTTTCGTGCCCATCCGCCACGGCTTGGGCCACGCGCCTGCTAGGCGCCGGCCTTGCAGAGGGCCAGCTGTGGGCGCAGGAATGGGGCCTCGGGCTGCGCCGCGAGCTCGTCTACTACCGCAATCCGCGCAATCCCGGCGGCTCGCGGCGCCAGCGCGGCTGCTCTGGTACGTCTCCGGCAAGCAGCCGGGAATACCACCTCCGTCGGACGCCCGCGATGCGAACGACGAACTGGCGCCGTCAGCTGATCCGCTCTTCGACCGCCTCCAAGCGGCATCGAAGACCGACGAGGCGCAACGGACCGACCTGGTCGACGATGGCGAAAGCACCGACGCCTACTTCGATCGCCTTGCTACGCAAAGCCCGGCCGAGATCGCGGCAACAGGCGATGTCTACACGCGGCGCGCGGGTCAGCGATTCGCGTGGCAAGCCTGGTGATAGAGGGCGCCGCGAGCCAATCGGATGTCGGGTTTCGCCGCGATCGATGTTGCGCGTGCCTCGCCGTCGGTGAGCGCGATCAATGGCTCGATGACGCCGATCACGTCGCCGCACTTGGAGCATCTCGGGCGATCGTCGCTCATCGTTTCATCGACCAGGCCGCGGTCGGGATCGACGTCCTCTGGTCGGGATCGGCCGGAGTGTGGTGATCTACGTATTGGTGCGTGCGCGGGCTGGACGTGCCCTCCGCCTGCCGCATGTCGGGAGCGGCACCCTTACCGCGTGGCTGCAAGCCGGCTCGCTCTCGGAAAGGACGATGACGTGCAACATCCAGCTGACGTCTCTCCCCGGCTTTGCTCCTCCGTAGACAAAGCCGATCTTGTCGCACGTCGCGGAGTTCTCGGGGAGATTGCACGATCAGCGCCACCGGTACGCCAGAGGGGAGTATGGTGCGTGTTCAGGGACGTGATCAAAACGCCTTTAGGCGCGTTGTTGCGTTCGACGAAGTGCAACGGGAAAGGCTCGGCCGTTAGTGCGGCCAGACAACTCCCAGAACGGTGGCACCGCGACAAGCATCCCCGGCTTGTCGATAGTCGCGAAGCGGTTGGTGGCCGCGGGCGATCAGCCTGAGCTGGCGGGGCGCGTGCGGCTGGGTCAGGCGCTCTCTGAACTGGCCCGCGAACTTGCTGCCTCGCGCCGGGAGATCGCGGTGCTCAAGCGGGAGAACGCAGAGTTGAGGTCCCAGCTTGACCTCGGGGCTCCGAAGTGACCGGTATGGGACGTCACGAGCGCGCGGTCGCTAACACGCTTGGTTTCGCGCAGGAGGCGGCAGCGAGGGGCGACTTCAAGGGCGCACTGGAGTGGCTGGGGGTCGTGGAGATCGTCGACGGTGTCCTGCCGCCGGGCTGGGACCGGACGCGTGCCGCGTGGATTCGTGGGGGAATGTGTCCGGAGCCGGGCGTTGAGCTGCCGACTGCCGGTGCTCAGAGCGGCATGTCCTGGGAGCCGGCGGGGTGAGCGACACGGTCCTGCGTGACGGTGAGCTTGCGCTTGCGATTTCGACTGCGGTCGTTCGAGAACTCGCGAGCACCACCGGCCGCGGTCCGATGAGGGCGAAGACAACGCTCGGCGACAACGCGGTATTCGTTGTCCTGCAGGACACCCTCACACGCGGCGAGCAGAACCTGGTCGACGCCGGCGAGAGCGATGCCGTGCTCAGCCTACGCAGACTCTGGCAGAAGGTGATGCGCACCAGCTGCAGCCGGAAGATTGAGGATCTGACCGGCCGCAAGGTCGTCGGTTTCATGAGCGATAACCACATCGACCCGGACATCGCCGTCGAGGTGTTCATCCTGGAAGCGTCCGGGCGAGACCGCGCGATCCGCCCGCCCTCCAGCTCAAACGATCCGGCCCAACCGTGAGCGTCTCAGCCAGCCAGCATCCGCGCAGTCATCGGCATGTGCCGACGTGAAGGATGGTGCTGAGACGAAGCGGACCCGCGCGACACAGCGAGGTGGTCGCGTGGGCACCGACGATCTGAGCGAGGATTGGGAGCTTGTGCGGCTGGGCGTCGAGCGAGCGACGGAGGAGTTCAGTGTCCCCTCGCGCCGGGTCGACCTGATTGCCGGAGCGACCGGTTGATGGACGAGCAGACACGCAGCCTGCTCGATGTCGCCGGCAGCGTGCTCGGCGAACTCGACCTCGAGATCGTGATCGACAGGGTGCTGGAGTCGGCCCGGGAGCTGACGGGCGCACGGTACGCAGCGCTCGGCGTGCTCGACGCCTCCCGGACAGAGCTTGAGCGATTCATCACACTGGGCGTCGGCGAGGACGCTCGCGCGGAGATCGGCGCGCTGCCGCGGGGCCGCGGCGTGCTCGGCGAGCTGATCCTCAACCCGGTGCCGTTGCGTGTTGCCGAGGTCGGTCAGCATCCCCATTCCTACGGGTTCCCGCTCGGACATCCCCCGATGCACTCGTTCCTGGGAGTTCCGATCTTTGTCGGCGACGTGCCGTTCGGGAGCTTGTACCTAACCGAGAAAGCCGGCGGGGCGCCCTTCACCGACGCCGACGAGGAGTCGGTCATGACGCTCGCCCGTTTCGCAGGTGTCGCGATCGATCACGCGCGACGGTACACCAGCGCTGCCGCTCGAGGCGACGAGCTCGCGCGGACGGTCGCCGCTCTCGAGGCGACCACGGAGATCACCCGCGTCGTCGGTGGCACGACCGACCTTGAGGTGATCCTTGAGCTCGTCGCCAAACGAGGGCGAGCGCTCGTCTCTGCCCGAGCGCTGCTGATCGAACTTGTGGACGGCGGCAAGCTTGTGGTTGCCGCGGGCGCCGGAGAGCTGCCCGCGGGTCTGATCGGAGAACGGTTCGAGTTGACCGACGCGCTCGCCAGCACCGCGCTGCGCACACGCGCGACCCAACGCCTCGAGGTGGAGCTCAACCGCATGCGATTTGAGCAGCACGGTCTGGGCCGCTTCGGGGTCAGTGCCCACACTGGACTGGTAGTCCCACTTGTTTTCCACAATCACGGCTACGGCGTCTTGATCGCCCTGGACGAACTCCGTGAAGGGCCGCAGTTCACCACTGAGGACCAGCGGCTGTTGGAGGCGTTCGCGACCACCGCGGCGACCGCCGTCGCGGCCGCTCACGCCGCAGCATCTGAACTTCACCGCCAGCGCCTCGCGGCCGCAGAAGCCGAGCGCAGGCGCTGGGCCCGGGAGCTGCACGACGAAACGCTTCAGAGCCTCGCCGCGATGCGGGTCAGCTTGTCAAATGGCCGCCGAACCGGCGGGTTGCAGGTGCTAGAGGGAGCGGTCGGCCAGGCGATCGAGGATCTCGACGAGGGGATATCGAACCTCCGCGCGCTGGTCACCGACCTGCACCCCCGCGCGTTGGATGATCTGGGTCTCGGCGCTGCCGTCGAGGCGCTGTGCGAACACGCGAGCCGCCAAGGCCTGGAGATCGACCAGTCACACGACCTGGCATACGAGCAGGGCCGCGAGCCGACGCGGCACACCGCCGAGCTTGAGACCGCGATCTACCGAACCATCCAAGAAGCGCTCACCAACGCCTCAAAGCACGGCCAAGCGAAACGCGCGGTGATCCAGACCCGTGAGACCCCAACGACGGTCGAGCTGACCGTCCGCGACGACGGCCACGGATTCGACCCAACCACCAGCACCTCCGGATTCGGATTGCTGGGCATGCACGAGCGCGTCGAACTGCTCCACGGCGCGGTCCAAATCGAATCCTCCCCCGGCAACGGCACCAAGGTCACCGCGAGCTTCCCTGTGCAACGCCGCCCCACCGAGGCCGCAGCCTCACTCCCGCATCCGTTGCCTCGCACGGGCACGTCCTGACCGTCGAGCAGGGCAGACGCCGGGCCGGGACTTCCCGCGCGGCGACGCTTGAGCGCATCCCGGCGAGACCTAATGCGGACATCAATGGCGCTCTTCCTCCGCGGCACTAGCCTCGAGCCCATGAGATCCTCCGCGGACAGGCGCTCGTGACGGCGACCGGTGACGCGGAGACCGCGGTCGCGGCCGTCCAGCCGAGCACGAACGGCGCTGTCACGATCCACCTCGGGGTGGTGGTGACGCCTGCCCTCCATGAGCGGGCCGTCGAGAAGCTGGCCGAGGACCTCAGCGAGGCGCTATCGGAGCGATATCCGGGCGTGAAGTGGGAGATCACGGTGGTGCGCGAGCTGTTGCTGACGCCGCCTGCGGTGCTGCCGGATGTCATGGACGCCGCTCGCTCGCGGCTGCTGACGGAGGACTGGGAGCTAGTCGTTTACGTGACCGAGCTCCCGCTGCGTATCAGTCGCCGCCCGCTGCTGGCGCATTCGAGTCCCACTCATGGCGCGGCGGTGGTATCCCTACCTGCGTTGGGACCGATGCCGGCCCGCCGCCTGGTCGACTCCGTAGTCGATGCGGTCGGCGTGCTGGCCGGCGACACCGCAGGATCGCAGCCGCACCTGACCGACGATACGCGGCGGCGGGTCAACCGGCGCCTGGTCCAGCTGGCGAGCGAGGTCGAAGGTGCTGACGCGCTCGAGGGCGTCGCGCTGCTCCACCGCGTCGTATTGGGGAATCTGCGGCTGCTCGCCGGCATGGTTCGCGCCAATCATCCGTGGCGGCTGACCACGCGACTGTCCCGCGCTCTGATCGGTGCTCTAGGTGCAGCCGCCTTCGCAATCGTGACCAGCGATGTCTGGCGGATCGCCTCAAGCCTCAATGCGCCACGACTCGCGGCGGTCTGTCTCGCCACGATCGTCGTCGCGGTGGTTACGCTGATCGCCGCTCATCGACTGTGGGAGCGCGTGCCCCATCGGCGCGCCAGGGAGCAGGCAATCCTCTTCAACATCGTGACCGTGATCACGGTCAGCTTCGGCATAGTCGTCCTATATGCGGCGGTCTGCGCGGTCAGCCTGATCGCAGCCTGTCTGATGCTTGAGCCATCGGTGATATCCGCGCAGATCGGACATCGTGCGGAGTTTGGCGACTATCTGCGCCTCGCCCTGCTCGCCAGCGCACTCGGCACCGTCGGCGGCGCGCTCGGCGGAGCGCTCGAGAGCGACGCCGCCGTGCGCGAGGCCACCTACGCCTATCGGCACCACCGTTCCTGACCCGCCGACGGGGCGCTCAGTCGGTGATCTCCCCGGTCCGGTGGAGATGCAGCGGGTTTGCGTTCAGGAGGGCGCGTAACCGGTATTCGGTCGGCAGGGTCGCGGCAAACCTGTCGATCGCGGCCTCGATGTCGTCGTTCGACATCGAGGGAAACGGACCGCGATCGGGTCCGAGGACTCGGATGTAGTGCCATTCCCGCCCATCCGTGACGACGCAATCCCAGAAATGCACCTCGTCCTTGATGCCCGACCGGACCACTGCCGCACCGATCCCACTCGCGCTGACACCGGCGTGAAAGCGGGCGTGCGCCAGGTATTCCTCGACAGTCGTACCGGCGGAATTTGGGGTGGCGTGCGCCATCTTCTCTCGTGGCTAGGCCGGCCTCGGGCTTGCCTGATCCAAAACCGCCTGCTTCAGCTCCTCTGCCACGTCACGATGGAGCCACCGATCGACTTCAGCGCCGAGGAGGTTCGAAACGAGAAGGCCAAGATCCTGCGCGCCATCCACACGCCATCGACGCGAGACGTTCCGGGCATGGCGGTCCGAGCGCAGGACGTCGGCCGGGTCATCGGCGGCGAGCGGGCGGCGATCCCGTCCTATCTGCACAGGGGCCCAGTAGACGGGGACGCGCGCGCCCACCAGCGCGCCGAACAGCTCGCGATAGCCATCGTCGCCGGGGTCACAGGCACACAGGACCTGCTGCAAGTGAGGGGTGCTCATGTGGTCTCCGATCGGGAGTGGATGCGTTGTCAAAGCTGGGAAAGGAGCTTCATCACCTGCGCCGCCAAGATCGCTTGGATGCCGAAGAAGATGAGGTTGACGCCGACGAGGAGCCCAATTGCCCAGGCCGCGGAGCTGGGCAGGCCCAGCGCGATCAGGAAGCCCAGGACGATCGACAGCGCTCCACCCAGGCCGCTGAGCCAAGCGCCGCGGGCGTCCCGCCACTGCCAGGCATGGAGCAGGTGCACGATTCCGCTCGCGAAGAACCAGACAGCCAGGACGAATGTGAGCGACACCATGCCACTCAGCGGAAAGATGACGATGTACAAGCCCGCGATCGAGGTCACCAGGGCCTGGAGGCCGCGGATGACCGCGCGATGCGGGATGGCGTAAATCCCCATCGTCACGCCGGCGAAGATGAGGATCCAGCCGATGAACAGCGCGATCGTGACCGAGGCGATGATCGGGACGGCGACGGCCGCCACCCCTGAAATCAGGGCAACGATCCCGGCGATCAGCAGCCACCTCCGTGCCAGACGCAGCTCGGCCGGGCTGAGGAGGCCGCGAGGCGCCCATCGGTCTGCCCGACCGGGGCTCGGAATGCCGGCTCCTGCCGCTTGCTCCTGCCATCGCTCTGCCATTGAGGCCCTCCTCATGTGTCACGTCGGGTCTTCTGGTCCAAGCGATAGGACGCCGCGCGGGCAACACCAGTCCAGGGCCGGCCCGCGAATCGTTGTGGGGTTGTCCCCGCCTGATTGTGGAGCGCGCCCAAGCTCGAACGGCGGTTCTCGGGGGCAGGCTCTGACCATGACAAGTCTCAGCTTGAGTCCAGCTCTCACCGCACCTCGCCGCCTCTCGCCGGCCCAGTCGCACTTCTCCCGTTCTCGCCGGGCGCGACCAGGGCCTTCGGTAGGACACCGCTCCGTTCAGCGGGAACGCGAGATTGTGATCGCCGCCAAGCACGGCGGCGCGCGGGAGCGCGAGCAGTTGATCGAGGCCTTCCGGCCATCCATCGCGGGCGTCGCGCGGATGTATCGCAACTCGACGCGGGTGGAGTGGAACGAGCTGCTGCAGGAGGGCGTGGTCGGCTTGTTGCGAGCGCTCGAGCGCTACGACGTGGACCTGGGAATTCCCTTCTGGGCGTATGCCACCTGGTGGGTGCGGCAGGCGATGCAGCAGGTCGTCTCGGAGCTGTCGGGGCCGCTCGTGCTGTCAGACCGCGCGCTGCGTCAGTTGGCGCGAGTGAAGAAGACCCAACGCGCGCTGGAGCAGAGCCGGGGCCGACAAGCGACGTGCCGCGACGTGGCAGAGGTTCTCGGGCTGCCAGGAAGCCAGGTCGCATCGTTGGTCTGCATCGATCGGACGGCGCGCAGCCTCGATGAGCCGAGCCCTGGAGAAGGCAGCGACGCGGTCACTCCGGCGGAGCAGCTTGCCGATCCGCACGCGCATGATGCATACGAGCACGCCGAGCATCGACTGCTGACCGGCGAGCTGCCCCGCTTGCTCGAAATGCTGAGCGAGCGGGAGCGTACCGTCGTCTGCTCGCGATACGGCATCGGCCGGCGCGAGCAGACGCTGAGGGAGATCGGCGATGCGCTCGGGGTCAGTGCGGAGCGCATCCGCCAAATCGAGCAAGCCGCAATCGCGAAGCTGAACCTCGTCGTAACTTGACGCAATCTCGGGCGCGAGCCACCCTCTGAGCGACGGCGCGCAGGATCTCGTCCGTGATCTCGTCGGGCGCCCGGTTGCCGTCGATCGTGACTAAATCGGTCAAGCCCGCGAGCGCCTTGCGCAGCGGCTCGGCTTGAGCTTCGTCGATCTCGAGCCGCCGCGCAATTGCGGCGTCGGAGTCATCCGGACGATCCTGCGTTATGCGCCGGTGGCGCAGCCGCTCGGCTAGGACGTCCCGCGGCACTTCAAGCGAGACGGCGACGGGCCGGGGGTCGAGGCGACCAAGCTGCCCAAGCGTCCCGTGGAGGGACCGCGCCTCGCTCGGAGTTCGAGGGTAGCCGTCGAGGACAAAGCCCTGGTCTGGCGCCAGTGACTCGAGTTGCCCCCGCACCAGCCTGTCGATGAGCTCGTCCGGGACGAGCTCGCCGGCCGTCATCAGCTCGCGTATCTGTTCGACTTCCGGCGAACCGGCGGCGACCTGCTCGCGAAGGATGCGTCCGGGACTGAGATGGACAAGCCCAGCGGCTCGGGCGGCGCAGGCGACGCTCGAGACGCTCGGGGAGCGGATCGATCGGGAGGAGGCTCGCCAGGTCGCGGCGCTTCTCCCGCCCGAGGTCGCGCCGTGGATCGCCACCGCGACGCCGGCCCAGCGCATGGACGTCGACGAGTTCGTCCGGCGTGTGGCCGAGCGCGAGCAGACCGATCCTATGACCGCCACGCGCCACGTCGCCGCCGTGTTCGACGCGCTGGCCCGGGCGATCGGAGACAAGGAGTGGAACGACGTCGTGTCCGAGCTGCCGAAGACCTACGCCCCGCTCTTGCCGCGTGGCGCGCTCGTCCAGACGCTCGATGCCGACGTCTTCCGCGAACGGGTGGCGGCGAGCGCGGGACTCGACGCCGACCGCGCGGAACGGGCAATCGAGGCCGTGCTCGAGACGCTGGGCGAGCGTATCGCCGGCGGCGAGGTCGACCACCTGATCACGCACTTGCCGGTCGATCTGCACCCTCCGCTCAAACGCGGTCGGGAGTCGGTCGGCGGTCAGGCTACCCGGATGTCGCTCGACGCGTTCATCGAGCGGGTGGCCGAGCGCGAGGGCGTGGCGGTCATCCAGGCCGCGCTCCATGCCCGGGCCGTCTTGCGCGTCCTGCGCGACGCGGTGGGCGAGGAGGTGTTTCGGGACGTCATGGTGCAGCTGCCGAGCGACTACTTGGGGTTCCTGGCTCGGTAGTGCCGGTCCCGTCCGGCGCCTCGGGTACGTGTTCGACAGCCGCGCCGGGAGGCTCCGGCTCGAGAACAGTGCGCGAACGACGCCGAGCCAGGCCCTCCTGGATCGCCTCTCGGAGCGCGGCGGCGAAGCGACCCGGACCCCAGTAGCGTCCTCCGACCAGGTTCTTGAGTTCCTCGCGTTCGAGGGCTCCGTGCTGCCGCAGGGCCTCAGCGATGACCGAGATCTCGCGGTCGAGATCCTCGCGCGCCTGAGCCATCAAACGGCTGCTGGCCCCGCTCGTCCCCATCATGCCCGGCGAGTAGAACGAACCGCCGGGCCCGGGACGGAAGCGGCGCACCCCATGGCGTTCGCGCTGCCGGTCGCTCACGGTGCGCTCACGGATCCGCTCCTCGCGCTCAGCCTGGGAGAGGATCGCGTCTTCCTCGCGCAGCGCCGCCGCCCTCGCGCGGTGCTCGGCGGCGTCGACGCGCTGCTCGGCCGCGCGCGCGATCAGCTCGCGATCCTCCGCCTGCCGCTCGAACTCGGCGGCGGCCGCTTCGTCGTTCCGACTCCGGGCCTCGAGCGCAGCAGCGCGCGCGGAGTGCACGGTGGCCCAGCTCTCGTGCATCTCCGCGCGGGCACGGGCGAGATCGGCGGCCGGCCCGCGAAGGCGGCTCGCCTCCGCGCGTGCCTCCTCGGCCAGCGCGCGCTGCTCACGCTCGCGGGCGCGCTCGGCGGCCGCCTCGGCCAGCATCGCGTGTGCCTGGGCCTCGGCTTCGCTCGCAGCCGTCAGGGCCGCCGCCCGCTCCTGAAAGACCCTAGCCCGCTGCTCTGCGGCGGCCGCTCGCTCGGCAGCAATCCGGCGCTCGGCCTCCGAGCGCGCCTGGAGCGCCCGGGCTCGCTCCTCATGCGCGGCAGCGAGCTCGTCGAGGCCCTCGGCGCGCAGCTCCGCCGCCTCCGCTTCGGGGTCCATCGCGCCCGCCTGGAGCGTCGCCCTGCGCTCGGCGGCGGTCGCACGTTCGTCCTCGGCCAATTCGCGCGTGCGCACGGCTTCGTGCCGCTCGCGATAGGCGTCGGGCAGCGGCCGCGCCTCCGGCGTCACCGGGAGTGGCAGCAGCTCCTCCGCCTCCTCGGCCGTCAGCGGCTTGGCGATGTTCTCAAGCGACTGCTGCTCGGCCCGAATCCCGAAGAGCAGCTCGGCGATCCCGCCCAGCGCCATCGCGCCGGCGCCGATGAAGAACCCGATCGCGACGAGGTGCCGGTTGCCGCTGTGGATGATCTGACCGAACAGGAGGGGTCCGACGATCCCGCCGGTGGCCGTCCCGATCGCGAAGAAGAACGCGATGGCGAGGGCCCGGGTCTCCATCGGGAACACCTCGCTGACCGTCAGATAGGCGGAGCTCGCACCAGCCGACGCCAGAAAGAACGCGCCGAGCACGAAGGCCATGAACGTCCATGTCGTCAGGTGCGTCGTGATCAAGAGCACGCCCAGCGCCGCCACGATCACAGCCGATCCCAGATACGTGCCCGAGATCATCGGGATCCGCCCCACCGTGTCGAAGTAGCGCCCCAGCAGCAGCGGCCCGAAGAAGTTGCTGACCGCGAAGATCGCCATGTAGTACGGCACCGAGCCGCTACCCACGGCGAAGAACTCGTGCAGCAGGGTGCCAAGATCAAAGACCACCGCGTTATAGAGGAACGCCTGACCCACGAACAATGCGAGCCCGAGAAACGCGCGGCGCGGGTAGCGGGTGATCGCGACCCGGGCCAGCTCGCGGAACGGGATGGACTCACGCTGGCGCACGGCGATCTCGCCCTCCGGCGGCTCCAGCTCGACGCCGGCGTCGCGCCGCACCTCCTCCTCGATGTGATCGACGATCCGCTCGGCCTCGTCCTCGCGGCCATGAATGAAGAGCCAGCGGGGACTCTCCGGCAGCCGCCGGCGAACCAACAGGATCCCCAGCCCCAGGACTGCGCCCAGCCCGAACGCCAACCGCCACCCCAAGTCCTTGGGAAACAGCGCCGTGTCGAGCAGCGCCAGCGCGGCAAAACCCCCGAGCGCCGAACCGACCCAATAGCTACCGTTGATCGACAGGTCCACCCTTCCGCGGTTGCGGGCCGGGATCAGCTCATCAATAGCGGAGTTGATCGCCGCGTACTCCCCGCCGATACCCATGCCGGTCAAGAATCGGAACAGGAGGAAGTACCAGAGCGAGAACGAGAACGCCGTGGCCACCGTCGCCACCAGGTACAGGTTGAGCGTGACCATGAAGAGCTTCTTGCGCCCGTAGCGGTCAGTCAGCTGCCCGAACACGAGAGCGCCGATGCACGCTCCCGCGACGTAGACCGCCCCGGCCGTGCCGATGCTGGCCGAACTCATCCGCAGCCCGCTGCCCTGCTCGGTCAGCCGCGCCGCGACCGCACCCACGATCGTCACCTGCAAACCATCCAGGATCCACACCGTCCCCAGCCCGATCACAACCCGCCAGTGAAAACGCGACCACGGAAGCCGGTCCAGGCGAGCGGGAATCTGGGTGCGGATCGTCCGACCCGACACGGGCCGCTTGACTGTGCTGGTGCTCATGGCATCTCGTCCTACTACTCAGCCTGGTGCTTCGCTGCAAACTCCTCGGCCACCGCTACCGCTTCTGGAGCGACGGCCCAACAATGCGCTGGCGCTGTCAGCGCAGGTGCGGTGCGGGTGGAACCAAGCCCTACCCGACGCCGGAGCTCGCGCGTCGCTACGCCGCCGCGCTGGACCGCGAAGATCACCACGACATCGGCCGCCGAGCGCCGCTCGGGCTGACCCCCCTTCGCATCGCGCGTGCGCTTCGTCGTCGACACGCCTAGATGACTAGGCCCCGCTCGCTCGGTTCCAAGCTCCTGGGCTGGGGCCCGCCGGCGAATCAACCTCGATTCGTGACGCGCCCGGCCTATGTCCAGACACGATGGCCCAGGTAACACACGCGACGCGGGTTCAGACCCGTTCGTGGCTGCTCGACATGGACGGGGTGCTCGCGCGCGAGGAGCGCGCGATTCCCGGCGCGGATGGGTTTCTGTCGCGGCTGCGCAAGCTGGAGCTCCCGTTCCTCGTACTGACCAACAACTCGATCTACACCCCGCGCGACCTGTCGGCCCGGCTACGCGTCAATGGCCTCGACGTCCCCGAGGAGGCGATCTGGACCTCGGCACTGGCCACGGCGCGCTTCCTCGACGAGCAGCGTCCCGGCGGGTCGGCGTTCGTCATCGGCGAGGCGGGCTTGACCACCGCCCTGCACGAGGCGGGTTACACGCTGAACGACCGCGATCCCGACTACGTGGTGCTCGGCGAAACGCGTACGTACAGCTTCGAGCGGATCACCCGCGCGATCCGCCTGGTGCTGGCCGGCGCGCGCTTCATCGCGACCAACCCCGATCCGACGGGCCCATCGGCCGCCGGCCCGCTGCCGGCGACCGGCTCGGTGGCGGCCCTGATCAGCCGCGCCGCCGACGTCGCGCCGTACTTCATCGGCAAGCCCAACCCGCTGATGATGCGCTCAGCGCTGAACGCCCTCGGCGCCCACTCGGAGACCACGACGATGATCGGCGACCGTATGGACACCGACATCGTGTCCGGGCTGGAGGCGGGGCTCGAGACGATCCTCGTCCTGAGCGGCGTGACCTCCCGCGAGCAGGCCGAGCGCTTCCCCTACCGAGCCTCGCGCATCGTGGAGTCCGTCGCGGAGCTGGTCAACGAGCTGGAGGGGCCACTGTCTGAGACGGCTGCGAGCCTAAGTCCGGGTTCGTGACTGTCGGCGCAAGCTCGGGCGACGGCAGGGATCCCCTGGCTGCGCTTCCGGGCGCCCGATCTCATCCACGTCGTGGCCGATTACGGCCCCGGCGACGAGCCGTTCGTGGGTCTGACCGAGCGACTTGCGATCGTCGCTCCCAAGGCCGAAGTGGTGCTGACGCCCGTCCGCGACTCGCTCGCCGGTGGGTTATGCGTGGCCCGCCTGGCGCTCGGCGACGGTCCACCTCACCGCCTCGTGATCCACGACATCGCCGCGCGGGTCTGCGGCACCGCCTGCTCGCACTCGCCGGCGGTCCTGGCCGCGGCCACCGTCCGGGCGCTCGCACGGCACCCACACGCGGTGTGTGAGCCGGTGCCGCCCCATTGCATCCCGCGGATCCCGGGTTAACTGGCTTTGGCGCGATGAGCTCATCGCGCCGCGACGGCCGGCCGCCGGCGAAGCGCTACTCGGTTTGAGCCGCGACCCAGCTTGACAACCGGATCGAGTCGAGCCACTGTTGTCTTCGGCTCCGAAAGGGACCTTGTCCAGGGACCGTCGGAGTCGCACGATCGAGCGCGCGATTGCGTATGTCTGCGGCCCACACGGTCGCTGAATCGGGCGGGGGACCGGACCCCGAGAAAGGAGAGGTCGCAGCCTGTGGGTAGGAGAGACCGCGGAGGGTGAGGGAGACTGTGGGTGCAACAGGAAGCTCGGAAATCAAGAACGAGTCCGCGGCCACCCGGGTCGTGGTGGGCGAAGATCAGCCCATTTACCGGGCGGGCATCGTCCACGTGCTGCGGGAGGCGGGACTGGACGTCGTAGCCGCCGCGGACAACGCCGATGACCTGATCCGTAAGGCGCTCGCCCATCATCCGGACGTGGCGGTGATCGACATCCGGATGCCTCCCAGCTTTGGTGAGGACGGTCTGCGCGCGGCGCGCGAGATTCGCGCAATCGACCCCTCGGTGGCGGTGCTGGTGCTCTCGCAGTTCCTGGACGCTCGCTACGCGGTCGAACTGTTGAGCGATCGGCCGGAGGGCGTTGGCTATCTACTCAAGGACCGGCTGGCGGAGACGAGCATATTCGTCGATGCGGTGCGTCACATCGCCAGGGGTGGCTCGATGATCGATTCCGAGGTGATCGGGTACGTGCTCGGCCGCCAGCGAGACAGCCGTCCGATCGACGACCTGAGCGCCCGGGAGCGGGATGTGCTGGCGCTCATGGCCGAGGGCCTCTCCAACGAAGGGATCGCGGACAGGCTGTTCGTCACGATCTCAGCCGTGGAGCGCCACATCACGCGCATCTTCAAGCAGCTCGGGCTCGGGGGCAACGACCAGCTGGCTCACCGGCGGGTGCTGGCGGTGCTCAGTTACTTGAACAAATAGCCTCGGCAGTCCGCGCCGACGCGGACCCGGCCAGCACTCACACGGCCGCCGGTTCCCGCTCCGATCCCGGCGCCTCCGCGCTCGGCTGTCCCGTATCGGTCCGCCACCGCACCTCGAGCGTGTCGCCCACCACGTCGACGATGACCGTGACCCCTCGGCGAGCTCACCGGCGGCGCGCGCACGTGCGATCCGTGTCTCCACCTCGCGCTGGATGACCCGGCGCAGCAGGCGAGCACCGTACACCGGGTCATCGCCCTGGCGCGCGCCGCACCCGCCGGCGGATCATCGACGACCTATCCACCGGCGCCTCGTCGACCTGGCCAACGAGATCGAGGGAGCCGACAGTCTCGAGGGAGTGGCGCTGGTGGCGCCTATCGCCACCACGGCTCCTCATCGGCCACCGACGCGTCCAGCGAGGTCCCCCGGGTCAGTCGCTGATCTCGCCGTTCCGATCGATGTGCAGAGGATTGGCATTCAGGAGAGCGCGAAGCCGGACCGCAGAAGGCAAGGTCGCGGCAAACCGGTCGATCCCTGACTCGATGTCCTCGGTCGAAAGCGGAGGGAATGGACCGAGATCAGGCCCTAGCACTCGGATGTAGTGCCACTCGCGGCCGTCGGTGACGACGCAATCCCAGAAGGGCCCCCCGGCCTCGTATCCGGATCGGACCACGGTCGAACCGAGCCCGCTCACGCCAACGCGCGCGTGAAATTCGGCGTGCGCCAGCGACTCGGCGACCGGGGTGCCGACCGGTTTCCGCGCGCGAGCGTCCATCTGTCGGCTGGCTCCTAGGCCGCGCGCCGGCGCACACAAGGCGGCACCTCACTTGCCGCCGCCTCAGCGCGGCCTAAGGCCGGGAGTGACCGATGAGCGTCGCCGAGGCACTCGCCACCGAGAACCCGCTGGCCGAGGGCCTCGAGCCGCCGCCACTGCACGCCACCAGCCTGGTCATCTTCGGCGCCACCGGAGACCTCGCCAGGCGAAAGCTCCTCCCCGCGATCTACAACCTCGCCCACGACGGGTTGCTTCCGACTCGGTTCGCCCTGGTTGGAATCGCGCGTAGCAGCATGGAAGACGAGGAGTTCCGCAGCCTGGCCGCCGATGCGGTGCGCCAGTTCTCCCGGCGTCCCCCGAACGAGGACGTGCTTGCGCAGCTGCTCGAGGACGCGCGCTACATGTCGGGAGGGTTCGACGACGAAGCCGTCTACACGTCGCTGAGGGGCACTCTCTCGCGACTCGACGAGGCCGGCGGCGATCCCTTGAACCGCTGTTTCTACCTGTCCACAGCACCCCGCTTCTTCGGGCTCATCATCGCGCAGCTGGGACAGCATGGCCTGTCACATTGCGAGGGCGCGGCCACCCGGGTGGTGATCGAGAAGCCGTTTGGCAGCTCGCTGGCCGAGGCGCGGCAGCTCAACCGGCAGGTACTCGCGGTGTTCCCGGAGTCAGCCGTCTTCCGGATCGACCACTACCTCGGCAAGGAAACCGTGCAGAACCTGCTCACCCTGAGGTTCGCCAACGGCATTTTCGAGCCGCTGTGGAGTCGCAACCACATCGACTATGTCCAGATCACTGCGGCCGAGGACGACGGGGTGGGATCACGCGCGGACTACTACGACCAGGCCGGCGCCCTGCGCGACCTCATCCAGAATCACCTGCTCCAGCTCCTCTGCCATGTCGGGATGGAGCCTCCGATCGACTTCACCGCCGATGAGGTGCGCGACGAGAAGGCAAAGATCCTACGTGCGATCGACACGCCCTCCGTCCGAGACGTTTCCAGCATGGCCGTCCGCGCGCAGTACGTGGGGCGGGTCGTGGGCGGCGAGCGGATCCCGAGCTATCTCGAGGAGCCGGGGGTTCCGCCGGATTCGAGGACTGAGACCTTCGCCGCACTGCGCCTGGAGGTGGACACCTGGCGATGGGCCGGCGTGCCCTTCTACCTGCGCACCGGCAAGCGCCTCGCGCGGAAGCTCACCGAGATCGTCGTCGGCTTCCGGCCGGCACCCCATCCGCTCTTCCCCGGCGGCGATCGAATCGGGGGGCGTCCCAACCAGCTGATCCTCACGATCCAGCCCGACGAGGGGGTCGCGCTCTCGCTGGGGGTGAAGGTGCCCGGAACGCGCATGCGCGTGCGCCCGGTGAACATGGACTTCCTGTACGGCGCAGCGTTTCCCTCGCAGTCGCCGGAGGCATACGAGCGGCTGTTGCTCGATGCGATGGTCGGCGACCCCACGCTGTTCACTCGCAACGACGAGATCGAGGAGCAGTGGCGGATCTGCGATCCGATCCTGCGGGCATGGGCAGCGATGCCGGGTCCGCTGCCGACGTATCCGGCCGAGTCGCAGGGACCGCCCGAGGCCGCATCGATCCTTCTGCCAGGGCATGAGTGGCGTCGTATCTGATCGAGCCGTGGACCCTGACGGCGTCAGCATCTGGACCGCGCGGGACACCACGGCCCATGCAGTTGAGGCCGCGCTGCGATCGATGCTCGCCGAGCGTTTCCGCGAGCGCCACTGCTCGATTCCGGCGCGATACATCAACGTGATATCCACCGCTCCGGCGGGGCGCGAGCACGCGGCCCTGGGCCGACTGAATCGGATGGGCCGCCGCGCGGTCTCACGCACGATCGTTCTGGGCATCTCTCCCGGACGGTCCACGATCGACGCCGTGGCCGAGATCGCCTGCGATGTGCATCCCGGCCCCGGCGAGTTCGGGTTCCTGCGAGAAACCGTGGTCCTGACAATCGGCCAGCGGCATCTCCGCGACATCGAGACGATCGTGGACCCGCTGCTGGTGCGCGACCTACCCACGGTGCTGTGGGCATGCGATGACGGGCAGGACGCGCTGCCGTGCCTGCTGCCGGTCGCGGACGTCGTTCTGCTCGACTCGATGGGTGAACCCGACGCACGCGCAGCGCTCGCCTTCGCGCGGGAGATCCACAAGAAGGTCGGCGTGGTCGAGCTCGCATGGGTGCGCGTCTCCCCGTGGCGCAGACGGGTAGCAGCTGCGTTCGACCCGCCGCCGCTGCGGGCGGAGTTGCGCGCGATCGACGTCATGAGAGTCCTGCATCATCCGGCGTCGGCCGTGCCGGCCCTGCTGCTCGTGGGGTGGCTCGGCTCGCGACTAGGCTGGTCGCTGCGCCCCCTCCAAGCCCACGCAGCAGGCCTCAGCGGCATGGTCGGCGCCGACGACCGCGCGGTGCGAATCGAGCTCAGCAACGATGCTCGTCGCGCCGTCTCGGACTTGTCGCTGGCCGTCGAGATGTCGTCCGGACGGTCGCTCTCGTTCGAGCGCCGAACCGGCGGATTGCACGTGTGCGCTCGCGCCGAAGCCCGACACGAGCAGTGCTGGACCGCGCTCGGCGCGTGGCCAGATGAGGACGAGGTCATCGAGGAAGGAATCCGCCAGACCCTACTGGCGGATCGCATGTACGGTGAGGCGCTCGTGGCGGCGAGCGTCCTGGCCGGCGACTAGATCCGCTCACGCGCTCGCTGTCCCGAACGGAAAATGAATGGCGCGCCGGATTGACTCGCCGGCCCAGCGGCGTAACTCCGTAGCATGGTCGCAATCGCCGTCACCGCCGGCGTCCCGGGTCGGGCCGGGCTCGCCGGGCTCGAGGAGCCCGAGCGCCGCGACAATGAGCTGCTTGTGGAGGCGCTCGCGATGGGCGTCTGCGGCACGGACCGTGAGATCGTCAGCGGCGTATACGGATCGGCGCCGCCGGGACACTCGCGCTGGTGAACATCGCGGCGGTGATCGCCACCGGCGGTGACGACTCCTCGTATCTCCTGCACGTCACGGCGGCACTGGACGCCGGGGCCTCGGTTGACGAGATCACCGGCGTGTTGACCGGCATCGGGCCAAACGTGGGCGTGTTCAAAATGGTGAGCGCCGCGGACCCGCTTGCGACGGCGCTGGGTGTCAACCTCGCCGCAAGTCGCGGCGAGGGTGAGGAGTGAGATCGGCTTCGGCTCTGGGGCTCTGACCAAATCCGACGGCGGCAGCGCGGGCCGCCTAGGTTGTGATGGCGCGGCTAGGCCTCAATCCGTCTTGCCCGTCGCAGCAAACGTCCTAGCTGCACACAAGCAATGCCGGCGCCCGCACGCCAACGGCCTTCATCAGAAGAGCTCGGCCCTCCGGTCGCATACCTCGCCCTGAAGGACGGCACCCCGGTGTACGACCGCAACGGCACCCGTATTGGCGTGGTCGAGCACGTGATGGCGGAGGGAAACATCTTCGAAGGCCTGATCATTCACACCCATCCGCTTCCGGGCCGCCACCTGTACGCAGATGCCGCACAGGTCGCGGAGATTCGCGAACAGCAGGGCGGCCTCGAGGCGCGCCTGCGCCGAGCCTTCGACTGGTTGACGCGCCGTACCTGATCCGTCAGGGCACCTAACGGACGCTCCAGATCTACGTTTGTTTCACCGCCGAGATGTCGAGCGAGATGGTCACCTTGTCGCCGACCAGCATGTTCCCCGATCCAAGCGCCTGATTGAACCTCATGTCGAAGTCCGAGCGCTTGATCACGCCGACCGCTTCCAGTCCAACCCGCGTGTTGCCCCAAGGATCCTCATCGACACCCGAGACCACGACCTCGAGCTTTACCTCGCGCGTGACGCCGTGAATCGTGAGGTCCCCGAAGACGAGCGATGACTCTTGATCGACCCCCTCGATGCGACTCGACGCGAATGTGATCTCACCGTAGCGCTCGACGTCGAAGAAGTCCGGCGAACGCAGGTGAGCATCCCGCTGCTCGTCATTGGTCGTGATCGACGCGGCATTGACTTTGCCGAACACCTTGGAGCTGGCGAGGTCGGTCCCAACCTCCAGCGTCCCCTCGAACTCTGTGAACCTGCCCCGTACCGTGGCGATTCCCATGTGCTTGACAGCGAACTCCACGTTCGAATGTGCCGGATCGACCATCCAGGTACCGGGCGGAACGATGGGCGTGGTGCGGACGCCGGTCGTCTGCGTGGACATATTGGCCTCGCTCTCTCGATCGATATGCAGTCGGGCACGACGAACCTGGTCGTGCCACCTTGTAGCTGTGCGAATAGGCCTCCACCACGGCAACCCAACCCGCTGCGCCTCGCGAGCACAATGGCGACGTGCATCCCCAGGCAGTCGCGAGTCAGTCCGCCCGCCCCGGACCAGACACGATCGCCGACAGTGCCCGCGAGCAGGTGAGATACAGGGATCGACCTGAGTCCGATCGCGGCAGCGCGTGAGCCTCGTCCTGCCACCAGACCGATCACCACGGCAGCGAGTGCGGCGGGTAACGCCGTCAGAGTAAGCGGCGCAGGCCCCGGGAACAGACCGCTGGCAGCCCCATCCCGAATATCACCAACGCGCCCATGTAGACGCAGTAGAGCAGGGTTTCGAAACTCGTCATTCGGCGGGCGACCACATCGGCCTTCAAACCAAGCGAACCCAGCGCCAGGACGGTGAGCAGCGAGCGCCGATGGGCACGCATGAACCGCGTCGCAACACGGCCGACGGCCTCGCGGGCACGACGCGATCGAGAGCGGAGCGGCCGCGGTGATCAACAAGACCGCGCCGCTGACCGATAGACATGGGCGTCCGAGGCTCCGTGTCTGCCCGACCGCACTCCCGGCTCCAAGCCCTCGCGTTTGCCCTCCGCTACGGGATACCGAAATCCGCGGGTACCCGCGCAGCCGATGATGGTCAGGCCGCACGTTCGGCGCCGGCCGGCGGGAGTTCCACGAGGCCGTAGTCGCCGTCGTGGCGCAGGTAGAGCACCTTTCCCCGTCCGTCGACCGCGTCGATGAAGTAGAGGAAGCGGTGGCCCAGCACGTCCATCTCGTCCCGCGCCTTCGAGAGCGGGATCGGCTGTTCGTAGCGGCTCGGCTCTGGGACGACGATGTCGTTCTCGTCGGAGAGCGGGCTGCCGGGCGGGTGGAGCAAGCCGATCCGCCCGTCATCGCGCCGGTGCACCACAACGTCCTCTCTCGTCCGGGCGTGACGAAAGAGCAGGAACTCGAGGTCCAGGTCGAGCAGGTCCGCCACGGCGTCGAGGGTCGACTCCGGAAGCGGATACGGGGTGCGCAGCGGGATGATGTCGCGCAGGTCCGGCCGCTTGAGGCTCGGTCTCGGCCGGTGCCTACGTTCGTGCGCGAGGTGCGCGAGCGCGCCCTTGATCGCCCGCCGATCGTTACGGAGCGCCACCGGGGCATCCGCGACGCGGCGCATCTGCCGGTTGAGGCGATCGGCGGCCTCCTTCGCCGCCTGCGGCGCGCTGCTGCCGGTGGCGTGCGAAGCTAATCGCCTGCCGTTCAGCACCAGCGATGCGTCGGCCACCCACCGCAGGCGCGCGGCCCTCGTCTCGGGGCGGCGGAGCGTGATGCGCACCCCTTCGATCGGGTCGTCGGTGTAGCGCGCGAGCCGCTCGAAGCGCTCGAGGATCTCGCGCCTCTCGCTTCGCGGAAGATCGGCGGGCGAGTGGACCTCGACCGCCACCGTTGCCCGATCAGCGCTCACTTCGCTCAAGATAGGCCGTTCGTTGGTCCGGGCAATGCGCCTTCCTCGGGCCGGTCAGCCCGGCGCCGGCGTTCGGTGGCGCGGGCACCGGGCTGGACGCCTATCCGGCAGGCAGCGCGGGCGGGCGCTCGAGATGGATGAGCCACTGATGCTGCTCCCCATCCTCGATGTCGAACGTGACCTCGAGCGGCGGGGGCTCACCCGTCGCGACGAGAACCCGCTGCGGCTGCTCGATCACATGCTCGATCCGCTCCACGTCGGAGTCTGGAGCTTCGAGGCCCACGATGATCACGTCGTCGCGATCGTCGTAGGTGATGTCGGTCAGGATCTGCCGCTCGTCCGCGAACTGGTCGCCCAGGTCGCGCCCGACGACTTCGACCGTCGCCTCGACGGTGCCGAGCACGTCGGTCAACTCATCGAAGTACGAGCGCCACGCCTGACGTGGGATCTCCTGCGTGGTGATTGTCATCACCTCTCCGGTTAGGCCCCGGCGGTCGCGCGACAAGCCACTCGAAGCAAAAGCGCGCAGGACGCCTTGGGTGCCGACGGCGGCCTCGGCGTTCCTACATCAGTTTAGGTTCGATCATCACCATCCTTGCTGTCGCGAATCCTTCGGGCCTCGGTGGGTCTCTTCGGGGGCGGTCGCCGCAGCATCCTTTAGCCGCGAGGCGGGAAGCTCGGGTCGACGGATTCAGGGCTTGACCTTGATCGCTGAGGCGAATCGAGTGCCGTGCGATCCCTGAATCTCCATGTGGAGCAGCGCCATCGCCTCCAGCTCACGAGCACGAGCCAAGCGTCCGGCGTCGATCGATCGCATCCCTCCGTCGCAGACCAGCCGCATGACCTTCGCCTTGTGCTCCTCGTTGTCGCCGGCGAGAAACACATCGAGCGGTTCCCCGTCCACCTGTCCGGCCAGCAGGGGGCCGGCGAAGTTCGTATTGAACGCCTTGACAAACCCGGCGTCGTCCGGTGCCTCTGCGGCGATCAGCTGCCCACCGGAGCCGAAGTCTCCGATCCATGCCTTGTCGAGCGGCTCGATGACGCTGAAATCAACCGGATTCGTGGGGTCGACGATCGTCCTGCCGGCGAGCTGGTCGGAGTATTCGCGTACCACATGCGGCGCTTCCGTGTACGGGACTGCCAGCACGACGATCTCGCCGGCGAGCTGTTCGGTGGCGTCGACCGAGCCTTCGCCGATCAGCTCGTCGGCAAGCTCGCGCGCCTTGCTCAGATAGCTACCGACGAGATCGACCTCATGACCGCCCGCAAGGGCGCGCGTCGTGATCGCCCGCGCCATGTTGCCGGTCCCGATGATCGTGATCTTCATGTTCGGTGGACCTCCTCCGGCCGCCACGAGAGGCGCGTTGCACCGCCCTACCAGGTGTTAGGCCGACGCTGCGCACGTTCAAGCGCGCGTCTGGCTCCAGCTCCAACCTTGACCGTCCGGTGCGGGGACCTATGCGCACAATCATCACCTCCGCCATCAGCCCCCAGGGTTCAGAGGAGCTCGCGGAGCCTCGGCAGTCGGGCCCGGTCGTCTTCGCCTACGACCGTTCGTCCGCCGCCGAGCATGCGCTCGGAGCCGCGGCTCGCATGCTCGCGGAGCGCCGCGCCCTGGTCCTCGTGGTCTGGACCGGAACGGTCAAGCACGTCCGGCAGAATCGCGCGGCGCTCGACCTGCACCTCCGCGAGATCGACATGATCAAACTCGATGAGGCGTTTCCGCCGCCGATCGGACCGCGGCCGCTGGACGTGCTCTGAGCGCGAGAGCACCGGGCAGTTCGTGAGGCCATCGCGTACCTCAACTGGCGCCACGTCACCTCGATCGGGCCGAGGCCGGAGCCGCGCCTGGCGTGACTTGACGCCTCGCGCAGCGGCCTATTCAGATCAGAGGATCGAGGGGCTTGTCGGGGAGGAGGCGGCGCTTCTCGCCATCCCGCACGAGAAACGTCGGCGCGATCAGAGGAGGAGTGCCTTCATCTCCTCCTCAGCCTGCCCGATCAGCTGAAGTGCTCCGGTGGCCGTCATCTCACGAACTCCTACTCCCGCGATGCCGCGGCCACAACAACGCTCGCGCGGGAGCGCCATCGCTGCCGGCGAGCTTCAGCGGTAGGCACGCCAGGAAGTACTCGCCGGGATCGACGCCGCGCAGGTCGAGTCCTTCGATCACCCCGACGCCCCGGCTCAGCAGCTGCAAGTGCGCACCTGGATCGCCGATCGAGAGGTAGTCGATGCCGACGGTGTGCACCCCCCGCTCGATCAGCGCGCTGGCTCCGTCGGAGCTCAGGCGAACGAACTCGGGGACGAATTCGTCATGCTCCCAAAGGGCCGAGTTCGGCGTCTTGAGCAGGACTCGCTCAGCGCCCAGCGGCAGCTCCAGCGCATCGATGACGGGCCGGTCGAGTCGGCCCGCGCCGGTCCCGGCCTCGACCACCACGCAGGGCCCGATGAACGGCTCGAGAGCGAGCTCGCTCGCCCCCTCACCATCAGGGATGAAATGTCGTGGCGCATCGACGTGGGTTCCGGTGTGGGCTCCAAGCTCGAGGCGCGACACGTTGGCGGGATCGCCGCGCTCGATCGCCTTCGCGAGCTCGATCGCCACGCCGGGGTCGCCGGCGTAGACCGGCATGGATGGCCGAATCGTCACCGACACGTCGACCGGCCGCGAGCTCACCTCGAACATACAGTTGGTGCGATAAGCCGCGCTTGCGCCAAACCAAGGCCAGGCGAATCGCATCGTGAAATTCATCTGGTGGCGTGGTCCGGGCGGCCTACCGTGACGAGCAGACATGTTCGAGGTTCAGGTCTCTTCGATGAGTCCCGATCGGTTTCGGACCGTGCTCGCGCCTGAGCGCTGGGCGGCATTCGAGCGCGCCATCGAGGAGGGACGAAGGCTGCTGTCCGGCCGCGTCGTGTGGAACGTGAACTCGACCGCGCGCGGCGGTGGCGTGGCGGAGCTTCTGAGCTCACTTGATGTGGCAATCGTGCACGACCCTCAGCCGGCCGGGCTGGTCGCGGCGCTGCGTGACGCCGGTGCGGTAGTGATCTGGCGCTGTCACGTGGGGCTTGACCATCCGAACGATCTCGCCAGGGAAGCCTGGCGATTCCTGCTCCCCTACGTTTCGCCCGCCGACGTGTATGTGTTTTCTCGCGAATCATTCGCGTGGGAGGGGCTCGCCAGCGAGCGGATTGCCGTCATCCCGCCCACCATCGACGTCTTCTCGCCCAAGAACCGAGAGCTCGACCCCGACTCGGTCGTCGGCGTGCTGCATGCCGCTGCGGTGATCGCGGTCAAGCGCGATGCCGACGCCGGCCCCGCCGCCTACGTTCGGCACGACGAGACGCCAAGCCGCGTCGATCGCTGCGCCGAGCTATTCGGGACGGGTGCGGTGCCCGCGGACGTCCCGGTCGTGCTCCAGGTCTCGCGCTGGGACACGCTCAAGGATCCGCCGGGCGTGATTCGGGGGATTTGCCGAGCACGTCCCGGAGAGGACCGGCGCGCACCTCGTCTATGCCGGACCGGCCGTGTCGGCTGTCGCAGATGACCCCGAGGGCATGCAGGTGTTGCAGGACGCCCTTTCGCTCTGGAAGCAACTGCCCGAAGACGCGCGGCGGCGGATCCACCTCGCCACGCTCCCCATGGACGATCCCGCCGAGAACGCCACCATCGTGAACGCGTTGCAGCGGTATGCGACGGAGGAGGTCGAGCGCTTCCCATTCCGAGCGTCTCGGATCGTGGCATCGCTCGCCGACATGGTCGACGAGCTGGAGAGCCCGTTATCGTCCGCGGTGGAGGGCGCCTAAGCCCGGATCCGTGACGCTCCACGCGCGACCGATGACAGCCGCAGCAGCTCCGTGGTCGCCCTCCCAGGCGCCCCGGCTCATCCACGTCGTGGCCGACTACGGCCCGAGCGACGAACCGTTCGTCGGCCTGACCCGTCGGTTGGCCCTGGTCGCTCCCGCGGCGGATGTCGTGATCACGCAGGTGGCGCCCTGCGACTCGCTTGCGGCGGGATTCTCGGTCGCCTGCCTGGCACTCGGCGACGGACCCGGGAAACGCCTCGTGGTCCACGATGTCGCGGCTCGACTCGCCCGGAACGCACAGCCGCGGGAGTGCGCCGGCTGGACGGCGGACGGGGTCCCCATCGTGGGGCCCGACACGGGCTGGTCCTGGTCCTTCGTGGCGCCGGAGATCAGCGGGCCGTGTTATCTCGAGCTGCCGATGGCCGACCGGCGCTCACATTCACCAGAGCTACTGGCCGGAGCCATCGTCCGCGCCGTCGTGCGCCACTCCCATGCCGTCTGCGAGCCGATTCCACCGGAAGCGGTCCCACCGGTCCCGAGGTGCGTGGTCGCACTCGTCGATCGTTGCGGCATCCTGTGCACGACGATTTCGCGCCCGCCGGCGCCGGTTGGCGAGCGCGTCGTGGTCCGGATCGGCGATGCGTCAGCGACCGCAGTTGTGGTCGACGATTCGGTGGCGGTAGCTCGCGGACAGCTCGCGCTCGGCCCAACGTCCAGAGGGTGGCGACGGCGCGATGGGGACACGTGCCAGTTCCACGACCTGTTCATCCCCGGTGGGAGCGCGGCGGAACGCTTCTCCAGCCCCGCCACGGGAACCGAGATCATCCTGCAGGGCGCCGAAGACTAGAAGGCGACGCGCCTATCGGGCCGCGACAGCAGGGCGCGTATGGAGCGTTCCTCCCACATGCTCCTGGCGGCCGCCGCGAACGATCTCCGCATACGCCATACGCCACGCCAGGTCATGGAGCTCCTCACCGCCTCCGGATCGTCGCGTCTGTTTGACCGCCACGATGCCGGTTGACGGCATCGCCGCGGCAACGCGTTCGACGACTTCACCGTCGGCGCTACGCTCGAACCACCGGAGCACGTATGCATCAACACCGGCGGTGAAGCTCCGCAGGAGGTCCCGCGCCTGACTCGCGCCGGGGGTCGATCCCCGAGGGATTCGCACGCGCCACACGGCGTGGGCGCCGCGGTCGCGGACGGCACGCGCCACGAGCGCGCTTACTCCATCATGTGCGACGACGACGTCTCCCGGACCAACGGCGTCGCCAAGAAGCTCATCGGCGTCCGAAACCGCCTCGGCGACCAGGGCCTGGTCGGCGGCATCGAAGACGCGACCGGGCGATCCTCCCGCCAGCATGCGGTCCACCGCATCGGCCAGGGAGCTCAGCTGCGGTCGCCCATGCACCTCGAGACGGTCGGCGCTCAGACCGGGAGCTGCGCCATACAGGCAAGCCCGCAGGTCGTCGGCCGCCTCGTTGCGCCTCGGAACTGCTGTCGCGCACCAGACCTTGCGTCCGGCCAACACGTCGGCCACCCGTTCCCGCGCAGTCGTCATCGCGCGCCACTGCCGCACGCCCGCCGGAACCTCAATCTGCTCGATCACCAAGCTGGTCACAATCGTTCTCCTCCGCCGGGTACCCGAGCGCGTGGTTAGGACGGACCGCGCTCGGGACAAGTACTCGATGGCAGCGGCGAGTAGCGTGCGCCCTTGCCGGTTCGGCTTACGCCGCGACCGGCTGTCGCTCGGAGCCTGGCTGCGCCTCCGCGCCACCCTGCCGGGCCTCCTCGTCCCAGCGCACCTGTAGTTCGTCGCCGGCTACGTCTAAGGTGACGGTGGACGCGTCGTCGATCTCGCCGGCGATGAGCGCACGGGCGATCCGGGTTTCCACCTCCCGCTGAATGAAGCGTCGCAGCGGGCGCGCGCCATATACCGGATCGTAGCCCTGGCGGGCGATGAAGCCACGGGCAGCCTCGGTCAGCTCCAGGCCGACACGGCGCTCGGCCAGGCGGCGGCGAACGTCCTCGATCTGTAGGTCGACGATCTGCTCGATCTCCGCGAGCGTGAGCGGTTTGAACAGGACGATCTCATCCACTCGGTTGAGGAATTCCGGGCGGAAGCTCGCCCGTAGCTCATCCATCACGCGGTCTCGCGCGTCCTCCCGGATCTCGCCGGTGTCGGTCACCCCTTCGAGCAGGTAGAGCGACCCGATGTTGGACGTCATGATGATCACGGTGTTCCGGAAGTTGACCGTGCGGCCCTGCGCGTCGGTCAGGCGGCCGTCGTCGAGGATCTGCAGGAGGGTGTTGAACACGTCGGGATGGGCCTTCTCGATCTCGTCGAACAGCACTACGGAGTAGGGCTTGCGCCGGACCGCTTCGGTTAGCTGCCCGCCTTCCTCGTAGCCCACATAGCCGGGCGGCGCCCCCATCAGTCGGCTCACGGTGTGCCGCTCCTGGTACTCGGACATGTCGAGTCGCACGATGTTCTCTTCAGAGTCGAACAGAGCCTCCGCGAGCGCCCGCGAGAGCTCGGTCTTGCCGACTCCGGTCGGGCCGAGGAAGATGAACGACCCGATCGGCCGCCGGGGGTCCTTGATCCCGGCTCTAGCTCGGATCACCGCGTCGGCGACCAGCCGCACCGCCTCGTCTTGGCCGATCACGCGCTCGTGCAGGACCTCGTCGAGCCGGAGCAGCTTCTCGCGCTCACCCTCGACCAGCCGGGACACCGGGATGCCGGTCCAGCGGGCGACGATCTCGGCGATCTCGTCCTCGGTGACCTCCTCGCGCAAGAGACGGGTCGCCGCCGCGCCGCCTTGCTTGCTTTCGAGCCGCTCTTCCTCGGCGCGCAGTCGGCGCTCCAGCTCGGGGAGGCGGCCGTGGCGGAGCTCAGCAGCGCGATTGAGGTCGTAACGCCGCTCGGCGTCCTCGATCTCGCGCCGTACCTGCTCGAGCTCTTCGCGCAGCGACTGGAGCTTGTGGATCGCCTGCCGCTCCGCTTCCCACTGGGCACGCATCGCGTCGGCCTGGGCCCGCAGGTCGGCCAGCTCCCGGCGCAGCGCCTCGAGCCGCTCGCGACTCGCCTTGTCCTTCTCCTTCTTGAGCGCCGCCTCCTCGATCTCGAGCCGCATCACGCGGCGGGTTATCTCGTCGAGCTCCTGCGGCAGCGAGTCGATTTCGGTGCGGATCACCGCGCAGGCCTCGTCGACCAGGTCAATCGCCTTGTCAGGCAGAAACCGGTCGGTGATGTAGCGATGCGACAGCGTGGCGGCGGCGACGAGCGCCGCGTCCTGGATTCGGACGCCGTGGTGGACCTCGAAGCGCTCGCGCAGCCCGCGCAGGATCGAGATCGTGTCCTCCACGGTCGGCTCGTCGACCAGCACCGGCTGGAAGCGGCGCTCGAGCGCGGCATCCTTCTCGATGTGCCGACGATACTCGGCGAGGGTGGTCGCGCCGATGCAGTGCAGCTCGCCACGGGCGAGCATCGGCTTGAGCATGTTGCCGGCGTCCATCGCGCCCTCCGCGGCGCCGACGCCAACCACCGTGTGCAGCTCATCGATGAAAAGGAGGATCCGACCTTCGGCGGCCTTGAGCTCTTGCAGGACCGCCTTGAGCCGTTCCTCGAACTCGCCCCGGTACTTTGCCCCGGCCACTAACGACCCCATGTCGAGGGCGAAGATCGTCCTGTCCTTCAGCCCCTCGGGCACGTCACCTCGCACGATCCGCTGCGCCAGCCCCTCGACGATCGCGGTCTTTCCCACCCCTGGATCTCCGACGAGAACCGGATTGTTCTTCGTCTTGCGCGACAGGATCTGGATGACCCGGCGGATCTCGCTGTCACGGCCGATCACGGGATCGAGCTTTCCACTCTGCGCCTCGCTGACCAGGTCGCGGCCGTACTTCTCGAGCGCCTCGTAGGAGGACTCGGGGGTGGCGCTGGTGACGCGCTGCGCGCCGCGCACCTGGGTGAGGATCTCGAGGACCCGGTCGCGGTCGGCGCCGTACTCGCGCAGGAGGTTGCCGGCATCGCTCTCGGGGGCCGTGGCCAGCATGGCCAGGAGGATGTGCTCCACCGACACGTACTCGTCCTTGAGCCGCTCCGCTTCGCGTTCGGCCGCGTCCAGCAGATTCGCCAGAGCGCGTGTCATGCCGATCTGACCGCTCGCGCCCGGGCCGCTCACCCGCGGCCGTCGCTCGAGCGCCGCCTCGACCGCGGCACGCAATCCGCCGGTGTCGATGTCGGCCCGCACCAGCAGACGCGGAACCAGGCCCTCGGGCTGTTCGAGCAGCGCGAGCAGCAGGTGAAGGGTGTCGAGCTCCGTGTGCCCGTAGCGCAGGGCTTTGGTCTGCGCGTCGTGGAGGGCCTCCTGGGTCTTCAGTGTGAGACGGTCTGGGTCCATGCGATCACCTCGTGTTGTCCGTGGGGCGGCGCGGCCCCGCGCAGCCGCGCTTCCAGCTCATCGATCCGCGCCAGCAGCTCGCAGGCCAGCACGGCGCCGGCGAAGTTCAGCCCGAGATCGCGGCGCAGGCGCACCGCACGCGCGAGGAGCGCGGCGTCGTCGGGCCGGAAGAAGGGCGTCGCACGGGTGCCGCCGCTCGCCTCGACCAGTCCCAGGCGGACGAGCCGCCGGACCAGGTCCGGGTGTATACCGGCCTCTTGCGCCAGCCGCTCGATCCCCACGAGACCGTTGGGACGGGTGGCGAGCCACGTGCCGGTGATCGCGCCTGGGGCCGACGTCCGCGCCATCAGCGCCGCTCCCGCGGGTTGAACTTCGACGTCGCGGAGAGCTGCTCGAACAGCTCGCGCTCCCGCTTGCTCAGCTTCTTGGGGACATGGATCATCACCACCGCGTACAGGTCGCCGCCCGGACCACCACCCGAGTCGGGCAGCCCCTGCCCTCGTAGGCGCAGCCGGCGGCCGCTCGACGATCCGGACGGCACCTTGACGCGGGCGCTTCCGTCGAGCGTCGGCACCGGAACCTCCGCCCCGAGCGCCGCCTCCCAAGGGGCCACCGGCAGATCGACGAACAGGTCCCGCCCCTCGACGCGAAAGCGAGGATGCGGCCGGAGCCGGATGCGAAGGAACAGATCGCCCGACGGTCCGCCGCCGATGCCCTCGCCGCCTTGTCCCGCCAAGCGGATCCGCTGTCCGTCGCGCACCCCAGGCGGGATGTCCACCTCAACGGTGCCGACACCCTCCAGCGAGAGCCGTCGCCTGCCGCCTCGGGCGGCCTCCTCGAGCGTCACCTCGAGCACCGCCTCGTGGTCGGTGCCGCGCATCGAGAAGCCGTCGAACCCGCCGCCGGCACGGCCGCGACGGCCCCGCGCGAACACGCTCTCAAACAAGTCGCTGAACCGATCGCCGCCGAATGCATCGTCGAACGAGTCGGCGGACCCGTTGCCGGCGCGGAAGCTGTCGTCGAATCCGCCCGGGCCGGAGGGGCCTCTGGCTGCTCGCCAGTTGGGTCCGAGCCGGTCGTATTGCGCCCGCTTCTCGGGATCGCGCAGGACCTCGTAGGCCTCGGATATCTCTTTGAAGCGATCCTCGGCGCCCGCCTCCTTGTTGACGTCGGGGTGGTACTGGCGCGCGAGCCGACGGTAGGCCCGGCGAATGTCCTCGGCGCTGGCGTCGCGTGGGACTCCGAGCGCCTCGTAGTAGTCCCGGGTCCCGACCGACATCAGCGCGCGTGTTCGGGCGCGCGAGCGACCACGACCTGCGCCGGCCTGATCACGCGATCGCCCAACGAGAACCCCGACCGGTCGACCGCGAGAATCGTCCGGTCCGGCACATCGTCGGCCGGCTGCACGGCGATCGCCTCGTGGATCTCCGGATCGAACTCCTCACCGATTGCGCCGATCCGGTGCGCCCCCTGCCGCGCGAGGGTAGCCGACATCTGCGCCAGTACCGCCTGCAGCCCGTCCCGACAGGAGGCGTCGGATTGCATGCGCATCGCGCGCTCGACGCTGTCCACAGCGTCGAGCCAGTCCCTGAGCATCGATTCCCGGGCCTCGTTTACCCGTTGCTCGACCTCGCGGGCGGCACGCTTGCGGTAGTTGTCGAGATCGGCGAGGGCGCGCTTGTAGCGATCCTCGGTCCTTGCCAGTTCGTCGGTGAGATCGTCGCCTGCGGGCGCGGCTGCCGCGGCAGGCGGCTCGGCCTGATCCGAACGCGTGGGGTCTTCCCCATTACTCGCGGGTGAATTCTGCATCGACCACCTCCTCGTCTTCTGCGGCCCCCTCGGCGCTCGCGCCGTTGCCGCCGGCGCCGTTGCCACCGACCCCCGCCCCCGCCGCCGCGGCGCTGGGCAGGAGCTGGAGCATCTGCTGCAGGTCGGAGATGAGCGGCCGCACGCGGTCCAGGCTGGCTTGATCCTGGACCGCCTTCCGAGCGTCGACGACGAGTTGCTCCGCCCTGGCCTTTTCGTTTACCGGCAGGCGGTCCTGCAGTTCACGCAAGAGCTGATCCACGCGATAAGCCAGCGAATCGAGTTCGTTGCGCGCGTCGATCTCCTCGCGTCGGCGGCGGTCCTCGCCGGCGTGCGCCTGAGCGTCGGCGACCATCCGCTCGATCTCCCGCTGATCCAGGTTGGTGCTCTCGGAGATCGTGACCCGCTGCTCCTTGCCGGTCGCCTTGTCGCGGGCCGAGACGTTGAGGATCCCGTTGGCGTCAATGTCGAACGTCACCTCGATCTGCGGCACGCCACGCGGGGCCGCCTCGATGCCCTCGAGCCGGAACCGTGCGAGCTGGCGATTGTCGGCAGCCAGCTCGCGCTCGCCCTGAAGCACCACGATGTCGACCGCGGTCTGGTTGTCCTCCGCGGTGGAGAACACCTCCGTCCGGCGGGCCGGGATCGTCGTGTTGCGCTCGATCACCTTGGTCATCACCCCCCCGAGGGTCTCGAGCCCGAGCGACAGCGGGGTCACGTCGAGCAGCACGACGTCCTCGACCTCGCCCTTGAGCACGCCGGCCTGAAGCGCCGCACCGATCGCGACCACCTCATCCGGGTTGACGGTCATGTTTGGTTCCTTGCCGCGGGTCAGCCGGCGCACCAGGTCCTGCACGGCCGGGATCCGGGTGGACCCCCCGACCAGGATCACCTCGTCGATGTCGTCCGCGGTCAGCTTGGCGTCGGCCAGTGCCTGCTCGAACGGCTCCCGCGTACGCTCCACCAGGTCCTGGGTCAACTGGTCGAACTTCGACCGGGTGAGGCTGGTGTTCAGATGCTTGGGGCCGGCGGCGTCAGCCGTGATGAACGGCAAGTTGATCTGCGTCTGCGTGGTGGTCGAGAGCTCGACCTTGGCCCGCTCGGCCGCCTCATAAAGGCGCTGGAGCGCCTGCGGGTCGGTGCGCAGGTCGATGCCCTGCTCGCGCTTGAATTCGTCTGCCAGCCAATCGACCACGCGCTTGTCGAAATCGTCGCCGCCGAGATGACCGTCCCCGCTGGTGGAGCGGACCTCGACCACGCCGTCGCCCACCTCGAGCAGAGACACATCAAACGTTCCGCCACCGAGGTCGAACACCAGGATCGTTTCCTGGCCCTTCTTGTCCATCCCGTAGGCGAGCGCCGCAGCGGTTGGCTCGTTGATGATCCGCAGCACTTCGAGACCGGCGATCCGGCCGGCGTCGCGGGTTGCCGTCCGCTGCGCGTCGTTGAAATAGGCGGGGACGGTGATCACCGCCTCAGTCACCCGCTCGCCGAGGAACTTCCCGGCGTCCTCGGCCAGCTTTCGCAGTATCTGCGCCGAGATCTCCTCGGGGGCGTACTGCTTGCCGCGGATCTCGAACCGCACCGCGTCGTTCGGGCCCTTGAGGACCTTGAAGGGGACGATCTTCGTCTCCTCCTCCACCTCGTCGTAGCGCCGCCCGATGAACCGCTTGGCCGAGTAGATCGTCGCCTGCGGGTTGAGGATCGCCTGGCGCTTGGCGACCTGTCCCACCAGTCGCTGCCCATCCTCGGTGAAGGCGACGACCGACGGTGTGGTCCGAGCGCCTTCGGCGTTCGGGATCACCTCGGCATGACCACCCTCCAAGGTCGCGGCGACCACGGAGTTCGTGGTGCCCAAGTCGATTCCAACTGCCTTGGCCATATCGGCTCCTCTCGGTCGTCGACGCGGATCTCGCCCGTATCCCTAGGGCGCCGGCGGTGCGCTTCAAGGCGAGGAATTGGTCTTGGCCTATGAGCTCGGCGGCCTAGCTCCACGCTCGACCAAGGCAACTAGAGAGAGGAGCCAACATGGCGGTACCTGCCCGACGTGCCGAGTCTTCTTCGCCCGCGCCGCGCCCGGTCCAGCGCTGGGATCCCTTCCGTGAGTTCGAACAGCTCCAAGAGGAGATGGGCCGCTTGGTCCAGAGCGTCTGGCCGCAGGCACAAGCCAACGGCGGCGCCTGGATGCCGCTTGCCGACATCGAAGAGACCGAGGACGCCTGGATCATCGAAGCCGAGCTTCCCGGCGTCGATCGCAAGGACGTCAACGTGGAGCTGCGTGAAGGCGAGCTCGTGATCACGGGCGAGATAAAGGAGAAGGAGCGCAAAGGAGTCGTCCGCCGCCGCACCCGCAGAACGGGCCAGTTCGAATATCGCGTGATGCTGCCGGGCCAGGCCAACGAAGATCAGATCGAGGCCAACTTGCACGACGGCGAGCTGACCGTGCGCGTGCCCAAGTCCGAAAAGGCCAAGCCCCGACGGATCGAGATCAAGGCGTCCTAGTGCCCGCCACCCCGGCAACCAGGCGCCAGCCCGCCGCCGCGGGGTGGCGCCTGGTCGGACAGAGGCTCGTCCGCGAGCTCTCGTTTCGTGACTTCGAGCAGGCGTTGGCGTTGGTCGAGCGGGTGGCGACCGGCGCCGAGGACTACTTGCGCCGGCCGGACATGTGCATCCTCGACTTCAATCGCGTTCGGCTCCAGATCGCCAACCCAAACCACGCGGGCATCACCGAGGCCGAGCTCCGATTGGCCGACAAGGTCAACGCCGTGATCGACGGACCATGACCATCCCGTACACGAGCCGGCGCGTGTGCGCCCACCTGACGATGGTCCGGCCGGTCGCCCCGCGCACACCCGAGGGCTGCGAGGAGTGTCTGAAGCTAGGCACGCCTTGGGTGCATTTGCGGGTGTGCCTGACGTGCGGTCATGTTGGTTGCTGCGACTCCTCGCTGGGTAAGCACGCGCGCCGGCACGCACACGTGATCGGCCATCCGATCGTCCAGTCGTTCGAGCCGGGCGAGGACTGGCGCTGGTGCTATGTCGACGAGATGTACGTCTGAGAAGAGACGTACGTCTGCCCTAGACGTACCGTCTGAGCCGCGCCCCCCAGGAATTGGTGGACGTTGCGAATCGCGATCGCACCGTCGCCGACCGCCGCCGCCACGCGCGCGACCGAGCCGCTGCGGACATCGCCGGCGGCGAACACGCCGGGCAGGCTCGTCTCGAGCAATAGACGCGAGGGCTGCCGCCCGTTGCGAGCAATCTGGTTCGTGCTTTCCGCGGCCGCGGCCTGATCCGTGAGCACGTAGCCACCGTCGTCGAGCGCGACCAGACCCCGCAACCACTCCTCGACGTTGCTGGGGTTCCTCAGCACCTTGCCGGGGCCCAGCAGGACAACCGGCGCTTCCGACGGTTGCACCCCCAGGCGCCGAAGCAGTTCCTCCGCCCCGGATCGTCTTCCACGTCGACCCAGTGGTGGGGCAGTCGGTTGCGAATCGCGAAGTCACGCAACCGGTGGGTGTCGGGCGAGTAACGAGAGCCGACGATCCGAAAGCCGGCCCCCAGGCCGACCAGGATCGCCGGACGCATGATGAACGCCCGCAGGATCAGGTCTCCCATCACCTGGTCGCCCGTCACGATTTCGCGCAGCCGGTTGGCAGTGACGACCAGCACCTCTCCAGGCTCCACCACCGACAGCGGTCACGAATACCGACTGTCCGGTGACGAGACCAAGCTCGCCGAGGAAACGACGCGGACCGTGGACGCCGATCACGCGCTCTTCACCACTGGACTCCTCAATGACCGCGACCTTGCCCTCCAGGATGACGAAGAAGTCGCAGTTGCCGTCACCTTCGCGAAAGAGGACATCGCCCAGGAACCCCTCGAACAGCGCGCTGCCACGTTGTCTCCCGCCCGGGCGGCGGTACTCATGCTCCGGCGCGTTCCGCGCCCTCAGGCGTGGCGCGTTGCCGCGCCGCGGCGAACTGCTGGTGATGCCGGACAGAAGCCCGGAGGTCGGCTGGTGAGCGGTTCGTGTCAGCTGACCTTCGGTTACGACCTCCTTGTCGACCACCTTGCGCCCGCATTGGAGGCGGTTCGTTGTAGGCACGCTCGACCTGCGCCCGACCACCCCACGCGAGGCTGGTGTTCGCGAAGCCGCCGGACAGCACCAGCCTCGGAGTCATCCACTGACGCCTGCGAAACCACGTTATCGACAGGGAATGTGGCAGCCGGTTCGAGGTCGTATTGGCGCGCCTTGATCTCGCCATCGTGAATCGACAGCAGCTCGGTCTGCGCGCCGGCGCCATGCAATGCACCCCGCGGCTGCTCCAGCTCGATGCGCTCGACGCCGTCGGCGGCCAGGATCGCGATCCTCTGACCTTCCAGTTCTTTTGACAGGTGTCCTCCTGAGAGTCTGTGAAAGCTCATTGCAGACAGCTAGGCCGCGCGAGCAGTGAGCCAAATGCGATCGTTCGAGCCCAGCGGGACGACGAGATTGGAAGAGGTAAGCGCTGTGGGGCCGGATCTATCGCGGGGCGACTGGCGCCGCGGGCGAGCTCGGCCATACCCTCGTCGGCCTCGCGCTCTCCGGGGATCTTCCGGTGCCGGCGGCGACCGCGAATTTGCCGCCGCCTTGGTCGCTTGAGGGGGGCGACGCTGCTGGCGATGCACGAGCTCGCCGATGATCAGCCGACATGTAGTCGATTCAGTGAGGGTCCGGTCCTCGCCTCGCCGCGCCGCCCCGACGGGCGGCGGTGATCAAGCTCCTGTTGCGGACGCGTGCGCCGAGCCGCGCGACGGTGAGCGCCCGGGCCCTCCCGGCAGCCGGCGAGTGAGCGCACGTAGCGCCGAGATCAGCTTTCTTGCGACGGCGCGTGGCGCGACGAGGAACGCGACGCCGGCAAACTCCAGAAGGGTCAGGAAGATGCAGATGACGATGACCTTGATCGTCTCAAGCGGATTGCTCGCAGCAATGTGGAGAAGCATGCTGCTGGGTTGCCTAGGTCGCTCCGTCGGACGATCAAGCGTTGGTTCACTCGCCTTGCCGGGCCGTGCGTGTGTCCTAGTACCAAGCAACAATGAGCGATACACACGCATCGATACCCGCGAGCGCGTCGGGTACCTTCGAGATCGGCGGCGATCTCCCTGTCCACCGCCTCGGCTTCGGAGCCATGCGCCTGACCGGAGACGGGATCTGGGGCGAGCCACGCAACCCCGAGGAGTGCAAGCGGGTGCTGCGGCGCGCGGTCGAGCTCGAGATCAACCTCATCGACACGGCCGACTCCTACGGCCCTGAGGTCTCCGAACGGCTAATCGCCGAGGCGCTGTATCCCTATCCGGACGATCTCGTCATCGCCACCAAGGGCGGGCTGACCCGCAGCGGCCCAAACCAATGGCACCCGAACGGCCGGCCGGAGCATCTCCGCGAGGCGTGCGAAGGCAGTCTGGCGCGGCTCCGGCTCGAGCGGATCGAGCTCTATCAACTCCATCGCGTCGACCCCGAGGTGCCGCTGGAGGAATCGCTCGGAGCGCTCATCCAGCTGCGCGAGGAGGGCAAGATCGCGCGCATCGGCTTGTCTAACGTTTCCGTCGACCAGCTCCGGCGCGCACGCACGCTCACACCAATCGTCTCGGTCCAAAACCGCTACAGCCTCAGCAATCGCGCTCACGAGGACGAACTGGAGGAATGCGAGGGCGAACGAATCGCGTTTCTCCCCTGGGACCCGCTGTCGACCGGCAGGCTCGCCTCCCGCAACGCACCGCTCGCGGACATGGCCGAGCGACACCACGCGACACCAGCTCAGATCGCGCTGGCATGGCTGCTTCACCGCTCGCCCGTAATGCTCCCGATCCCAGGAACGGCTTCGGTCGAGCACCTGGAGGAGAACGTTGGCGCCGTGGGAATCGAGCTCTCTGACGAGGAGCTGCAGGAGCTCGAGGAACTGGGCTTCGGCGGCTGAATTCGTCCTCGGAGATGCCATGACGACACAGTCGACGCCCACCGAGGTCGAACCGCTCATCTGCGTCATCGAGATCCCGCAGGGAAGCCGCAACAAGTACGAATACGACCCCGACCTCGGCGGGATCAAACTGGACCGCTTCATCTCGGCTTCGGCCATATTCCCGACCGACTATGGATACGTTCCGGAGACGCTCGCGCCCGATGGCGACCCGCTCGACGTCCTGGTTTGCGTCTCGCAGCCAACCTTTCCCGGATGCATTGTGGCCTCCAAGCCGGTCGGCGTGTTCAAGATGATCGACGAGAAAGGACCCGATGACCACCTCCTCTGCGTGCCGTGCGCGGATCCGGGCTGGAACACGGTCGATCAGATCGACGCGCTGCCCGCACTGCTGCGGCGTGAGATCAGTCACTTCTTCGCGATCTACAAGGACCTCGATGAGGGACGTTGCTCCGAGGTGAAAGGCTGGGGCGGACGCGAGGAGGCGCTGCGCCTGATCGCCGAGGCGCGGGAGCGCTTCCGTCGGCAGTACGTCGAGGTTGACGCGCCGGGTTGATTCGGACAACGCCTACCGAGGTTGGCCATGCGGGCCAGCTCAACGTCGGCCAGCTGATCCGCGAGCGCCACGGCGACGCCGCGCTGCTCGTGGGCTTCACCACCTACACCGGCACCGTCACGGCGGCGTCCGATTGGGGTGGTCCGGCAGAGCGCAAGCATGTCCGCCGCGCGCTGCCCGGCAGCTGGGAGGAGCTGTTCCACGAGCGCGGCGTGCCCGCCTTTCTGCTCGACGACGGGCAGCTACGTGGCCGCCGGCTCGAGCGCGCGATCGGCGTCGTCTACCAGCCGGAGACCGAGCGCATCTCGCACTACTTCAACGCCCGTCTTGCCGGCCAGTTCGACGCCGTAATCCACCTCGACGAGACCCACGCGCTCGAGCCGCTCGACCGGACTGGTCAATGGGAACGCGGCGAGTTCCCCGGTACATATCCGTGGGGCGTGTAGTGACGTCTGGCATCCCGCCGCGCTCGAGCGGTCGGTCGAGATAGCGGCCCGCGCAGTCCTGCTCGGCCAGGTGAGCGAGCAGATCCGCGGCACCCTCTAGGCCTGCGGCCGCGGAGCGCGCGCCGGGTCGGTTGCCGATCGCCTGCGTGTGAGCGACACTCACAAGATCGAGCTTCCTAGCCACGACGAGGCGCCGGCATCTCGTGGTTTTGGGCCAGAGAGGAGTTGGCGATGGTATCGCCATCAGCAGATCAGCTGCCGTATTTCGGTCCGTTGCTGGATCACACCGAAGACGCGATCGTGGCGTGCGACGCCGACTGGCGCGTGACGGTCTGGAATCAGGGGGCGCGACGGATGTACGGCTGGACGGTTGAGGAGGCCATCGGCCGCCCCGAGACGTTCTTCCGGTTGGATGAGAGCGACGAGCAACGTATGGACCGCAGATGGCAACTGGCTGAGTACGGCCGCTGGCGCGGGGAGATCATGGTGCAGCGCAAGGACGGATCGAAGGTTCCCGTCGAGGCGATTAGCGTCGCAATCCGCGACGAGCAGGGTGGGATGAGCGGCTATCTGGGAATCCACCGCGACATCACCGAACGTAACCGCGCCGAGGAGGCGCTGCGCGCGGCGAACCGCCGGACGGAGGCGATTCTGGAGCGGATCAGCGACACGTTCTTCGCCGTCGACGATCAGTGGCGCTACACCTACGTCAACGAGCGTGCCGTCGGCAGGGCTCGGGAGGCGTGGGGTCGAGACGTGAGCGCCGAGGAGCTCCTGGGCAGGAACTGCTGGGAGCTGTTCCCCGAGCTTCTGGGAACGGCGTTCGACCGTGAGCTTCACCGCGCGGTTCGCGAGCAGCAGGTGGTGGAGTTCGAGACATACTCGGCCCCCACGGACACATGGGTTGAGGTGCGTGCATACCCGTCACGGGATGGGTTGTCGGTCTATTCGCGCGACGTGACGGCCCGAAAACGGGGACGCCAAGCCCTCGCTTATCACGCGAGCCTGCTCGACAACGTCGAGGATGGAGTCATCGTGACCGACGCCGATGACTTCCGCATCACCGCCTGGAACAAGGGCGCCGAACGGGTCTACGGTTTCACCGCCGAGGAAGTGCTCGGCCGCCCGGCCCGCGAGGTCGCGAGCTACCCGGGCGACGAGGCTCGGCCCAAACTTGAGCACGAGCTGCTTGAGACGGGCCGGACGAGGATCGAATTCACGGCGCGCCGCAAGGACGGCACCCCGACCGAAGTCGAACTGATCGCCGCCGAGGTGAGGGACGATCGCCGGGTGCTCACCGGCTACCTGGGTATCCACCGCGACATCAACGAGCGAAAGCGGACGGAGGAAGCGCTCCGGGAAGCCAACCGGCGCATCGAGTCAATCCTCCAGAGCATCAGCGATTCCTTCTTCGCTGTCGATCGCGACTGGCGCTACACCTACCTGAACGAGCGCGCCGTGGATCGGATCAGCGGCGCGCTCGGACGCGCCGTCACCGCGGAGCAGCTTCTGGGTCAGAGCTGCTGGGAGACATTCCCCGAGTGGGCGGAAACGCCGGTCATCCAGGCGTACGAGCGAGCGCTGCTCGAGCAGAAGGCGTCCGAGGTCGACGTCTACGTCGAACGCAGCGCCAGCTGGTTCGAGGCCCATCTGTACCCGTCGGCGAATGGGGTTTCGACCTACCTCCGCGACATCACCGAACGCAAGCAGGCGGAGGAGAAGGTCGCCTACCACGCCCAGCTGCTCGAGAACATGGAAGATGCGGTGCTCGCCACGGACGAGACATTCGTCTTGACGGCGTGGAACCGGGGGGCCGAGCGGATGTTCGGCTGGACCGCGGACGAGGCCATTGGTCAGCGGCTGTACGACCTGCTCCCGTCCTCGTTCAGCGACGAGGAGTTGGCAGCGGAACTCGCACGCCTGCTCGAGGCGGGCCGGTGGCGGGGCGAGGCGACCTGGTACACCAAGGACGGCAAGCCGGTCTTTGCCGAAGCGAACAACGTCGCTCTGCGCTCAGAGGCAGGTTCGGTGACGGGTTATCAGGGCATCATGCGGGACCTCAGCGAACGCCAGAGGGCCCGGAAAGAGCTGGAGATGCACGCCCGCCAGCAGGCACTCCTCGCCGAGCTGACGCTCCGCAACCTCGCCAACGGCGAGCTCCAGGCGCTGCTCGATGATGCGGTGGCGCTGGCAGCGGACACGCTCGAGGTGGAGCTGTCGTCGATCGCCGAGATCCTTCCCGGAGGTAGGGAAATGAGCTGGCGCGCCGCCTCCGGCTGGGACCAGGAAACGATCGCGAACGCCGCCCCAAGCTCGGCCACCTCGGGGTCACTGGTCGGCTATGCGTTCACCACGGGCCGCCCGGTTATCTCCGAGGACGTGCGAAACGATCACCGCTTTCAGATCTCCGAATTGTTCGCGCAGCAGCGGCCGGTGAGCGCCGTAGCGGTCGTGATCCCGGTGGAGAACGAAGGCTTCGGCGCGTTGGTCGCCGCGTCCCGAGCGCATCGCTCCTTCACATCAGAGGACGTTGACTTCATGCGAGCGGTCGCCAACATCATCGGTGTCGCGGTCGAGCAGTCGCGCGTCGTCGAACGGCTGGAGGAGGTGCGGGAGAGTGAGCGCAGTCGAATCGCCCGTGACCTGCACGACGATGCGCTGAGTGAGCTGGCAGGCGCCGTCGGGCAGGCCAGCGTGGCTGCGTCCGCGCCAGCGTTTCAAGGGGATCAGGAGCGGTGGCGTTCGCAGCTGGCGATGCTCCAGCGGATTGGACAGCAACTGCGCAGCTCGATCTATGACCTGCGGCTGTCAGGCGAGGAGCACCGTCCGTTCGTGGATCTCCTCAGTGAGCTCGTCGCGCATCACTCGGAAATGACTGAGGGCTGCGACGTCCGGCTCCAAGGTCAGGGCGTGCTGCCGGCCCGGCCGCTCGGCAGACACGGAACCGAGATTCTGCGCAACGTCGGCGAAGCGGTCACCAACGCGCGCGGCCATTCCGGTGCAAGGAACATCATCGTCGATGCGAGCGGGTCGGACGCCGCAGTGCTACGCCTCAAGGTCAGCGACGACGGGACGTGGCAGCCGCCCACCGCTCCGGACGTTCCTGGTCACGGGACCGGGATTACCGGCATGAAGGAGCGAGCTGATCTGCTCGGAGCGCGCCTCAACATCGACAGCCGCCCCGGCGGCGGAACCGTGGTCGCGCTCGAGTTGAAGCTCGCGAACAGCCGGCAGCAGGGTCCCTGAGGCCACAGCAAACGTTGGGTTGATTGCTATTGCGCGTGCTGTCGGGCGTCATCGACACCGACCTCGCTATCGCGGGTGAGAGTCGACGAACCGTTGAGCTCGTCTCCCAGCTTGCGGATGTCGCGATGCGCGGCGCGCGCTACGGACTCCCCGGCTGGGTCACCGAGACCACCCAGAAGAACGGCAAGACGAAATGCGGCTACCTCGAGAAGCCCCAAGCAGCGCAGGCTTGGGCGCGTGGCCCAGCGGCCTAGGACCAGCGGTCGAGCCAGCAACTACAAAGAGGAGCGAACATGGCGGTACCCGCCCGACGTACAGAGTCTTCTTCCACGGCCCGCCCAGTGCAGCGCTGGGACCCGTTCAGCGAGTTCGAGCAGCTCCAGGAGGAGATGGGTCGGCTTGTCCAGAGCGTGTGGCCACAAGCGCAGGCGAACGGTGGCGCATGGATGCCGCTCGCCGATATCGAGGAGACCGAAGATGCCTGGATCATCGAAGCGGAGCTTCCCGGCGTCGATCGCAAAGACGTCAACGTGGAGCTGCGTGAGGGCGAGCTCGTGATCACGGGCGAGATCAAAGAGAAGGAGCGCAAGGGGGTCGTGCGCCGCCGCACGCGCAGAACGGGCCGGTTCGAGTACCGGGTGATGCTGCCCGGCCAGGCCAACGAGGATCAGATCGAGGCGAACCTCCACGACGGCGTGCTGTCTGTTCGCGTGCCCAAGTCGGAGAAGGCCAAGCCTCGACGCATCGAGGTCAAGGCGTCGTAGCCCTGGTGCGAGCTCGGGAGCTCGTAACGTGAGTACGACTTCGGTCACCAGGCGCCGGCCCCTGTCGCGGGGTGGCGCCTGGTTGGCCAGGCGCTGGTTCGCGAGTTCACCTTTCGCGATTTCGACCAGGCGATGGCTTTCGTCGAGCGGATGGCGAGCGCCGCCGAGGATCATCTTCGCCGGCCCGACATCTGCATCCTGGACTTCAACCGGGTCCGTCTCCGGATCGCCAATCCCAAGCGAGCGGGCATCACGCAGGCCGAGCTGCGGCTGGCCGACAAGGTCAACGCGGTCGTCGGCGGCTCATGAGCGTGCGGACACGTCGGCTGCTGCGACTCCTCGCCGGGCAAGCACGCGCGCCGGCATGCCCACCTCATCGGGCATCCGATCGTCCAATCGTTCGAACCGGGCGAGGACTGGCGCTGGTGCTACTTCGACGAGATGTACGTCTGAGACGAGACGTACCTCTGAGCCACGTGGACCACCTGGGCCGAGCCCGCAAGGAACTGGTGGACGTTGCGAATCGCCAAGGCGCCGTCGCCAACCGCCGCCGCCACGCGGGCGACGGAGCCGCTGCGGACGTCGCCGGCAGCGAAGACGCCGGGCAGGCTGGCCTCGAGCGGTAGCCGTGATGGCTCCCGGCCATTTCCCAGGCTTCCGTCCGCGGTCACCGCCGTTGCGCCCTCACCGGTGAGCACATAGCCTCCGTCGTCGAGCGCAACCAGTCCCCGCAGCCACTCCGTGTGGGGCCGCCCGCCGATGAACACGAACAGAGAGCGCGCCTCGAGCCGGCGGCGCTCACCCGTCTCGAGATCCTCGACCACCACCGTCTCGAGCCAACCTTCTCCAACCAACTCACGGACCTCGCTGTGCGTGAGCACCTCGATGGTTGGCGCACTCAGGATCCTATCCGCGAGGTAGCGCGACATGTTCTCGCCTAGTTCGCGCTCGTGCACCACGAGCGTCAACCGCGGCACGTGAGGCGCCAGCATCAGTATCGCCTGGCCGGCGGAATTGCCGCCGCCGACGACCACGATCGGTTCTCCCCGGCACTGCTGCGTCTCCACCTGGGTGGCGGCGTAATGGACGCACACCCCCTCCAGCCGGTCGGCACCAGGCACGGACAGCCTGCGGTAGCAGACCCCGCTGGCGATGACGACCGTACGGCCGGTGAGGACCGCGGCATCCCTGAGTGACACGCGGAAGCCCCCGCCAAGCGGCTTCAGTTCGACCGCCTCGCCAGGCACGGTGAGGTGCGCGCCGAATTTCTCCGCCTGGATCACGGCGCGCTCGGCGAGCTCCGCGCCCGAGATCCCGGCCGGAAAGCCCAGGTAGTTCTCTATCCGCGGCGACATCGCCGCCTGACCTCCGGTGGCCAGCGCCTCGAGCACGACGGTCGACAGCCCCTCGGATGCGGCGTACACGGCGGCTGCGAGCCCGGCCGGCCCGGCGCCGACCACGAGTACGTCCGCGGTGAGCTGGTGTTCGATGTCGCGACGCAGGCCGAGCGCCCTGGCCAGCTCGACGTTGCTCGGATTTCGCAGGACCTTGCCCGGTCCCAACAGGACGATCGGGGCTTCCGACGGTTGGACGCCAAGCCGCCGAAGCATTTCCTCCGCCCCTGGATCCTCTTCCAGATCGACCCAGTGGTGCGGCACGCGGTTGCGGATCGCAAACTTGCGCAACCGGTGCGTGTCCGGGGAGTAGCGAGAGCCGACGATCCGAAAGCCAGCGCCCAGCCCAATGAGGATCGAGCGACGCATGATGAAGGCCCGCAGGATCAGGTCTCCCAGCACCTGATCGCCGGTCACGAGCTCGCGCAGCCGCTCAGCGCCAACGACCAGCACCTCGCCGGCCTCGACCACGACCGCAGTAACGAATACCGACTGCCCGGTGACCAGACCAAGCTCGCCGAGGAACCGCCGCGGGCCGTGGATCCCGATCAAGCGTTCTTCGTCGCTTGACTCCTCGGTCACCGCCACCTTGCCGTCCAGGATCACGAAGAAGTCGCAGTTCCCGTCGCCTTCTCGGTAGAGGACCTCGCCCCGCTTAACCGGCCGTCGATCTCCCACCGCCGACAGGACCCCGATCTGGTCGTCGCTGAGCCGCGGATATGCCCCGTAGAGGTCCGGGGACTCCGTCAGCGCAAGCGAGTCGGTTAACGCATTCATGTGAATGGTCTCTCAGGACACCCGGTTAGGTCGGCCGCGTGAGGTGTCAAATCGGAACGCGCCGCGCTTGACGAGCACTCGGCTCGACCTAGGTGACCATTCGTACGGAGGTCACGCTGGCGAACTGCCGGAGAACGAACCTCGAAGAACCGACTTAGGAGGATCGATGGCCACGACGCTGGTGGAGCCGGTCGCGCCCTGGCTGCGCGACCTTGGTCAGGTGTTGCACAGTCAGGCAGCCGCGAACGCGTTCATCCCCCCTGCCGATCTGTTGGTCGATGATGATGGGGTCACGGTGTACATGGACGTCCCGGGGTTACGCACTGAGAACCTCGAGATCGAGCTCGAGAACGATGCCCTGACGGTGCGGGGCGAGCGCCCGTTCCCGTATCCCCACGAAGACGGCCAAGGCCCGGTGCGCAGGATCGAGCGGGGATTCGGGCGCTTCGAGCGTACCCTCCGTGTTCCCCGGGGACTCGATCCAGATGCCATCCAGGCGTCTCTCTCCGATGGTGTGCTGACCCTCCGTGTACCGAAGCCCGAGACCATGCGTCCGAGACGAATCGAGATCAAGGCGGAGCAGAACGGCGGTGGCGAGGTCCGAACCGGCGAGCCGGCCGGCGCCACGAGTTGAACGCTCGATTGAGTCAAAGGTGCGGACTTGACTCGAAGCCGTACCGTCCTAACCACCGAACAAGAGTCGCCCATGCGACTTCACTCCCCCGGCACCGCCGGGTCTCTCCTCTCCGTGGCAGGCGGTCTCACCTCGCGGCGGACCGCCTGCCCCTGGGAGGTCTGGATGGACGTCGCTAGCCGTGTGATCATCGACGCCTGATGTCTGAAGCCAGCACGATCATCCCTTGCCCGAACTGCGGCACCAAGAACCGCGTCCGTCCACACGCTTCGGGCTTCCCACGCTGCAGCGTCTGCCACACGGCGCTCCCCTGGCTGGTCGACGCCACCCAGGACTCATTCGATGAGGAGATCACATCGTCACTGCCGGTCCTGGTCGACTTCTGGGCCCCTTGGTGCGGCCCGTGCCGGATGGTCTCGCCGATTGTCGAGAAGATGGGGCATGATCACGCCGGCCGCCTCAAGGTGGTCAAGCTCAATGTGGATGAGGCGCCGCGCATCTCAGAGCGCTACGACATACGCGGCATCCCGCTGCTCGTGCTATTCGTCGACGGCGCCGAGAGGGATCGCTTGGTCGGCGCGGTGCCTCCGGAGCGGCTACGCGCGTGGCTCGAGCCACACCTCGACACTGCGGCACGAGCGTGAACACATTCACCGAGATGTCGTGAGCCGGCTCGACCCCGCTCGCGCAAGCCACGAGCGCGGTCATCTTGATCTGGCGCGCGAGAGGCGTACTCTAAACGGGAGACGTCCGCCCGTGGCGCAGAGCGCCGGCTGCGCCCTCGATTGGCGCGCCGACATGCATGTTCGCGGCCGCGAGGCCCGGGTCGGCGGTGCTGTGCGCCCGCGCAAGAGTGACAGTTCGGTCGCCTCGTGGCCGTCCGTCATTCACGGCAATGTGGGGTTAACCCCACACCTGACCTTGGGGTTAACCCCACATCTTGCGACAGCTACGTTGAGGACCCCGTGTGGTGCGCGCTCGATGTTGTCGACACCACGAGCATCAACCTCGTCTCGGATGCCGACAATTCGATCTGCCGCAGCCTCGTGGTACTGTGGCGTCAGGTTCCGCACCAGGCGATGGAGGTTGAACGATCGGCGTCTTGGCGCTAGTCGGCACCACCAAGGGACTGTTCCTGCTCTCGGGCGACGACGATCGCCGGCGGTGGCGTACCGAGGGACCTTTGCTCGACGGCTGGGGGATCTACCACGCGATGGTCGATCCCCGCGATGGCACGTTCTACGCGGCAACCAACCATCGCGTCTACGGGCCGACCGTGCAGCGCTCGACCGATCGCGGCAGGACGTGGCGGCGCTCAAGGAAGATCGGGCTGCCCGAGGAGTCGGGGCTGGCGCTGGAGGCCGTGTGGCACGTCGAGCCCGGCCGCCCGGAGGATCCGAACACGCTCTATCTCGGGGCCGCCCCCGGAGCGCTCTTTCGCTCCGACGACGGCGGCGAGACCTGGGAGGCGAATCGGAGCATCCTCGAGCACCCGACGCGCGAGCGGTGGCTTCCCGGCGCCGGTGGCATGTGCTGCCACTCGATCCAATTAGACCGTCAGAACGACCGGCGCATGTACGTTGGCATCACCGCGGCCGGAGTCTTTCGCTCCGATGACAACGGCGAGACATGGATCCCGGTCAATCGAAACGTGATGGCCGAGTTCCTGGGTGATCCCTATCCGGAGGTCGGGCAGTGCCCGCACAAGCTGTTGCTTCACCCGCTGCGGGATCGGCTGTGGCAGCAGAACCATTATGGGGTATACCGTTCTGACGACAATGGCGACACCTGGCACCGGCTGGACGGAAATGGTCTGCCGAGCGGTTTCGGCTTTCCCATCATGATCGATCCGACGGACCCGGAGAAGGCGTTCGTCATCCCCGAGAAGAGCCCCGAGTACCACCACTCCTCGGGCGGACAGCTCGCCGTCTACCGCACGAGGGACAGCGGAGAGACCTGGGAGCTCATGGCTGACGGTCTGCCCAAGCAGGCTTGGGCAGCGGTCCTTCGCGAGGCCTCGGCCTCCGACGCGGAGTCGCTTTATTTCGGGACTCAGAGCGGTTCGTTCTTCGCGCTGACCGAGCGGGAGGTCTGGGTCGAGGGGATGCGCCACCTGCCGCCGATCCTGTCCGTCGAGGTCACCGCATGGCCCAGGTAGTGGTGCCCAGCATGCTGGCCGCGCAGGCCGAGGGCCGGCAGCGTTTCGACGTCGAAGCGGACACGGTTGGAGATGCGCTGCATGCGCTGCCGGTCGCCGACCTGCTGTTCAACGAGCGGGGTGAGCTCAACCGGCATCTGAACGTCTATGTGGACGGGACCGACGTGCGGGAGCACGGCGGCCTGACCTGCCCACTCGACGGTCCGCGCGAGATCCGGGTCGTGGCCATGGTCTCCGGCGGCTAGCCACGCCTTGGGCGCGCAGCGATGCCAAACATCCCCTCTTCGAGTCTCCGTGGCAAGGCCGCGTTTCTCGGTCGAGCCGCCGAGTGCGACGCGCTTGACCGGCTGCTGACCGAAGGAAGGCTGGGCAATAGCGCGGTTCTCGTGCTGCGCGGCGCGGCGGGAACGGGAAAGACTGCCCTCCTGGACTATGCCGGCGAGGGTGCCCACGGCTATCGCGTCGCTCGGGTGGCCGGGGTTGAATCCGAGATGGAGCTCCCCTTCGCGGGCCTGCATCAGTTGTGCGGCGCGCTACTGGACCGCCTCGATCGCCTGCCATCGCCTCAGCGTGACGCCCTGGCGACCGCCTTCGGATTGAGCAACGGCGCTCCGCCCGACCGCTTCTTCATCGGTTTGGCGGTGCTGAGCCTACTGTCCGACGCCGCGGAGGAGCTCCCGCTGCTCTGCCTGATCGATGACGCTCAATGGCTTGATCAATCCTCGGCCCAGCTGTTGGCGTTCGTGGCCCGGCGCATCCAAGCGGAGTCGGTCGTCCTCCTGTTCGCCCTGCGTGAGCCAGCCGATCTCGATGACTTGACGCGCCTGCCCAACTGGCGGCTGGATGGGCTCTCGGACGAGGATTCGCGCGAGCTGCTCGCCTCGGCCATTGGCGCGCCGCTTGACGAGCGCGTACGGGAGCGGATCCTCGCCGAGGCCCGCGGCAACCCGCTCGCCTTGCTCGAGCTGCCCCGTGAGTTGTCCCCCGCGGACCTGGCCGGCGGCTTTCGTTTGCCCGCCGAGCTTCCGCTGCAAAGCCGCATCGAGGCGAGCTTCAGCCGGCGGGTTGAGCAGCTGCCCGAGACGACCCAGCAGCTGCTGCTGCTTGCTGCGGCCGAGCCGACGGGCGAGCCGGCACTGCTGTGGCGATCGGCGGGCGAGCTTGGGGTCGATATCGACGCGCTGGGCCCGGCCGTGGAAGAGGGGCTGGTCGAGCTCGATGCCCGGGTGGTCTTCCGCCATCCCCTCCTGCGCTCGGGCGTCTACCGGGCGGCGTCGGCTGAGGCTCGGCGTGCTGCCCACCGGGCGTTGGGCGCCGCCACCGATGTAGAGGCCGACCCCGACCGGCGAGCGTGGCATCTGGCCCGGGCCGTGGTGACGTTCGACGAAGACGTTGCCGAGGAGCTGGAGCGCTCCGCCGGACGGGCTCAGTCGCGTGGGGGAGTCGCGGCCGCCGCGGCGTTCCTGCAGCGGGCCGCCGGACTGACGCTTGACCCGGCGCGGCGGGCTCGGCGCGCGCTCTCGGCGGCGGAGGCCAACCAACTGGCGGGGGCGCCGCAGGAGGCGCTGATGCTTCTCTCGAGCGCTGCGGACGGGCCGCTCGGCGAGCTCGATCGGGCCATGCTCCAGCGGCTCCACGGACAGATCGCGCTCGACCTGAGACGAGCTGCAGACGCCGTGCCGCTGCTGCTGGACGCTGCGCGTCGGCTGACCGTGCTCGATCCGAACCTGGCCCGGCGGACCTACCTCGAGGCCCTGCGAGCTGCGAGCGTCGCCGGCCGTCTCGGCAGCGGCACGCTGGCCGCGGCCAAGGCAGCTCGCAAGGCGCCGTCCCCGGTCGGGCCGGCTCGGGCCAGCGATCTCCTGCTCGATGGACTTGCCATCCGGTTCAGCGAGGGCTACGCGGCGAGCGCGGTCGCGCTCCAGCGAGCCCTGGAGGCGGTTCGCATCGAGGGTGACGGGGACGGACAGGACATCCGCTGGCCGTGGATCGCGCGTCGGGTCGCGCCCGACCTGTTCGACGACGAGACCTGGCATGCGATCGCCACCCGCAACGTTCAGATGGCAAGGGCGAGCGGCGCCCTGGCCGTGCTCCCGCTCGCCCTCAACCTGCTGTCGCTGCTTCGGTGCTTCGAGGGAAAGCTCGCTGCGGCGGCGACGCTGATCGAAGAGGCTGATGAGATCGCCGAGGCGACCGGAACCGAACCGATCGTCTTCGGGAGGATTCTGCTCGTAGGCTGTCGCGGCGAGGAGTCTGCGGGTCTGGCGTTGATCGAGCGCAGTGAAGCCGCGGCGAGGGCTCGCAACGAGGGTGTCGTCCTGACGTTCGGGGAGCACGCCCGGGCGCTCCTGTACAACGCGCGCGGCCGGCACGAGGATGCCCTGGGTCCGGCTCAGAGCGCGAGCTCACGCGACGAGCTGATGCTCTCGGTGTGGGCCCTTCCGGAACTCGTCGAGGCGGGCGCCCGATCCGGAAGGTGGGACGTGGCGCACGAGGCGGTGGGACGGCTGGCCGCCTGCACAGAAGCGGCCGGGACCGAGCTGGCGCTGGGCGTCGAGGCCCGTGCTCGAGCGCTGGTGAGCGACGGGGAGGTCGCGGAGGCACTCCACCGCGAGGCGGTTGAGCGGCTCGGCAAGTGCCGGCTGTCGCTCGAGCTGGCTCGGGCTCATCTCGTGTATGGCGAATGGCTGCGCCGGGAACAGCGCCGCGTCGATGCCCGTGACGCGCTGCGACAAGCGCACGAGATGTTTACGTTGATGGGCGCCGAGGCGTTCGCCGAGCGCGCCGGGCGTGAGCTGCAGGCCACCGGCGAGACCGTGCGGGCCCGGTCACCGGAATCCCGTGACGAGCTGACCGCGCAGGAGGCGCAGATCGCGCAGCTCGCCCGTGCCGGCCTCTCCAACCCTGAGATCGGGGCGCGGATGTTCCTCAGCCCCCGCACCGTTCAGTACCACCTGCGCAAGGTGTTTGCCAAGCTCGACATCAGCTCCCGCAACCAGCTTCACGACGCCCTGCCCGGCGAGTCGACCGCCGCGTAGCCGGCAGAGCGCGGGGCGGGCCGGCCAGTCTGGCTAGCCACCGCGGCCTTCGGCACGCCAGAACCAGCCACTGACTAGCCATCCCACTGTCCAGATGGCGGACGCGACCGCGCACCCCGTGACCGACACTGCTCCCATGAGCATCGTCCTTCGAACCCCACCGTCCACGCCGCTGGATCCGCGGCCCCCCGGCGAGGAACGTCTGCGGGCCGCCTGCCTCCCGATCCGGGTTATCGTCGCAGACGATGACCCCATCTATCAGGCCGGAATCACCTACGTGCTCCAGATGGGTGGGCTCGAGGTCGTGGCGACGGCCAGCAACGCCGACGATCTAGCCCGGAAGACCCGCGCCCATCACCCGGCGGTCGCGGTAGTGGACGGGAACATGCCGCTCTGCCGCGACGGCGTTACGTGCGTCCAAACCGCGCGCGAGCTGCGATCGATCGAGCCTGGCTTGGCCATTTTGATCCTCTCCCAGTCCGCAGACGACCGTCAGCTTCTAGAAGCTATGGGTGATCGCCCGAGCGGCTTCGGATACCTGCTCAAGCCCCGGATCGGCGACCTCGAGGATTTCGCGGCCTCCGTGCGCCGGATCGCCCACGGCGGGACCGCGATCGATCCGACGGTTCTAGGTCGTCTTGCCACGCGCCAGCGCTCAGATGATCCACTCGACGAGCTGACGCGTCGGGAGCTCGAAGTTCTGGAGCTCATCGCCGAGGGACGTTCGAACGGATTCATCGCCGAGGAGTTGGTCGTGACGGTCGCGGCTGTGGAGCGGCACATCACGAGCATCTTCGCCAAGCTCTGCCTCCCGTCCAGCTCGGCCGGGCACCGCCGGGTGCTGGCGGCGCTGCGCTATCTCGACAGCCGCAGCATCGGAGTCGGATCTGCGATCGCAACCGCGCACCAGATGCAACATGCCTGAAGATCGCTTACACCTCGTGAGCCCGGGCTCGACCATGTGGGAAGACCTCAGCGGAAGGGCCTGCCAGCCAGCGAACCCGTTCGGGGCTCGCATTACTCACGCGCCGGGTTGGACCCGTCTCTCGCTCGTGGGCGAGCTCGACCTGGTCTCGGCTCCGATCCTCCGGGCTGCGTTTGATCGAGTCGAGAGCGCTCCCGTCTGCATGATCGTCGTGGACCTGCGCCGACTATCGTTCATGGACGCCGCGGGACTACGCGTGTTGGCGGAGGCTCACAAGCGAGCGCGGCGGGGCCGGTGGAGCCTTGTGGTCGTGCGCGGGCCAAGGCCCGTGCAGCGTGTGCTCGAGTTGACCGGGTTTGACAAGCTCCTCGGCCCGATCGACGACCCCGATCTCGCGCGGCCGCAGCGACTCCTCTGTGCGTCTTGAGCCCTCCCTGACCTGGCCGGGACCGGCTTGCGCCCATCCCGGGGGCCCCTTCGAAACGCACCATCGCGCCCACGCCGGACATGCCCCGGGCCAGGTGCATTCCCAACACGGCGGGCTCGGAGCCTCGGCACACGTCTGCTCCTGCCAGATCGTTGATATCGAGGAGCGTTTGTCAAGCGGCAACGTTGTTGGACTGGTTGCCCCCGGGGTAGGGCTCGGCTGAGGGGGCGGCGGTCCTGGCGGGTGCGCGACGCGCGGTCAGGCTGATATTCGCGGGTTGGGTACCGCAGGACCGGGTTTCGTCGTGAGAGCCGGCTGTCTAGCATCGAGCGTGGCCGTTGGGGCGGTTGCTCATAACGATTTCGCGGATGCTCTCCCGGGCTCGAGATCTGGTCCCGCGTGGCGGGCGCGTCGCCGACCGCGCTGCTGCTCATAGCTGACCTATGAGCCACGACGTGAACGCTTTGGCCGCCGGTTAACTTAACACGATCCCCCTCGGACGAAGGCAGCTGCGAGATGGTTAGCGCGTCAGCAGGCAAGGCCTCGGCTGGACGAGGACGGCACAAGTCGGACTCCGCCGGCGTTGGGGATTCGAAGCGGTCCTGTCGTCTCTGCCGACAGCTGCTGTCGCAATGGTGACCGCGTCGTGTCGCTGGACATTCCCGGCGAGGGCATCCGCTGAGCGAACGCTTGCGGCATACTCAGGGCATGGCCTCCGAACCTTCATCCTCAGACCGTTTCTCGGTGGCCGAGTTGACCGTTCACAGCGCACAGAGCGATCTGCTCGAGGTCGATCCGCTCGATCTCGGGCCGGACGCGCCGGCAACGGCGGCACTCGAGGTTGAACGCGGCCCGGAGCCTCGCGACGTGCGTCAGCGTGGCGAGTAGCACGCCGGTCGCATACCTGGACTCCTCGGCCCTCGTCAAGCTGATCGCGATCGAAGCGGAAACGGCCGCACTCCGCCAGGAGCTACGCCGTTGGCCTGACCGCGCCTCAAGCCTGCTCGCCACGGTCGAGGTCACCCGAACCGCACGGCGCCTCGGCGGACAGGCTCCTGCCGTCGCGGTCGGGGTACTCGCCGGGTTGCGATTGCTTGCGATCGAGCCGATAGCGCCGGCTGCCGCGCAGATCGGTGGGACGACGCTGCGGTCGCTCGACGCGATCCATCTCGCCACGGCCGCAAGCATCTCGCGACAGCTCGGCGCGCTCATCACCTACGACCAGCGCATGATCACCGAAGCCCAGACCCTCGGCCTGCCAGTCCTCTCGCCAGCCTGACATCGTTTCGCCCGCCGCGAACGCCACCCCTCGCGAGATCGCGCACGCGGCTTTCGGCGCTCAGCCTCGCCCGTCGGGCTCGGCGCGGCTGCCGGGAGCCGCGCTCATGCCCATGTGGGCCGAGCCGCAAATGGACCCGCATCGCCTTCCCCCCAACTAATGGGTGAGTGAGGTCGGCGGCATGACGGTCGAGCCGCTGCTCGCCCTCCCGCGTCCGCCTTAGAGCCGGGCTGAGCGTCTCGCCGTCAGGACGGTCGTCTGGGGTGGCGCTGGCAGTCATCCGGCTATAGCGATCCGGAGAAGACGAACGCAGATGAAGGCAAGCCCCGCGAGGAAGTGATCAACCACCCGCGCTGCAGGAAGTGATCAACCACCGCGCCGTACCCCCCAGATGCAGGGATTCCGACCTGACGACCCCTTCCCATCGGGCCGATTTTGGACGCGAAGTGGACGCGCACACCCGCAATCGGCCCGCCCCCCGCCCGCGCCGCGGCGCCGTGAGCCCGAGCCTGACCACTGCGCCGCGGCCACGCGACTCCAGGACGCGCTCGTGAGCGTGACGGGATGCGAAGCCCGCGCCACGCCGCACCCGCGCGGGTTCCAGATCATTCTCGACCAAGCCGGCGCGATGACCCTCCTCTGTCTTCTCGATGCCGACATCGAGACATAGTGCCCCCGCGGGAAGAGCGTCGGTCGCTATGTGTTCCACGTGGAACACATGAACGATCAAGAACCTCGACTGTACGGACGTGACGGGCGAAACGCGCCCAAGAGTGAACCTGGTGAACGCGGAATGGACGTCCGGCAGTTCGTCGAGCGTGCCGGTCTCGAGAACCGGTATGGGCCTTTCGGTCCATCGGCCGGTTCGTATCCCCCTCTCCGCGCTGAACAGCCCGTTCTCCCGACATCAGCTGGGAAACGGGCCGCTTCCGAGCCGGCGCGCAAGGCCTGGGAGTGTGGGTCAACTGGGGCCAACTTTGGTCCTATCTTGTGGCACTCCGTTCCCCCTGGCGTTCCCTCCACCTTCGGCCCAAGACCCGGGGCAACCCTCTGTCGGACCGACCGGTTGCCGATCGATCAGCAATCGGACTTGGCCGCTAAGGCAAGCTTTCCGAGACGCTGGCTCGCCCGCTCCGGGTCAGGCGCCGGCCTTGACCACCTTCATGATTCTGGAGGGTCGGCGGTACCCGCCCCGGCAGCGCGCCATCAGAGCGATCGAAATGGCCCAAAGGGGGAGTCCTTGGTCGACCGCTCAGGCCGTCGTCGGTTCCCCACGTTCGGTTATCGACGCCTTGGTGGACTTCGTTACATCCGTCGCCAGGAAAGGTCCGAGCAGCGCCGTGCGGTCCTCGGGCCAGGTCGCCACGTCCAGCGGTTGACCGTCGAGACTGGACAGCGTCGCGATCTGCACCCCGTCCCCGAGGCGGCGCAGCTTGTGCCGCTCCTTCTCGTCGGGGCTTCGCAACCGTACGCCGGTCACTTGGACGATGTCCTCGCTCCATGCGGCTGGGCTCCCGCGCCACGCGAACACGTCCGATACCCAGACCGCGTGGCCACGGGTCCAGCGCGTCTTCCCCGGTCGTCTCACACGAACCGGAATGTCGTCGTAGCGCTTGCGCAAGCCCCGGTTCCGAAAAACGATGATGGTGATACCGACCGCGCACAACCAAAGCGGGACTCCGAGCAGCGCCAGAATCGCCCAAATCATGAGTCAGCTCCTTTGTCGCGAGTCGTCACAAGCCTCATGATCCCCAAGCCTCGTCGCGGCGCCATCCGTACGATATGCCGACCAGATTGCGGGAAGCCCACGCTCGTCGCTTGGTCATCGCCGCGGCGCGGTTGTGCGGGCGGCCGGGCTTGCGGAACGCTTGGGCCAGCAGGACACCCGCGCCGAGCGCTGACTGCCGCTCACCGGGGGAAAACCCCCGCAGCCGCCCCCTTGCCGCGCACTCAGCAGGACCGTGGTCCGGGCACCAAATGCCCTCGCCGAGGGAAAGGAGCTCCTCGACGAGGTCGGGCTCCCGCATCGCCGCCAGGATCCAGAGGAATTATTCGTTCGACCTCTGGGTGCCATCGCATCTCCCTCAGGGCCAGAGCGTCGTCGGGCGCTGGGGTTAGGCGTCGTCGGCATCGTGCCGGCGCGGTAGATCGCCGCCCTGTTCGAAAGTCACGGTGATCTTTTGCCTTGGGTCGAGTTGTGCGGCGTGTGCCGAGGCTCGTAGCGCGTGCTTGTCCGCCTCCAGCAGCTCGCCCGTCAGCGATCGCGGCCACAGCCGGCGGGCGACCACGACGTTGAGCTCCGCTGCGATCAGGATCAACTCGGAGGCAATCAACAGCCACGAGAGCAGACCGACCACAGCCGCGAAGCCGCCGTAGATCTGATTACTTCCCGCCAGCACTTGCGTCACGTACACGCCGCCTAGGGTCTGGAGGCCTAGCCAGCAGCCCGCCGCGAATAGAGCACCGGGTAGGACCTGGCGAGTGGTTACGTGAGCGGCGGTGAGGACGCGAAAGGATGCGGCGAACAGGACCAGGTCGATCACCCCTGACGCGACGAAGCTCAGCACTTGTGCGGCCACCGTCCCCACCCCGCCTGCGGTTGCGAGCCCGACAGCAACTGTTGCGAGCACGTTGACAGCGCCGACCGATCCCAGCACGAGTAGACCCCGCAGCCGCGAGCCGAGAAAGCCTGCTCGCATCGGTTGCGGCACGTCCCAGGTGCGATCGAGCGCGGTGCCGATCGCGAGCGTGACGCCGAGACCGGTCCACAGCGCACCGACCAGACCGATCGCGAGCGCCAGGCCGCTGCCGGTGAGGGTGCCGATGTCCCCGCGAATCTGCGGTCCGATCACCGGCATTCGTTCCAGCGTGGAGTCCAGGAGTTGGCGCTGAAGGTCGGGATTGCTCTCGAGCACGAAGCCGAGAATCGATGCGAACACCAGCAGCAGCGCAAAGACCGAGAAGAACCCCCAATACGCGACCTGAACACCAAGTCGGTCGGCGCCGTCATCGAGGAACTTCTTGACCACCGCGACCGGAATCGCGAGGACGGGAAAGCGTTGCTGCCAGCCGTCCAGACGGCGGAGCGAGTGCGCGAAGCTCACAGACATCACAGATCATCCAGCGAGCGACAGACCGGGCTAGGAGGCATGCACGGCGAGCCACTCCTCGGCCTCGTCATAAGCCTTCTGCGTTGACTCCAGGATCGTCTCCGACGCCGGGACCACGGTTACGGCATCTTGGAGATCGACGCGGTGGGTGTGCCGCAGCTGCTCGAGCAGATCGGGACCGACACCACTGAGAAACAGGTGCCCCCCATCGGCGCGGAGCAGCTCGGCGTAGTCGGCCAGAACGATGAACCCGGTCGCGCCGAGGGTGGCCCGACCGCGGAGCCGGAGCACGACCACGGGCAGCTCGGATCCGGCCGGGTCCGGCAGGCGCGTTTGCAGTGTCCGCGCGCCCGCGAACTGGAGGCTCCCGTAGACATCCAGAACCGTGACCTCGCGGCTGGGCAACGTCGCTGGTGCCGTGGATTCGACCAGGCTCAGGTTCTCCCCGCGCGTGAGCCGGACCACGGTCAAATCGACGGCGTCCTGATTGACCTGGAGCAGCAATGACAGCCCAACGCCGATGCCGACTGCGGCCGTCACGGGCAAGAACAGCGTCGCAGTGAGAGTGGCGACGAACGCGATCTGCGATGGCAGGCCCGTGCGCACGACGGTGTCAATCCGCCCGAGTCGCAGCGAGCTCGCAGCCGCGAAGATCAGCACTGCCGCGAGCGTCGGGATTGGAATCTCCCCCACCACGCCCGAGAACAGCACGAGGATCAGCAGCATCCACAGCCCGGAGAAGATCGACGCCCAGCGGCTCCGGCCGCCGGCGGCGATGTTTAGCGCGGTCTGCCCGACCGACCCCCCCACCGGCTGGCCGCGAAACAACCCCGAGGCAACGTTCCCGATCCCCTGCGCGATGAAGTCACGGTTCGCGTCAGACGGCGAGCCGTCCGAGTTCGGCGCCGCCTCGGCGACGCCGGTGCCCTGGACGAGCACGATTACGGCGACCGCCGCAGCCCCCGCGATCAGGTCGAGCGATGAGAGGAGCGAGAGATGCGGAAGGTGCGGCGTCGGGATGCCGCTCGGGATCTTGCCCGAGTCCTCGACCCGAACCAGCCCATTCGCGCTCAGCGTCAACAGCGTCGGTATAGCCAGCGCCACCAAGGACGCAACCGACGCGATCCGCGTGCGGCTCAACACGACCATCAGGAACAGCGCCGACACACCAACAACTGCCGCGGTGAGCGACATTTCGTTCGGGTGGGTGATCACATTGAAGGCTTTCACCACCGCGGGACTGCCCGTCTGCGGCGAGCCAAGCAGATCGCCGAGCTGCCCGAGAATGATGTTCACGGCCACCCCGTCAGGAACCCGGTCAGCACCGACACCGAGACAAACCGCGTGAAGCGACCCCAGCGCAGCACGCCCGCTGCGATCATCATCACGCCCGCCAGCGCAGACAGCACAAACAGCGCCTCGGGACGGTCAGCGCCCGAGAAGCTGCCCAACGCCGAGCCGGCCGCCAGAGCCGCGGCCGTGGTGGTGGTGACCACCATCAACCGCGTGCTGACCGCCAGGCCGCCGCCGATCGGACCGGCCATACTCGCGTACAGCCCATAAACGGGGTTCACGCCCACGAGCACCGCCGAGGCCATCCCGTCCGGAACGCTCGCGATCGCGCCCGGAACGCCGGCGACCGCGTCCTGCCGCAACGTCGCCGCGATCCGGACGCAGCGACCTCACCCAGGCGGGCAGCCGACTCAATCCGCCGCTCCTGCGGAGCGGCCGGCGTCAGCAACTGCAACCGGCTTGCGCGATGACTTGTTGCCTGCTGCGCGGCTGATCATCTCGGCTGCGATCTCACTCGACGGTGCTGGACCGCGGGCGGCGAGGAGTCGCCGTGGCAGTGCTTCCATTTGCGTCCGCTGCCGCAAGTGCATTGGTCGTTGCGACCGCGTCGTGCGTCGCGGACGGCGTAGGCGTCCATGATCTCGGCTGGCGCTCGGTCGGCCGCGAGCAGTTCGGTCATCGCCCGCATCGGTTCCTGTACGTGATGGAAGAAGAGCTTGAAGGACGGGCAGAGGTAGTTCAGGCCCGGCTCGCCCGTCGGGCGTTCGGGTGAAGCGGTCCTTCGGGCAGCCTCCGTGGCAGGCGAAGCGAACGTCGCATTCGCGGCAGTAGCGCGGGAGCGTGTCGCGCTTGTCAAGGCCGAACTGCCGCTGCTGCTCGGAGGCGACCAGATCGACGAGGTGCTGGTCGGTGATGTTGCCCAGCAGGTAGCGAGGCTCGACGAAGTGATCGCACGAGTAGACGTCACCGGTGTGCTCCAGCGCGAGCGCGAGCCCGCAGGTCTCGCAATGCACGCACAGGCTCGGGCGCTCCCCGACCCAGTTCGCCAGCGCGGTGTCGAACATCTGCACATACACGCGCGCGACATCGTGGCGGACCCATTCCTCGAAGACGTCGATCAGGAACCGTCCGTACCCGTCCGGGGTTACCGAGCGGCCGGTGACGATATCGCCGTCCTGCAGGTACAGCGGCCGGTCGCGCCACGAGGACCAGGGCACGGTGCCGTCCTCGGCGGCCTCGGCGACGCGCTCGATTATGGGGATGAACTGCATGAAGCGCGCACCGCACTCGTCGCGCAGGAAGCGATACACCTCGCGCCCGCGATACTCGTTCGCGGCGTGGACCGTCGTGAGGATGTTGCACTCCACGCCCCCTGCGCGCAGGTGCCCAAGCCGCGCATCACCTGGTCAAAGCTGCCGCGCCCGCCCCGGGTCAGACGGAACGTGTCGTGGATCTCGCGAGGGCCGTCGATGGAAATGCCGACGAGGAAGTCGTGCTCCTTGAAGAACCGCGCCCACTCCGCGTCGACCTTGGTGCCGTTGGTCTGGATGGTGTAATCCGCTCGCTGCCCGGGCTTCAGGTAGCGGTCGACCAACTCGACGGACCGACGGAAGAACTCGAGCCCCATCAGCGTCGGCTCGCCACCCTGCCATGCGACCTGCACGACCGGAACGCGCGCGTGCGCCTCGATCAACTGACGAATGTAGGTGTCCAGCAACTCATCGGCCATCCGGAAGCGACTGCCCGGATACAGCATCTCCTTGGAGAGAAAGAAGCAGTACGAGCAATCGAGGTTGCAGACTGCGCCGGTGGGCTTCGCGAGCAGGTGAAACGCTGCCGGAGCATCGGCATGGATCCCGGCCGTCATCGGACGTCCCCGCCGACCGTGCGACGCTGTTGACGTGCCTCAGCGATTGCTGCGGGCTGCGCATCCGCGAGAACGGCCCGGCTGCCTGTCGAATCGCCCGACGATTTCACGGTTGGCCGGCTTTCCCTCTTCGGTTAGATGTGCGGATTCCACGGAGGCTCGGATTCATGGACCGCGAGATCATCCCGCTGACGGTTGCCCGTGTGATCAGTTTCGGGTGATGATCACCCGGGTGATTGCTTCTCGCTCGGAGATGCTGATGCCGCAGGGCGAGCGGCCTGAAGGCCTACGCGTTCTGTGGGCGGACGTGTAGGAGAGTCTCGCGGGTGCGGCACCTGCCACGTTCCGGACCTCGCCGCGGGTCGTGAAATCCGCGCGGGGCTTTCCGCTCTCGCTCGCCGGCGCCCGTGCCTCTGTCGCCGCTCCACCTGTCTTGTGTCGCGGTCATTGGCTTCCCGCCGCGTCTGTGAGGAAGGCTGTGCGGTCATTGGTCAGGGGCGAGCTGTCGACGCCCGCCAGACGCGGTCTGACGGCGGAGCTCGCGGCGACGTGGATCGAACTTCCGCCGGGTTGCGATCAGCTGAGTTCTTTTACTCGGACCGATGCGGGTTTTTCACGGATGACCCCACGCGAATGCTGGCGTTAGCCTGCTGGAAGCGATTGGGCCGCATCGCTATTTGACCGGGCGGCCCTGGGTTGCTCTATATATCGGAGCGAGTTCGCGGCTGACACGCTTGGTCGCCACCTCGGCTCCGTGGGGCAGGATTTCATCCTCGGACCGGAGTTGATTTATGCCTGGCTGGGTGCCGCGCGTGAGCGATCGGCCATTCATTCTCCCTGAGGGGCTGCGGCGGACTGCCCAGCGCCACGCCGCATCATCGCGTGCGATTGGGGGATCGGGATGAGTGTTCGGAAAGCAGAGATCGTCCCGTCCACGGTGGGGGCGATCGAGCCCAAGCTGATGCTGCCCCGGGTTCACCCCGGGATGCTGCGCAGGGCACGCCTGCTTGAGATGCTCGATCGCGGTGCCGGGTCCGGGCTGACGATGGTCGATGCGGCGGCCGGCTACGGCAAGACGACGCTCTTGCGGTCGTGGTGTATCGAGCGCCCGGAGCCCGTGATTTGGATGACGCTCGATGCGGGCGACGATGATCCGGTGCGATTGTGGACGCACCTGGCGACGGCCGTCGAGCGGCTCGGCGCCGGTCTGGGAGGCGGGGCGCTGATGCGCCTTGGGGTGCGGGGTGCCACGGTCGAGACCGCCGTCGATGAGCTGATGAACGGCCTGGTCGCGTACGGCCAGCCGATAACTATCGTGCTCGACGATCTTCACGCGCTCGGCAGCGAGCGTTCGCTTCAATCGATCGCGCACGCGATAGAGCGGCTGGCTGCGAATGCGCGCGTGCTCATCTCGACGCGTTCGGACCCGGCGATCAGCTTGGCGCGGCTGCGGGCGCGAGGGGCGCTGACGGAGATCCGCGCGCGGGATCTGGCGTTCACGGTCGAGGAGGCGCGCGAGCTGATCGTGCGCGAGGGGATCGAGTTGTCCGACGAGAGCGTCGAGCTGCTCGTCGAGCGGACGGAGGGATGGCCAGCGGGGCTGTACCTGGCGGCGCTGTGGCTGCGTGATCTCGAGGACCCGGATCAGGGGGTGCGGGCGTTCCTCGGCAGCGCTCGGCACGTCGCGGACTACCTGACGGATGAGGTTCTGACGGCGCTCGCGCCCCAGACCAGAGACTTTTTGGTGCGCACCTCGGTGCTCGGGCGGTTCACGCCCGAGCTGTGCGACGCGGTCCTCGGCCGCGAAGACTCGGCCGAGATGCTCGCAGAGCTCGCCCGCTCGAACATCTTCCTGGTCGCCTTGGATGGCACGCGGGGAGTGGTACCGGTATCACCACCTGTTCGGCGAGCTTCTGCAACTCGAGCTCGACCGCGAGCACGCGGATCAGCTCCGCCGGCACGCAGCGGCTTGGTGCCGGGCTCACGGATTGATCGAGGACGCGATCGATTACGCCGCGGCGGCCGGCGACGCTGAAGCGGTAGCCGAGCTGCTGATCGAGCACCATCTCGAGTTCGTCTGGGGCGGGCGGATCGAAGAGTTTCTTGGCTGGGTACGTTGGCTTCCGGCCGAGCGGCTGGTTGAGCACCCATTGCTGCCCGCAGTCGGAGCCGCTTGCGCGGCGTTGCTCGCGCGCGGGAGCGTCGAAATTCGGCAGCTGCTTGCGGTGGCCGGGCAGGCTCGTCGGGAGCGACCGGAGCTGTGGTCGCCGTACGTCGAGGCAGTCGTGGAGGTCACGCGAGCGATGAAGATCGAGCGCGGTGACGTGGGCACGGCGGTCGAGCATGCTCGTCGGGCGCTCGCGGCCGCTCGCGCGGGGGCGGACATGCTCAGCGTCGGTGTCCTCGCGAGCCTGTCACAGGCGCTGTTCTTCGCTGGGCAGCTCGACGAGGCCCGACGAATTGCGCTGGAGGCGGTCGAGCGACCCGACGCGCCGGATGTCCCCGACGGCTACGTAGGCGCGCTCGGCCTGCTCGCCCTCCTGGACGCCGAGCAAGGGCGAACGGCGGGTGCGGAGGCGTGGGCGCGTCAGGCGACCAGCTTCGCACGCCAACACTCCCAAGCCGATTCCTGGACGGCGTCGCTGGCGCATCTCGGGCTTGCGTTGGCATGCACGGCGACGGGACGCCTGGACGAGGCCGAGCGAGAGGCGCTGCGCGGCGAGCGTTTGCGACGCTCGCCGCAGCCGACCGTCGGTCACGCTCACGCACTGCTGGTGCTCGCGCAGGTCCGCGTCGCGCGATCGCGGCTGGCGCGCGCCGCCGGCGATCTCAAGCGCGCGCAGAGGGCGATCGCGGAGTTTCGCGATCCGGGGCGCCTACCGACGATCGCGGCCGCCATTGAGCAGGACCTCGCCGCCCACGCAAATCCGAGAAACCTTGACATGGTCGAGGAGCCCAGCGCGGCCGAGCTCGCCGTGCTCCGGGGCCTCGCGACCGATCTTTCTCGACGCGAGATCGGCGCGCGGCTCTACATCTCAATGAACACCGTGAAGACTCACATTCGCGAGCTCTATCGCAAGCTGGACGTCACGTCGCGAGCCGAGGCCGTCGCGCGGGCAGAGGCCCTCGGCCTCGGACGGGCGCGTCTTGGACGAGTGCCGGATCAGAATATGCGCTCGTCGCCCCCGGACGCAGTCACGTCGCGCGGCCACTCGTCGGCACCGCGGGTACCAACTGTCCTCGCCTGAACCCGAGACTGCCTGCTGGCGTCGCGCGGGGTGCTTCCAGCTGAGGAATCGTTCAGACCGCGACATCAACGCCCCCAGCTATCCCTCAGATCATCCCCTTCGGGTGATGCTCACCCGTGTGATCGACGCTAACTTTTGGGGTGCTTGCATCGTCTTAACGGTGCTTGCATCGCGGTCATAGCGGTTGGAATGAGTTCAGAGGGAGCGGAGCCGGGTCGCTCGATCGGGGTGATCGAGTCGAAGATCGCGCCGCCCCGGCTGCAGCCGGGGAGGTTGCGCAGGTCACGCCTGCTCGAGCTAGTCGATGGCGACGGCGGGGCGGCTGTCACGGTGATCAGCGCACCGGTCGGCTACGGGAAGACGACGTTGTTGCAATTGTGGTGTGTCGAGCGCCCGGAGCCCGTGATTTGGATGACGCTCGATGCGGCCGACGGCGACCCGGTGCGCCTGTGGACGCATCTCGCGACGGCCGTCGAGCGGCTCGGTCAGGGTCTCGGGGAGCGGGCGCTGACGTGTCTCGGCGTCCGGGGTGCGCCGATCGAGACTGCCGTGGAAGAACTGATGAACGGCCTGCTCGAGTACGGCGGTCCAGTAGCGATCGTTCTGGATGACCTGCATGCGGTCGAGAGCGACCGTTCACTTCGCTCGATCGCGCACGCGATCGAGCGCCTGCCTGCGAATGCTCGCCTGCTCATCTCGACGCGCTCGGACCAGCCGATCGGCGTGGCGCGGCTGCGGGCGGGACCGGCGCTCGCGGAGATTCGCGCGGGCGAGCTTGCGTTCACGGTAGATGAGGCGCGTGAGCTGATCGTGGGTGAGGGGATCGAGTTGTCCGACGAGAGTCTCGAGCTGCTCGTCAAGCGGACGGAGGGATGGCCGGCGGGGCTGTACCTGGCGGCGCTGTGGCTGCGTGATCTCGAGGACCCCGATAACGGGGTGCGGGCGTTCCTCGGCAGCGCTCGGCACATCGCGGACTACCTGACGGATGAGGTTCTGACGGCGCTCGCGCCCCAGACCAGAGACTTTTTGGTGCGCACCTCGGTGCTCGGGCGGTTCACGCCCGAGCTGTGCGATGCGGTCCTCGGGCGCGAAGACTCGGCCGAGATGCTCGCAGAACTTGAGCGCTCGAACATGTTCCTGGTCGCCCTGAACGGAGAAGGGGAGTGGTACCGGTATCACCACCTGTTCGGCGAGCTTCTGCAAATGGAGCTTGAGCGTGAGCAGGCGCGAGAACTGCGTCGCCGCGCGGCGGCCTGGTGTCGTGCGCACGGGCTCATCGAGGACGCGATCGAGTACGCCGCCGCCGCGGAGGACGCCGAGACGGTCGCCAAGCTGCTCATCGAGCACGACCGCGAATTCGTCTGGGGCGGGCGGATCGGACAGCTTCTCGGCTGGGTGCGCTGGCTTCCCCCCGAGCTGCTGCTCGAGCACCCTTCACTGCCTGCAGCCGGGGCGTTTGCCACGGCGATGCTCGCTCGCCCGGAGGTCGACGTTCAGCGGCTGCTTGCGGTCGCGGAGCGCGCCCGCCGGGAGCGACCGCAGCTATGGTCGCCCTACCTTGAGGGGGTCGTAGAAGTTACCCGTGCGATGGCGATCGAGCGCGGTGACGTGGGCGCGGCCGTCGAGCATGCTCATCGAGCGGTCGCGGCCGCGCGCGCGGGCGCGGACGCCCTGATCGTCGGCGTTCTCGCGATCCTGTCGCAGGCCCTGTTTTTCGCCGGCGATCTCGACGAGTCGCGGCGAATCGCGATGCAGGCCGTCGAGCGACCCGAAGCGCCGGATCGCCCCGAGGGCTATATCGCCAGCCTCGGGTTGCTCAGCCTGGTCGACGCCGAGCAAGGGCGAACGGAGGGCGCGGAGGCGTGGGCTCGTCAGGCGATCAGCTTCGCGCACCAGCGGTTCCAAGCGAGCTCCTGGAGGGTGTCGCTGGCGCACCTTGGGCTTGCGCTGGCGTGCGCCGGGATGGGACGCCTGGACGAGGCCGAGCGGGAGGCGCTGCGCGGCGAGCGTTTGCGACGCTCGCCGCAGCCGACCGTCGGTCACGCTCACGCGCTGCTGGTGCTCGCGCAGGTCCGCGTCGCGCGATCGCGGCTGGACCGGGCCGCCGGCGACCTCAAGCGCGCGCGAGAGGCGATCGCGGAGTTTCGCGATCCGGGGCGCCTACCGACGATCGCGGCCGCCATTGAGCAGGACCTCGCCACCGCCCGCGCGAATCCGAGAAATCTTGACATGGTCGAGGAGCCCAGCGCGGCCGAGCTCGCCGTGCTGCAGTACCTCGCGGTTGGTCTGTCGCGGCGCGAGATCGGCGCGCGGCTCTACATCTCACTGAACACCGTGAAGACTCACATTCGCGAGCTGTACCGCAAGCTGGGCGCATCATCGCGAGCGGATGCGGTCGCGCGGGCTAAGGCTCTCGGCCTTATCGATCACCCTAAATCACCCGGGTGATCCTCCGCCCCCGCGGCCCAAACCGCGGCCACCGTCAGGCATCCTCAGGCGAGAACCGCGGGCTTCTGCCGCGAAATACCCCAGCCCCAATCTCAAGGAGGGCAAGATGGCTGTTCACACAACTACTCCAACACAAGCTCCAGCGGGTTACGACAGTTACGCCGCCGAGGACGAGCGCGGCTACGGCTGGGTCGTGTTCGCGGGTGTGTTGCTGTTGATGCTCGGGACTCTGAACTTCATCGAGGGTCTCGCCGCGATCGGCAACGCGCACTTCTTCGTCGCCAACACCCACTACATCGTCGGCAACCTCAATACCTGGGGCTGGATCGTGCTGTGCATCGGCGTGCTCGAGTGGGCCGTCGGCTGTGGCGTGTTCCTCAAGAACCAGTTCTCACGATGGACCGGCGTGGTTGTGCTCAGCGCCAATGCCATCGCGCAGCTACTGATGATGCCGGCGTACCCGTTCTGGTCACTGTCGATCTTCACGCTCGACATCCTCGCGATCTACGGCCTGATCGCTTACGGCAAGCGGATCTCCGACGCAGCGTGAGCGTGGCTCCGTCTTCGACCGTCAGCCGGGAGCCGAGCCCGTGTTATTCCGCTCGAGAAGGCACCGATCCCCTCGGGAGAATCCCCGCGCCGCTGACCACAGCGACGCGGGGATTCCCGAGACGACGCTGCACCAGACTCAGCAGCTTCAGGACTGGCGGCGGTCGGCGCAGCGGGTGACGCGGGCGTGGAATGCCTGGCTGGCGGCCGACCGGCGCGATCGCGCCATGCGGTACCACGCCTTCGTGGCTGCCCTCGCCGACGAGGAAAGGGCCGCCGCGGAGGTCGAACGGATGGTCGACCTCGCCGACGCCGGACAGTGCGTCATTACGACCGATCCGCGGGATGGCCGACTGGGCGCGCGGTGAGTGTAAACGCTCGGACATACCAGCGCCCCGGATGTCGACCAAGTCGTCGGGCTCGGCGATTGGCCGCGCCGGAGCTGGCCCCTGTGGGCGCGCTGGAACGACGAGCTTGATCAGCGGTACACGCTCGGGGTCGAGGAGGAGCTCATGCTGCTCGAGCCGGCCGTTTGGTCGCTGGCCCAGGCCAGCGATCAAGTTCTCCCACGGCTCTCTGGCGAGCTCTTGGCGCACGCATCCCAGGAGACACACGCGGCGGTGATCGAGCTCACCACGGGCATCCACCCGGACGTGGGTGGGGTCGTGGCAGAGCTCGCCTGGCTTCGAAACCGGCTCGCGGGCGAGCTGGATGCGATGGGATTGGCCGTGGCCGCCGCCGGCACGCATGCGCTGACCGTCCGAGAAGAGACCCAGGTCTCCGACGCACGGCGCTACCGCGTGCTGGGCGACTCGCTGCGCGTACTCGTCCGGCGCGAGCCGACCATGGCACTGCACGTCCATGTCGGCGTGCCGGATCCCGAGGACGCGATTCGGCTGCTCAATGGTCTCCGTCGCCACATCCCGGTTCTGCTTGCGCTGTCGGCCAACTCTCCGTTCTGGCGAGGGCGCGATTGCGGCTTCGTGTCGGCCCGCACGTTGATCTTCCAAGCGTTCCCCCGGGCCGGCCCACCGCGATTCTTCGCCGACTACGCCGACTACGTTGAGACCGTCGACGCGCTAATCGCCTCGGGGGCGATACGCGATCCAAGCTTCTTGTGGTGGGACGTCCGGCTGCAGCCGTCCCTCGGGACCGTCGAGGTGCGCGTGATGGACGCCCAATCCCGGGTGCGTGACATCACTTCCCTCGTCGGGCTGATCCAGTCACTGGCCAGACTCGAGCTCGATGGGGGCCCTTCATCGCTCGGGACGAGCGCTGAGGTGCTTGCCGAGAACCGCTTCCTGGCAGCCCGTGACGGGATGGACGCCCGGCTGATCGACCCGGCGGCGCGTTGTCTGATTCCGGTACGAGACATGCTCGACTCCCTGCTGGCCGATTGCCGCCCGCACGCGCTCGCGCTCGGGTGCGCCGGCGCGCTCGAGGGGGTGCCGCGGCTCGCGGCCGCCAACGGGGCCGTCCGCCAGCGCGAGTTCGTCGCCCACCGGCCTGTCGACGAGTTGGTCGCAAGCCTTGCCGCCCGTTTTCTCGCGCCAGATCGGCGCAACCCAATCGCACCCGAGGTTCCTCGACACCCATCAGTTCCAACAGAAAGGAGCGGCGCATGTGCCGCTGGCTCGCATACTCCGGTTCCCCCATCCTGATGAAAGATGTGCTCTATGGGGGGACGAACTCGTTGGTCGACCAGAGTCTGCATTCGCGGCTCGGCGCCGAGCCCACCAACGGCGACGGGTTCGGCGTCGGCTGGTACGGCGCCCCGGACACGCCGGGGGTCTACCGCAGCATTGAGCCGGCGTGGAACGACGAGAACCTGCGCGAGCTGGCCGGCCACATCAGCTCCCCGCTGTTTTTCACCCACATCCGCGCGGCGATCGGCAGCGCCGTGCAGCAGACCAACTGCCACCCGTTCCGCCACGGCCATTGGCTGTTCATGCACAACGGCTACATCAACGAGTTCGGCACGATCAAGCGCGATCTCGTCCTCGCGGTCGACCCGTCGCTGTATCCGGAGATCAAGGGCCAGGCCGATACCGAGGTGCTGTTCTATCTCGCGCTGACCTTCGGTCTCGAGGATGACCCTGCGGCCGCCGTCGCGCAGGCGATCGGGCTGGTCGAGGACGTCGCGGAACGCCACGGAGTTCCGCATCCATTCCAGGGGACCGTCGCGACCACCGATGGCGAGAGCACCTGGGCGTTCCGGTACTCCAGCGAGCACAACTCGCGTTCGCTGTTCTACACCACCGACGTCCCGAGCTTGCGCAAGCTGTACCCCGACCGGGAAGAGCTTCGAGAGTTCTCAGACGACGCGCGCCTGATCGTCTCCGAGCCCCTCGGCGACGTCGCCGGCGTCTGGAACGAGGTGCCCGAATCCACTTGGGGCGTCATCGGCCCAGACCACGCAGAACTGCAGCCGTTCCAGCCCAAAGCCCCATCGGATTCGGTCGTGGTCGCGTGAACGCCGGGCGTGCTCGGTCTCACTCAATCACCCGGGTGATCCTCCACCCACACGGCCCAAACCGCCGCCGGCTTCAGGCATGCTGAGACTCGTATGTCACCGCCTCGCTACCGGATCGTCGTCGAAGGAGAACTGGGACCACGCTACGCCTCGGCATTTGACGGGATGACGCTCCGTGCCCATGACGGCGAGACGGAGATCACTGGGCCGATCATCGACCAATCGCATCTCCAGGGGCTCGTTGCGCGGATCGCCAGCCTCGGACTCGCGCTGTACAGCGTAACCCCACTTGAAACCGAGAACGCGCAGACCGACCCGCGGCCGCACCCACAACCCGCCGTGACCGACTATCGCAACCGCGGCGCTAATTCGAAGGGACCGTGAAGGCATGACCTTTCTCTGGATTCTGCCGGGCATCGTCTACATCGCGTGCTGGATCTACTTCGGCCTGTCGACGTTCCGCAAGGGGCACTACTGGTTGTTCTGGATCGGTTTCTTCCTGCCCTTCCTGTGGATCATCGGCGCACTGATTGCACCCACACCGGCAGCCGCCGCCAGGGCATAGGCGCTGCGCATGCGCAACCTCGAAACCTTGGAGGACTCCTTATGGCTGTCCGGGCGCGCCCTCGTGGGTGATGGCGGCTTCAGCGACCGCCGCGAAGCCTCTGCCGGAGTTTTTGAACAGGAAGCCATTGATCTCAACCTGCCTGGAGGCCACGTGATGAGCCAGCCTGATCGAAGCAAGCTGCCGATTCGTAAGCGGCCGTTCGGAGGTGTGGCGAACAGAACGCTCGGGGGCTCGCAGCCGGATTGGGAAGAGCTCAGTCATGTCGAGCCTCCCGACGGCGCGCCGAATGTGTTGTTGGTGTTGATCGATGATGCGGGGTTCGGGAATGCCGGCACGTTCGGCGGTCCGATCGACACGCCAAATTACTCTCGGATCGCCGAGCAGGGCGTGCGGTATAACCGGTTCCACGTCGCGGCGCTGTGCTCGCCGACGCGGGCGGCGCTACTGACGGGTCGCAATAGTCATGCGGTTGGGTTCGGTTCGGTCGGCGAGTTCTCGACCGGGTTCGCCGGCTATACCGCATTCGTTCCGGACGATTGCGTTCCGTTCCCGAGGATTCTGCGGGACAATGGTTACAGCACCGCGGCGTTCGGTAAGTGGCACTTGACGCCGGATGGTCAGCAGGGCCCCTCGGGACCGTTTGATCGCTGGCCTGTCGGTTGGGGGTTTGAGTACTTCTACGGGTTCCTCGGCGGCGGCGCGTCGCAGTGGGATCCGTGCCTGGCCGAGAACCAGAAGATCATCGGCACTCCGACGGAGTTCTACGACGAGGAGAACCCGTATTACCTGCCCGATGCGATGGCGGATAAGACGATCGAGTGGCTGCACGCGATTCGGGGACAGGACGCGAAGAAGCCGTTCTTCGCGTACTTCGCTACCGGGTGCAGTCATGCCCCGCATCATGTGTCCGAGGCGTGGGCGGCGAAGTACAAGGGCAAGTTCGATCAGGGCTGGGACAAGCTGCGTGAGGAGACGTTTGCCCGGCAGAAGGCGCTTGGCGTGATCCCGGCCGATGCGGAGCTGACGGCCCGGGATGAGGCGTTCCCGGCCTGGGACGATGTACCGGACAAGCTGAAGCCGTTTTACGCCCGGCAGATGGAGGTGTACGCGGGCTTCTCGGAGAACGCCGACTACAACGTCGGCCGGGTGATCGACGCGATCGACGAGCTCGGGGAGCTTGAGAACACGCTCGTGCTGTGGATCTGGGGGGATAACGGCGCCAGCATGGAGGGCACGATCACCGGCTCATTCAACGAGCTGACGATGCAGAACGGGATCCCGCTGAGCGACGAGATGCAGCTCCAGCTCTCGGAGCGCTACGGAGGCATCGACGCCTGGGGCGGCCCGATGATGGATCCTCACTACTCCGCGGCGTGGGCGTGGGCGGGCAACACGCCGTTTCAGTGGGGCAAGCAGGTCGGCTCACATCTCGGTGGCACGCGGAATCCGCTCGTGGTCCATTGGCCCGAGAGGATCACCGAGGCCGGTGCGCTGAGAACTCATTTCACGCATGCGATCGATGTCGGCCCGACGATTCTCGATATCGCCGGCATTCCGATGCCGACGCACATCGACGGGATCGAGCAGCAGCCGATGCACGGCGTCACGTTCGCCGACTCGCTGACCGACGCGAACGCTCCCGAGCGCCATACTCAGCAGTACTTCGAGACGATCGGCAACCGGGCGATGTACAAGGATGGCTGGTGGCTGTCGATGAAGACCGCGCGGATCCCATGGGTCTTGACGCCCGACGCGATCAAGCCCTACACGCCGGGCGTCTGGGATCCGGATAAGGATCCGACCGAGCTGTACTACCTGCCGGATGACTTCTCGCAGGCCCACGATCTCGCCGCCGAGCATCCTGAGAAGATCAAGGAGCTCAGGGAGCTGTTCTGGCAGGAGGCGGAGAAGTACAACGTGCTGCCGCTGATGGCGCCACTGGCGGGTTTCTTCGGGATGGTGCCCCCGCTTCCGGAGACCGCCCGCTACGAGTTCCGTGGCGATGTCCAGAACGTTCTGTCGGGGATGATCCCGCGGATCTACAACCACTCCTACACGATCACCGCCGAGCTCGTGATCCCACCGGGCGGCGGCGAAGGAGTGATCGTCGCCGAGGCCGACCACCTGGGCGGGTTCTCGCTGTTCGTCGACGACGGCAAGCTGACGCACACGTACTCGATGATGGGCGTGTTCGTCTTTCGCCAGCGGGCCGAGGAGCCACTGCCCGAGGGCGAGGTGACGGTGCGCATGCAATTCGCCGCCGACGCGCCCAAGCCGGCCACAGGCGGCGAGGTAACGCTGTTCATTGACGACCGGCCGGTCGGTAAGGGTCGGATGGATCACACCGTCCCGATCCGCTTCTCCGGCTACGCCGGGATGGACATCGGCCGCGACAACGGTGGCGTGGTCGATCTCGGCTACGAGAACCGCAAACCGTTCGCGTTCACCGGCACGATCAAGAAGGTCACCTTCGACGTCAACCCGCACCCGTCGACGGAGGAAGCGCACGAAACGCACAAGGCCGTCCACCATGGGGACGCCGCCCACGCGCTCTCGGCGTGAGCGGCCTCCGGTTAGGAAGAGGTTCTCGATGAAGCTACACGACACGATCGACGTTCTGATCGGCGGCTACCTGTCCAAGGACGCGGCCGAGGAGGACTACAACGCCGTCCTCGAATGCGGCGGGCACCTGCAGGGCGCAGTCATCGTCAGCAAAGACCTCGAGGGCAACCTGTCGGTCGAGCAGACCGACCACATGGTCAGCGAGGGAGCCGAAGGCCTCGGCGCCATCGGGTTCGCCGTCGGACTCATCGCACCACCAGCCGTGCTCGCCACCACAGCGGTCGGCGCCGCAATCGGCGCCGGCGCCGGCGAACTACTCCACCACGAGGTCAAGGCAAAACTCGGCCAGCAAGCCGGAGAAACGATCCCGATCGGCGGCGCCGGCCTGGTCGTCGCCTACTCACACTCCGAAGCCGAGAAGGTCGAGCCCGCCGTCACGCGCGCCGTCAAGCAGGCGATCGGCGAGGCCGAAGGCAGACACGTCCAAGCGCTCAAGGGCGCGATCGCCGACGCCCAGCAGAAGATGGCAGCCGGCACCGCCTGACCGGATTGCAGGAACGTGCCACCCCTTCGCGGTCCACAGACGCTGATCCTTCAGCCGCACTCGGGGCACCGATCCCCAACGATCGCGACCAGTCGCGAAAAGGAGCCGAAGACATGAGTCCCACGAGTGCGAAATCGACGGGAACCACCGACCGGGAACTCGCAACACGCCCAACGTCGCATGGGTCGGGCGGGAACGGCAAGGTTGCCCATCTGTCGGTCGCGGAGCGGGCGGCGCGTGGAAAAGCAGCACGCGCAGAGGTGCCGCGCAATGTGCACGGCGAGTGGTTGGCGCCGTCGGGTCGCCGTGATCCGGTCGAGCTGCTGGAGGAGCAGGCCGCGTCGCGGGTGCCGGAGCTGGTGCCGATCCGCTACGGGAGGATGGGGGTCTCGCCGTTTACGTTCTATCGCGGGGCGGCGTATCTGATGGCGGCCGACCTCGAGCGCTCGCCGAGGTCGGGGTTGACCGTGCAGCTGTGCGGTGATGCGCATCTGTCGAACTTCGGAGCCTTCGCGGCGCCCGATCGCCGGTTGGTGTTCGACGTCAACGACTTCGACGAGACGCTGCCCGGACCGTTCGAGTGGGACCTCAAGCGCCTGGTCGCGAGCTTCGCTGTCGCCGGGCGCGACCTCGGGTTCCCCAGAGATCAGCGCCGCGGCGTGAACCTGACGGTGACGCGCGCGTATCGCGAGGCGATCCGCGGGCTCGCGTCGATGAAGACGCTCGATCTGTGGTACTCGCGGGTCGATGCCGAGGCGCTGCTCGCCCAGTTTCAGAGCACGGCGAGCGCGAAGCGTCGCAAGCTGATGGAGAAGAACCTCGCCAAGACGCGCGCGAAGGACAGCCTGCGGGCGTTCAGCAAGCTCACGACGATCGTCAACGGCGAGCCGCGGATCGTCAGCGACTCGCCGCTGATCGTGCCGATCGAGGACCTCGCCGACGGCCGGGATATCGAAGCGTTCGCGCGAGGGGTGATCCGCGGCTATCGGCGGACGCTGCAGGGCGATCGCAAGCAGTTGCTGGAGCGCTTTCGCTACGTGCACGCGGCGCGCAAGGTGGTTGGTGTGGGCAGCGTCGGCACGCGCGCCTGGATCATCCTGATGCTCGGCCGTGACAACGAGGATCCGCTGTTCCTACAGCTCAAGCAGGCAGAGGCGTCGGTGCTTGAGCCGTTTCTGGGCAAGAGTCATTACGCAAATCACGGCCAGCGCGTGGTCGAGGGCCAGCGGCTGATGCAGGCCGCCAGCGACATCATGCTCGGCTGGGACCGCATCACCGGCCCCGAGGGCGTCAAGTGGGACTTCTACATGCGCCAGCTCTGGGACAACAAGGGCTCCGCGATCATCGAGGGCATGAAACCCAGAGAGCTCGCCGCCTACGCCGAGATCTGCGGCCGAACCCTCGCGCGCGCGCACGCACGCTCGGCGACGCCGTCACGATCGGCGCCTACCTCGGCTCGGGCGACGCGATGGACCAGGCACTCGCCGCGTTCGCCGAGCTCTACGCCGACCAGAACGAACTCGACTACGCCGCGCTCGACCGCCGCCGTCAAGACCGGTCGCGTCAAAGCGCAGACGGGGCTCTAGCGAGCGGCCATGCCGATTCAGGAATCTCCAGATATCGCTATCCGTGACCCGGAGCGGGCCCATCATCTGCTGATGCTCGAGTTCGGGGATCGGAAGGACTTTGACGATCCCAAGCTCGAGTACCGCCGGCTGTTCTCAGAGCTGATGGGCACGTTCCTGCTCGTGCTCGTCGCGGCCGGCGGCGGGATCCTGCACGCGAAAGGACAGATCAGCCTCGCGGCGGCGGTCGTCGCGCCCGGCCTGATGGTGCTGGCGATCATCCTGTTCATGGGCGCCGTCTCTGGCGCACACCTGAACCCCGGCGTGTCGCTGGCATTCGCGGTACGGGGCGACTTCCCGTGGAAGCGGGTGCCGGGCTACATCATCGTGCAGCTTGTCGGCGCAACCCTGGCCTGCCTGTTCCTGCTGGCAGTGTTCGGCAACGTCGAGCACCTCGGCGCTACCTTGCCGGGCCCGGGCTATCACGATTGGCAGGCGCTGATGATGGAGATCGCGCTGACCGCCGGGCTCCTGAGTGTCATCCTCGGGACCGCGTCGGCCGCACAGAACGTCGGGGCGCTCGGCGCGCTCGGGGTCGGTGGTTACATCGCGCTCGCCGGGCTGTGGTCCGCGCCGGTGAGCGGCACCTCGATGAACCCGGCGCGCTCGTTCGGCCCGGCGCTGGTGAGCGGCGACTGGACGGCGTACTGGGTGTACGTCGTCGGCCCGCTGACGGCGCGGCGATCGCGGCCGGGTGCGCGATCATCCTCCGCGGCCGCGGGGGCGACCCGATCTCCCGCGCGGCCGGAGCCGGCGTGCTCACGCCCGGACGAGCGGCGGAGAAGGCGAAACTCGCCCGGGACATCGACGCTGGAAAGGTCGTTGCGCCCGGACTCGACCGGACGAGCACCGGCCAGGGCTCGGAACAATAGGAAGCGGCGATTTCGGAGCGTGGCGACAGCGGTGACCGAGAGTATCCACACCGACACGGTCCCCGGCGCTGCCGCTCGCCCGGCCGCCGGCGCGCCGCGCGCCGGTTCGCCGGGCTGCCGATGGCGCAGGCCGCGGTGAGGTTCGCCCGAGCTCGCCACGCCGGTCAGCACCGGGAGATCGACCACGCGCCGTTCATCGCCCATCCAATCGAGGTCGGATGCCTACTGCACGGTGACGGCCAGCCAGACGAAATCATCGCCGCCGGGCTCCTCCACGACATCCTCGAAAAGACAACGACCACCAGCGCCGAGCTCCACCGCCGCTTCGGTGCCCGAATCGCGCGGGTCGTCGAATCGGTCTCAGACGACCCATCGCTCGGCGATTACAAATCCCGCAAACGCGACCTACGCGACCGTGTCGCGCACGCAGACCCCGGCACCCGCGCCGTCTTCGCGGCCGACAAGATCGCCAAAGTCCGCGAGCTGGCACTGCTGCCAACGTGGCAGCTGAACCAGCCCAAAAACCGCGCCAAGCTCGCCCATTACCGCGCCAGCCTCCAGACGCTCCGGCGAGTTGACGGGAACACCCCCCTCATCATCGCCTCGACGCCGAGCTCAACCAACTCCTCGCGCGCGCGGTCGCCGGAACTCCCTGCGCCGGACCGATGACGAGCGCCGCAGGCTCGAAGCGCACCAAGCGTCGAGTCCCGGCAATCTGAAGATGTCCTGTCCGGGCTCGCGGGGGATCGCTGTGAAACTGGCCAGACCTCCGCGTCGAACGGCATCGGTCAAGCGCGCCCGGATTGCAGCCGCGCGGCGACCAAACACAAGCCTGCCGGGACCAGGCTCCCGCGCGGCGCCTGCGCAAGGGGGGCCTTCCCGCCGGCGCGGATGCTGACCGGTGCCTGTAGAAGAGCCTGATGCCGCGATTGCTGCCACCGACCTCGCCCGGATGCGCGACGCGCTCCTGTTCGATGGTCCCGAGCGCGGGCGCAAGCTCAGCCGATTCTGGGCGCTGCTGCTGCTAGCCGCGGTGATCGCCACGGCCGGGGTCGTCACCGACTCGACCGCAACTGTGATCGGGGCGATGATCGTCGCGCCGCTGATGACCCCGATCTCGGGATGGTCCTTTCGACGGTTACGGCGGATCCCCGGAATCTCGGGGTCTCGTTCCTGCTCGTCGCAACGGGAGCCTGTGCCGTGATCGCGCTCGGCTGGCTGCTGGGCCAGTTGACGCCCGTGCCCGTTGTCGCCGCGACGAACTCGCAGGTCGCCGGACGCGTCGACCCACGCTGGGCGACCTGATCGCCGCGCTCGCGACCGGCGCCGTCGGTCCTTCGCGCTCGTGCGCGACGACGTGTCCGACACACTGCCGGGCGTCGCGATCGCGATCTCCCTGGTCCGCCGCTCGCGGTCGTCGGGCTGACGCTCGAGTCCGGCGCGCCCAAACAGGCACTCGGGGCGCTGCTCCTGCCTCACGAACTTCGGCGCGATCCTGCTTACGGGGCTGATCGTGATGGCGATCTACCGCGTCCGCGCAACCGCAGTGCAGGGATTGGGGTCTACACATGGGCGTCCACGGCTCGCCGTCGCCGTGGTCGTCGCATTCGTGATCGTGCTGGCCGCCCCGTTGGCCGTGGACTCAGCGCAGATCACCTCCCAACAGCTGACCAACAGCGACGTGACCACCGTGGCGAACACCTGGGCCAACAAGGCCGGCTGGCAGGTCGTAACGTCTCAACCACCGAAAGCGGGGTTACGGTGCGGGCGATCGGACCGCTGCCGCTGCCTGATCCCCAGACACTACGCGCCGCGCTCAACGCGAACGGGCTCAAGAGCACATCCGTACAACTCGGCTCCACCCGGTCAAGCGCGTCGACCTCCCCGGCAACTGACCGCGCAGGACCGACGCCATATTCGCCGTCACGCCACCGAACCGTGCCCGTCCAGACCGGTCTGGACTCGCGTGACGCGAACACGGACGATCGCTGAGAGGTCACGGTCGCTTCTCGCGGCTCGGCAGATGGCTTACAAGCGGACGCCTCGCCGACCTCGTTCTTGCGCTCGGAAACGCTGCCTGACCTGTGTGCAGGACGGGGTCACCCGCTCCCTGGCTGGTCGAGGATCACGCTACCTGAGCTGCCCGACCTTCGGTCTCGGCTATGACCGACCACGTGCCTGTCGAGGAGATCCTCGAGACGACGCTGGACGATCGTCGTGGTCTGCTGACCCTGGAGCGCGGGGCCACCTGCCACCCCTTGTAGGACGACTCCGGGCTTCGTGTAACGCATGCGAAGACTTGCGGCGCGCCGGGCGCCGCCCGCGCCGAAGCTTGCGTCCCACATCTCGGCGTGCCCGCGATCCAACGGTGCGATCCCCGCGCGGTCGGGCTCGTCAGTCGCGTTCGTGATTCGTTCCACGTCCCGCTTGACGTCAGCCTCGAGTCGGTGCAGGCGCGGCAGCTGCGGCGACTTGAGGGTGCGGCCGGTCAGGAGCGTGGCCAGCGCGCAGGTGAGGAAGCAAGCGGCTCCAAGGGCGGTGTTGAAGTTGGCCGCCGCTAGGTTGAGCACCGAGCCGGTCGAGGGAACGAGGTAGCCCGCCACGGCGGAAATGCCGAAGAAGACGCAGCCGAGCAGGTTGACCGATGGTTCCCACCAGCCTCGGCGGCCGCGCTTAGGTAGCCAGCCGTGCCGTGACGAGGCTTGGTAGGCGATCGCGCCCGAAACGAGGAAGCAGATCGAGCCGAACGCGTCCGGGCGCCACACGAGCCTGTTGTAGTTCGGGTTGCTGATCGATGTTTGCAGAGCCTGATAGGTCGTGACATTGAAGAACAGCGTGCCGGCGGATTGGACCACCGCGGCCCACCACGCCGCCCGTCCGGACCCGCCGGACTGGCGTTCGGGGAACGCGATGAACGTCTGCAACGCCCCGCCGGCGGTGAACAGAATGGAGCCGACGAAGAACGTGACCGCGTCGGCCCTCGCACCGACGAGCTGCGCGTAGCCGGGAAACGGGCCGAACAGGAAGCAGGCCGAGCCGACCGCGAAGAAGAGCGCCATCCACCGCTCGCGCCTACGGTCTAGGCCCTCTGCGAACCGGCCTACTGGCGGCCTGCCCCGGCACGCAGCGCGAGCCGTAGATCGCCTATGCCGGAAGCTGTGGCGCTGTTCGGGCCGCCGCTCGGGCATCGCGCTCTCGAGCGACTCGAGCAACCCCGTCTGTTTGCGCAGGTCCGCGAGGAACAGGTCCGCCATGTCGGTGGTCAGCCCGGCACGCACCACGACGCGTAACACGGACAGGTCCTCCCGGTTCTTGGGGAACGTGTAGGCCGGGACCAGCCAGCCGAACTCACGCAGTCGCGCGGACACGTCGAACACCGTGTAGTTCGTCACCTCTGGCGCGAGCGTGAACGCGACCACCGGCAGGTCGCTCCCATCGGTGATCAGGCGGTAGGGCCCGATCGTGGCGATACTGTTGGCGATGTGGCGGGCGATCCGGTTGGAGGCGCGCTGCACCTCCTCGTAGCCGTCCTTGCCCAGCGCGAGGAACATGAAGTACTGCGCCAGTACCTCGCTTCCGGGCCGCGAGAAGTTCAGCGCGAAGGTGGGCATCGACCCGCCGAGGTAATTGACGTCGAACACCAGGTCGCGCGGGAGCGCCTCCTTCTCGCGCCAGATCGCCCAGCCGACGCCCGGATAAACAAGGCCGTACTTGTGGCCTGAGGCGTTGATCGATTGCACGCGCGGTAGCGCGAAATCCCAAACGAGGTCGGGCTGGGAGAACGGCGCGACGAAACCGCCCGAGGCAGCGTCCACGTGCACCGGGATGTCCGGTCCCCCGCTGGCCGCCAATGCGTCCAGGGCAGCGCAGTTGTCTTCCACCGGCTCGTAGCTGCCGTCGAAGGTCGAGCCCAGGATCGCAACCACGCCGATCGTGTTCTCGTCGCAGTGGG